>NZ_JBMKGI010000001.1:0-863333 GCF_049238885.1 Enterobacter cloacae complex sp. BZL2005 | reverse complement strand
CAGACACCGTCTGAATTTGCAGCGGGCTGGAGAAAGGGTCATTCTGAGAATGAAGATTCCGACGTTACTAACTGAGTGTTGTATCTAATCGTGGGGGCAGGTCATCATCTCGCTCCCGGCCCTTTAGCTCAGTTGGTTAGAGCGTGCGACTCATAATCGCCCGGTCGCTGGTTCAAACCCAGCAAGGGCCACCAGACCGCCACTAGCTCATCGGGAAGAGCGGCAACCCAGGTGTTGTGGTACGGGGTTCGAGGCTCCGGTGGCGGACCAATGCCGACTTAGCTCAGTAGGTAGAGCAACTGACTTGTAATCAGTATGTCCTATGCTGTTTCTGGCACTACGGTAGTTGATGGTGGACTGACGGGCCAGCAAGTTTGGCTTCGCAACCGGGCTTTCACGAAGGTGCATTGCACCAGTAGTCCCGCTGAAATATTGTCGAGTTCACCTGATTTATTCAATCCTGACCTACTATATGAAGGTCGCTGTGATACGGACCTGGCTTATGTCTTGTGTTGAGAATTTGTTGAGCCGCTATAAGTTAACCTGCTTGCAGTAAACTAGCAGGGGAATTGTGTTGTTAAAGACTCTCAAAATACTGGCTTTAGTGATCTGTTTTGTGGTTAGCTGCGCAATGTACTTTCATCTCTATTTAGTGATGAATAAGAATTGTATTGGGAATACCGCAGAAGAGGTGACCTATGGGCATCTGGAAGATTGCCCTGATACTGACTGCCAGCCTTATAGCTGGAGTTATTATTTACATTGATGTTATCTCGGATTTGATTGCCGATGCCAATTTCCTTCACCTTCCTTAGATGTTTTTGCGTGAGCGCTGCTTTTTGCAAAATTGCTGTGTGAAAATACTGACCTTTGGGTTCAGCGCTCATCCAAAAGCATCTCGTGAAATCCGGTTAACCTCGGGTGGTTTGTTGGATGAGGTGCCTCAAATTTAACTAGCCTCACTTCGGTGGGGCTTTTTCATTTCTAAGGCCGCCATCAGGAAACAATGACTAATCCCATTGACCGCAGGAATAAGTTCAGCGTAATTTATTTCTGTGGTGAATCCTTTCTAAGCGAAAGGGCGTTCCAGTCAACTGCTATCTGCAGGTATGCGCGCGGCTTTGCTGACTGGGGTAGAGTCACCGGGAGGCACCCGGCACCATGACAACAACGATACAAGTTTCAAATTCCTTGAGAACCTGCCATAAAAAGCAGGCCTTTTTTTATGGTTTTACAAACTGCTGCTACGCTTTGAGTTGTGAGAAGTAACTGAGTGCCCGATGGTTCTCCTGGACCGATAGTGAATCAGCCGATACAGCTTCACTTCTGAGCATAGGTTTTACTCACACCTACCTTACAAATAGTCAACTGATTGGCCCGCCATCAAAAGCGGGCTTTTTTTATTTCAGGCTCCGGGAACCATCATCGACACGTCTACTTGTTAAATCGTCCCGAGGGCCTGAACCCTACACACAGCTCCCGCCATTAAGCGAGGAGATAGAGATGATCCGATATATGCCTGACAAAATTGCATCCGCAGTCTCGTATTGCGTGTCCGGCAGTCTTATTTGTGGAGGCGGCATTTTGCAATGGTTGCACGACCTCGACTGGAACAAGGTTGCAGTGGTAGGCGGTTTTCTTATCGGTATAGCCACATACCTTACCAACCTTTACTTCAAAAGACGCCAGACCAAGGCATACGAGAAGGCCCTTAAGAAGGGCTACATTACCGCACCACCACAGGATAATTAACATGGCATCGAAAAGAGCAAAACTCAGCGCAGCCATGCTATCCCTTATCGCCGCTGGAGCGTCAGCACCTGTACTGTTCGACCAGTTCATCAGTGAGAAAGAAGGCAACGCTCTAGTGGCCGTAATGGATCCCGGTGGCGTCTGGTCACTTTGCCATGGTGTGACAGTTATCGACGGCAAGCGTGTCGTAAAAGGCATGACTGCTACTGATGCGCAATGTAAGAAAGTGAACGCCATTGAGCGAGACAGAGCTCTTGCATGGGTCGATCAGAATATCAAGGTCCCACTGACAGCGCCGCAAAAAGTGGGCATTGCATCCTTCTGCCCGTACAACATTGGTCCCGGGAAATGCTATCCATCGACATTCTACAATCGCATCAACGCTGGTGACCGTAAAGGGGCATGCGAAGCAATCCGCTGGTGGATTAAAGACGGTGGCCGTGATTGCCGACTAACCAAAGGCCAAAAGAACGGCTGTTACGGTCAGGTCGAGCGGCGCGTCCAGGAAAGCGCACTGGCATGCTGGGGGATAGTTCAGTGAACCGCCTTACCGCCATTATCTCCGCGGTGTTGGTGTGCCTGATTGTCTGCCTTGGCTGGCTGGCAATGCACTACCACAACGCTGCCAGTCAGCAGCAGACGCGCGCAGAAACCGCAGAGCATCAGATTAACGCCGCTGAGTCAGTGACCTCTAACGTCCTGACCAACATGACCATTTTCAACACCATCTCCGAGGTCAACCAGCATGCAAAAGAGCAGATCGCACTGGACGCATCGGGAGCATCGGCAGATATCAAGGTTGCTGTTGCGAACGATGATTGTGCTCGCCGCCCTGTTCCTGATGGCGCAGTTAAGCGGCTGCAGCAATACGCGGACGGTTTACATCAAGGTGTCGGTGGTGCCGCTTCCGGCAAACCTCACGGCTGAGACGCCTTACCCGGCTATCCTGGATCCGATGTCATGGGGGCAAAGTCTGGACCTGAATGTCAGCCTGCTTTCTGCGCTTGGGCAGTGTAACCGCGACAAGGCCGACATAAGGCAGGCTGAGAAAGCAAGAGCCAGCCAATAAAGGCACTTCAGTAGTTCTTCACTGAGTGCCTTAGATTTCTCATCCAATTTCGGCAATTAGTTGTGTAAATCGGGCCTCAGCCTCTTGGAGGGTAGAGCAAGAAATATTACCCTCAAATTTTAGTTTTGTCCCATCGCTACGAACCCAGATATTCGCAACATCATGTTTGAGGATATCGCCGATCTCAAACGCAACATCCTCTGGTGCGCGTGCCGCAGAAAAATACCTGCCTCCGTCGCTCTCGAAGAGATAAACGACTAAATGTGCGTGGTCAATCGCATGCTTCTTGATAACAACGTAATGCATTACATCAACCATTAATCCTCCTTGGTAAAGATGTGATTCCTTGACAGGAATGATTTCTCTGTAGGAGCTACTTCGGATAGTGGCAGCCATTACAAAGCTCGCCTGCTGGTGGGCATGTCGTGCTGTAGAGCGTCTAGTTGCCGACTGTTAAGCATTACATCAGGCCCTGTGTAGATGCCTGCAATACAAAGTAAGAATAGCTCGTTCATTCTTCGTTTGTATATATGTTATAACTTCGGAAACATTTAGTAAGGAGCGCAGAATGAGTAAGTTTTTATGTTTCCTCGTATTATTCCTGGTGGGATGTCAGGGGCCAAAACAACAAACATTAACACCAAAGCAGAGACAGGAGTTCCCCATAATCAATCAATGGGCTGTAAAATTTAAAGAGGCAGTTGAAAGTAGATTTCCATATGCCAGTAGATATGTCGGAGATACATGCACTATCCGTGTTCATCAGCCGAAAGGAACAAATAAAATCACCAATATGCATGTAGTAGAAGGGAACCCGGAATTGTGTAAAGCGGCAGTTAAAGCTATACAGACCGCCAGTGATGATGGTTTATTACCCCTTACGCCGGAGCTTATCGGTGAGGAGTTTCCGTTGGATTTCAAACCATAGACGCGTCTCAGAACCACTATTACTTTTGTATTGCCTTCGCCATCGCAATACCAGCGCGCTTCAAAATGGCTGGATGTCCCGTAATGACGTTCGTCGTCTTGAGAACATGCCGCCAATTGAAGGGGGCGATATTTACACCGTTCAGCTCAACCTGACGCAACTGAAAAATCTCGAAAGCAGCAACCCTGCTGTTCAGGCACTGGCCCTGCGAGAGCTGCATAACCACGTATTCCCCGATATTTCCTTTGAACAATCTCCGCTGAAACAGGCCGCTTAGGAGCACTTTCCTGATGAGTAAAAAACAACTTCCGGTAGCACCGGCGGGTCGCCCCTGCGCGCGCGTTACCTGTGAAACATTACCGTCCGCACTGGACCGCTGGGACGGCGGGATCAAAGCGGCGGCCACCGACGATAACAGCATTTCTGTTTTTGATGTTATCGGGCAGGACTACTGGGGCGAAGGGGTAACAGCTAAACGTATTGCCGGTGCGCTTCGGGCTATGAACGGCTCCGACGTCACGGTGAATATCAACTCACCGGGCGGCGACATGTTCGAAGGTCTGGCTATTTATAACCTGCTCCGCGAATACGAAGGCCGTGTAACGGTGAAGGTGCTGGGCATTGCCGCCAGCGCCGCCTCGATAATTGCGATGGCCGGGGATGATATTCAGATTGGCCGCGGTGCCTTCCTGATGATCCACAACTGCTGGGTATACGCGATGGGAAACCGTCATGATTTTGCAGAACTGGCACAGTCACTGGAACCCTTCGATACCGCTATGGCTGACATCTACGCGGCGCGCTCCGGCCTTGATATGGCCGCCGTGCAGAAGCTGATGGACGCGGAAAGCTATATCGGTGGCAGTGATGCTGTGGCGAAGGGACTGGCAGACAGCTTGCTTTCTGCTGATGCGGTCAGCGACGGCGACGAATCGCCTGCAGCCGCGCTTCGCAAACTTGATGCATTGCTGGCCAAGACAAACACCCCGCGCTCTGAGCGCAGAAAACTCATTAAAGCCTTATCCGGTGGCATGCCTGGCGCTGTCACCACCAACGACGGTACGCCGGGCGCTGCCGAAGATATCAAACCTGAAACCATCAATTCACTTGAAATCGCCCTGGCGGCGTTAGTCAAATAAGGACCCTTTATGTCTGAAGTAAACGATATTCTGAAAAAAGTCACGGCCAGCATTGAAGAGGCAACCGGCAAGTTCAACGCTAAAGCAGAAGATGCACTCAAAGAGGCGCAGAAATCCGGCAAGCTTTCAGAAGAAACAAAGGCAGCCGTCGATAAAATGGCTTCTGAGTTCAACGCCCTGCGTGAAGCAGAAAAAACGCTGAAGGCCGCAATGGGCGAACTTGAGCAACATGTTGCCCAGATGCCGCTGGCAAACGCGAAACAGGTTGTCGAGTCCGTTGGCCACCAGGTGATCTCTGCTGAAGCCCTGAAGACCTTTGCTTCCAGCGTGGAAGGTGGTAAGCGCATCAGTATTCCGGTTAAACGGTGAGTCGGTAACTGTCACAACCACGTACAGTGAGACGCCACAGCCTGAAGCAGTTTGGCTGGTGGAATCAAACGAGCTCTACGCGCAACAGTACCGCGTTGTCAGTGTGAGCGATAACAATAATGGTACCTTCTCAATCACTGCGGCATTTCATGACCCGGACAAATACGCCAGAATTGATACCGGCGCGATTATCGACCAGCGACCGATTAGTGTTATTCCGCCGGGAAACCAGTCCGCACCAGCCAACATCGTAATCAGCTCGTTTTCTGTGATTCAGCAGAATATCAGCGTCGAAACCATGCGCGTAAGCTGGGACCAGGCAAAAAATGCCATCGCCTATGAGGCACAGTGGCGCCGTAACGACGGGAACTGGGTGAACATGCCGCGCAGCTCGACTACGTCATTCGATGTTCCGGGAATTTATGCAGGGCGTTACCTGGTGCGCGTGCGCGCCATCAATGCTGCCGAAATATCATCAGGATGGGGGTATTCAGAAGAGAAGGCGCTGACAGGTAAAGTAGGCAACCCTCCGAAGCCTGTGGGATTCATGGCCACTGGCATTAACTGGGGTATTCGTCTGAACTGGGGATTCCCGGCAAACACCGGCGATACGCTAAAAACAGAAATCCAGTACACAGCCAACAGTGACTTTTCAGATCCGCTACTTCTGTCAGACGTGCCTTACCCATCTGCTGAATATACTCAGCTTGGACTGAGGGCAGGGCAGGAATTCTGGTATCGCGCGCAGCTGGTGGACAAAACAGGAAATGAATCAGGCTATACCGACTGGATTCGCGGCATGTCTAACGATAACGCCGATGATTATCTTGGTGATATAGCCGATGACTTCCTGAGCTCTGCTGATGGCGAACGGCTTACAAGCGATATCGATACAGATTTGGAAGCAGCACTGCAAAACGCACTGGCGAACAACGCTACGGTTGATCACCAGTGGGCGCAGTATGGTGACGTTCGTGCTGAAATCCTCATTGTCAGAACGACAATAGCCGAAGTCGATAAAGCTATGGCTGAACTCTCCACGACTGTCCAGGCGCAAATTGAGGACGTCACGGCAACGCTTGAAGATAAGCTTACCGCAGTGGTTGATGCGGACGGCGCCACAGCGATTTATACCCTGAAGGCAGGGGTTCGCATCAACGATGTGATGTATAACGCCGGGATGTCCATTGCCGTACTGGCTGAAGCTGGTAAACCGGTTGTGACACGGGTCGGTTTTAACGCTAACCAGTTCGTGCTGATGAGTGGCAGTGGAGATACGCAATATTCTCCTTTCGCAGTGGTGAATGGTCAGGTGTTTATCAGCTCGGCATTCATTCAGGATGGGACAATAACCAATGCAAAAATAGGTGCTTTTATCCAGTCTAATAACTATGTCGCGGGTACTCAGGGATGGCGTCTGGATAAAAACGGTACTTTTGAAATTAACGGTGTTGCTGGCGGCGGGAGGATGATTATAAATAATCAGCTTATCCGTATTTACGACAGTAACAATGTCCTCCGTGTCCGTATGGGGTTATGGTGATGCCGCAGGGACTTCAATGTTGGGATTCAGCAGGTCGCATAGTTGTCGACCTGTCTGATTTCTCCATTCGTTATATTGGTAGTGCGAGCGTAACTTTTGCCACGGGAGAAAGTTCGAAAAATATCCCTTTTTCTGGAGTCTCTCAGGATGGTTCATTCATTACCATTGTCACTCAGGGGCTGGACGTGAATGAGTTTTTTTGCCGCGCTTTTAACGGCGGTTTTACTGCCATGTATCTTCCGGTTAATGGGGTACCATTTCCAAGAACACTTAATGTGGAGATTTATAATTTCCAATGAGCGGATTTGAGGTTTACAACGAGAGCGGAAAAATTACAGTTGACTCAGATAACAGGGGAACACTTTTCTATGATCAGAGAGCACTCGGCACAGTACAAAGCAAAGGTGCTTACAGAATAGACAGCCCTTTCGGAGACGGCAGTACGTTGGGCTATACACCGCAAGAGTTCTGGAATGACGGTCATTTAAGATGGTTACAACTCTCACCAAATAAGTATGGTATGCCAGGCGCCGAAATTCTTGAGGACTATGCGGGGATGATGATCCGCACCAGCAGGAATGCTGCGCTGGAGAGTGGTTATCTTGATGTTTTCAACGGTGCGGGTGAACTCATCTGGAGTGCCGTGTCAGCGTCTAAGATGCCAAGAATAATGGGTTTTTTTGATGTTCCACCTGGTTATGATCTTCAGAACAACACCTTTATCGTAACCCCAGGCTTTAACCCGTGGATTCTGGTCAATAACTGCCCTGGAAATTTAAGTGATGATGGAACTGTTGTCGGTTATTCAGGTATCACTCTGAAGTGGACCGGCTCGCAATTGCAGGGCCGGTACATATCAAAAAATCAAAAAAGCTGGGGGCAAACGTTACAAAATCAGGGGATCAGAATCCCTCTTGCTCAGTTCGTTGGGATCTGACTTTGGCGGAACACGCGGATACTGAGTTGCTATCATATTTTGCTTAACGCCTTTATCCGCATTGAAATGATAAATCACATTCATGCTGTCTGCTTTCTTATAACAGATATTACTGAGGCGCTTATAAATATGGCGACTGAAAAGCCCATCGCTTGTATCAGAAATAATATCCATTTGTCTGGTTGCGCAGTTAATCTGCACATTAACATCGCCACCCAGTGATAAACGGGCAGCATCGACCGGATAATCCATTTGGAAATTATATTCTTTACTGTGCTTAACACATCCAGATAGTACAAGCGGAAGCATTGCAATTAAAAAAGTTCTTAGTTTCATTTTTTAATCTTTTATGTGTTTTGCAGCATTGTAACTATTCCATGCTGCATGAACATAGATACACGCCGCATTTCTGTTTATTTTCATGTCATTTCAGGAGGTTTTGCAATGTCAGCTGGTACATTAACACTGACGAATGGCTCTGATATCGTCGCCGGTTCTGGAACCGTATTCAATACTGAACTTGCTGCAGGTGATTTTGTAGTCGCCATAATTGGCGGTATCACTTATACGCTCCCGGTAAAATCAGTTGAAAGCCCGGAATCATTAACGCTAATTCGCGCATTTCCCGGTCCGACGCAGTCAGGTGCTGCATGGAATGCCATTCCCCGCGCCACGCAAAACCAGTTAACGGCAGAGCTGGTATCGCAGACAACGGAAGCTTTGCGTGGTCTGAACTATGACAAACAGAACTGGCAGGCTATCTTCAGTGACGATGGTAACATCACTGTCAGGCTCCCTGACGGTTCAACGTTCTCCGGCCCGTCATGGCTGAAGATTGTCGAGTTACTTAACAGCATCGATGTGGATGCTCTTCAAATCCTGGCTGCTCAGATTCATGTGGACGCGCAACAGGTAGCTTTGGATAAGACAGAGGTTGTGCAGAATAAAACCGCCTCCGAAAGCGCAGCAACCACAGCAACGCAGAAAGCTGATGCTGCGGCTCAGTCGGAGGCGAGCGCTGCACAGTCAAAGACTGATGCGGCCCAATCCGCTCAGGAAGCAGAAGCAGATCGTATTGCTATCGGTGATGTTGAAGCCGCGCTTGCTGCCATAAATGGCGTGGCCACTATCCCACTCGGTCTGCCAATGTATTCGCCCACGCGCGCAACAATCCCCACTGGTGGCGTTGCGTATGACGGGCAGATACTGCCTTATGCGACCTACACCAGCGTTAAGGCTGCAATGACCTCAGGATCACTACCTGTGGTCACTAATGCTCAATGGCTGGCAGACCCTAAGCTGCGGCAGGCATTCGCAGAGGTTGATGCGGACCACTTCCGCTGCCCTGATTACAATGGTGTGCAGGCGGGCTCGATTGCGCAGGTGGCATTAACCGGTGGTACAACAGCTCAGGCAGGCATTTTCCATGGCGAAGCGCCAAATGCCAAAGGTACGATCGGCGCGTCCGGAACGGGAGTTTTTGCTAATACAGCGTCAACCAGCGGCGTATTCGCGCCTACGAATACCTATCCAAACAGCGCTCAGGCGGGAAGCGCTTCAACCACGACCGCGTCACAGGTGAGTATTGACCTTTCCAGGGCAAGTGATGTCTATAAAGACACCGCCAGCGATATTCTGGCTGCGCGTGCCGTTGGTGTTATCTGGGGGCAACTCTTTGGCCGCATCAATAACCCCGGCAGCATGGACGCCGCAACACTGGCGGCAAGAATTGAGCAGGTAAACACTCGTGTAACTGAATCGATCAATAAGCGCTTTATCCGTGGGTTAGATCTGACCGTGTCGACAACGACAGTAACGGTTTCTGCTGGCGCAGCTGTAATCCCCTCTACAGGCGCTCCCCTGGAAGTATCGGCGCCAGTTACGGCAAATATCGGGGCGACCACAGCGTCAACCTGGTATCACGTTTACCTGTATTCAAACAATGGAACGCCTGCGATTGAAATCTCCACGACGGTGCCAACACCATATGCTTATCCTGCGCATACAAAGACAGGTGATACTTCACGCCGTTATCTCGGCAGTTTCCGTGTTGATGCATCGAACGGCGTGCGCGGGGTTAACACGGTTGACGGAAGGGCTTTCCTGCAGGGTTCATGGTACTCCGTCAACCGCGTATTAGCCGGAGGAACAGCGACACCGCGAACGGCTGTAGACGTAAGTTCTCTTAACCCAGTCACGGCACTTACCTGTTTACTTTCTGCCAACAACGGCGCTACCGCAGGTGTGGCTGCCATCGGAAGTACTAATGAAGCGTCAGGCGATATGATCAACGTACCGATTAACGGGAAGTTTACAGCCGAGATCCCGTTCCGCTCGTACCCTAACATTTTTTATCAATACCTGTCCGCCGTGTCTGGTGGTGGACTCTATCTCGATATTGGAGGCTATACCTATGCCAGATAAAGAATACTGGGCTGTAACAGAAACAAGTTACCGTGCGGTGAGTGGCCCTGACAGCCTGGCAGAGGGTGAAACCCTTGTAGAAGGGGCACGCCCGGTTATCCCTTATCTTGACAACCTCTACACTCAACAAGAACAGAGAACAAAAGCGGATGCCATTATCGAATCGCTGCAGGAAGCGGTAGATGTTGATCTGGCCAGTGATGATGAAAAATCCAGGTTGCTGGCCTGGAAGCGTTATCGTGTACTACTTAGCCGTGTCGATCTGCGCGCTGCAACACCAGGCTGGCCGACACTTCCAGACTAAGGAAATAAACAGCCGCAGCCCATCAAGTTCAGGATAGGGATGCGGCTTGTTACTTAGTATTCATACCAAGCCTCTGAGCTATGGTTTACCTGAGGCGTTCTCTTGCGTCTCTTCTCATAATATGTCTGGCTTTCCATTCAGAATAATCTTTTAGTAACCACCTCGAACTTCTGCCTAGCTTTATCGGGATAGGGAACTCACCCCGCTTTATCAGCGAGTAAAAATATTTAGCAGTGAATCCCGAATCGTTAGTTATATATTTCAGGTCAATGAGTGAATCTACAGAAAGGTTAGTGCGAGCTTTTGGCATCATGCATATACTTCCTTTAATCGTGGACTTGTTGAAATGTGCGAAGTTAAAAATTCACTTTACCGCTACTTATCCTCCCTAGATGCTCGAACTTTTTCAGTGATCCATGCTTCCACTTCTGTTGATACCCACCTTACGGAACTACCAATCTTGATAGAGTTTGGGAACTCACCCGCGTTCATCCACTTGTAAATAGCCGTTTTTTTGAACCCAACAGTGCGGCAAACCTCTTTCAGGTCCATCAAATATATGTTCAACTGTCATCCTCCTCGTTAAAAATTGTGTGTAGGTTATGGAATATCAAACATTTCGAATAGAGCCTAATAAATGGGTTACAGAGTCTTTACTGATGGCGATCACGGGCCTCACAAAGAACGCTATCAGATCTGCACGGGAAAAATCATGGATGGAGGGAAGGGAGTATCGACACTATTCAGGCGATTGTCAGCCTAAGGATAACAGTCCGATAATGTATAATCGGTTAGAAGTCGATGCCTGGGTTGAGAGACAAAAACCTGCCGTTCCACGTCAACGCAAATGACGTTGGTTGGACAGGAAACACTCTACTGAAAGTGCGAATGTATCTGGTATAGCTTTGCTCGTTTGCATTTGGGGGTATTATTGGGGGTATATCTAATTTTCTTAACGTGTTTTTATATTTAAAGTCATAAAGTTGCGTGCTTAGTTTCAATCCTACAGGGGCCATTTCATTTCATAGAGTTACGCCTCACTCACATCCTCCTGATTTCCGTTGTGGGACATATTTGGGACATCGACCCTAAAATTTATCGGTCATGAAGGACATTTATGTGGTATCTACTCGCAATTTCGCTTGCCGCACTTTCCCTTAATAAAAGCCTGGCTTACCTGCTGCTGGGATTAACGGCATTTCTCGGCTGGAACCAGAGCATTCTTGACGCCCCGGCGCTGCTGGTTATTGCGTCAATCGTTATTGGCTGGTCTGTTGTTGAATGGCTACGTAATAAGGATGATAAATATACTTATCTGATTGAAGGCCTGTGTGTGATCATCGCCGTTGCCCTGGTTATGCATGTGCTCCCGGGCTTCCATAATCCCAAAGTGCTGGATGCTGTCGTCGTTGGTCCGCAAAGCATACCGTTCAGTATGTACTTTAATATTGACAAGGCGGTGGTGCCGTTCTTTTTAATTACGTGCATGCCAACGCTATTCGTAGCAAAACCCCTCTATAAAATTGGCAAGCTCGGCTGGGTAATATTGGTACTTGCGGTACCCGCGCTGTTACTTCTGGCTGTGGCGTTGGGCGGGCTGAGAATTGAGCCACATGCGCCAGAATGGTTCGCGCAATTTGCCCTTGCGAATATTTTCTTCGTCTCTTTGGCCGAGGAAGCCCTGTTCAGAGGCTACCTGCAGCAGCGCTTGTCCCGGATCGTTCATCCTGTTGTCGCGTTGTTGATGGCCTCAGTCCTCTTTGGGCTGATGCATTATAGCGGCGGTTTACTGCTGATTATTTTTGCCAGCCTCTCCGGCATTATTTACGGCCTGGCGTGGATGTGGAGCGGCAGGCTCTGGGTTGCAACGTTATTCCATTTTGGGCTGAACTGCGTGCATTTATTGTTCTTCACCTATCCTGTGTATGCCCCTCATGCAGCTATGTGATGCTTTTTAAATGAGTAGCCAAATAAATTTAGCTACCTCCGGATAAGCATAAAAAGCCCCCGCACTATCGGGGCTTTTTTATATCTGCCGGGCGCGCGAATAACAGTTTTACCTTCGCGCTATAATGAATAGAAGGCTAATGAATTTCGTTGTTGGCAGGCTTAAGGTTTTCTTAATCTAGAAATTATCTCGCATTAAAATTTGGATTTTTATCATTACAAAATCGGCTAAAAAGAAATTTTACACTTTTACGCGTAAACTGGATTGATACTAATTATCATTAGCGTTGTTGTATGCTTTAATCCTGTCCCACAAAGCTATGAGTGGTTACTCCCGTTGGTCTATTAAGGATATGTTCATGAATTCTCGCCTGCTGTCCTGCTTCTCGCTTGCCTTGTTGTCATCATCCCTTTTCCTTTCCACACAGTCGGTTGCCGCCGATAACAACGACGGTATCGTTGTTTATAACGCGCAGCATGAAAACCTGGTGAAGTCGTGGGTTGACGGTTTTACCAAAGAAACCGGGATTAAAGTCACTTTGCGTAATGGTGATGACAGCGAGCTGGGTAACCAGCTGGTGCAGGAAGGCAGCGCATCGCCGGCAGACGTGTTCCTGACGGAAAACTCGCCGTCCATGGTGCTGGTGGATAACGCCAACCTGTTTGCCCCGCTGGATTCAGACACCCTGAAGCAGGTACCGGCAGAGTATCGTCCGGCGCATGGCCGCTGGATCGGCATTGCTGCCCGCAGCACGGTGTTCGTCTATAACCCGGCGAAGCTGAGCGAACAGCAGCTGCCTAAATCGCTGATGGATCTGGCGAAACCCGAGTGGAAAGGCCGCTGGGCGGCATCACCGTCAGGCGCGGATTTCCAGGCTATCGTGAGCGCGATGCTGGCCCTGAAGGGCGAGAAGGCCACCCTGGAATGGCTCAAGGCGATGAAAGCCAACTTCGTGGCCTATAAAGGCAACAGCACCGTGATGAAAGCGGTCAATGCCGGTCAGATTGATGGCGGGGTGATTTACCACTACTACCGCTTTGTCGATCAGTCCAAAACCGGTGAAAACAGCAAAAACACCCAGCTCTACTACTTCAAGCACCAGGACCCGGGCGCGTTTGTGAGCCTCTCCGGCGGTGGCGTGCTGGCGTCCAGCAAGCACAAAGCGCAGGCGCAGGCCTTCATCAAATACATTACCGGCAAAGAAGGTCAGGAAAGCCTGCGTACCAACAACGCCTTTGAATACGCCGTGGGCGTGAACGCGGCCTCAAACCCGAAACTGGTCCCGCTGAAAGATCTTGATGCACCGAAAGTTGAACCTTCAACGCTCAACAGTAAAAAAGTTATCGAGCTGATGACGCAAGCTGGCCTGCTGTGATCCTGAGAGTGAAGTGAAGGTCTTATGTCTGGTCTGAGTCTCGACATCGGAAAAAACAGAGTGCAGGAGCCTGCCCGCAGGCGTCCTGCACTGCCGATGGTTGCGTTAGCTGTCTTGTTTTCATTACTGGCGCTTCTGCCTTTGGGTTTTATCATTGCCATTGGCATTGAGACGGGCTGGGAAACCATTAAGGCGCTGGTGTTTCGCCCGCGTGTGGCTGAGCTGCTCAGTAATACGCTGTGGCTGACGGCCCTGGCGGTTCCGCTGTGTATCGTGACGGGCGTGGCGATTGCCTGGCTCACAGAGCGCACCCAGCTTGCCGGACGGGGCATTTGGTCCGCGCTGGCGGTCGCCCCGCTGGCCATTCCCGCGTTTGTGCAAAGCTATGCCTGGGTGAGCGTGGTTCCGTCGATGCACGGGCTCTCCGCGGGCGTGTTTCTCTCCGTTCTGGCCTACTATCCGTTTATCTACATGCCGGTTGCGGCGGTGCTGCGCCGCCTTGACCCGACGCTCGAAGATGTCGCCGCGTCGCTCGGCACCCCGCCGTGGAAGGTCTTTTTCCGCGTGGTGCTACCCCAGCTCAAGCTGGCTATCTGCGGCGGCGCGCTGCTGGTGGCGCTGCACCTGCTGGCGGAATATGGTCTGTACGTGATGATCCGCTTTGATACCTTCACCACGGCCATTTATGACCAGTTTCAGTCTACCTTCAGCGGCCCGGCAGCAAACATGCTGGCGGGCGTGCTGGCGTTATGCTGCCTCGCTATCCTGGTGCTGGAAGGCGTGACGCGTGGAAAAGCACGCTACGCGCGCATTGGCGCCGGGGCTGCGCGCGAGCAGAAACGCTGGCCGCTAAAGCCTGCGGCTGCCGCGCTGGGGCAGCTGTTTTTCATGGTGCTGATCGTCCTGGCGTTGGGCGTGCCGTTAGCTGTTCTGTGTCGCTGGATTTGGCTCGGCGGGGTGGAAAACTGGATGAGCGCCGATCTCTGGCACTCGCTGCGCCAGACGCTGATGCTCGGCGTGGGCGGCGCGCTGCTGACGACGACGTGCGTGATCCCCATCGCGTGGCTCGGTATCCGCTACCCGCACCGTATCTTCCGGATGCTGGAAGGGTGCATCTATATCACCAGTTCGCTGCCGGGCATTGTCACGGCGCTGGCGCTGGTCACCGTCACCATTCATTACGCCCGTCCCATTTACCAGACGGAAATTACCCTGTTCCTTGCCTATCTGCTGATGTTTATGCCCCGTGCGCTCATCAACCTGCGGGCGGGGATTGCGCAGGCGCCGGTTGAGCTGGAAAACGTGGCGCGCAGCCTTGGCAGCACGCCCGCGAAGGCGCTCTGGAGCGTCACGATGCGGCTGGCCGCGCCGGGTGCGGCGGCGGGGGCCGCGCTGGTGTTCCTCGGCGTCAGCAACGAGTTGACCGCCACGCTGTTACTCTCTCCCCTGGGCACGCGCACGCTCTCTACCGGATTCTGGGCGCTGACCAGCGAAATTGACTATGTCGCCGCCGCGCCTTACGCGATGCTGATGATCCTGATTTCCCTCCCGCTGACCGCCATTCTCTATATGCAGTCGAAGAAAATTGCAGGGCTATGACATGCTTGAATTAACCGCCATTTCTAAATCGTTTGCTGATGTGCAGGTGCTCGACAGCTTAAACCTGAGCGTTGCGCCGGGGAGCAGAACGGCTATTGTCGGGCCGTCGGGGTCAGGTAAAACCACGCTGCTGCGTATTCTTGCCGGGTTTGAGACGCCCGACACCGGTCGTATTGTTATGCAGGGGAGAACCCTGTTTGATGAAAACCGTTTTGTCCCTGCCCACCAGCGCGGGATCGGTTTTGTGCCGCAGGAGGGCGCGCTGTTCCCGCACCTCAACGTGGCAGACAACATTGCCTGGGGGCTGGACGGGACCCGCCACGAAAAACGCCAGCGCGTTGAGGCGCTGATGGAGATGGTTTCGCTGGACAGGCAGCTCGCCACGCACTGGCCTCACGAGATTTCCGGCGGACAGCAGCAGCGCGTGGCCCTTGCCCGTGCGCTGGCCCAGCGTCCTTCACTGATGCTGCTGGATGAACCGTTCTCGGCGCTGGATACTGGCCTGCGCGCCATGACGCGAAAGGCCACGGCCGATCTGCTGGCCGAAGCGGGCGTGGCCTCGATTCTGGTTACCCACGATCAGAACGAAGCGCTCTCCTTTGCCACGCAGGTTGCCGTCATGCGTTCCGGACGCTTCACGCAGGTCGGGACGCCTTATGAGGTTTACACCCGTCCCGTTGACGAAGAGACGGCGCTGTTTCTTGGTGATGCGCTGATCCTGCCTGCGCAGCTCACCGCGGGCTACGCCCTCTGCGCCCTGGGTAAGGTGCCCACAGACAACCCGCTGGCGACAGGGCAGGGCAGAGTGATGCTGCGCCCGGAGCAGCTGAGCGTGACGGCATGCGCCTTACATGAAAGCCCGATCTCCATTCTTGATGTGGATTTTACCGGTCACCTGTCGACGCTCACCCTTGGGCTTACCGGACAGCCGCAGCCCGTGACCCTCAAGACCGTCAGCCAGCCAGGATGGAACCCGGGCACGGCGGTTCGCATTGATATTGCTGGCACCGCGCGTGTATTCGACTATTCTTAATATTCATTAATAATTTCATGCAATGGACTGTTATAAAAGAATTTTCCAGAATATATGGCATTTCCTGAGATTCTCTACCATGCTCATAAAACCTCACCATCATGCGTGAGGTTTTTCGTAGTTGCTGATTAATCTCAAGGAAAAAGGTTATGAAAAAGACGACTGCTATTTTGTTGGGAACGGCGTTACTGTTTACGACCAATGCTTTTGCTGCCCAACTGCTGACTAAAAATGAGTTCAAGAAAGTCGAGTCTCAGTATCAAAAAATCGGTACGGTAAGCACTTCAAATGAAGTATCGGTTGATGATGCAAAAAAAGAACTGATTGAGAAAGCCGATAAGCAAGGCGCGGATGTTCTGGTGCTCACCTCAGGTAACACCAACAATAAAATTCACGGTACGGCTAATATCTACAAGAAAAAATAACGTTACTGCAGCCACCCCATTTTGGGGTGGTTGTTCCTCATCCTGTCTCCCCACCTCTTCCTGTTGTTCGCGGTTACGCTTGCTAACGCATGGATAATGCGTATAGTTCTCATTTGCATTGCTATCGATACATTCTAAGGCCTGACAACGGGCTATTTTTGCGCGCACTTTCAAATGAGTTAACGATGAACAACACCAGAATACACAAAACGCTGCTGGCGCTCGCCGTTGGCGCGGTAACGCATTCCGCCTTCGCGGCGGACGATCAAAAAGAAGATACCCTCGTTGTGCACTCTGCACCGGTCAACGATTTCAAACCCGGTGGCGACCAGCTGGTACCGGCCTTCCTTGACGGACAGGTGGCGAACGGCGGGCGTATGGGGATGCTCGGTCAGCAGAACGCCATGGACGTGCCGTTCAACATCATCAGCTACACCTCGAAGCTGGTGGAAGATCAGCAGGCGAAAACCATTGCTGATGTGGTCGCCAACGACGCGGGCGTTCAATTCGTTCAGGGGTACGGCAACAGCGCGGAGACCTACCGCATCCGTGGCCTGAAGTTTGACGGCGACGACATGACCTTTGGCGGACTGTCCGGCGTGCTGCCGCGTCAGGTGGTGGATACGCAGATGGTTGAGCGCATTGAGATCTTCAAAGGGGCAAACGCCCTGATGAACGGCGCGGCGAGCTCGGGCGTGGGCGGGATGATCAACCTTGAGCCAAAACACGCGGGCGAACTCCCGCAGGCGAAAGTGGGCCTGGACTACACCTCCGATTCTCAGATTGGCGCCACGCTGGATGCGGGCCGTCGCTACGGCGACAGCGACCAGTTTGGCGCGCGGGTGAACCTGGTCCACCGCGAAGGGGAAACCGGCATACCGAACGACCGCCGCCGCACCACGCTGCTCTCCACCGGTCTGGATTACAAAGGCGACCGTTTCCGCACCTCGCTGGATCTGGGTTATCAGAAGAAAACCTTCCACGGCAGCCCGACCAGCGTCAATATTTCGGCGGTGGATTTCGTGCCCGAGCCGCCGAAAAACGATCGTAACTTCTCGCAGAAGTGGGCCTACAGCAACATCGAAAACGAATTTGGGATGTGGCGCAGCGAGTACGACATCACCGACGGCTGGACCGCCTATACCGGCCTGGGCGCGCAGCACGCGCACGAGGAAGGGATCTACAGCGCGCCGAAGCTGCTGGATAAAAGCGGTAAAGCAACGGTCAGCCGCCTTGATACCAACCGCATCAGCGATTCCGTCAGCGGCATGGCGGGCATTCGCGGTAATTTCAATACCGGCTTCGTCTCGCACAAGGTCAACGTCGGGTACTCCGCGATGACTAAAAACGAAAAAATCGCGTGGAAAATGTCGGCGGCGAAGGATAACCCGACCACCAACATCTACCACAACACCGGCGTCGTTATGCCGGACAGCACCAACCTCAACGGCTCCGGCGGGAAGTACAGCGATCCGCTGACCAGCGGGCGCACCCGCACCCAGGGCTGGCTGTTGAGCGATACCCTGGGCGTGCTGGACGACAAACTGCTGTTCACCGCAGGCGCGCGCCATCAGAAAGTGGTCGTTCGCGGGTATAACAAAGTTACTGGCGCAGAGAACGACGCGGACGGTTTCGACGGCAGCCGCTGGATGCCAACCTACGGCGTGGTCTACAAACCGTGGGAGGAAATTTCCCTCTACGCCAACCACACCGAAGCGCTGCAGCCGGGCAAAACCGCACCTAACACCGCCACCAACTACGGCCAGAGCACCGGCATCGTTCACTCTAAGCAGAACGAAGTGGGCGTGAAGGCGGACTTCGGGCGCGTGGGCGGCTCTCTGGCGCTGTTTGAGATCAAAATGCCGTCGGCGATCCTCGATGCTAACAATCACTACGGCCTGGACGCCGAGCAGCGTAACCGCGGCGTGGAGCTGAACGTCTTCGGCGAGCCGATGCTCGGGATGCGCCTCAACGCCAGCGCCACCTGGCTGCAGGCGGAGCTGACCAAAACCAAAAACGGCGTAAATCAGGGCAACGATGCCATTGGTGTCCCGAACTTCTACGCCGTGCTGGGGGCAGAGTATGACATCAAGCCGATTGATGGCCTGACGGCGACCGCCCGCGTCAACCACTCTGGCGCGCAGTACGCCGATCTTGCCAACACCAAAAAGATCGACAGCTACACCACGCTGGATCTGGGGATGCGCTATCGCTTCGCGGTGAACCACAATGCAAACCAGATGACGGTGCGCGCGGGCATCGACAACGTGACCAATGAAAACTACTGGGCCAGCGTGGACGATTCCGGCACCTACATCACGCAGGGCGAACCGCGTACCTTTAAGGTCTCGGTTGGCTACGAGTTCTAAGCGTTCCACCTCGTTATCCGGGGCAGGGACGCCCCACACCTCCGCCGTTGTGTTATAAAATTGTAATAAAAGCTTCTTAGACTGGTCGCCGACTCCTTACCTCTTGGCCAATGACAGGAAGCCGCTATGGGCAGACCCCTCAAATCCGTTTTTAAAAAAGAACATCGCGACGACATCGCTAACCGCAGCGCGAACCCGGTATTCTCCGAGGTTGCAGAGGTGTTCCTCTCCCGCCGTCGTTTTCTCCAGATGGGCGCCGTGGCGGGCGCTGCCGTTTCATTCCCCTTTCTGATCAAACCCGAAAATGCGATTGCCGCGGTATCAAAGCCTTTCGCGCTGGCAAAAGCGGTTTCCCTGGGCTTTACCAGCATCGATGTCTCCACGGAAGATACGGTGAGGGTGCCGGAAGGCTATATTGCCCGCCCGTTCTATCGCTGGGGTGACCCGACGGGGATCAAAAACAACATGCCGGCCTTTAAACCGGATGCCAGCAACACCGCGGACGAACAGGCTGCGCAGGCGGGCATGCATCATGACGGCATGGCGTGGTTTAGCCTGCCGCAGGGGGAGCAAAACCCGGAGCATGGCCTGCTGGCAATGAACCATGAGTACATCGACAACGGGATGCTGTTTACCGACGGTACGGCGAATTGGAGCCTCGACAAGGCCCGCAAGGGGCAGAACGCGATGGGCGTGTCGGTGGTGGAAGTGAAAAAATCGGGCAGCGACTGGCAGGTGGTTCGCCCATCTTCGTATGCCCGCCGCATTACCGTCAATACGCCGATGCAGCTTACCGGCCCGGCGCGGCATCAGGACTTAATGAAAACCGCCGCCGACCCGCAGGGGGAGCGCGTGCTGGGCACCATGCAGAACTGCGCCAACGGCCATACGCCATGGGGCACCTATCTCACCTGCGAGGAGAACTGGTCGGATATTTTTGTCAAAAAAACCGATCTCAACCCGCTGGAAAAACGCTACGGGATCAGCGACAGCGATGAATCCTACCGCTGGAACGAGGTGGACGAGCGATTTAGCGTTGATAAAACCCCTAACGAACCTAACCGCTTCGGCTGGGTCGTGGAGATCGATCCCTACAACCCGACCTCCACGCCGCGCAAGCACACCGCCCTGGGCCGCTTCAAGCATGAGGGGGCGGCCGTCACGCTTGCCGCCGATAACCGCGTGGTGGTCTATATGGGGGACGACCAGAAGTTCGAGTACATCTATAAGTTTGTCTCGGACAAAAAATACGATCCCGCGAACCGTGAAGCCAATATGCAGCTGCTGACGTCCGGCACGCTGTACGTTGCCCACTTCAACGAAGACGGGAGCGGCGACTGGCTGCCGCTGATCTTCGGGCAAAATGGCCTGGATAAGAGCAACGGGTTTGAAAACCAGGGCGATCTGCTGATTAAAACCCGCCTGGCGGCAGACGCGGTGGGGGCAACGAAGATGGACCGCCCCGAGTGGATAGCGGTCGACCCGCACGCCAGCGGCAGCGTCTACTGTACGCTCACCAACAACAGCGATCGCGGGAAGGAGGGTAAGGCACCGGTTGATGCCGCCAACCCGCGCGCTAATAATGTGTTTGGTCATATTATGCACTGGCACGAAGAGGGGGCCGATCCTGCTGCCGCTCGCTTTAAGTGGGATATTCTGGTGATGGGCGGGCGGACCGACAGCGACGATCCGAAGGCTAAAGGTTCCATGCAGGGGGCGGCCTTCGGCAGCCCCGATGGCCTGTCGTTCGATCATCAGGGCGTGCTGTGGATCCAGACCGACGTCTCTTCCAGCACCATCAATAAGAAAGCCTACGAGGGGATGGGCAATAACCAGATGGTGGCCACCATTCCGGGCACCAACGAGTACCGTCGTTTCCTGACCGGACCGCGCGGGTGTGAAATCACCGGGATTGCGTTTACGCCGGATAACCGGACGCTGTTCATCAACATTCAGCATCCGGGGGAGGGCGGGGATGATATCACCGACCCTGCTAACCCTCGCGCTGTTTCCAACTGGCCAGACGTGAACCCGAACGGACGCCCGCGTTCCTCAACGGTGGTCATCGTCAAAGCGGACGGCGGGATCATCGGCTCATAACCTTGCATCGCCGGGGGCATGCCGTGCTCCCGGCGTTAAACTTGCTACCGCCAGCATGAAGTGTTAAAACGTGCCCCTTCTAAAAAAGAGACAGGGGTAGGACGTGAAAGACGCGTCATCCGCTTCAGGCCATGGTAGCGCTGAAGCCTCGTCGGATCAGAATCCGACGCTGCAACGTGGTTTGCAAAATCGACATATTCAGTTAATTGCCCTTGGCGGCGCAATCGGTACCGGGCTCTTTCTCGGCATCGGCCCCGCTATTCAGATGGCCGGTCCGGCGGTGCTGCTGGGTTACGGTATCGCCGGGATTATCGCCTTCCTGATCATGCGCCAGCTTGGCGAGATGGTCGTTGAAGAGCCGGTGTCAGGCTCCTTCGCGCATTTTGCCTATAAATACTGGGGTCCGTTCGCAGGCTTCCTCTCCGGCTGGAACTACTGGGTGATGTTCGTGCTGGTCGGGATGGCGGAGCTGACCGCCGCAGGCATCTATATGCAGTACTGGCTGCCGGATGTCCCGACGTGGATCTGGGCGGCGGCCTTCTTCATCATCATTAACGCCGTTAACCTCGTCAACGTGCGCCTGTATGGTGAAACCGAGTTCTGGTTTGCGCTGATCAAGGTGCTGGCAATTATCGGCATGATCGGCTTTGGCCTGTGGCTGCTGTTCTCCGGCCACGGCGGCGAGCGGGCCACTATCGACAACCTGTGGCAGCACGGCGGCTTCCTGGCGACCGGCTGGAAAGGGCTCATCCTCTCGTTGGCGGTGATTATGTTCTCCTTCGGCGGGCTGGAGCTGATTGGCATCACCGCCGCGGAAGCGCGCGACCCGCATAAAAGCATTCCGAAAGCGGTTAACCAGGTGGTGTACCGTATCCTGCTGTTCTATATCGGCTCGCTGGTGGTGCTGCTGGCGCTCTACCCGTGGGTGGAAGTGAAGTCAGACAGCAGCCCGTTCGTGATGATTTTCCACGATCTCAACAGCAACGTGGTGGCTTCTGCGCTGAACTTCGTCATTCTGGTGGCGTCGCTGTCGGTCTATAACAGCGGGGTTTACTCCAACAGCCGCATGCTGTTTGGTCTCTCCGTGCAGGGTAACGCGCCGAAATTCCTCACCCGCGTCAGCCGCCGCGGCGTGCCGGTGAACTCGCTGTTCCTTTCCGGGGCGATTACCTCGCTGGTGGTGCTGATCAACTATCTGCTGCCGAAAGAGGCCTTCGGCCTGCTGATGGCGCTGGTTGTCGCTACGCTGCTGCTGAACTGGATCATGATCTGCCTCGCGCACCTGCGATTCCGCGCCGCGATGCGCCGCAAGGGGCGCGAAACGCAGTTCAAAGCGCTGCTCTATCCGGCGGGGAACTACCTCTGTATCGCGTTCCTGGCGTTGATTCTGATGCTGATGTGCACCATGGATGAGATGCGACTTTCAGCAATGCTGCTGCCGGTATGGGTGGTGTTCCTGTTTATCGCGTTTAAGCTCTCACGCAAAAAGTAGCCCGTTTTTCTCCCTCTCCCTGTGGGAGAGGGCCGGGGTGAGGGCAACAGACCGCACCAAACCAGACCGCACCTGCCTTCACGCCCGGTGGCGCTGCGCTTACCGGGCCTACAAAACACTGCTTCATCTTTATCGTGACCCCCCTCCCAAATCTTCTACGATCCACAGGATCTTTATTTTGTAATCGATTACTTTTCATTTGAATTGTTTTGTAATCGATTACTTTTTCCGGGTGAGGCTTATTATGGTGTCAACTGAAAGTAGTGAAAAGGCGATAGCGCAGCATCGGCTGCTGGTGCCGCGGCTGTCGCTGATGATGTTTCTGCAGTTTTTTATCTGGGGTAGCTGGTCGGTTACGCTCGGCCTGGTGATGACCCAGCACAACATGTCTCTGCTGATTGGCGATGCGTTCTCCGCCGGGCCTATCGCCTCCATTCTCTCGCCGTTCGTGCTCGGCATGCTGGTGGACCGCTTCTTCGCCTCGCAGAAGGTGATGGCGGTGATGCACCTGGCGGGCGCGGCGATCCTCTGGTTCGTGCCGGGGGCGCTGATTGCCGAGAACGGCGCGCTGCTGATTGGCCTGCTGTTTGGCTACACGCTCTGCTACATGCCGACGCTGGCGCTGACCAACAATATCGCGTTTAACAGCCTGGCAAACGTGGATAAAACCTTCCCGGTGGTGCGCGTGTTCGGCACCATCGGCTGGATCGTGGCGGGCATTTTCATCGGCGTCACCGGCGTGGCGGCAAGCGTTACCATCTTTCAGGTGGCGGCGGCCAGCTCCGTGCTGCTGGCGCTTTACAGCCTGACGCTGCCGCACACGCCTGCTCCGGCGAAAGGCCTGCCGGTGAAGGTGCGCGATCTTTTCTGCGCGGATGCCTTTGCGCTGCTCAAAACCCGCCACTTTTTCGTCTTCTCCGTCTGCGCGATGCTGATCTCCGTCCCGCTCGGCACCTATTATGCCTACACCGCCTCGTATCTGGCGGATGCGGGAATTGCCGACGTCAGCACCGCCATGTCCTTCGGGCAGATGTCCGAGATCGTCTTCATGCTGGTTATTCCGCTGCTGTTCCGCCGTCTGGGCGTGAAGGTCATGCTGCTGATCGGCATGCTGGCGTGGTTTGTGCGTTACGCCATGTTCGCACTGGGCGTCAGCGAGGAGGGGCGCATTCTGCTGTATCTCGGCATCCTGCTGCACGGCGTCTGCTACGATTTCTTCTTTGTCGTCGGCTTTATCTACACCGACCGCGTGGCGGGGGAAAAGGTGAAAGGCCAGGCCCAGAGCATGATCGTGATGTTCACCTACGGCATCGGCATGCTGCTCGGCTCGCAGATTTCCGGCGCGCTCTATAACCGCCTGGTGGCAGGGCAGACCGTGCCGCAGGCGTGGGTGACATTCTGGTGGATCCCGGCGGTAGCGGCCGCGGCGATCGCACTGATTTTCCTTCTCACGTTTAAGTATGACGATGACAAGGCGTAACGTTCAGGAGGTGGTATGAGGACGATGAAAGGACCCGGCATTTTTCTGTCGCAGTTTATTGGCGCAGAAGCGCCGTTTAATTCGCTCGACGGGCTGGCTGAATGGGCGGCAGGTAAAGGTTATAAGGCGGTGCAGATCCCATGCAACCATCCGCACATCTTTGACGTCGAGAAAGCGGCGGAGAGCCAGACCTACTGCGACGACATCGCCGCTAAGCTGGCCGCGCACGGGCTGGTTATCAGCGAACTGTCGACCCATCTGGAAGGGCAGCTCGTGGCGGTGAACCCTGCCTACAGCGACGCGTTTGACCACTTTGCGCCCGCTTCCGTGCGCGGTAACGATGCGGCGCGCCGGGCGTGGGCCACGGAGAAGCTGAAGCAGGGGGCGGTCGCCTCGGCAAGATTAGGTCTGAAAGCACACGCCACCTTCTCCGGCTCGCTGGCGTGGCCGTTTTTCTATCCGTGGCCGCCGCATAACGAGCAGCGCTTTCAGGAGGCGTTCCAGGCGCTGGCGACCCGCTGGCGGCCGATTCTGGATACCTTCGACGAGCAGGGCGTGGACGTCTGCTTTGAGCTGCATCCGGGGGAAGATCTGCACGACGGCGTCACCTTCGAGCGTTTTCTTGCGCTGGTGGACAACCATCCGCGCTGCAACATTCTCTACGATCCAAGCCATATGCTGCTCCAGCAGATGGACTATCTGGCCTTTATCGATATCTTCCATGCGCGTATTAAAGCGTTCCACGTGAAGGATGCCGAGTTTCGCCCCAGCGGGCGCAGCGGCGTCTACGGTGGTTACCAGCCGTGGATCAACCGCGCCGGACGCTTCCGGTCGCCCGGCGACGGGCAGATCGACTTTAAGGGCATTTTCAGCAAGCTGACCCAGTACGACTACGACGGCTGGGCGGTGCTGGAGTGGGAGTGCTGCCTGAAGGATGGCGATACCGGGGCGAGTGAAGGCAGCGAATTTATCCGCCGCCACATCATTCCGGTTGCCGGGCGCGCGTTTGACGATTTCGCCGCAGGGGGCAGCCATGATTAACGTCGGGATCGTCGGCAGCGGGTTTATTGGCCCGGCACATATCGAGGCGCTCAGGCGCCTTGGGTTTGTTCAGGTGGTCGCGCTGTGCGACGGCTCGCTCGTTAAGGCGCAGGAAAAGGCGCGCCTGCTAAACGTACCGCACGTGTACGGTAGCGTTGAGGAGCTGCTCGCGCACCCTGATTTGCACGTGGTGCACAACTGCACGCCGAACCACCTGCATGCACAGATTAACCGCCAGATCCTGCGCGCGGGCAAGCACGTGTTTTCCGAAAAGCCGCTGTGCATGATCCCTGAGGAGGCGCGCGAGCTGGTGGCGCTGGCGGAGCAGACGGGCGTGGTGCATGGCGTGAGCTTTGTCTATCGCCAGTTTGCGATGGTGCGCCAGGCGGCAAGCATGATGCGTGCGGGCAGCGTCGGGCGGCTGTTTGCCTCGCACGGCAGCTATCTGCAGGACTGGATGCTGCTGGAAACCGACTACAACTGGCGGGTAGATGCCGCGCTGGGCGGCGCATCACGCGCGGTGGCGGATATCGGCTCCCACTGGTGCGACACGGTGCAGTTCGTTACCGGGCGGCGCATTACCGAGGTGATGGCTGATTTATCCATCGTCTGGCCGACGCGCAGGGCCAGCAAGGTCGGGAATCAAACCTTCTCCCACGACGAGCAGGTGGAGTATGTAGACAAACCGGTCACGACCGAAGACTTCGGCTCGGTGCTGTTCCGCTTTGACGACGGCAGCAAGGGCTGCTTTAGCATCTCGCAGGTGAGCGCCGGGCGTAAAAACCGCCTGACGTTTGAGATCAACGGCAGCGAGCGCTCGCTGGCATGGGACCAGGAGGTGCCACAGCAGCTGTGGATCGGCCATCGCGCGCAGGCCAACCAGACGCTAACCGACGATCCGGGGCTGATGAACCCTGACGTGGCCGACAGCGCCCACTTCCCCGGCGGACATATCGAAGGCTGGCCGGACGCCTTCAAAAATATGATGGCGCAGTTCTACCGCGCCGTGCAGGCGGGCGCGATGCCGGATACGCCGCAGTTTGCGACGTTTCACGATGGCGCAAACGTGATGTATATCATTGATGCCATTGTGAAAAGCCATCAGCAGCAGCGCTGGGTGCGCGTGGAACAATAACGCGTTGCCCGGTTCGCCGGGCAATAAATTTATGGTAGCCTGCACAAAACGCTAACCGCAGGATGTGTCGTCGCTATGTCAATTCAGAAAATCGCTCAGCTGGCCGGGGTCTCCGTGGCGACGGTCTCCCGCGTGCTGAATAACAGCGACACCGTGAAGGCGAAAAACCGCGAGCGCGTTCTGCGGGCGATTCAGGAGAGCAACTACCAGCCAAACCTGCTCGCCCGTCAGCTGCGCACCGCCCGCAGCTATATGATCCTGGTGATGGTGTCCAACATTGCCAACCCGTTCTGCGCCGAAGTGGTGAAGGGCATCGAAGCCGAGGCGGAGAAAAACGGCTACCGCATTCTGCTGTGCAACTCCGGCTCGGACATCGAGCGCTCCCGCTCGGGCTTAAGCCTGCTCTCCGGCAAAATCGTCGACGGCATTATCACCATGGACGCCTTCTCGAAGCTGCCGGAACTTGCCGCGCTGATTGGTTCTGCACCGTGGGTGCAGTGCGCCGAATATGCCGATGCGGGTGCGGTCTCCTGCGTCGGCATCAATGATGTGGACGCTTCACAGCATGCCGTCAGCCAGTTGGCCGACGGCGGCCGCAAGCGTATCGCGATGATCAACCACGATCTCAGCTACAAATATGCCCGCCTGCGCGAACGCGGCTACAAGAGCGTGATCCACCTGCGGGATCTGGACTATCAGGCGGTGGAGTATGCCAGCGATCTCAGCTCCGGGGCGGGCATGGCGGCGATGCAAAACCTGTTAAAAGATAATCCGCCGGATGCGGTATTTGCCGTTTCCGATACGCTGGCGGCGGGCGCGCTGCGCGCCATTCAGCAGGCAGGTCTTCGGGTGCCAGAGGATATTGCCGTGGTCGGCTTTGACGGTACGGAGCTGGCGGACATGATTTCGCTCACCACCATCGAACAGCCGTCGCGGGATATCGGGCGCAAGGCGGTCGATCTGCTCTTAAATAAGATCGACAACCCGGACGCGCCCACGGAAAGGGTGATGATGGACTGGCGCTTTATTTCCCGCGCCAGCACCTGATTATTGCGCGATGACGCCAGCCAGGGAGCGAATATCGTTCCCGGTTGGCGACTGGTGAATGCGCAGACCAAATTCATCCACCACCGCGAAAATATGGTCGAAGATGTCGGCCTGAATCTCCTCATATTCTGCCCAGACCACCGTGTTGGTGAAGGCATATATTTCAATCGGCAAGCCATTCGCGTCAGGCGCGAGCTGACGCACCATCAGCGTCATATCTTTACGAATGCGCGGGTGGTTGCGCAGATATTCGTTCAGGTAGGCGCGGAAAGTGCCGATATTGGTCATCTTGCGCAGGTTTAATACCGATTCCCCTTCACCGTTTTTCTGATTCCAGAGGCTAATTTCCTCATGGCGTGCGGCCAAATAAGGCTTCAGCAGCTTCGCCTGAATGAGTTTCTGCTGCTCCTGCTCGTCGAGAAAATGAATGCTGGTGGTATCAATGTTCAGGCTGCGCTTAATGCGTCGTCCGCCGGAGGCCGACATGCCGCTCCAGTTGATAAAGGCGTCGGAGACCAGCGCCCACGTCGGAATGGTCGTAATCGTATTATCGAAATTGCGCACTTTCACGGTGGTCAGGCCGATATCCGTCACCGTGCCGTTGGCACCGTATTTCGGCATCTCCAGCCAGTCGCCGAGCTTGAGCATATCGTTGGCGGAAAGCTGGATACCCGCTACAAGTCCAAGTATCGGGTCTTTAAACACCAGCATCAGCACGGCGGCCATGGCGCCCAGACCGCTTATCAGAATCGCCGGGGACTGGCCAATCAGCAGGGAGATAATCAATATCCCCACCAGGATGGCGCTCACCAGCTTGATGCCCTGGAAAATCCCCTTCAGCGGCAGCTGCGACGCGGTGGCCATTTTCTGCGACAGATTGAAAATCACGTCCAGCAGCGAGAAGAAGGAGAGCAGGGCATAGACCATCACCCACAGCTTCGCGCAGGTGGTGAGTATTTCCGCCGCTTCGCTGCCTTTTTGCAGCCACAGTACCGCCTGGACGTTGACGATTATCCCCTGCAGGGTAAAGGCCAGACGGTGAAATAATTTATTCTGGGTGATGATCTGCAGCCATAAATGGCTGCTGGCCTGCGCGCGCTTTTCGAATGCGCGAAGTACCCCTTTGTGCAGAATAAAATGAACGATGATGGCGGTAAGAAAAATAATACCAAAGATAATCACTAAAGAGGTGGTGTGATTAATTTCAATGCCTAACTCTTCAACCTGAGCAATCAATTCCTGCATAACGTCTCCTGTATTTTTGCAGCCCCATAATGGCGGCTGCGGATCTATTATGCAAATTCACGAACTTATTTGGCGGCCTGACAGATCTTCGCCACCGGCGGGCACAGGCTATGGCGGATACGCAGCGTCGCCAGAGCAAGTACCACCATCATAGCTGTTTCTACCATCAGGAAGACGTTCACCGCCTGGGTGTAATCCCCGTGATGGTTTTGAAGCGCGTGCAGCAAAATGGCGCCAAAAATGGCCGGGCCAAGGCCCAGCGCGGCCTGCTGCAGGGTGCTCAAAATGGCGCTCGCGGCCCCCGCGTCGTCAGGCTGAATGTCGCGCATCCCGATGCGGTAGAAACTGTTCACGATCAGCGCCTGCCCGTAGCCCACCAGTCCGGTGGCGGGTGCCAGCGTCAGGGTGGTATTCTCCATGCCCCAAACGCGGAACGTGGCGATCAGCGCCAGCAGGCCGGTAATCTGGATCGCCAGCCCCGTCAGCAGGATTGTGCTGGTGCTGTAGCGGGCAATCAGCCGCGGCGCGAACCAGGCCGAAACAAAGTAGGTCACGCCAAGGGCGATAAAACTGTTCCCGGACTGCCACGGCGCCATCCCCAGACCGGTTTGCATGGTCAGCGCCATACAGAACATAAACCCGGACCAGGCGCTGAAAAAGAGCATCACAATCAGGACGCCAAAGCGCACGCTACGAAGCGCAAGCAGGCGCGGCGGGATCAGCGGGTGGGCATTCTCACGCTCTTTTTTGCGCGCGTTCAGCGCCATCAGCCAGGCCAGCGGGACAAGGGCGAGCAGCATCGTCTTCAGCGGCCACGACCAGTGCCACTGGGGGCCGAGCGCCATCGGGAACAGCAGGCAGCAAAGCATGACCGCCAGCAGCGCGGTACCCGGCCAGTCGATGCGTGACGGCGTCTCGCGACGGGTTTCCGGTACGAAGCGGCGGCTCAGCGCCAGCACCACCAGACAAATCGGCACGTTGATAAAGAAGGCGTTACGCCAGCCCAGCCCGGCGATGTCCGCCGATACCAGCCAGCCGCCGCCCATCTGCCCGACGATAAACGCAATCCCGCCGATGCCGCCGAACAGGCTGATGGCTTTGGCGTGGGCGGTGCCTTTCAGCGTGACGTGCAGCGTGGCAAGAATTTGCGGCACGATCAGTGCGGCCCCCGCGCCCTGAACGATGCGCGCGGCGAGCAGCTGTTCAATGTTCCCCGCCATTCCGCACAGCAGCGAGGCCAGGCCAAAGCTCGCCACACCCCACATGAACAGACGACGACGGCCAAAGTTATCCCCCAGCTTGCTGCCGAGCGCGAGGCAGACGGCAAAGGCCACGCCGTAGAGGGCGACGATGAGCTCCAGTTCGGTGGCGGTAGCCTGCAGTGAATGGGTGATAGCGTCCAGCGCCACATTGGTGATTGAGGTATCAATCATGGGCAGCATCTGGCCGGTCAACAGCAGTATCAGGCCTGCGCGGCCCGGTGAAACAACTGACGTATTCATGGTAACTCCATTGCGTCATTCAACAGATGGTCGTAGCATCTACCATCAGATAAACGGGTACCAGTTCTTACTTATACTGGTACTGGCACTACCATGCAGGGGGATTTATGGCGCTGATGTCTGAACCGGTCGTTTCACGTCAGGATGACACCCGAAAACAGCTTGGGGCATTTTTACGCGCCCGGCGGGAAAGTCTCGATCCGCAGCGCTTAGGTTTGCCGCGCAGCGGTCGCCGTCGCACGCCGGGCCTGCGCCGGGAAGAGGTGGCGATGCTCGCTGATGTGGGCGTCACCTGGTACACCTGGCTTGAGCAGGGCAGGGACGTCAATCCGTCCAGCGCGGTGATGGCGGCCGTGGCAAAAGCGCTGCAATGTACCCCGACCGAGGCCCGGCACCTGTTTGTGTTAGCAGGTTTACCGCCGGGTGAAGCGCCGCAGGCGGTCTGCTGCGAGGGCATTAGCGAAGGCACCCGACGCCTGCTGGATACGCTGATGCCGAAACCCGCCAGCATTCAGAAACCGAACTTCGATATCGTGGCGTGGAACGACAGCTTCGGGCATCTGATGGGCGTCGATTTCAATGACATCCCTCCCGAAGATCGCAACTGTATTTATCTGTTCCTCACGCATCCGGCGTGGCGCGCGCGCCTCGGCAGACGCGACGACGTGCTGCCCATCTTTGTCTCCTATTTCCGCGCGGCGATGGCCGAACACCGGGGCGATCCGCTTTGGGAGGCCAAGCTGGCGCGCTTCTTTGCAGTGTCCGAAGAGTTTAAAACCCTGTGGCACCAGCGCAACGACGTGCGCGGCGTGGAGAACCAGCTCAAGCTGTTTACTCATCCCGAGCTGGGGGATTTTACGCTGCAGCAGATGTACTGGTATTCCGCGCCGCGAAACGGATCGCGGCTGCTGGTGTATCTGCCGGTGGATGAGGCGGGAGAGCGGGCGATGGCGTGGCTGGCGGCGCAGGGGAAATAATTTTTGCGAGGGGCTTTCAGGGAATAAGATCCGTCTCTGCTAAGTGGAGAAGACTGGCGTAATGTGGGGGTTAACTTAAACCCATCACTGAATCGACATCATTTCGACGGGGTGTTAAGTCGTCTATACTCACGCCATGAGAAACCACCATGTTGCCACTGATGATTGATTCCGCAGATTTCAGCCAAAAATTAGGCTTTATCTCCCGAAACGTCGAACATACCGAAGCGTTTCTTGCGCGGGGTACGGTGGATTTTCATCTGCCCGGATTTATGCTGCCTGTGGGATATCGCTTGTTAAAATCGCGCTACGGCGATGAATACCGTCTCGTGACCACCGAGGACGGAAAACCCTATACGGCGTATGCGGTCAAGCTGACGTTTCATAAAGAAATTACGTTCCCCCACGGTGCTGCGACACAGGTCATGGTGTGGCGTACGCCACGCGCTGTCCATCAGCGGGTTATAAGTGGTTTACCACAATCCTTCTTTCAATGGGTGCTAAGCGAATACGACATTGTTGTGTCTGACAGCGAACAAACCGGCGACGGACAGCGGTTTTGGTTACGCATGATAGACTGGGCGTTCAGCATGAATTATCGGATAAACGTGGCTGACGGTACGGTAGGAGAAGAGTGGCACTTAACGCCGGTGAGCTCATATGCCGAGCTGGAAGAGCGCTGGATTGCGTTTGCCTGGGGACACGATCGTGATGTGCACCCACATCGCAGGTTAGTCATCAGTAAAGCGTAACGGGCCGCACAGAGCGGCCCGTGTTGATTAGCACTCGGTCACAATCGTGCTCAGCGGCAGGCGAGATTTCGGCAGCGTGGCGTTGAAATCTTCCACGCTGTGATGCCCAACCGGCACCACCACCAGGCTGGTGAAGCCTTTCTCTTTCAGGCCAAACTCTTCGTCGAGGATCGCGGCGTCGAAACCTTCAATCGGTACCGCGTCCAGGCCCAGCGCAGCCACGCCCAGCAGGAAGTTACCGACGTTCAGGTAAACCTGCTTCGCCATCCACTGGTCGTCATCTTTCAGATCCACGCGGTGCATGTCGGCAAAGTAGGTACGGCCCTTATGGTTTGCCGCTTTCGCTTCCGGGGTATTAAAGCGACCATCGGCCTCTTCCTGATCGACAACGCGCTCCAGCCAGGCGTCGTCCATCGCGGTTTTCGCGCAGAACACCACCACGTGAGAAGCATCCAGCATTTTGCGTTCGTTGAACACATAGGTGCCCGCCGCGGACTTCGCCACGCGCGCTTTTCCTTCCTCGGTGCTGGCGACAATAAAGTGCCACGGCTGGGAGTTGGTGCTGGACGGGCTGTACTGCAGCAGGGTTTTGATTTTTTCCGCTTCTTCAGCGGTCAGTTTTTTGCTTGCGTCGAACGCCTTGGTGGAGTGGCGTTTCAGCGCAACAGAAATGATATCCATAACAACTCCTGATGATGAAATTCGCCCGCGTGCGGGCGCGAAAGGTGAGCAGATTACAGCGGGACGCGGAAAAAGATAAGGGCAATTCGAGCGCTTAATCTGTTCGTCTCAGACGAACAATCAGACCGGCCGGATCCACTTCTGGTCTTTTTTCGGCAGTTTATCCACCACCAGATGCCAGGAATCATTGATGAGATCGGTAACCAGTTCCGGCGTCACGTCGTCCGTACCGTAAAGGGAAATCCAGTGCTTTTTGTTGAGGTGATAGCCCGGTTCAACGCCGCGATAAATCTGCTGATTTAACAGCGATTTTTCCGGGTCTGACTTCAGGCTAACGTGCGGCCGCCCGTGCGCGACGGCCACAATCATGAAAATTTTCCCGCCCACTTTAAACACGTCAAACTCCGGCCCAAACGGCCAGCAGTGTTCGGTGAACGGCAGTTCCAGCGCCACGCGTTTTGCGTGTTCCTGCAACGTTTTACTGTCCATCGCTCTCTTCCTGGGCAAGCCCGCGCCACATTACCTCAAAGCCGAGCGCTTTAAATTCAACGGCGCGGGACGGATCGCGGGTGGCAAATTCCATCGTGCTTTCGGCCAGCGATAAGAAAAGCGCATCGCCAAACGTTTTAAACTCATCAGACATAAACACATGACGCACCGAGCGGCGGCAGAGCTCATGCAGCTCCGGGAACATCTCTTTCACCGCCTGTTCCGTTTCGGCGCTCAGCTTTTCACTGACGCCAATCTGGCGGATCGCCGCATGGGCAACGGGGTTACGAATACCCCAGTCTACATAGCTGTTCCAGATATTGCGGGTATGTTCTTTGGGCAGCGTAATGGTGCGATCGAGGTTCGCCAGCATGGTCTGGCAGAGATCCTGCTTCAGGTGCAGATAGAGGGCATTCAGCAGATCGTCTTTCGTAGCAAAGTAGCGGAACAGGGTGCCTTCGGCGACGCCCGCCTTACGGGCAATGAGCGCCGTTGAGGCGGCAATACCTGACTGTGCAAACGCCGTGGTTGCGGCGTCCAGTAAGGCCTGTTTTTTATCTTCACTCTTCGGACGTGCCACTAAATTTTTCCTCCTGTCAATTATAAAAACCCTGATTGAAACACGTGCTTTGACACGCTGCAACGCGGAATGTCAAAGATCGAAAACGTCTTGACGACTTTATCATCATATCTATAATGAGTGCTTACTCACTCATAATCAAGTTTACCCTGCGCACGCTATCGGATGGGGCGCGTTTTCGGGTCAGGATATGAAAAAACCTCTCTTCATCTGCGTGGTGTTAATCATGATTATTGCTTCAGCCGCGAGTTTACCGTTTGTTCTGAATGCCGGATTCGGCCAGCCGCCGCAGGGTGAACGGCTTACTGAAGTGGAGGCCTCTCCACAGTATCGCGAGGGGAAATTCCACAATACGCTGCCGACGCCGGGTTATAACGGTGACAAAAATATGCTGGTCGCGATGTGGGAGTTTCTGACCAAAAAAACCGAAAACGCTCGCCCGGCCCAGCCGCTGCCGCTGGTGAAAACCGATCTTGCGAGCCTGCCGCTGGAGCAGGACACCCTGGTGTGGCTCGGTCACTCCTCGTGGTATCTGCAGCTCGCGGGTAAACGGATCCTCATTGACCCGGTTCTTGGCAACTATGCCGCGCCGTTCTCGTTCCTCAATAAGGCCTTTGCCGGCGAGTATCCGTGGCGGGCTGAAATCATGCCGGCGATCGACCTGCTGATTATCTCGCACGATCACTACGATCATCTGGATTACGCCACCATCAGGGCGCTACTGCCGAAGGTGAAGCGGGTGGTGACGCCGCTGGGCGTCGGCTCCCACCTGCGTTACTGGGGGATGAAGCCCGAGATTATTGACGAACGCGACTGGAACCAGTCGGTGCGCATCAGCGATGCGTTGACGGTGCACGTTCTGCCGGCACGTCACTTCTCCGGCCGCGGCATCAAACGCGATCGCACCTTGTGGGGCAGCTTCATGTTCGTCACGCCAGAGCAGAAGGTTTACTACAGCGGGGATTCCGGTTACGGCCCGCACTTCAGGGCCATCGGTGAACAGTTTGGCGAAGTGGACGTCGCCATCATGGAAAACGGCCAGTACGACCAGGACTGGAAGTACATCCACATGCTGCCGGAGGAAACGGCGCAGGCCTCGGCGGATCTGAACGCGAAAGCCGTGGTGCCCGGGCATAACGGACGCTTCGTGCTGGCGAAACACGCCTGGAACGATCCGCTGATCCAGCTGGCAAAAGCCAGCCAGGATAAAAATTATCGGTTGCTGACGCCGGAACTGGGCGAGCCCGTCCGGGTAAGCGACACCGCGCAAACCTTTCGTGCGTGGTGGGAATAATGTTTAAGCGAGAAGCAGAGGGGGACAGCAGTATGACCATTTCCGCTCAAGTCATCGACACTATCGTCGAATGGATCGACGACAATCTGCACCAGCCATTACGAATAGAAGAGATTGCCCGCCACGCGGGTTACTCGAAGTGGCACCTGCAGCGGTTGTTTATGCAGTACAAAGGGGAGAGTCTGGGGCGCTATATCCGTGAACGCAAGCTGCTGCTGGCGGCGCGCGATCTGCGTGAATCCGACGCCCGGGTGTACGACATCTGCCTGCGTTACGGGTTTGACTCGCAGCAGACGTTTACCCGCATCTTTACCCGCACGTTCAACCAGCCGCCTGGCGCGTACCGTAAAGAGAACCATAGCCAGACACATTAACCTGTCGCGTGTAGGCCGGGTAAGGCGTAGCCGCCACCCGGCCTTTTTATGGGCTCACGACGCCAGTGAAAACCAGCGTCGCCAGACGAAACGCAGCACGAAGAATTCAATCGCCCCGAGCAGTAAAAACCACACGCAGAACAGAATGGTATAGAGCTGGTTAAGATCGACCATGTGAAAGGTCTGAACCAGCTTCTGCGCCAGTACCAGCCCAAGCGAAGGCGCAGGGAGCAGCAGGCATGAAAGCAGTGCCAGCAATAAAATGCCGCCTGCGGTGAGCAGCGATTCTAGCGGGTGTTTCATCGTAATGTTAATCGTCAGTTAAAAATGTCATTGTCCGGCATCCCGGAACGTAAAGCAATATAAACCCGGCGCACGTTTACGGATAAAACGAATGCGCTATTCTGTGAATAAGTAACAGAAAAAGATAAATATCCCAGACGCGATTAAATAATTATCGCGTAGTGTAAATAAACGTCCGTCTCAGGAAAATAATTTTACAAATGTATAGGTGCTATAACCAATTAACGTGGCAATAACAATGGCCGCGATAACGTATAACACCAGTCTGCGCCCGCGATAAATACCCCACATGGTTCCCCCTCGTTTAGTTTTGGTTTAGAAGTATTTTGTAAAAATCAGATCATCGAAATAGTTTTAATCAGTTTTGAATAACCGAGAAGTCATTATATTGCGGTAGATCAATTTTACCCGCAAGACTTTAAAATGAATTTATTTAAGCCCGAAAGGAATTCAGGCTTCTGTTCACCGGAAATTGAAGGAAAAATACGATGACTGAAAAAAAAGTGATTCCGAACGTGCCGCCTTCCGGCGGGCTGGCATACCAGCAGACCGTAGAGCAGGTGCTTGCTCACGCGCAGAGCCAGGCCAGCGGTCTGGACCGTGCAGAGGCGCAGGTGCGTCTGCAAAAAACAGGGCCGAACGCGCTGCCGGAGAAAAAAGGGAAACCCGCCTGGCTGCGTTTCCTGGCCCATTTTAATGATGTCCTGATTTATGTCCTGCTGGCCGCCGCCGTATTAACGGCAGTAATGGGCCACTGGGTTGATACGCTGGTTATTTTGGGCGTTGCGGTAATCAATGCCTTAATTGGTCATATTCAGGAAAGCAACGCGGAAAAATCCCTGAAGAGTATTCGTAATATGCTCGCCAGCGAGGCGCGCGTTATTCGTAACGGCAACCATGAAACAATTCCCACAACTGAAATAGTCCCGGGCGATATTATTGTATTACGCGCGGGAGATCGTATTCCGGCGGATATGCGTTTAATTGAAGCGCATAATTTACGCGTGGAAGAGGCGATTCTGACCGGTGAATCCACCGTGGTGGATAAACACACTCATCCGCTGAGCGGCGAATTACCGCTGGGCGATCGCACCAACATGGTCTTCTCCGGAACGACCGTCAGCGCGGGCGGCGGCGTCGGCGTGGTCACCGCCACCGGTCAGGATACGGAACTCGGCCACATCAACCAGATGATGGCGGGGATCGAGAAGCACCGTACGCCGCTGCTGGTGCAGATGGACAAGCTGGGTAAGGCGATCTTTGCGATTATTCTGGCGATGATGGCCGCGCTGTTTGTTTTCAGCCTGGCGTTCCGCGAGATCCCGATGGGCGAGCTCCTGCTCTCCCTGATTAGCCTGGCGGTGGCTTCCGTACCGGAAGGTCTGCCGGCGATTATCTCCATCATCCTCTCCCTGGGCGTGCAGGCGATGGCGCGCAAGCGGGCCATCATCCGCAAGCTGCCGACGGTGGAAACGCTTGGCGCGATGACCGTGGTCTGCTCGGATAAAACCGGCACCCTGACCATGAACGAGATGACGGTCAAAGCCATCATCACCGCCGACGCCTGCTACCGCGTGGACGGCAACAGCTACGAGCCGGTGGGTAACCTCTACCTGGAAGGCAGCGACGAGCCGGTCCACATCCAGCCGGGCACCGTGCTGGAGCAGTACCTGCGCACCATCGACCTGTGTAACGACAGCCAGCTGATTCAGGACGAGCGCGGGCTGTGGGGCATTACCGGTGGGCCGACCGAGGGCGCGCTGAAGGTGCTGGCGGCGAAGGCCAACCTTGAGCCGGTCACGACCACGCTGGTTAACAAAATCCCGTTCGACTCGCAGTACAAGTACATGAGCACCCACTACCAGATTGGCGGTGAGGAGCAGATTTTGATCACCGGCGCGCCGGACGTCATTTTCGCCCTGTGCGCCGAGCAGCAGACCCGCAACGGTGCGGAAGCCTTCAACCGCGCGTACTGGGAAAGTGAGATGGAGCGCTATGCGCGTCAGGGGCTGCGCATGGTCGCCGCGGCGTTCAAGCCGGCGAACGGCGAGCAGGAACTGACGCACGATGACCTGAGCCACGGCCTGATCTTCCTCGGCATCGCCGGGATGATGGATCCGCCGCGCCCGGAAGCGATTGACGCGATTAACGCCTGCCAGCAGGCGGGGATCCGCGTGAAGATGATCACCGGCGATCACCCGCAGACGGCAATGAGCATCGGGCAGATGCTGGGGATCAGCAACAGCGAGCAGGCGGTCACCGGCTATGAGCTGGAGAAGATGGACGACGCCGCGCTGGCGGAAGCCGCGGTGAAGTATGACATCTTCGCCCGTACCAGCCCGGAGCATAAGCTGCGCCTGGTGAAAGCGCTGCAGGACAAAGGTGAAATTGTCGGCATGACCGGTGACGGCGTGAACGACGCCCCTGCGCTGCGTCAGGCGGACGTGGGCATTGCAATGGGCATTAAGGGCACGGAAGTGACCAAAGAGGCGGCGGACATGGTCCTGACGGACGATAACTTCGCCACCATCGCCAGCGCGGTGAAAGAGGGGCGTCGCGTTTACGACAACCTGAAGAAGACCATCCTGTTCATCATGCCGACCAACCTGGCGCAGGGGCTGCTGATTGTGATTGCGCTGCTGGCGGGGAACATCATTCCGCTGACGCCGGTGCTGATCCTGTGGATGAACATGGCGACCTCCGCCACGCTCTCCTTCGGCCTGGCCTTTGAGGCCGCCGAGCGCAACATCATGCGCCGTCCGCCGCGCCAGACCGGCCAGCACGTGATGGACGCCTACGCCGTCTGGCGCGTGGCCTTCGTCGGCACCATGATTGCCATCGCCGCCTTTGCGCTGGAAGCCTGGCTGGCTCCGCGCGGCCACAGCGCGGAGTTCATCCGCACCGTGCTGCTGCAGATGCTGGTCTGCGCCCAGTGGGTGTACATGATTAACTGCCGCAACACCGAAGGGTTCTCCCTCAACCGCGGCCTGCTGGCGAACAAAGGGATCTGGCTGGTGACGGGCGTGCTGTTCCTGCTCCAGGCGGCGATTATCTACCTGCCGTTTATGCAGATGCTGTTCGGTACCGAAGCGCTGCCGCTGCGCTACTGGTTTGTGACCCTGGCCGTTGCAGGCGTGATGTTCTTCGTCGTCGAAATCGAGAAGCGGCTGACCCGCAGGTTCCGTAAGGCTGCATAACCTTTTGCCCTCACCCTAACCCTCTCCCACGGGGAGAGGGGACTCTGACCGCCCTCTCCCTGTGGGAGAGGGCCGGGGTGAGGGCAACAATCCTGAGGTACTCCCATGAAATTCCCGGTCCTGTTAGCACTTCTTGTCAGTACCCTGCAACCCGCATTCGCCGCCATTCCCGTTCGCGTCGCCACCGTGGAGCAAACCGCCCACGCCGCCGAGCGCCAAATCCCGGGCCGCATCGAAGCCATTCACACCGTTGAGCTACGGGCGCGCACGGAGGGCACGATCGCCAAAATCCACTTCCGCGACGGGCAGTACGTGAAAAAAGGCGACGTGCTGTTTGAGCTGGACGACGCCGAGCCGCGCGCCGCCCTGCGCCTGGCGCAGGCCGAAGTGAAAAGCGCCGAAGCCACGCTGCGCCAGGCGCAGCAGCAGCTTTCCCGCTTTGAAAGCCTCGGCAGCAGCAACGCCATCAGCCGTCACGACGTGGACAACGCCCGCATGCAGCGCGACGTCGCCAGCGCCGCTCTCGAGCAGGCGAAGGCCCGGCTCGACGCCCGCCGCGTCACCCTGAGCTACACCCGCATCACCTCGCCGATTGACGGCCGCGTGGGGCACAGCAGCTTCCACGTGGGTAGCCTGGTCAACCCGGCGAGCGGCGTTTTGGTGGAGGTGGTGCAGCTTGACCCGATCCGCATCGCCTTTGCGCTGGAAGAGGGGGCGTTTGCCGCCAAAGCCGGACAGCATGCGGATATCAACGCCATGAAGCGTGCCTGGCAGGCGCTGATCGACAGCAACGGCCAGCGCGTCAGCGGCGAGCTGACGTCAGTGGATAACCGCGTTGACCCGCGCACCGCCAGCGTGATGCTGCGCGCCGAGTTTGCCAATCCGCGCCATCAGCTGCTGCCCGGCGGCAATGTGAATGTGTTTTTGCGCCCGGCAAGCGAGCAGCCGGTGCTGACCCTGCCTGCCGCAGCGGTCCAGCAGAACGGCGACGGCTTCTTTGCCTGGGTGGTTAATGCCGACGGCAACGCCGAAATGCGCCTGCTGAACGTGGCCGGGCAGATCGGCCAGCAGTTTCAGATTGCCTCCGGCGTGAAGCCCGGTGAGCGAGCGATTACTGACGGCGCGCAGCGCGTGCAGCCCGGCGCTGCCGTCCAGATACTCAATTAAGGAGCCATCATGCTGACGTTTTTCATCAAACGCCCGCGCTTCGCGATGGTGATTGCGCTGGTCATCACCCTGCTGGGGGCCATCGCGCTGAGGATTAACCCGGTGGAGCAGTACCCGCAGATCGCGCCGCCGGTGGTGAACGTCTCTGCCAGCTGGCCGGGCGCCAGCTCGGCCGACGTGGCGGAGGCCATCGCCACGCCGCTGGAGACGCAGCTGAACGGCGTGGACCATATGCTCTACATGGAGTCCACCAGCTCGGACGAAGGCACTTACAGCCTGAACATCACCTTTGCGGCGGGGACCGAGCCGGATCTCGCCGCCATCGACGTGCAAAACCGCGTGGCGCAGGCCGTGGCGCAGCTGCCCACCGAGGCGCAGCAAAACGGCGTGCAGGTGCGCAAGCGGGCCACCAACCTGATGATGGGGGTAAGTCTTTACTCACCGAATAACACCCACACGCCGCTGTTCGTCAGCAACTACGCCAGCACCCAGGTGCGCGAGGCGCTGTCGCGTCTGCCGGGCGTCGGGCAGGTGCAGATGTTTGGCGCGCGCGACTACAGCATGCGCATCTGGCTGCGCCCGGACCGCATGAACGCCCTGAACGTCACCACCGATGACGTGGCGCAGGCGCTGCGCGAGCAGAACGTACAGGGCGCGGCAGGCCAGGTGGGCACCCCGCCGGTGTTTAACGGCCAGCAGCAGACCCTGACCATCAACGGGCTGGGGCGCTTAAGCCAGGCCGACGAGTTTGCCGACATCATTATTCGCGCCGGGGAGATGGGCCAGCTGGTGCGCCTGAAGGACGTCGCCACCATCGAGCTCGGCTCGCGCAGCTACAGCTCCGGCGCGCAGCTGAACGGGCACGACTCCGCCTATTTGGGTATCTACCCGACGCCGTCCGCCAACGCCCTGCGCGTGGCCGACGCGGTGCGCGGGGAGCTGGAGCGCCTCTCGACGCGATTCCCGGACGACCTGGTCTATGAGGTGAAATTCGACACCACCACCTTTGTCGCCGCCACCATTAAAGAGATCGGCGCCTCGCTGGCGCTCACGATGCTGGCGGTGGTGGTGGTCGTTTCCCTGTTCCTGCAAAGCTGGCGCGCGACGCTGATTGTCGCGCTTGCCATTCCGGTGTCGCTGGTGGGCACCTTTGCGGTGCTCTACGCGCTCGGCTACTCCGCCAATACGCTGAGCCTGTTCGCCATCATTCTGGCGCTGACCATGGTGGTGGATGACGCCATCGTGGTGGTGGAAAGCGTCGAAACGCTGATGGCGGAAGGGCAGAGCCGCACGGCGGCGACCGCGCTGGCGCTGCGCCAGATTGCCGGGCCGGTGATTGCCACCACGCTGGTGCTGCTGGCGGTGTTTGTGCCGGTGGCGCTGCTGCCGGGGATTGTCGGCGAGCTGTACCGCCAGTTCGCGGTGACGCTCTCGACGGCCGTGACGCTCTCAAGCCTGGTGGCGCTGACCCTGACGCCCGCGCTGTGCGCGATGCTGCTGCGTCCGCGCCCGGAGAAACCGGCGGCCGTTTATCGCGTCTTCAACCGCGGGCTGGACGCCACGCGCGGTTTGTACACCCGCCTCGTGCATGTCTTAAACCTGCGTCCGTGGCTGGCGCTGCTGGCCACCGCGGGCGCGGCGGCCGTCGTGCTGTTCAGCTTTACGTCGATGCCAAAAGGCTTCCTGCCGCAGGAGGACCAGGGCTACTTCTTCGCCAGCGTTCAGCTGCCGGAAGCGGCTTCGCTGGAGCGCACCGAAGCGGTGATGACCACCGCGCGAGAGCTGATCGCCCAAAATCCGGCGGTGAAAGACGTGATTCAGGTCTCCGGGTTTAACATCCTCAACGGCACCAGCGCCTCCAACGGCGGGTTTATCTCCATCATGCTCAAAGACTGGAGCGAGCGTCCGCCGCTGGATGAGGTGATGGGTACCCTTCAGCGCCAGCTGCTGGCCCTGCCGGAGGCGACCATCATGACCTTCGCGCCGCCGACGCTGCCGGGGCTGGGTAACGCTTCGGGCTTCGACCTGCGTATCCAGTCTCAGGCGGGGCAGAGCCCGGCGGAGCTGGAGCGCGTCACCCGCGAGGTGCTGATGAAAGCCAACCAGCACCCGCAGCTGAGCCGCGTGTTCACCACCTGGAGCAGCAACGTGCCGCAGCTGACGCTGACCGTTGACCGCGAGCGCGCCGCCCGCCTCGACGTGCCGGTATCGCGCATCTTCAGCAGCCTGCAAACCGCTTTTGGCGGCACCCGCGCCGGGGATTTCAGCATCAACAACCGCGTCTACCACGTGGTGATGCAGAACGAGATGCAGTGGCGCGAGCGCGCCGAGCAGATCGGCGAGCTGTTCGTGCGCAGCAACAGCGGCGAGCGGGTGCGCCTGAGCAACCTCGTCACCATCACGCCGACCGTCGGCGCGCCGTTCCTGCAGCAGTACAACCAGTTCCCGTCCGTGTCGGTGAGCGGCTCGGCAGCCGCTGGGGTGAGCAGCAGCACCGCCATGGCGGCGATGGGCGAGATCCTGGCGCAGAGCCTGCCGGCCGGCTACGACTACGCCTGGAGCGGCATGTCGTATCAGGAGCAGCAGACCGGCAATCAGGCGATCTGGATCGTGCTGGCGGCGGTGGTGATGGCGTGGCTGTTCCTCGTCGCCCAGTACGAGAGCTGGACGCTCCCGGCAAGCGTGATGCTCTCGGTGCTGTTCGCTCTCGGTGGGGCGCTGGTCTGGCTGTGGCTGGCGGGCTACGCCAACGACGTGTACGTGCAGATTGGTCTGGTATTGCTGATCGCGTTAGCGGCCAAGAACGCGATTCTTATCGTCGAGTTCGCCCGCGCGCGGCGTATGGACGGAATGGCGATTGTCGATGCCGCGCGGGAAGGGGCCTCGCGCCGCTTCCGGGCGGTGATGATGACCGCCGTGTCGTTCATTATCGGCGTTTTGCCGATGATGCTGGCGACCGGCGCAGGCGCCCAGAGCCGCCGCATCATCGGCACCACGGTCTTCAGCGGCATGCTGGTGGCGACCGTGGTGGGGATTCTGTTCATCCCCGCGCTGTTCGTGCTGTTCCAGCGCCTGCGGGAGTGGGGCCACGGCCTTACGGACTCGTCGCCCACAGCTCGCAGTGCTTCTGCACCAGAGAAATCAGCGAGCCGCCGTCGGCGATAAAGTCCCGCATGCGCTGCGCCTCGCTCTTGCCCTGCTTTAACAGCAGGGCAATTTCATTGATTGCGCTTGTCGCGCCGAGCTTCTCGGCCGACGGCGCCACCTGCTCCAGCAGCCAGGCGATATCTTCCGCCACGGTTTTGTGCTCGCCGGTGTGCACGTCCGTCAGGATCCCCTCCAGCCCGTAGCGACACGCCTGAAAACGGTTAAAACGGTAGAGCAGAAAATCCCGTTCCTGATGCTTATACGGCCGCGTGGTCAGCAGCCAGTGCGACGTGGCCTGAATCAGCCCGGCGATGTTTATCGCGTGGCCGAGCGTCAGCGGCGTATCCATCACCCGCACCTCCACGGTGCCAAAATGCGGGCTGGGGCGAATATCCCAGTGCAGATCTTTGATGCTGTCGATCATGCTGGTGGCGCTCAGGCGGCGGAACAGCCCTTCGAACTCCTGCCAGCTGTTGACCCACGGCATCTGGCCGTTATCCGGGAACCCGGAGAAGATGTTGAGCCGCGACGAGGAGAACTTCGTGTCCGTGCCCTGCATGTACGGCGAGGCGGCCGCCAGGGCGATAAAGTGCGGTACAAAGCGCGACAGGCCGTGCAGCAGGTAAATGGCGTCATCTCCGGTCCGGCAGCCGACGTGAACGTGCTGGCCGAATACCGTCGCCTGCAAAATCAGATAGCCAAAGCGCTCCAGCGTGACGTTATAGCGCTCGTCGTCGCACACCTCCTGGCGCTGCCACTTCTGGAACGGATGCGTCCCGCCGCCGCAGATCTGGATGTGCTGCTCCGCCGCGGCGCGCAGGATGCTCTGCTGCATCACCGAGAACTGCGCCGCCGCCTGGTCGATGGTCTGACACACGCCAGTGGCGATTTCGAGCATGCTTTCGGTAATGTCGTGTTTGACCTCTCCGCCTTTGATGTCGTCTTTGACGGCGGCGATGAGCGCGGAGGAGTCCTGGCTGAGGTCGTATCCCGGCGGGTTAACCACCTGCAGTTCGAGCTCGATGCCAAGGGTGAACGGTTCAGAGGATTTAAAATCGGGTAAAGGCATGGCGCACTCCGTTGTCTGTGAATGTTGAGTATAGACAACGGGTGTGGCGCGCTCGTCTCAGGGTGGTATAACTGATAGCAGGCTTAGCAAAAGGGGAGTGACACATGTCTGACTATCCAACCATTGCGCTGATTGGTCCCGGTGCGATTGGGACCACCATTGCCGCGGTGTTGCATGACGCGGGCCGCACGCCGCTGCTCTGCGGACGCACCGCGCATCCGGAATTACGCCTGCGTCACGATGAGGGTGAAACGGTGGTGCCCGGTCCGGTATTAACCGATCCAGCGGCCATCACGCGCCCCGTTGACCTCGTGTTTATCGCGGTAAAAACGACGCAAAATGCCGACAGCGCCGGGTGGCTGCGCGCCCTTTGCGATGAAAATACCGTGGTCTGCGCGCTGCAAAATGGCGTAGAGCAGAAGGCGCAGCTTGAGCCTTTGGTCAGTGGCGCAACGGTGCTGCCGTCGGTGGTCTGGTTCCCGGCGCAGCGCGAGCCGGATGCCTCCGTCTGGCTGCGGGCCAAACCGCGCCTGACGCTGCCGGACGTGCCGCAGGCGCAGCGGGTGGTCGAGGCGCTTCGCGGTACGCGCTGTGAAGTTGAACTCTCGGCTGATTTCCCCACCGTCGCCTGGCGCAAGCTGCTGCAAAATGCTGTAGCCGGGCTGATGGTGCTCGCTAACCGCCGCGCCGGGATGTTCAGGCGCGAGGATATCAGCGAACTTTCGCTGGCCTATCTGCGGGAAGGGCTTACTGTCGCCCGCGCCGAGGGGGCGAAGCTGGCCGATGACGTGGCGCAGGAGATTCTGGCGAACTTTCAGCGCGCGCCTGAGGACCTCGGCACGTCGATTCTCGCTGACCGTCAGGCGGATCGCCCTATGGAGTGGGACATCCGCAACGGCGTGATCCAGCGCTACGGCCGCAAACATGGCATTGCGGTGCCCATCAGCGACGTGGTGGTGCCGCTGCTGGCGGCGGGGAGCGAGGGGCCGGGTTAACGGTTACTGTTTTTCCGTTCGGCAAAGTAATGGGCGGCCGTGCTGCCCATCACTTTTATGAACATGGTGATAAACGCGTTCACGGATTCGTACCTGAGAGTGGCGGTGGGGCGATAGAGAGGGGGGAAGACAAGTGAATATGAAGTTCAGCTTTGTGCCATAATTTTACGTTGTTATCCTGGTAGCGTGTTAATCTGTCGGGAGCAGATCCCGGGAGGTTCAAATGCTTTATAGCTGCATGAATAATACAAAATGGAATGAGATCCGCATGGCAATGGTTAGCATTGAATCTTCCCCCTTATGGAAAATCACTTTTCTCAATGGCTATGAATCTGCAGTTGATGGCGAGTGGTTTTACCATTTCTGTGAAGGTGGCTATTTGGATATCAAGTATCTTGATATTATGACAAACTCAGTTGAACAACATACCATGGTAGGTACTATTCTTCGCGCTATTCATCTCCCAGGAATCGAGGTATCAACCGGTTATAGAATTTGGGGATACGCAGATTCGGTCAGCTATGTAGATTATCTTTAACTAGATAAAATCGGTTAATGGCTAACAGGAATACGTTAGTCTTTGAGTAGAATTGGCCTCTACTCCTCACTGTCTAAGCGTTACACTGAAAGTTATTAATTCAAAGTCAATACAATCAAACATCGTCCCATAGCGGCATCAATTCTGCAGGTAATTGTTCCTTATCAAACCCCTCAAACCAATACACTGAGCCTTGCGGTCCAATAATCGGCACTTCTCCCCACCCCGGATGAAACAATGCGCGACTCCAGTCAGGCTTGAGACGACCACGCCGTTTAAGGCGCTGACCATTACACGCAGTTGCTCGTATTGAAGGAAAATTAATAAAGAAACTTAACGGCATTTTCTCTTTGCGCGCACGTTGTAATTGCCTTGATATCCAGTCCTGGTTACGTTTGCGAAGTTTTTGTTTCATTGGCTACTGTTCTGATTCTACTCACTTATCAATCAATGCTCTCACTATAATCCGACGCCATGCTTTCTACAAGAGTGTCCGTTCTTAACTCAGTGCGGACCTTACCCACTTTTCTGCCCTTTCCGTATAATGAGCGGACGGTGATAGCGTCCGCTCAGTGTTGATGACTGTATGTGCATTAGTATAGCCATGCATCTTCTGTCATCAAAATGATGAAGCCACTCGTGCTTTTATCGGATAAACGTTCTTTTTACGCGAACAGAGGTTATGAAATAGGGAATCCAAATTAAAGCCGTAATTACGTTTCTAAAAACAGGCACAAGTTCATTATAGCCAATTTCAGCGCCAGGAATTAATATGTAAAGCAAGTAGGTATTAAATGACATTGTCGTCACGATTGATATTAAAAACAAAATATAAAGCTTTGGTAGCGATTTCTTCTTTTTTAGGAAAAATGAAAGAACGGTGACTGTAAAAAGAAATTCGCCTATATAAATAACCAGGGAAAGCATGAAGAAGATTTTTGCATTTGCATTCAAATGCGAATAGTTTTCTATCGTAAATTTAAATGCATCTGTCATTGCAAAAAGATAGGAAGCAGCAGTGACCACTAATCCTATAAGAGGGAGAAAAAGAAAGCCTCCAATTTTCCTGAAGTTTTTATCTTCGCAACTGTCGCAAAACTCTCTGTCCTGAGGTATTTCGACCCCACACTTTATGCATCCCCATTCCATATATGGACCTTTGAAGTATTTTATAATTTACAATAGATTAAACGAAGTCTATTACAAACGCAACTGACCGATAAATAAGTGTACTGTACAGGTAATTTTCCGCGTAAATTTGTGTTAAGGGTGAATATCCGCCGCGCAGGTATTCATTTTAAAGGCGGTTGATCGGTACCGCTTTTTGCTAATAACCGCTCCTCAAACATTTCTTCCCGGCAGTTCTCGTCCGGAAACGGATATTTAAAGCGAAGTGCTAACGCTGAACGCCATAAGGTTATCTGTTGCACTTCAGTCCAGCTTCTCGATATTCAACCTAACCGCTTTCAGCGTTCTCCTGCGGATCCAGCCGCTGCCCGCCCGGATTATCAGCCAGTAAGCCGCCATCCTGAGCCGGGTGCTTCTGTCCGGGCAATCGACGAACGTTTCTGTACTGAGTTCATGCTGGCCTGGCGCCAATTCCGTTACCTGATAGCGCAGCAACAATGTCGCGCTGCCCGGCGTCACTGACGTCTGAAAAGCGCTGACATCCGGTACTTTTTCCAGACCAAAATCTGAACGCCAGAACTGTCCTCGCAAGCCATAGCAGAGCTCAGATGCTGAGTTTTTCAAAAGGGTAAAACTGTGCAGGCCAAAGTTGCCGATGGAGTTAGCCTGCTGATTACGCAGAAATTTCTGCGGTAATTGCCGTAAAAACATCAGCCGCCGAATGACGACATCTTGCCGGACGTCAAAGTTGGCAATCAATGGCAGAATATGTTCGGGATGCGCAGTATGTATGACCGTTCGGTGTTTTTCATGAAACTGGAACTGAGGTAAAAAAGCGGGGACATCCTGCCACTGAGCAAGCGCTTTGCGGGTTACGAATCCAGGATTCAGCATTTCTCTTCCTTGTCATCCCTTGAGTGCAGCCAGAGTATCAGATGGCGTTCCGCAAGCAATTACCAGGAAAAGAGAGGGGTATCTGACCGAAATGCTCCCCCATCCGCAGCAGCAGAATTCCGGCCTTCCATCACCCGTCTCAGTGCGCTGCGATATACGGCTCCTTCACAAACTCCGCCAGCAGCCAGACCATATCGTGCAGCAACCCGGTGAGTTCTTTCGCCACGCTTGCAGGCAGTGTCCCGCCCATCACCGCCAGCGTTAACGCCACGGCATAATCCACCTGCAACGCCGTCTCCTGCCAGCAGTCTGGCACGCAGGAAACGATCTTTTCTCCTGCGATGAGCCGTTCAACCAGATGCGGGGGAAGTTCTGTATCGCAACATTCACGCAGGCGTTTAAGCAGTTCCAGCAAGCGCTCGCAAAGTATAGAAAACGTCACGGGATCGTCAGTTTCAACCAGCACGCTCACACAGGCGGCGCAGGTGTCAGCCAGTTCGAAGAGATCTGCGGAATCGCAAAGTTGAAGATTGATGAGGTGGTGAACGGCGCTTTCTTCAGAGAGCGCATAAGAAAACTCAGGGACAGTAGCCATTTAGCATCCTCTTTAGGTAAAAATGTCACGTTATGCTAACGGGTTCCTACGCCCGGTTACGGATGGGCAGCAACGCAGGCACTTTACGGCGGTGAAAAAAGGATGGAAAGGGGATAACCCTGAATTACATAAGGTTGCTTGCAGGTTTGCGAGGCGGCTTCCAGAAGGGCATTGCCGGGTGGCGGCTACGCCTTACCCGGCCTACAAAAACCACCAACCAAACCGGCCGCTACCCCTCGCTCATCATCGCCAGAAACCGCTTCACCGTCCGCGAGCGTTCAAAGCGCCGCCAGCAGAGCGCGATATCGGTATAAAGCTCCGGCGAGCTCAGCGCGTGGTAGGTGACATTTGGCGGAGAAATGGCCGCCATGGATTTCGGCACCAGCGCAAACCCGCCGCCGGCGGAAACCATGCTCAGGGAGGATGAAAGCTGTGACGACTGCAGCGCGTGCTGCACGTCGATCCCGGCCCGCTCGCAGCAGCCGTGAACCCGGTCGTACAGGCCGGGCGCGACCTCCTGCGGGAACAACACCACCGGCGTATCCCGAAGCTGCTCTAACGCCAGCGAATCGCACGCCGCCAGCGGATGGTCGCGATGCAGCGCCACCACCATCGGCTCCCGATCGAGGATTGTTAACTCGAACGCCTTGCTGCTCTCGCACGGCAGGCGCACGAAGGCGATATCCAGTTCGCCCTCCGCCAGCATCGTCGTCAGCGACGACATATTGGCTTCCACCTGGTGAACCTGCACCGCCATGTTCTGCACCTGAAACTGGCGAATCAGCGCGAAAATTTTGGGATGAAAAGCATCGGAGCTGGTGATGCCAATCGACAGGTTACCGTTCAGCCCGCGCGCGATGCCGCGGGCTTTCTCCTGCGCGGCGTCGCTCAGCGCCAGGATCTTGCAGGCGTCCTCGTAGAAGGCTTCTCCCGCTTCGGTCAGCTCCACGCCCCGCGTCAGGCGCCTGAACAGCGGCGTGCCCACTTCCTCTTCGAGCCGTTTGATCTGCTGACTCAGAGGAGGCTGTGAAATACCCAGCGCTTCGGCCGCCCTGGTGAAGTGTCGCTCGCGTGCTACCGCGACAAAATACCGCAGATAACGAAGTTCCATATCTAAAACGTCTCAAACCAGCATGGTTTCTATATTGGAACTCTCTGCTGAATCGGGTCAACATTTATTTAACCTTTCTAAATAAAGTTGAAGAGGACGAGCATGATGGTGCATTCATCTGCCTGCGACTGTGAAGCCAGCCTGTGCGAGACCCTGCGTGGGTTCTCCGCCCAGCATCCTGACAGCGTGATCTATCAGACATCGCTAATGAGCGCCCTGCTAAGCGGCGTGTATGAAGGAGAGACCACCATCGCCGATCTGCTGGCACACGGTGATTTTGGTCTGGGCACCTTCAACGAGCTGGACGGCGAAATGATTGCCTTCAGCAGCCAGGTGTACCAACTGCGCGCCGACGGCAGCGCCCGGGCCGCGAAGCCGGAGCAGAAAACGCCGTTCGCGGTGATGACCTGGTTCCAGCCGCAGTACCGTAAAACCTTCGACGCGCCGGTCAGCCGTCAGCAGATCCACGACGTCATCGACCAGCAGATCCCCTCCGATAACCTGTTCTGCGCGCTGCGCATTGACGGCAACTTCCGCCATGCCCACACCCGCACCGTACCGCGCCAGACGCCGCCGTACCGCGCGATGACCGACGTGCTGGACGACCAGCCGGTGTTCCGCTTTAACCAGCGCGAAGGGGTGCTGGTCGGGTTCCGCACGCCGCAGCACATGCAGGGGATCAACGTGGCGGGTTACCACGAACACTTCATCACCGACGACCGTCAGGGCGGGGGCCATCTGCTTGACTACCAGCTGGAGAGCGGCGTGCTCACCTTCGGTGAAATTCACAAGCTGATGATTGACCTGCCCGCCGACAGCGCCTTTTTACAGGCCAACCTTCACCCCAGCAATTTGGATGCGGCGATCCGTGCCGTCGAAAACTAACAGGAGAACTACCGTGAACAGTGAGAAACAGTCACGTCAGTGGGCGCACGGCGCCGATTTGGTTGTCGGCCAGCTGGAAGCGCAGGGCGTGAAGCAGGTGTTCGGGATCCCGGGGGCGAAAATCGACAAGGTCTTTGACTCTCTGCTGGACTCCTCCATTGAGATCATCCCGGTGCGCCACGAGGCGAACGCGGCGTTTATGGCGGCGGCGGTAGGGCGGTTGACCGGCAAGGCCGGGGTGGCGCTGGTCACTTCCGGGCCGGGCTGCTCGAACCTGATCACCGGCATTGCTACCGCCAACAGCGAAGGCGACCCGGTGGTGGCGCTGGGCGGGGCGGTGAAGCGGGCGGATAAAGCCAAGCTGGTGCACCAGAGCATGGACACCGTCGCCATGTTCAGCCCGGTCACCAAATACGCCGTGGAGGTGAGTGCGCCGGACGCGATTGCCGAGGTGGTATCGAATGCGTTTCGCGCCGCCGAGCACGGCAGGCCGGGGGGCGCGTTCGTCAGCCTGCCGCAGGATATTGTCGACCAGCCCGCCACGGGGGCGATTTTACCCGCCAGCGGTCCCGCGCTGATGGGCCCGGCACCGGAATCCGCTATCAACGACGTGGCGAAGCTTATCGAAAAGGCCAAAAACCCGGTCATCCTGCTGGGGCTGATGGCGAGCCAGCCCGCCAACAGCGCGGCGCTGCGCACGCTGCTGGAGAAAAGCCGTATTCCGGTCACCAGCACCTATCAGGCCGCCGGGGCGGTGAATCAGGAGCACTTCACCCGCTTCGCCGGACGCGTCGGTCTGTTCAATAACCAGGCGGGCGACAGGCTGCTCCATCTGGCGGACCTGATTATCTGCATCGGCTACAGCCCGGTGGAGTACGAGCCGTCCATGTGGAACAGCGGCGACGCCACGCTGGTGCACATCGACGTGCTGCCTGCCTATGAAGAACGTAACTACGTGCCGGATCTGGAGCTGGTGGGGGACATCGCCGAAACGCTGAATCAGCTCGCGAACCGTATCGACCATAAGCTTGAGCTGAGCCAGCGGGCCTCCGAAATTCTGGTCGACCGCCAGCATCAGCGCGATCTGCTCGATCGCCGCGGCGCCTCGCTTAATCAGTTCGCCCTGCATCCGCTGCGTATCGTGCGGGCCATGCAGGACATCGTGAATAACGACGTGACCCTGACCGTCGACATGGGCAGCTTCCACATCTGGATCGCCCGCTACCTCTACAGCTTCCGGGCGCGTCAGGTGATGATCTCCAACGGCCAGCAGACCATGGGTGTCGCGCTGCCGTGGGCCATTGGCGCGTGGCTGGTCAACCCGGGCCGCAAGGTGGTGTCGGTCTCCGGTGACGGCGGCTTCCTGCAGTCGAGCATGGAACTGGAAACCGCGGTGCGCCTCAACGCTAACGTGCTGCACATCATCTGGGTGGATAACGGCTACAACATGGTTGCCATTCAGGAAGAGAAAAAATACCAGCGTCTTTCCGGCGTCGAGTTCGGCCCGGTCGATTTCAAAGTCTATGCCGACGCCTTTGGCGCGAAAGGCTTTGCCGTGGAGAGCGCCGACGCGCTCGAACCCACGCTGCGCGCGGCGATGGATGTGGATGGCCCGGCCGTGGTGGCCATTCCCGTCGACTACAGCGATAACCCGCTTCTGATGGGCCAGCTCCATCTCAGCCAGATTTTGTGACTCAACATAAGGACAGAGAAATGCAAAAAGTTGCTCTCGTAACAGGCTCAGGCCAGGGGATTGGTAAAGCGATTGCGCTTCGCCTGGTGAAGGATGGCTTTGCCGTCGCCATCGCCGACTATAACGCGGAAACGGCCAGAGCCGTGGCCGATGAAATTATCCGCAACGGCGGTAACGCCGTCGCCGTGAAGGTGGACGTCTCTGACCGCGAGCAGGTATTTGCGGCGGTAGAGAAAGCCCGCACCGCGCTGGGCGGTTTCCACGTGATCGTCAATAACGCCGGGGTTGCGCCGTCCACGCCAATCGAATCCATCACGCCGGAGATTGTCGATAAGGTCTACAACATCAACGTGAAAGGGGTGATCTGGGGGATCCAGGCCGCGATTGACGCGTTTCGTAAAGAAGGGCACGGCGGGAAAATCATCAACGCCTGCTCCCAGGCGGGCCACACCGGCAACCCTGAACTGGCGGTCTACAGTTCCAGCAAGTTCGCGGTGCGCGGCTTAACCCAGACCGCGGCACGGGATCTCGCGCCGCTGGGGATCACCGTTAACGCCTACTGCCCTGGCATCGTGAAAACGCCGATGTGGGCGGAAATCGACCGTCAGGTCTCCGAGGCGGCGGGTAAACCGCTCGGCTACGGAACCGAGACTTTTGCCAAACGCATTACGCTTGGCCGCCTGTCCGAGCCGGAAGATGTCGCCGCCTGCGTCTCATACCTGGCAGGACCGGACTCTGACTACATGACAGGCCAGTCTCTGCTCATCGATGGTGGGATGGTGTTCAACTAAATTCTAATAAGCTCTGACATGAGTTTTCCCCTGCCCCCGTGCAGGGGCTTTTTTTTGTCTCCTCCGTCATTGTGCATTACACTGCGCGCTGCAAAACTTTAGTCATTACGATCTGACAGGCGGTAACAGCGATGAACGGTACAATCACAACGTGGTTTAAAGATAAAGGCTTTGGATTTATCAAAGATGAAAACGGCGACAACCGCTATTTTCATGTGATTAAGGTCGCGAACCCCGATCTGATTAAGAAAGATGCCGCGGTGACCTTCGAGCCTACCACCAACAACAAAGGCCTTTCCGCCTATGCGGTGAAGGTGATCCCCGAAAGCAAACATCTCTATATCGCAGGCGAGCGCGTAAAGCTCACCTCGATCAAATCCTTCGTGGTGTTCAGCGAAGAAGAGCCCGTTGATACCAAAATCGACAAAGAGAACGCGGTGCTGTCGGTGGGCCTGCTGATGAACAGCATCAAGCCAAAATCCGATAAAAAGCCGGGCGAAATGCGCACGGTGAAGAAGCTGGCGATCACCACCTTCCAGAATACGACGCTGATCTTCACCGAAGATGAGATCGACATCGATGCCACGGTGAAGCTGCTGAAGTAATTGTTTGCCGGGTGGCGGCACGCCTTACCCGGCCTACGAAAAACCATCAACGCGGCACGAAACGTAGGCCCGGTAAGCGCAGCGCCACCGGGCACCGCCGCACGCACTTAACCCATCCTGTGCTCGCCCCGTAACATCGCCTCACGGTCAAACACCTTCTGGATCTTCCCGTGCGCCATCAATGCCGCCCGGTCGGACATATGGGCAATCACGTCCGCGTCGTGACTCACCAGCAGATAGGTCATCTCATGCTCGGCCTTCAGGCGATTAAGCAGATTCAGGATTTCCGCCTGCACCGACATATCCAGCGCCGAGGTCGGCTCGTCCAGCAGCAGTAGCTGCGGGCGCAGCAGCAGCGCGCGGGCAATGGCAACGCGCTGACGCTGGCCGCCGGAAAGCTGGTGCGGATAGCGCCTGCCCGCGTCGGCGGAGAGCCCCACCTCGTGCAGCGCATTGGCCACCTTCTCCGCGACCTGCGTCTCGCCGCGAATGTTCAACGGCTCCGACAGCGTGCGAGAAATCGTGTGGTTGGGATGCAGCGACGCCCACGGATCCTGAAACACCATCTGCACGTTGCGGCGAAGCTCGCCTTCAAAGCGTCGCCCTGGCGTTAACGCTTCTCCCTGTAGCGCAATACTTCCGCGCCACTCGCGCTGCAGCCCCGCCAGCACGCGCAGAATAGTCGATTTCCCGCAGCCGGATTCACCGATCAGGCTGAACGTCTCGCCTCTCTCTATGCTAAAGCTGGCGGCAGAGACCGCCGTTTTTTCCCCGAAGGCGACCTGCACCTGGTTAACCTCAACGATCGCCATCGTTGGCCTCCTTCCACGGCTGTGAACGGTCGAGCGTCGGCAGCATCTGCCCATAGGTATGGGCGTCTGGACGACAGGTCCACAGGGTGCGCGTGTACGGATGCGTCGCCTGCGGGAGCCGGCTTGCCGCCATCTCATCGACCTTTTCGCCCTGATACATCACCAGCACGCGATCGCAGTGCTCCGCCACCAGCGGCAGATCGTGGCTGATGAGCAGCATCGCCATCTGGCGTTCTTCGCACTGCTGCACGAGCAGCTCGAGGATCTGGTTGCGCAGGCGGGCGTCCAGCGCGGAGGTCGGTTCGTCGGCAATCAGCACCTGCGGGTTGTTGATCAGCGCCATCGCAATCATCACCCGCTGGCCCATGCCTCCGGAAAGTTCGCCGGGATAGCGTGACAGCACGTTCTCGCTCAGCCCGACGGCGCGGAGGATGTCGTGAATACGCGCCGCACGCTCCGGACGCGGCAGGCGTTGATGCAGGGTCAGCGCCTCATCAAGCTGGGCGGCGACGCTTTTCACAGGGTTAAGGGCGTAGCGCGGGTCCTGCAGGACCATCGCAATCCCGTTGCCGTGCAGCGCCTGCCAGCGACGGGCGTTCAGGGTCAGCAGATCGTTGCCCAGCACGTTAAGCCGGTTGGCGCTTACGATACCGGGTTTACGCACCAGACCCATCAGGGCGCGGGCGGACATGGACTTGCCGGAGCCGGATTCCCCCACCAGCGCCAGCCGCTCGTTGCCAAGCGTAAAGCTCAGGTTGTTGACCACGCGTGAGGCGGGGTAGTCGATATTCAGCGCATCGACGATGACGCGGTGTTCAGTCATGCTGTGGCTCCAGTACGTCGCGCAGGCCATCGCCTAACAGGTTAAACGCCAGGCTGGCAAACAGAATCGCTCCGCCCGGAATAGCGGCAATCCACCACTGGTCGAAAATCACCTGCATGCCGTCGGCAATCATCGCCCCCCATTCGGCCATGGGCGGACGTGCGCCAAGGCCGAGGAAGCCGAGACCGGCGGCGGCCAGAATAATCCCCGCCAGATCCAGCGCCAGCCGCACAATCGCGGAGGGCAGGCACAGGGGCAGAATATGGCCGACCAGCAGGCGCAGGCCGCGGATCCCCATCATCTCGGCGGCGGCCAGATAATCGCTGTGGCGCAGACGCTGAATCTCGCTCCGCGCCTGCCGTGCGTAGGCGGGCCAGGTGGTTAAGGCCAGCGCCAGCGCGCCGTTGACCAGCCCCGGGCCGAGCATCGCTACAAACGCGAAGGCGAGGATCAGGCGCGGCATCGACATCACCACGTCGGTAAAGCGCATCAGGACTCGCTCCAGCCAGCCGCCGTAGTAGCCGGACAGGATCCCCACCAGCAGCCCGGCGGGCAGGGTGATAACGGTGACTAATGCCACCAGCCCGAGCGCCGGACGGGTGCCGTAAATCAGGCGCGAGAGCAGATCGCGCCCGTAGCTGTCGGTGCCCAGCCAGTGCAGGCCGTTCGGTGCCTGCAGGCGCGCGGCGGCGTCCTGCCAGTTCGGATCAACCGGTACCAGCCAGGGCGCGAACAGGGCAATAAACACCAGCAGCGCGAGGGCAATCAGCCCGCAAACGGCGGCAGGGGAGCGGCGCAGGCGGCGTAAGAAGAGATAAAACGGCATCAGCGCATCCTGGGATCGGTCGCCCGCACAAGCAGGTCGGTAAGGTTATTGATCAGCACAAAGCAGACGCCAATCAGCAGCGTGCCGCCCATGACCGCGGTAGTGTCTCCGGCGAACAGGGCGGTGGTGAGATAGCGTCCGATGCCCGGCCACGAGAACACGGTCTCTGTTAATACCGCACCTTCCAGCATGCTGGTATAGGCCAGGGCGATCACCGTCAGCAGGGTGCTGCGAATGTTCGGCAGCACGTGGCGCAGCAGAATGGTCATCTCCCCGGCACCCTTGGCGCGGGCAAGCAGGATGTACTCCTTGTCCATTTCGCTGAGGCAGGCGGAGCGGGTCAGACGGGTAATGCTCGCCAGCGAGTAGTACGCCAGCAGCAGCACCGGCAGCACCAGGTGGCTGATGGCGTTGCGAAACGCCTCGCGATCGCCGGAAAGCCAGGTATCTATCAGCGCAAAGCCAGTGCGCGGCTCGACGGTGAACTGCCAGATGTCGTCCAGCCTGCCGGGGCCCGCGCTCCACTGCAGCTTCGCGTAGAACAGGGCCAGCATCAGCAGGCCAAGCCAGAAAATCGGCACCGAGTTGCCGAGCAGGGTGAGCGTTCTGATCGCTAAGTCCACTGGCGAACCGGCGTAGCGGGCGCACAGCACACCCGCAATCACGCCGAGTATCGTGCCGATAATTAGCGCCAGCGTTGCCAGCTCCAGCGTGGCGGGGAAGGCGTGCAGCAGATCCTGCAGCACCGGCTGCCCGGTGGCGCTGGCGGTGCCTAAATCCCCGTGGGCGAGATTTTGCAGATAGTGCCAGAACTGCACGGGCAGCGGTCGATCCAGCCCGAGCTGGTGGCGAACCTGATCGTACGTGGACTGGCTGGCGTGATCGCCGACGATCTGCAGCACGCGATCGACCGGTGAAAACGCCGAGAGCGCAAACGTGACGAGCAGCAGCCCGAAGAGCGTGAGCAGCAGGGTCAGCAGGCCCTGAAGCACGCGGGTGGAAAGATGTGGCATGGAAAATCTCTTTATGCCGGGTGGCGGCTTCGCCTTACCCGGCCTACAAAAACCGAGAACACAGGCCGGGTAAGCGCAGCGCCACCCGGCAACAAGGGCTACTTCGTGACGCGATCGTACCAGACCATATCCGCGTTCAGCCCCTGCTGATACCCCTTCACGTTATCGCGCACCACGATCTGGGTTTTGCCCTGATCGACGAAGACGTACGGCGAGCTCTGCTGCAGCTGTTCCTGCATCTTCTTGTACAGATCCAGACGTTTCGCCGGATCCGGCTCGGCTACCGCCGCCAGCGTGGCCTTGTTCAGCTCCGGGATTTTCCAGCCGTTCAGTCCGGCCACGGTGCTGGACTTCCCGTCGTTCCACGCGAAGGCGCTGGCGTTAGAGTGCGCGTCGAAGTAGTCCGGGATCCACAGACGGATCGCCGCCTGATGCTGCTTCGCGCGCACGCGGGCATAGACCTGGCTCCCGGCGGCAGGCAGCAGATCCACCTTCACGCCACCCTGCGCAAAGCTCGCCTGCATCGACTGGGCGATGGTGATAAACGGCGGCTTGTTCTCCACGTCCAGCGTGAAGTGCGCGTCCTTAATGCCCGCTTTGGCGAGGATTGCCTTCGCTTTTGCCGGGTCAAATTTAAACGGATTGTCTTCCAGCGCGCCCGGCAGGCCGACCGGCAGGAAGCTCTGGTGAACAAAATACTGGCCTTTCAGCAGGTTCTTCGTGATGCCGTCATAGTCGACCAGCCAGCGCGACGCTTCCCAGAACGCCGGGTTGTTCAGCAGCGGATTGGCGCTGTTGCCGGTGTTAAACACCAGGTAATTCTGCTCGGCGGACGGAATGCTCAGCACCTTCACGCCCGGCTTGCCGTCCAGGGCGCTTATCTGATCTGCACCCAGATCGCGCGCCACGTCCGCATCCCCCTGCTGGATCAGCAGGCGGCGTGAAGCCGGATCGGGAACGTTTTTAATGATGATGCTTTTGAGCTTCGGCGCGCCGCCGGGGGCGGAATTGTTGGCTTCCAGCACGATGGCCTGATGCGGCTGATAGACGCGCATTTTGAACGCGCCGCTGCCCGCCGAGTGCATTTTCAGCCACGCGTTACCGAAGTCATTATCCTTGACGTTCGCGGCGACCTCTTTTTCATCGACGATAGAGGCAATCGGCGTGGAGAGAATATTCAGCGCCACCGACGGGCTGACGTCCGCCGTCCAGTGAAGCTGGAGGGTATGATCGTCCACCTTTTTCAGCTGGCTGGCGATGTTGCTCGCGTCCCAGCCCAGCACGTTGAGGATAAAGGCCGGGGATTTGTTCAGCGTCACGGCGCGGGTATAAGAGAAGATCACGTCTTCCGGGCGCAGCGGGTTGCCGGAGGCGAATTTCGCATCGGGTTTAAGCTTGATGGTCAGGGTTTTTGCTGCCGCGTCCGCGTCCCAGCTTTCTGCCAGAATCGGCGTGATTTTTTCCGGATTATCGCGGTCCGGCTGCACCAGACGCTGGTACAGGCTCGGCACGGTCTGGATGCTGGAGAGCTCGTTGGCTTCGGCCGGGTCGAGGCTCACGATGTCATCAAGCCCCTGGGCAACCACCAGCGTGTTGGGCGGCGTAGCGGCGTGAGCGGCGCCTGAGAGCGCAGCCAGCACCAGTAACGGCAACAGTTTTTTTGTCATAGCGATCCCTGAGAAGAATATATTGTGATTGTTTTATGCTCCGCTACGTTAGGGCGACTGTGACATTCCACAAAGTCGAAATTCAGCTTTACTTATGCCTTCCGGGAATATCGCATGCGCTCGGGCTATTAAAACACGCGGCTTTTCGCCTGCTTTTTAACCTGCTATAACAAATGCCTTACCTTTCAGGGAGTCACCGCCGTGCCCGAAATCAATCAACATGGTCAAACCGTTAACGATATCGTTCCCGACTGGAAAGGCGCGCGCGCGTTAACCCGCACGCCGCTGTTCGGCCAGTATTGTCGCCTGGAGCCGCTGGACGCCGATCGCCACGCGGCCGATCTCTTTGAGGCCTACGCGCTGGGTGACGACAGCGACTGGACGTGGCTTGCCAGCACGCAGCCCACGAGCGTGGAAGCCACCGCGCACTGGATCATGGCGAAGGTCATGGACGATGAGCTGGTGCCGTTTGCCGTCATTGACTTACGCAACGAACGGGCGGTGGGGCTGGTGAGCTATATGGCTAACGAGCGGCTGTTGGGCTCGGTGGAAATTGGTCACGTCACCTGGTCGCGCAAAATGAAAGGTTCCCGCATCGGCACCGAAACGGTGTGGCTGCTGCTGAAAAATGCGTTTGAGCACGGCTACCGGCGCCTCGAGTGGAAGTGCGATTCCATGAACGTGGCGTCGCGCAGGGCGGCGGAGCGGCAGGGGTTTGTCTGGGAAGGACGCCTGCGCCAGAAGCTGGTGCGTAAAGGGCGCAACCGCGACAGCGATATGCTTTCTATTATTGACGGCGAATGGCCGCAAAGAGACGCGGAGCTGCGCGCCTGGCTGGCGGCGGAGAATTTTGACGAGGAAGGGCGGCAGATAAAGCGGCTTGAGGCGTTTCGGTTATAAGTTTTTTATGTAGGGTACAGCGTAAACGCGCGGTTAATCCGCGGAAATCGCGATTTCAATCAGGTTGGTTTTTCCTGACTGCAGGCCGCGCGTTACCGCTTCGGCGATATCCGCAGCCTCGGTCACCCGGCAGCAGTGGACGCCCATGGCGGTGGCCAGCGACTGAAAATCGATATGCGGGTTCACCAGGTCCATCCCGATAAAACGCCCCAGCCGCGTTGAGCTGTAGTCAGCCTGGCTCTTCATAAAGTTTTTCAGGATGTTGTACTCCCTGTTATTCATGACGATAAAGGTGACCGGCAGATTTTCGTGTGCCGCCGTCCAGAGCGCCTGCGGCGAGTAGAGGGAGGCTCCGTCTCCAACTAAACACACTACCGGCTCGCGGCCCAGCCCCAGCGAGTGACCTACTGCTGCGGGCATCCCCCAGCCCAGTCCGCCGCCGCGCATAAAGTAGTAGCGCTGGTGCTGCTGGTCAGAGATGAACCGGCGGACATGCCTGGCGGTCGCTATCGCCTCATCCACGATGGTGGTACCCGCCGGAATGGATCGGATGACTTCCCAGGCTGCGACCATCGGCGAAAGGGCCGGGCGTAGCCGCTCGACGGCCAGACGTTCCTCCTGCTGCTGCCACTCCTTCTCTCGTTCGTCGCGGGCCGCCACCAGCAGCTGCTGGTGGGCCAGCGTGCTGGCGATCAGGCGCTGCTTAAGCTTTGGCAGCAGTTCGTGCAGGGACAGTTTGATATCCCCCATCACCGAAAGGCGAGTGGCATAGGTGCGGCCAAGCTCGTGCATATCCGCCGAGAGCTGGTACACCGCGCAGGTCGCCGGAATAGCCTCGCCCTCGCTGTACAAAATGGTGATCAGGCTTCTGCCGCCGATGATGAATACGGCATCGTAGGCATTGATGATGCTGGCGATTTCGCTGGCGGTGGTGGGCATATTGCCCCGCCAGAGCGCGTGCTGAGTGGGAAAAGGCAAATTCAGCGGCCAGGAGGAGCCGTAGACGTGGGCGCTGAGCGCTTCCGCCAGCTCGACAATCTCCTGCGTCGAGCCGCTGGAGTGCACCTCATCGCCCGCCACAATCATGATCCTGCCCGGCGCGATCTCGCTGAGCGCCTCCGCCAGCTCGTCCAGCGAGCCCGCCACGGTGTGGTAGTTCACTCTCGACGGCGTCTGTATCCCGGCATCGCTCAGCTCTTCCATCACGTTCATCGGCAGGGAGAGCAGTACCGGACCGGCCGGAGGATAGCTGGCAGCGTGAAACGCGCGGCGCACCAGCACCGGGAGCTGGTCGGCGCTGGTGACCTCCTGCGCCCATTTCATGACCGGGGAGCCAATGGAAACAATATCATCATACAGCAGCGGGTCGCGGACGTAGTGCCGCGTATCCTGCTGTCCAACGGTCACCACCAGCGGGGTTTTCATGATCCGCGAATTAATGAGATTCCCCATGCCGTGCCCCAGGCCGCTCGCGGTATGCAAATTGATAAAGCCCGTTTTGCCGGAGGCTTTCGCGTAGCCGTCGGCAATCGCCACCACGGTGCTCTCCTGAAGCGCCAGAATATAGTGAATATTTTCATGGCGAAGCAGGGCATCAATCAGAGGAAGCTCGGTGGTGCCGGGGTTGCCAAAAATATATTCCACGCCTTCACTCTCCAGCACTTCAAGAAGAATATCGGCACCCGTTCGCATATTGAGATCTGATAAGGACGTTAATGATTTAATCATACTGACACCTCATTCAGCATTATTTAACGCAGGCTAAAATTCTTCCTGCGTTGGACGCACAACAATTTCATTAATATCAACGTCGCCAGGCTGTTCTATGGCAAATAAAACCGCGCGGGCAATTGCGTCAGCCGGAATAGCCTGCTTATAAAATTCATGGAGAAATTTTTTACTCTCTTCGTCAGAGCTGCCGAATTGCAGTTCGCTTTCGACGGCGCCGGGCGAAATAAGCGTCGTGCGGATAGTTTTACCCGCCTCCTGACGTAAGCCTTCACTCAGCGCGCGGACGGCGAATTTTGTGGCGCTGTACACCACGCCGCCAGGTGCCAGCACCTTGATGCCCGCGACGGAGGCAACGTTAATAAAATGCCCGCTGCCCTGACGCTGGAACACCGGCCACGCGGCCGCGATGCCGTACAGCACCCCTTTCAGATTGGTGTCAATCATCTTGTCCCATTCGTCGGTTTTCAGCTCGCTCAAGGGGGCGATAGCCATAAAGCCCGCGTTGTTGATTAGCACATCCACGCGCTGGTAGGCGGCAACGGCAGCGTCAATGGCGCGCTGAACCTCTTCCTGACGGGTCACGTCGGCCTTCACGGCTATCGCCTTGCCGCCTTGCTGAATAATCTGATCCACCAGGGCATTAATTCTGTCCAGACGGCGCGCCACCAGCACCAGCGAAAACGCGTTATTCGCTAAATGGAGGGCAATCGCCTGACCAATACCGCTGCTGGCACCGGTAATGACAACAACCTTGTTTGCACTATTATTCATGATCTTATCTCGCTATTGAGTGATGCAAAAAATAAAAGGCAGAGAAGCATTAATGAATAATGACAAATTCATTAATGCGCTTTTTTGATATATTGTGTATCGGGAATAAAATGATTTTCGTTTAAAACTTAATGGAGTACGCAAGAGTCTGTCAATGTCGTTTTTTAATAATTAAATTAATTACAGGCTTAATATTTAATTCTTATAGGTAACCGAGAACAGTATATAAATGAAATGGGGTCACGATAGCGGCCCTGCGAACAGGGCCTGAGAATTACAATTTGCCACTGTAAAGCACCGGGCCTGTGGGGAGCCCAGTGGGCGATCCGCCCGCTGGTTCAAGGCTTATGGCTATCGTGGCGTCAGGAGGGAGCGTTGTGTTCCTGAGGGTGACGCGTGTCGGCATGTCGTTATGCAGCAGCCCCATGGAGACCGGCGCCTGCCCGCCTGGGATCAGCCAAAGCTGGAGGCTGTGTTGCGCCGCGACGGCCGTCGGCCGAAGAGGGGCAATGCTCAAGTGCTGGCGGCTGGCATCCGCGCTGACGACCCATTCCCCGTGCTGTTGGGCATCGTTGAGGACGATCAGCGGAACGAGTTCCGGTGTACGGCTGGCATACCAGGCAACGACCGACAGGGCGGCGAGGGAGGCCGCAACCATCCAGCCGACATAAGGCCGACTTTGGCGTAAAGGCTTTTTGGGCGGCAGGTCGAGGGCGATTCTTTTCCACACCGTCTCGGGTGGAGGGACGGGCACAAGATGACTATCCAGCGTGCTGAACATGTCCTGCCAGTACGCCAGGCGGGCGGCCAGAGCGGGTTCACGGAGGACCCTTTTCTGGAACTGAAGCCGCGCCCCTCCGCGCAGGGTGCCGAGGGCATATTCCGCAGCCAGCATGTCGTCGCGTTTTTCTGCGTCATTCATAGCCCCACGCACTCCCGAAGATGATCCATTGCCCGACGTATCCAGCTTTTCACCGAGCCTACAGGCTGCTGGAGCCAGTCGGCAATGTCGCTGTGAGACATTCCCTGATAGTAGGCGAGCGTAATGCTCTGACGCTGCTCGCTGCTCAAATGTTCGAGACAATGCCTGAGCCGTTCTGCCTGCGCATCGTCGTGCCAGTTATTCTGCTCATCGCTTTCGCTTAGCAGAATATCTTCCGAATACGACTCTTCACGGGCTGCAGCCCGGGTTTGCCCGCTGCGCAGCCAGTCAATACAGCGGTTGCGAACAATATGCGTAAGCCAGGTCATCGGGGAGCTCAGTGCAGCGTTGTAGGTTTCGGCTTTACTCCAGACGGTGACAAAACAGTCGTGCAGGATCTCTTCTGCCCAGGCGCGGTCGCGCAGCATGCGCAGCGCAACGGCAAACAGGTGAGGCGATGTGAGTCGGTAAAGTTGTTCAAATGCGCGGCGATCGCCGTTAGCGACCGCCTGCATTAATTTCAACTGCTGTTCAGCCAGCGCGTTATCCATGTTTTTCCCGGAAGGCAACGTCACACTTCCGAAGTATAGACAACTACTTAGGCATCAGGACGGTATCAATCACATCGATCACGCCATTTTTCTGATGGACGTCATAGGTGCTGATGTTCGCCACGTTACCTTTACCGTCCTTGAGCTGAATATTGTGCGGGCCGTTACTCATGATCCACAGCGGTTGACCGTTAACGGTCTTCAGCTCCGCGTGACCGCCGCCCTGTTTAATTTTCTGCTCCAGCGCTTTCATATCGTAATTACCGGCGACCACGTGATAGGTCAGAATGCTGGTGAGCGTGGCTTTGTTTTCGGGTTTGACCAGGTTCTCGACCGTGCCGGCAGGCAATTTCGCAAACGCCGCATTGGTTGGGGCAAACACGGTGAATGGCCCTTTGCTCTGAAGCGTATCTACCAGCCCGGCCGCTTTGACGGCGGCCACCAGCGTAGTGTGATCTTTCGAGTTCACGGCGTTTTCAACGATATTTTTGCTCGGGAACATCGCCGCTCCGCCCACCATCACGGTGTCTGACGTCATGGCTGCTGATGCGCCTGCACAGAAGAGTATCGCGCTGGATACGAATGCAACACTGAGTAGCTTTTTCATCATTTATCCTCGGATTAAGGAGCAAAGGCGTTGCTCACATACTCATATACGAGGGGCGGGGGGAAACTGGATGCAGGGAAATGAAAATAAATTTGTGGCGGGGAAGTGAATCCCCTCTCCCCGGTGGGGAGAGGGCAAATGACTTAGCGTCTCACCGGTGCCCCGTTCGCCACATAATACGCCGCCGTGCTCTTCGCCAGCGGCTCGCGACCGCGGATTGCATCGGCAATCTTCTCGCCAATCATAATGGTGGTGGCGTTCAGGTTGCCGGTGATGATCTGCGGCATAATCGACGCATCCACCACGCGCAGCCCTTCCAGCCCGTGAACGCGGCCTTCACCGTCAACCACCGCCATCTCGTCATAGCCCATCTTGCAGGTGCCGCACGGGTGGAAGGCGGTTTCCGCGTGGTTGCGCACGAACTCGTCCAGCTGCTCGTCGGTCTGGCAGTCAATACCCGGACTGATTTCACGGCCGCGGTACTTGTCCAGCGCGGGCTGGTGCATGATCTCGCGGGTGATGCGGATCGCGTCGCGAAACTCCTGCCAGTCCTGCTCGTGGGACATATAGTTGAACAGGATCGCCGGATGCTGGTGCGGATCGCGCGACTGGATGCGCACGTGTCCACGGCTCGGGGAGCGCATGGAGCCGACGTGGCACTGGAAGCCGTGTTCTTTCACCGCGTTCGAGCCGTTGTAGTTAATCGCCACCGGCAGGAAGTGGTACTGAATGTTTGGCCACTCAAACTCCTCGCGGCTGCGGATAAACCCGCCCGCTTCGAAGTGGTTGCTCGCGCCCACGCCGGTGCCGCCAAACAGCCACTCCGCGCCAATCTTCGGCTGGTTCCACCACTGCAGGGCAGGGTAGAGGGAGACCGGCTCTTTACATTCGTACTGGAGGTACATCTCCAGGTGATCCTGCAGGTTTTCCCCCACGCCGGGCAGATCGTGTACCAGCGGGATATCGAACTGCTTCAGCAGGTCAGCGTTGCCCACGCCGGAACGCTGGAGGATCTGCGGAGAGGCAATCGCCCCGGCGCTCAGCAGCACTTCTTTTTTTGCCGTCGCTTTGGATGGGATGGTGCTTTCACCCTCCAGCCACTCGACGCCCACCGCGCGTTTGCCCTCAAAGAGGATGCGATCGGTCATGGCGTGGGTGCGAATGGTCAGGTTCGGACGCGGTTTCGCCTGATCCAGATAGCCGCGCGCGGTGCTGGCGCGTCGGCCCTGCGGCGTGACCGTGCGGTCCATCGGGCCGAAGCCCTCCTGCTGATAGCCGTTAAGATCGTCGGTGCGCGGATAGCCCGCCTGTACGCCCGCCTCCACCATCGCCTCGAACAGCGGGTTCACGCCCGGTTTCGAGGTGGTAACGCTCACCGGGCCGTCGCCGCCGTGGTAGTCGTTCGGCCCCACGTCGCGCGTCTCTGCCTTGCGGTAGTAGGGCAGGCAGTTGAGGTAGCTCCAGTGCTCCAGGCCCGGCTCTTTCGCCCAGTGGTCGAGGTCCATCGCGTTACCGCGGATGTAGCACATGCCGTTGATCAATGACGAGCCGCCCAGCCCTTTGCCGCGTCCGCACTCCATGCGGCGGTTGTTCATGAAGGGTTCTGGCTCGGTTTCGTACGCCCAGTTGTAGCGCTTGCCCTGCAGCGGGAACGCCAGCGCGGCGGGCATCTGGGTGCGGAAGTCAAATCGGTAATCCGGTCCGCCTGCTTCAAGCAGCAGGACGGTGGTGTTCGGATCTTCAGTCAGTCGTGTAGCCAGCACGTTGCCGGCTGAGCCGGCCCCGATAATGATGTAGTCAAATTGCAAATAAACCTCCCGGTTAAAATATGGACTGGAATTTACCCATCTCAACCTGGATGGACTTCACCTGGGTGTAGCTCTGCAGCGTCATCACGCCGTTCTCGCGGCCAATGCCGGAGTGCTTGTAGCCGCCGACCGGCATCTCTGCGGCGGATTCACCCCAGGTGTTGATCCAGCAGATGCCCGCTTCGAGCTGATGAATGGCGCCGTGGGCGCGGTTCAGGTCGGCCGTGACGATGCCTGCCGCCAGCCCGTAGTCGGTGTCGTTGGCGCGGCGAATCGCTTCCTCAATGGACTCATAGGTGAGGATGGACATCACCGGGCCGAAGATCTCTTCGCGCACGATGGCCATTTCGTCAGTGCAGTCGGTGAACACGGTTGGGGCCACCCACGCGCCGTTATCGAAGCCTTCGCCCTTCAGCACGTCGCCGCCGCACAGCACGCGCGCGCCTTCCTCTTTGCCTTTGGCGATGTAGCGCATCACGCTGTCGCGGTGCGGGAAGCTGACCATCGGGCCAAAGTTGGTGCTTTCATCGAACAGATCGCCCGCGCGGATGCGGCCCACGCGCTCGACGATTTTCTGCTCAAACGCTGCTTTAAATTTCGCGGGCACGAACACGCGGGTGCCGTTGGTGCACACCTGGCCGGAGCTGAAGAAGTTGGCCATCATGGCGATGTCCGCCGCGAGATCCAGATCCGCATCGTCGAAAATAATCAGCGGCGATTTACCGCCCAGCTCCATCGTCACCTCTTTCAGGGACGAGGCCGCCGAGTTGGCCATCACTTTTTTGCCGCTGGCGACGCCGCCGGTAAAGGAGACTTTGGCGATGCCCGGATGCTCGGTCAGGTACTGGCCGGTCTCCGCGCCCACGCCCGGCAGGACGTTAAACACGCCGTCCGGCAGGCCCGCTTCGGTGTAGATCTCGGCAAGCTTCAGGGCGGTAAGCGGCGTCACTTCGCTCGGCTTGAAGATCATCGCGTTGCCCGCCGCCAGCGCCGGGGCCGATTTCCACAGGGCGATCTGGATCGGGTAGTTCCACGCGCCGATGCCCGCCACCACGCCCAGCGGCTCGCGGCGGGTGTAGACGAATGAGGTCTCACGCAGCGGGATCTGGCTGCCTTCCAGCGCCGGGATCAGCCCCGCGTAGTACTCCAGCACGTCCGCACCGGTGACGATATCCACGGTTGAGGTTTCGGAATACGCTTTACCGGTGTCGAGGGTTTCCAGCTTTGCCAGCTCGTCGTTGCGCTCGCGCAGGATGTCGACGGCGCGACGCAGAACGCGGGAGCGCTCCATGGCGGTCATCGCCGCCCAGATTTTTTGCCCGCGTTTTGCGCTTTCCACGGCGCGGTCGACGTCTTCACGCCCGGCGGCCTGTACGGTCGCCAGAACGTCACCGTTGGCCGGGTTGATGGTCTCGAAGGTGCGACCGCTGGTGGCCGATGTATAACCACCATTGATATAAAGCTGCTGTTCTGCCATTCGGGACATAAATTCTCCTCGGTTAGTCGGTCGGTAAATGCTGGCTGATAAAGTGGCTGGTGAGCGACTGCGCCAGGGTCTTATCCAGCGGCTTGCCGCTCAGCGCGGCGCGCAGCCACAGCCCGTCGATCAGCGCCGCCAGCCCGTAGCCCGCCTCCTGGGCCTGCTCGCGCGGAAGCTCGCGGCGGAACTCGTACACCAGGTTCGACAGCAGGCGGCGGCTACTCACCTGCTGCAGGCGGTAGAGCATGGGCTGATGCATGCTGCTTGCCCAGAAGGCCAGCCAGGCCTTCATCGCCGCGCTGCTCACCTGGGTTTCATCAAAGTTACCGCCGACAATCGCCTGCAGACGCTGCTCCGCGCTGCCGTTCGGCAGGGCGTGCAGGCGGCTTAATACCGCATCGCGCAGCTGGCCGGTGATGTCGCGCATGGTCGCTTCCAGCAGACCATTTTTGTCTTTGAAATAGTGACTGATGATCCCCGTGGAAACGCCCGCCCGACGGGCGATCTGCGCGATCGTCGCGTCATGCATTCCCACTTCATTTATTGCTTCCAGCGTGGCGTCGATAAGCTGCCTGCGCCGGATCGGCTGCATCCCCACTTTGGGCATTATTGCCACTCCATTCATCAGCGTTGGTTAACCATTAAAGCGGTTTTTGATTGGACGTTCAATATAAAATGTGTCTTAATTGTTGCGGATTTGGATTTTAATAGTTACAAAAACAGTGAGGATACTGGATGACAGACCTTTCACAGGACAGAGAAAAAGACAAAATCAACCCGGTCGTTTTTTATACGTCCGCCGGGCTGATTTTGTTGTTTTCCCTGACAACGATCTTCTTTCGCGATTTTTCTGCCGAGTGGATTGGGCGCACCCTGAACTGGGTGTCAAAGACCTTCGGCTGGTACTACCTGCTGGCGGCGACGCTCTATATCGTCTTTGTGGTCTGCATTGCCTGCTCGCGCTTCGGCTCCGTTAAGCTCGGTCCCGAGCAGTCCAAGCCCGAGTTCAGCCTGCTGAGCTGGGCCGCGATGCTGTTTGCCGCGGGCATCGGCATCGACCTGATGTTCTTCTCCGTGGCCGAACCGGTCACGCAGTATATGCAGCCCCCGGAAGGGGCAGGGCAGACAATGGAGGCCGCGCGCCAGGCGATGGTCTGGACGCTATTCCACTACGGCCTGACCGGCTGGTCAATGTACGCCCTGATGGGGATGGCGCTGGGATACTTTAGCTATCGTTATAATTTGCCCCTCACCATCCGCTCCGCTCTGTACCCGATTTTCGGTAAAAAGATCAACGGCCCGATTGGCCACAGCGTCGACATTGCGGCGGTGATCGGCACCATCTTCGGTATCGCGACAACGCTCGGGATTGGCGTGGTGCAGCTCAACTACGGGCTGAGCGTGCTGTTTGATATTCCGGATTCGATGGCGGCGAAAGCGGCGCTGATTGCGCTCTCCGTCATTATTGCCACCATTTCGGTGACGTCAGGCGTCGATAAAGGCATCCGCGTGCTCTCCGAACTGAACGTGGCGCTGGCGCTGGGCCTCATCCTGTTCGTGCTGTTTATGGGCGATACCTCGTTCCTGCTCAATGCGTTAGTGCTCAACGTGGGCGACTACGTGAACCGCTTTATGGGCATGACGCTGAACAGCTTCGCCTTTGACCGCCCGGTGGAGTGGATGAACAGCTGGACCCTGTTCTTCTGGGCGTGGTGGGTCGCATGGTCGCCGTTTGTTGGCCTGTTCCTGGCGCGTATTTCGCGCGGGCGCACCATCCGCCAGTTTGTGATGGGCACGCTGATTATCCCGTTCACCTTTACCCTGCTGTGGCTGTCGGTGTTCGGCAACAGCGCGCTGCATGAGATTATCCACGGCAACGCGACCTTTGCACAGGACGCGATGGCGCACCCGGAGCGCGGCTTCTACAGCCTGCTGGCGCAGTACCCGGCGTTTACCTTTAGCGCCTCCGTGGCGACCATTACCGGCCTGCTGTTTTACGTCACCTCGGCGGATTCCGGCGCGCTGGTGCTGGGTAACTTCACCTCGAAGCTGAAGGATATCAACAGCGATGCCCCGAACTGGCTGCGCATCTTCTGGTCCGTCGCCATTGGCCTGCTGACGCTCGGCATGCTGATGACCAACGGCATCTCGGCGCTACAGAACACCACGGTGATCATGGGGCTGCCGTTCAGCTTCGTTATCTTCTTTGTGATGGCCGGGCTGTATAAATCGCTCAAGGTGGAAGATTACCGCCGCGTCAGCGCCAGCCGCGATACCGCACCGCGTCCGATGGGCGCGCAGGACAGGCTGAGCTGGAAGAAACGCCTGTCGCGCCTGATGAACTACCCGGGCACGCGCTACACCAAACAGATGATGGAGACGGTCTGCTTCCCGGCAATGGAAGAGGTGGCGCAGGAGCTGAAGCTGCGCGGCGCCTACGTGGAGCTGAAAAACCTGCCGCCAGAGGAGGGTGAAACCCTGGGTCACCTGGATCTGCTGGTGCACATGGGCGACGAGCAGAACTTTGTCTACCAGATCTGGCCGCAGCAGTACTCGGTCCCCGGCTTTACCTACCGGGCGCGCAGCGGGAAATCGACCTACTACCGGCTGGAAACCTTCCTGCTTGAAGGAAGCCAGGGGAATGATTTGATGGACTACAGCAAGGAGCAGGTGATTACGGATATTCTGGACCAGTATGAACGGCACCTGAACTTTATCCATCTGCACAGGGAAGCGCCGGGGAATAGCGTGATGTTCCCGGATGTTTGAACCATTTCGTGTATGAATGACAGGGCACCCGTAACGGGTGCCGCTTTCACCTGTCCTGAACGTGAAGACCGGTTTTCCAGATAAAGAAACTTACCGTGTCGACTAATTTTGAATCGGCCTCGGCATAGGTTGCCGCACTGTGTCCTCCCTGACGGTAAGCCAGAACCAGCACGCTTCGCGGCGAGCCTGCCTCCTCTAACCGGGCGGCGAATTTTGCTGTTTGCCACGGGGAAACGCGCTGGTCATGCAGGCCCACGGTTAACAGAACGGGAGGATAACGTTTTTCAGGTACCAGATGTTGGTAGGCATCTATTTTCAATAAGTTTAGCCTGCCAGACGGCGTCAGCGGTGAACCCAGTTCGTCATAGTTCATCACGCCTATCGGAATGTTATCCAGTCGGCTGGTATTCAGTATCCCGGCGTCTATGGCCACTGCGGAAAACAGTTCCGGGCGACGGGTCATCGCCATACCCACGATAATTCCCCCCGCGCTTTCACCCCCGATTGCCAGTTTTGACGGTGAGGTGTAGCGACTGTCGATAAGATATTCCGCGCAACGAATAAAATCGGTAATGGAATTTTCTTTCTTATCCGCTCTTCCTGCCTCGTGCCATTCAGGGCCCATTTCACCGCCTCCGCGTACATGCGCGATAGCGAGAATACCGCCTTGTTCCAGCCAGAGCAGACGGGTCAGATCGAATGAAGGAAACGTACTCACGCCGTACGCGCCATAAGCCGTCAACCAGGTAGGGACCGAACCATCGCGCGCAATGCCTTTACGGTATATGAGAGTCAGTGGGACGCGAACATTCTCAGCTGTAGTGACCCATTTTTCTTCCGTCACATAGTCTGTAAGGGGCTGGCTTAACGGCGGTATTAACTCTGTTTTCTGGATAATGTTATCCGCAGGTTGATAATGATAAATGACGGGGGGATGAAGCCAGCCCTGACGGGTGAAGAGAATGTCCTGACTATCGCTGCTGGCAAATATCGCACTCACGTCTTCATCTGCAGGGACCGGAATTGCCTGGTGGTTACGGATATCAGCAAACGGAATACGTATGAATTTACTGCTTCCGGCGTCATGATAAGCCACATAAAGTGAATCCCTACTCAGGCTTAATTGTGTTAATTCTCCGTTCGACCAGCTCATCACGGGTTCTTTGGTGGAGGCAGGAGCGGCCAGATTGATACGTGAAATATCGTAGCCTGAGGAGGCGTTATAGCTCGCCAGATAAATCCACTCCCCGGAATAAACAAAGGCAGAAACATTTTTATCGGTATCAACAATTTTGTTCCAGATGAGTGTGCCGTTGTCATCCGGGTCTTTTTTGGCGGCAAAAAGGTAGCCTCCATAACCACTGATAGATTTTGAAACGTTAACAATCAGATATTCAGAATCAGGAGTGGTGTACAGATTAACGTTTTCACAGGCTTTTTGTGCGAGTTCAGGGAGCGTGCGCCAGTCAAACGTCATAACGTCTCTGTCGTGCCCTATACGATGGAGGTAGACCTTGCCGCAGGTTTGTCGTCCTGAATCCTGAGTGATGGCATTGAGGCTATAATAAAAGGACTGGTTATCCGCGGCCCAGACAACGCTGGGATAGCGAACGTCGGGGATATGCGAATCTAATACGACATTATCCACAACCCGGATAACGGTAATTCTCGTGCTTTCAGTCCCGTTTCTTGAGAGCCCAAAAGCCACGTAGCGACCATCATGTGAAGGGCTAAAAAAATTAATCCCATAGCCAACATGCGGATCAATGAGCACCCGTTCCGGTTTTCCCTTCTGTCTTACAAACAGCCGCAGGTAGGGGTGTTCAACCGTTGAGCGTAGATAAAAACGATTTTGTCCCGCATCATAAATATCAGAAATAGTGGGGGCCGTATTCTCCAGCTCGCTTAACCTTTTCGCCAGCGCGTTTCTCCATGGAAGGGCGTGGAGTGTCTTAACCGTCTGGTTTGAGCGTTGATTTAACCAGCGAGCAGTCTGTTGGGGGTGTGTTTCCATCCAATGATAAGGATCCATGCCATCCTCATAGGGATTTTCGTTAGCATGAGCAAAAAAGAGACAGCCGAAAAATGCGAGGATAGTAATAATTATCTGCTTGCTGATAGGTTTTATTCTCGGTATCAGGCAATGTTTCATTTCTGTCTGGGCTCATGTTGTTCTGTTAGTGGCGTTAGTTGAGTACGTTATGTTTCCTTAGTCACATCGAGATAATATAAAACAGCGAAGGCATAATGTTCCTGAAATTATAAAATTGAAATAATTTATTTTGTATTTATTGATTTTTTATTCTCGTGTTTTTGATCTGGTTCGAGGTTTTATGACTGAATTCTGTTATGAAAAAACTCGCCCGAATACTTTTAAATGCTTCAGGAAGATTTTGGTGGCTATTATAAATGGTAGGAAGCGAGAGTTTCGTTATTTTTAGTCTTTAATTGCTGGAGCAATAAACAGGGCAGCATTATTCCTGATCGACAATCAAGGTATATACCTCCCCATTAACATGTTGCCAGGCGAGGCTATAGCATTTTCCCTGCTGATAACGGCCCGCCGGATGGCTGAGCGTCAATGCGATAGTTTTCTGATTCAATGCCGTGACCCGCGAAAAATCGAATCCCATGTAGCGCCTTGCCGTAGGGAACAGGGCTTTAAACAAACTTTCCTTGGCGCTGAATGCAAGCGTCAACGCCAGCGCAAAGGGGTAGCCCGAGCGCGTCAGGCACATCGCTTCCTGTGCATTAATGATGCCGTCCTGGATTTCTCGGGCTTCTCGGTCAGGAAGAATGGCTTCGCAATCAATACCCACAAGCGCGTCTGGATAACGGACGGCAACCGCCATCGCCTGCGTGCCGCTGTGGGTGATGCTCCCTGAAACGCCTTCCGGCCAGAGCGGTTCACCGCTGGGGCCGATGCCGGGCACGGTGTGGTCAGGTAAGGCATGCGCGGCGGCGATGCGGCCTGCCAGATGCTCGGCTTTGCGTTTGCGCCCGGCGTTTGCAAGCTCAGCGTGGTGGGGGAGCCAGAGGAGATCGGCGTCGGTGAAGGTGGTTGGGTCGAAGGTGACGTGGTGTACGGTATGGCCGGCGAGCATGAACGTGCGGTGGGTGGTGTGCATGGTTTCCCCTCTATCAATAAATAGTGCGGCCTGATGCCCTCACCCAGCCCTCTCCCACAGGGAGAGGGAGGCGTTGTTGCCTTTATCAGAATCGCGTATTCACGCTCATATACCACGTGCGGCCTGGCTCATTATAGGTATAAGCCCCCGCGCCGTACATATACGCGCCGGTGGTGGCGTTCCCGGTCGTCTGGGCATTACCCGCACGCCACTGGCGCTTGTCGAAGACGTTATCCACGCCGCCGGTCAGGCTGACGTTTTTGGTCATGTCCCAGGTCGCGCTCAGGCCAACGATGCTGTACGGGCTGACCTCGTCTTTTTCAGACCCGGTCACAGGCTGACCTTTGTAGTTGTACTTCTTCGGCTGCTGCTTGCCGTACCAGGTAAAGGTCGACTGGAGCGACACGTCCTGATGAACCTGCCAGCTCAGAGTGGAGTTCAGCGTGTACTCCGGAATGATCGACAGACGGTCGCCGGTCTCCTTGTTCTTGCTCTGCAGCATGTAGGTGATGTTGTTGGTCCAGTTAATGGTGTCGCTGACCGGCACGTTCAGGGAGCCTTCCAGCCCTTCAACCACCGCTTTTGGCACGTTTTCCCACTGGTAGATATCCGTCTGCACTTTACCAGATGAGGTGTGGCCGATCGGCGCGTAGCCCGCTTCGATCTTGTTGCGGTAGTCGTTGCGGAACCAGGTCACGCCCGCCAGCCAGCCGTCGCGCTTCCACTCCAGACCAATCTCTTTGTTGATGCTGGTTTCGGCCTTAAGGTCGTCGTTGCCCATCATGTAGCAGCCCACGCCGTCGGAGCTGGCGTAGCAGCCCTGGCCTTTGCTGTAGAGCAGGTAGTTCGGGTTGGTCTGATACAGGCTCGGCGCCTTATAGGCGCGGGCGATGCCCATCTTCAGCGTGAAGTCATCCCCCAGACCCTGCGACAGGTTCAGGGACGGGCTCCAGTTGTTGCCGACGATGGTGTGGTGGTCGAAGCGCAGGGCAGGGGTCAGCATGGTGCTGTCGGTCAGCTCCATGTTGTTCTCAGCGAACAGGGAGAAGATTTCCGCTGAGGTGTACGGGCTGCGATCGTTACTCATGCCCGGAATGGTGCCGCCCTGCAGGGTTTGCGTGAAGGAGGTGGAATCTTTCATGCGCTGCTGGTTCCACTCGGTACCCAGCGTCAGGTTCTGGTTAACGAGGAAATCAATCGGCAGGTTGATTTCGCTGTGCAGCATCACGTCGGCCAGATCGGTGTCGGTAAATTTATTGCTGTTGAACAAGCCTTCCGTACCGCCCGCCAGCCCTTCACCCAGACGGGAGTTGCGGGTGTGCTCGTACTGCGCCCAGTTGCTGGTGGTAATGCCGTTATCCCAGCCGCCGTTCCAGGTCACCGCGAAGTTCTGGCGATAGATACGGTTGGTCTCTTTGCCGTAGTTCTTTTTCACCAGGCCGCTGGAGCTGTTGTCGTTGTTGGTGTTCTGGGTATCACCGGCGTAGAGGTTATTCTGACGGCTGTAGCCCACCTCAAATTCCAGAGACTGCATCGGCGCAAAGTCCCAGCGCACCACGCCGTTGATGTCTTTATTTTCCACCCCTTCACGGCCCGCGGGCAGCGTGTCGGCGTAGGCACCGGTTCGGTCAGACTGATGGCCCTGGTTGATGTCCCACGCGTCGGCCTGGGTTTTGTCCAGGTTACCGAACATGCGGAAGCTGAAGTCGCCGCCCAGCGGGCCGCTCAGGCTGAAGTTGGTGCGTTTGGTGGAACCTTCATCCTTGTGTTCTGGCGCATTCAGGTAGGTGTTCCAGGTGCCGTGCCACTGGTCGTCGAATTTTTTGGTGATGATGTTCACCACGCCGCCTGCCGCGCCGTTGCCGTAGCGCGCGGCGGCCGGACCGCGGATCACTTCGATGCGCTCGATCATCTCCGGCGGCACCCAGCCGGTATCGCCGCGGGTGTCACGCTCGCCGCGCCAGCCCAGACGGATGGAGTTACGGCTGGTCACCGGCTTGCCGTCGATCAGGATCAGGGTGTTTTCTGGCCCCATGCCGCGGATATCAATCTGACGGTTATTCCCGCGCTGGCCGCTGGTGGAGTTACCGGTCAGGTTAACGCCCGGCATGGTGCGGATGATTTCCGCCACGTCGCGCGCGGGCGGGTTTTTGCGGATCTGATCGGCGGTGATGGTCGATACCCCCGGCGCCTGCAGATTCTGCTCGGCAGCGGTGATCACCATCGTATCTTCGTGCTGCGCAGAGGCGGTGTTGTCGTCTGCCAGAGCAGGCAGCGCGACGCCGTAAATCCCTAAATTGACCAGCAAGGCCAGAGAGTGAATCTTCTTATTCATTGTACGTCCTGCTTTTGTGGTTGTTTTATGAGCGCTTCCCACAGCGCGGGCACTACGCTATTGCAAATGCAAATAGTTATCAATAATATTATCAATAAAATTTGCTCTGAAACAAAAAAGACTGTTAAACATGAGGTTATAAGGGTGACGGCGTTAACAACGGGAAGTGAAGCGTGGTGGCAGTCGAAAAACGGGCCTGAATGGACGCCGGAAAAGGGAAACTATCGCGTCACGTTCTGGTGGCGTGACCCGGCAGGAACGCAAAGAACGTCACCGATCAAACGCGTCTGGCTCTACGTCACCGGCGTGACCGATCACCACCAAAATGCCCGCCCGCAGTCCCTCGAACGCATTCCCGATACCGACGTCTGGCAGTGGCAGGGCGAGTTCAGCCCCGAGTGGCGCGGAAGCTACTGTTTTATCCCTTCCGTGAATGAAAACGATTTTGCCAGCGTTGTGTTTGAAGGCGAGCAGCCGGAACGCATGGCGCTGCGTGAAGGCTGGCGCAAGCTGCTGCCGCACGCGGTTTCAGACCCGCTGAACCCGCAGAGCTGGCGCGGCGGGCGTGGGCACGCCGTCTCGGCGCTGGAGATGCCGCAAGCACCGGTTCAGCCGGGCTGGAATCATCCCGATACGCCGTATCAGCCGCCAGTCTGCATTGAGTGGGAAAGCGCGCGCCTGAAAAATCGCCGCCGCATCTGGATTTTCACCACCGGGGATCATAGCCCGGAACGCCCGCTGGCGGTGCTGCTCGACGGGCAGTTCTGGGCCGAAAGCATGCCGGTCTGGCCTGCGCTGGCGTCGCTCACCCGTGAAGGCAAACTACCGCCTGCGGTCTATGTCTTAATCGATGTTATCGATATGGCGCATCGCAACCGCGAGCTGCCGTGCAATCCCGATTTCTGGCTGGCGGTGCAGGAAGAACTTCTCCCCCTTGTCCAAAAACATGCGCTGTTCAGCGACCGCGCCGACCGTACGGTGGTGGCTGGCCAGAGCTTTGGCGGTCTCGCGTCGCTTTATGCTGGCCTCAACTGGCCGCAGCGTTTTGGCTGCGTGCTTAGCCAGTCCGGCTCCTACTGGTGGCCGCACCGCGGCGGCCAGCAGGACGGGCTGTTAATCGAACAACTTAAAACCGGCGAAATATCCCCTCGCGGGTTACGCATCCTTCTTGAGGCCGGGCGCAACGAGCCGCTCATCTTCCGCGCGAATCAGGCGATTTATGCCGAACTGCACACACACCAACCGGTTATCTGGCGTCAGGTTGACGGCGGACACGATGCGCTTTGCTGGCGCGGTGGGCTGACGCAGGGGCTTATCACCCTCTGGCAGCCGCTTATTCACTAACGGAGTCTGTATGGAATTCAGCAATCCTTTCGATAATCCGCAGGGACAGTTCGCCATTTTGCAAAACGACCAGGGGCAGTACAGCCTGTGGCCTCAGCAGTGCGAACTGCCGGCAGGGTGGGGCGTGGTGTGCGAAGCACAGTCTCAGGAGGCGTGCCAGCAGTGGCTGGCGGAACGCTGGCAGACGCTTGAGCCGTCTTATTTCGCGGGGGAGAACGCATGAACCGTCTTCCTCTCGTCGCCGCCCAGCCGGGTATCTGGATGGCGGAACAGCTGTCCACGCTGCCAAACGCCTGGAGCGTGGCGCACTACACCGAGCTGAAAGGCGACATTGACGCGCCGCTGCTGGCAAAAGCCATTGCGGAAGGCATGATGCAGGCCGATACCCTGCGGATGCGTTTCGCCGAGGATAACGGTGAGGCGTGGCAGTGGGTGGATGACACCTTCATTCTGCCGGAACCGTCCATTGTTCGCGTTGATTCCCACGCCGCCGCCGTGGCGCTGATGGAATCCGATCTTAACCAGAACCTGCGCGTCGACAGCGGTCAGCCGCTCGCTTTCCATCAGCTGATTCAGGTCGGTGAAAACCATTGGTACTGGTATCAGCGCTATCACCATCTGGTGGTGGATGGCTTCAGCTTCCCGGCCATAACCCGCCAGATCGCCGCGATTTATGCCGCGTGGAAAAAGGGCGAACCCACGCCGGAATCCCCGTTTACGCCATTCGCAGAGGTGGTGGACGAGTATCAGCGCTATCACGACAGCGAGGCGTACCGCCGCGACGGCGCCTTCTGGGCCGGGCAGCGCAAAGAGCTGCCTTCTCCGGTCTCGCTCTCCTCCGCGCCGCTGCCGGGCCGTGCCGCCACGACCGACATTCTGCGTCTGAAAATTACCGCCGACGGCCGCGCTTTCAGCCAGCTTGCACAGGCGGCAGGTCAGGTACAGCGCACCGACCTGGCGCTTGCGCTGGTGGCGCTGTGGCTGGGGCGCCTCACCGGACGGCTGGACTACGCCGCCGGGTTTATCTTTATGCGCCGGATGGGATCCGCGGCGCTCACCGCGACCGGGCCGGTGCTTAACGTCCTGCCGCTGGCGGTCAATATCGATCCCCAGGAGAGCCTGCCCTCGCTGGCGCTGCGCCTGGCGAACCAGCTGAAAAAAATGCGCCGCCACCAGCGCTACGACGCCGAGCAGATCGTGCGCGACAGCGGGAAAGCGGCGGATGATGAAGCGCTGTTTGGCCCGGTGCTGAACGTTAAAGTGTTCGACTACCAGCTGGATATCGACGGCGTGGAGGCCATCACCCACACGCTGGCGACCGGCCCGGTGAACGATCTGGAGCTGGCGCTGTTCCCGGACGAGCAGGGCGGGCTGAGCATGGAGATCCTCGCCAATAAGCAGCGTTACGATGAGGCGACGCTGACGCGTCACGTGGCGCGCCTGAACGCGATGCTGGTGCAGTTTGCGGCCAACCCGGACCTGCGCTGCGGCGAGGTGGAAACCGTTTCAGAGCAGGAATACGCAAAGCTCGCGCGCATCAACGATACCGGGCTGGCGCTGCCGTCCACCACGCTCGCGGATCTGGTGGCGGAACAGGCGAGCAAAACGCCGGATGCCCCGGCGCTGGCGGATGCGCACGTTGAACTCAGCTATCGTCAGATGCGCGAGCAGGTCGTCGCGCTGGCAAACCTGCTGCGCGCGCGCGGCGTGAAGCCGGGCGACAGCGTGGCGGTGGCCCTGCCGCGCTCGGTATTCCTGACGTTAGCCTTGCACGGCATTGTGGAGGCGGGCGCCGCGTGGCTGCCGCTCGACACCGGCTATCCGGACGATCGCCTGCGGATGATGCTCGAGGACGCGAAGCCGTCCCTGCTCATTACCACCGACGAACAGCTTCCGCGCTTTAGCGATCTGTCCGTCGAGACGTTTAGTTACAACACACTATTACCGACCACCGATGCTGAACCGCTGCGTCTGGCGAAGCCGGAGCAGACGGCGTACATCATCTTTACCTCCGGTTCGACCGGGCGTCCAAAAGGGGTCATGGTCGGCCATACTGCCATCGTTAACCGCCTGAAGTGGATGCAGGACCATTATCCGCTGACGGCGTTTGACGTGGTGGCGCAGAAAACGCCGTGCAGCTTTGACGTGTCGGTGTGGGAGTTCTGGTGGCCGTTTATCGCCGGGGCGAAGCTGGTGATGGCGGAGCCGGACGCGCACCGCGATCCGCAGGCGATGCAGAGCTTCTTCGCGCACTACGGCGTGACCACTACCCACTTCGTGCCGTCGATGCTGGCGGCGTTTGTTGCCTCGCTGACGCCGGAAAACGTCGACTGCTGCAAAACGCTTAAGCAGGTGTTCTGCAGCGGCGAAGCGCTGCCGACGGCGCTGTGCCGTGAGTGGGAAGCGTTGACCCATGTGCCGCTGCATAACCTCTATGGTCCAACCGAAGCGGCGGTGGACGTCAGCTGGTATCCGGCGTACGGCCCCGAACTGGCGGCGGTGGAGGGCAACAGCGTGCCGATCGGTTTCCCGGTGTGGAATACGGGGCTGCGCATTCTGGATGCGATGATGCGCCCGGTACCGTTCGGCGTGGCGGGGGATCTCTACCTCATCGGCATCCAGCTGGCGCAGGGATATCTGGGACGCCCCGATCTCACCGCCAGCCGCTTTATTGCCGACCCGTTCGCGCCGGGCGAGCGCATGTACCGCACCGGGGACGTTGCCCGCTGGCTGGACAACGGCGCGGTGGAGTATCTGGGCCGCAGCGATGACCAGCTGAAAATCCGCGGCCAGCGCATCGAGCTGGGTGAAATCGACCGGGCGATGCTGTCGCTGCCGGACGTGGCCCAGGCCGTGGCGCACGCCTGCGTCTTCAACCAGGCGGCGGCGACGGGCGGCGATGCGCGCCAGCTGGTGGGGTACGTGGTTTCTGAATCCGGCTTACCGCTGGACCGCGACGCGCTGCTGGAATCGCTCAAAGCCCAGCTGCCGCCGCATATGGTGCCGGTGGTGCTGCTGCAAATCAGCGCGCTGCCGCTGAGCGCCAACGGCAAGCTCGACCGCAAGGCGCTGCCGCTGCCGGAGCTGACCGGTAAAACCTCCGGTCGCGCGCCGGAAAGCGAAACTGAAATCGCCGTGGCGCAGGCGTTTGCCGCGCTGCTGGGCTGTGAGATCAGCGACATTGAGGCGGATTTCTTTGCCCTCGGCGGCCACTCGCTGCTGGCGATGCGTCTGGCGGCTCAGCTCAGCCGCGCGTTCAACCGCAAGGTCACGCCGGGGCAAATTATGGTCGCCTCGACGGTGAGCAAGCTTAGCGCGCTGCTGGACTCTCAACTGAGCGACGAGCAGGCGCAGCGTCTGGGGTATGAAACCCTTCTGCCGCTGCGCGAAGGCAACGGCCCGACGCTGTTCTGCTTCCATCCTGCGTCCGGCTTTGCCTGGCAGTTTAGCGTCCTGGCGCGCTACCTCAGCCCGCGCTGGTCAATCGTCGGCATTCAGTCGCCGCGTCCGGACGGTCCGATGCAGCAGTGCGCGGATCTCGATGGGGCGATCGATCATCACCTGAATACGTTGCGTAAGCAGCAGCCGCAGGGGCCGTATTACCTGTTCGGCTATTCCCTCGGCGGCACGCTGGCGCAGGGCATTGCGGCCCGCCTGCGCGAGCAGGGTGAAGCGGTGGCGTTCCTCGGCCTGCTGGATACCTGGCCGCCGGAAACCCAGAACTGGGCGGAGAGAGAGGCCAACGGCCTCGACCCGGCGGTGCTGGCGGAGATCGAGCGCGAGCGTCAGGCGTTTATCGCCGCCCAGCAGGGACAGGGCTCCAGCGAGCTGTTTAACGCTATCGAAGGCAACTACGCCGATGCGGTGCGGCTGCTCACCACGGCGCACAGTTCACGCTTTGACGGTAAGGCGACGCTGTTTGTTGCCGAACGCACGCGCATGATGGATCCGCAGGCCGCCTGGGCACCGTGGGTGGGAGAACTGGAGGTGTACAGCCAGGACTGCGCCCACGTGGATATCATTTCACCGCAGGCGTTTGAGAAAATTGGGCCAGTGTTGAGGGAGATTTTGGGGTAACGTCAAAAGCGCCGGGTGGCGGCTACGCCTGACCCGGCCTACGGGAGCCGAGTGTAGGCCGGGTAAGGCGTGCCGCCACCCGGCAATTACCGCCGACCTAACGGCACCACCAGCGGCGTTCCCGCCACCGGATCGTCAATAATCATGCAGCGCATACCGTAGATCCGCGCGATCAGCTCCGGCGTGACAATCTCCTTCGGCGCACCCTGCGCCACAATCTCCCCGTCGCGCAAGGCAATCAGGTGCGTGGCGTAACGGCACGCCTGGTTTAAATCGTGCAGCACCGCCGCCAGAGTATAGCCCTGCGTGCGGTTCAGCTCGCTCAGCAGCTCCAGCAGATCAATCTGGTGGCTGATGTCCAGCCAGGTTGTCGGCTCGTCCAGCAGCATGATCGACGTTTCCTGCGCCAGCACCATCGCAATCCACGCCCGCTGACGCTGGCCGCCGGAGAGGGTGTCCACGCTCTGCTGGGCGAGATCGGTGATGCCCGTCGCCTGCATCGCGCGGTTCACCGCCTCGTCATCTTCCTTGCGCCAGCGGGTAAACAGCGGCTGGTGCGGGTAGCGCCCGCGCGAGACCAGCTCCTGCACCGTGATGTCCCCCGGCGTGGTGGCGTTTTGCGCCAGCAGCCCGATGCGCCTGGCCACCTCTTTGCTGGCGAAGCGCTGGATCTGCTCCCCGTCCAGTAAGACACTGCCCTCCACCGGCGTCATCAGGCGGCTCAGCGTGCGCAGCAGGGTCGATTTGCCGCAGCCGTTCGGGCCGATAATCGCCGTGAAGTGGCCGTCCGGAATGGCAACGGATAAGTCACGGGCAACGATTTTTTTGCCGTAGCCGAGGGTGAGATGTTCGCCGCGCAAGCGGGTGATTGAATCTGTCATTTCTTGCGTGACTCCTGAACGAGCAAGACGATAAGGTAAATCCCGCCGAGGCTGACGGTCACCACGCCCACCGGAAGCTGGTAAGGCATAAACAGCCGCTGGGCGCAGAGATCGGCGGCCAGCAGTAACAGCGCGCCGCACAGCGCCGCCTGAGTTAATCCCCAGCGCGCCGTCCCGCTTAGACGTCGTGCGATATGCGGCGCGACAAGGGCGATAAACGAGATCGGCCCGGCGATGGCGGTGGAGGCGGCGGTCAGCAATACCGCCACCAGCATCAGCATCAGGCGCGAGCGTTCGACGCTCACGCCCAGCGCGCAGGCGCTGTCGTCGCCCATCTCCAGCAGCCGCATGCGTCGCACCAGCAGCAGCGCGCCGATAAACATCAGCACAATCAGCGGCGCGGCGGGCCAGGTTTTGCCCCACGTCAGGCCGTTGAGAGAACCTGCGTACCACAGCCCGGCGGAAAGCGCCGTTTCCAGCGAGGCCTGCAGCAGCAGCCAGGTGTTAAAGGCCATCAGCATCGCGCGGATGCCGATACCGATAATGATCAGCCGGAAGGTGTCGATACCGTTGCGCCAGGCCAGCAGCCAGATAACCAGCGACGTCAGAATGCCGCCCGCCATCGCCGTGAAGGTAATGGCCGTCAGGTGCTGGCCGAACAGCACCATTGCCACCAGCACGCCGCTCCAGGCCCCGGTATTGAGGCCCATCACGTCAGGGCTGCCGAGCGGGTTGCGCATCAGCGACTGGAATATCGCACCGCTGACGCCGAGCGCCGCGCCGACCAGGATTGCCATCGCCACGCGCGGCAGTCGCCACTCGGTGACCACCATGGTGATGTTACGCGGCGCGTTGCCGGTGAGAGCGTGAAAGACCTGCGCGAAATCAAGCGTTACGGCACCGCTTTGCAGGCTCCAGACCGCCAGCAGCAGACTGGCGACGACCAGCAGGGAGACGCTGGTGACTAAACGACGGGACGGGGCCATCATGCGCCACCTCCGCGTTTACGGCGCACCAGGAAAATCAGCACCGGTGCGCCGATAAAGGCGCTGACCACCGAGACGCGCAGTTCACCCGGCACCAGCAGGCGGCCCAGCACGTCGGCAAACAGCAGCAGGGCAGGCGTCGCCAGCAGAGTCACCGGCAGAGACCAGCGGTGATCCGCCCCCACCAGCCAGCGCGCCATGTGCGGCATCATCAGGCCGATAAAGGCGATTGGCCCGACCACGGCGGTCGCGCTGCCGCACAGGAAGGTGATGGCAAGCAGGCCAATCAGCTGCGTGCGCGCGACGCGGTTGCCGAGCGCGGTGGCGGTGTCGCTGCCGAGGCTCAGGCTGTTCAGCGCCCGGCTTAACGACAGCGCTACGGCGGCGGCAATCATCACCGGGATCGCCACCACTTTCAGCGTTTCAAGAGTGCGGATATCCAGCGAACCGGCCTGCCAGAAGCGCAGCTGGTCGTAAACGTCCGGGTTGAGCAGGGCGATGCCGTTGGACAAGCCTTCCAGCACCGCGGCAAGCGCCACGCCCGCCAGCGTCAGGCGTACCGGGCTCAGCTGTCCGCCGCCCTGGCTGCCGGTAAACGCGACCACCAGCGAGGCGGCCAGCGCGCCGCAGAAGGCCATTACCAGCTGCTCAGACGGAGAGGTGAACCCGAACAGCGCCGCGCCCAGCACGATGGCAAAGCTGGCGCCAGAGTTAACGCCGAGAATGCCGGGGTCCGCCAGCGGGTTACGGGTGAGGGTTTGCATCAACGCACCGGCAAGGCCGAGCGCGCCGCCGGCCAGCAGTCCGGCAAGGGTGCGGGGCAGGCGGGCGTCGAGCACGATAGTGCAGTCGGCGCTCTGACAGGTGCCGGAGAACGCATCGACAATAACGGACGCAGGCAGCGGCCTGGCGCCAGCCAGCAGGCTGAGTGCAATCGCGAGGCTCAATAGCAGCAATAAAACGGGCACGGCAACGGCGCGCACCGAAGATGAGGAAAACGACATAGCAACATCCATGATTTGATAATGATAGTGATTATCGTTATCTATCTTATTTGGCTATGTTAGCATGTGCGCCCATGGAATGGGTAGAATTACACTCAAGGCTTTGTCATGAATCAAAAATCCTGGCTGCTCAACCTCAGCCTGCTTAAAACGCACCCGGCGTATCGCGCCGTGTTTATTGCCCGCTTTATCTCCATTTTATCCCTCGGCCTGCTCGGCGTGGCCGTGCCGGTACAAATCCAGACGATGACCCACTCCAGCTGGCTGGTGGGGTTATCGGTGACGTTAACCGGCGGGGCGATGTTTATCGGCCTGATGGTCGGCGGCGTGCTGGCGGACCGCTACGAGCGTAAAAAGCTGATCCTGCTGGCGCGCGGCACCTGCGGCGTGGGCTTTATCGGGCTGTGTCTGAACGCCATGCTGCCGGAGCCGTCGCTGATGGCCATTTATGCCCTCGGGCTGTGGGACGGCTTCTTCGCCTCGTTAGGCGTGACGGCGCTGCTGGCGGCGACGCCCGCGCTGGTCGGGCGCGAGAACCTGATGCAGGCGGGGGCGATCACCATGCTCACCGTGCGCCTCGGCTCGGTGATTTCGCCGATGGTTGGCGGCCTGCTGCTGGCAACCGGCAACGTGGCGTGGAACTACGGCCTGGCCGCGGCGGGGACCTTTATCACCACGCTGACGCTGCTGCGCCTGCCGCTGCTGCCACCTCCGCCGCAGCCGCGCGAGCATCCGCTGAAGTCCCTGATGGCCGCGATTCGTTTCCTGTTCAGCAACCCGCTGATTGGCGGGATTGCGCTGCTCGGCGGCCTGCTGACGATGGCGAGCGCCGTGCGCGTGCTCTACCCGGCGCTGGCGGGCGAGTGGCAGATGAGCGCCTCGGAAATAGGCATTCTCTACGCCGCCATTCCGCTCGGCGCGGCGTGCGGGGCGCTGACCAGCGGCAACCTGGCACAGAGCGCGCGGCCGGGGTTGATTATGCTGCTTGCCACGCTGGCCTCGTTTATCGCCATTGGCTTCTTCAGCCTGATGCCGGTCTGGGCGCTGGGGGTGATGTGTCTGGTGATCTTCGGCTGGCTGAGCGCCATCAGCTCGCTGCTGCAGTACACCCTGATCCAGACCCAGACGCCGGAAGGAATGCTCGGGCGCATTAACGGCCTGTGGACCGCGCAAAACGTCACGGGCGATGCCATTGGCGCGGCGATCCTCGGCGGTCTGGGGGCGATAATGACCCCGGCGGCGTCCGCGAGCAGCAGCGGGTTTGTGTTAGCAATGGTTGGTGTGATCTTATTGGTGGCGCTGGTGGAATTGCGCCGGTTCAGGCAGGAGAGTGTGGTGACCTTGTAGGTCGGGTAAGGCGGAGCCGCCACCCGACAAAACGCCCGGTGGCGCTGCGCTTACCGGGCCTACGGGGATCGTGCCTGTTATTTAAACATCGCATTCAAACGCTGCAACACCAGCATCGCGCTGTAATAATCCAGGCGGAACGTCTCGGTTCCCAACGCCCACACGCGCTTGTTTTTCACCGACGGCAGGTGCGCCAGCAGCGGGTTAGCGTAAATCGCCGCCACGTCTTTCTCGTCACCGGCAAACACAAACAGCCCTTCGCCGTTCAGCCCCGTCGCCAGGTTTTCACCGCCCAGCTGGATAATGTCGTGGCGCTTGCCCTGGCTTGTTGAGGTCTGCAACCCGGCAGGCAGGTCCGCCAGCGTAAAGCCCAGCTGGTGCAGCAGCTTGCCCTGCGCCGATTCCGTGGTCCACAGGTTGGCGGAATGCGCGGCGGCGGTGTAGACGATGGCGTTCACCGGCTGCGGCGGCAGCGTCATCTGCTGTTTCACCTGCGCGAGCTGTTTATCAAACGCGGCAATGCGCTCTGCGGCCTGCTTTTCGTGTCCGGTGATCTCGCCCAGTTGGGTCAGCAGCGCCTGCCAGCTCTTGTCGTCGTAGTTGATGATAAGCGTCGGCGCAATGGCGGAAAGCTGATCGTACAGCGCCAGCGCGGAATCCCCGCCGGTAGCGCTGATCAAAATCAGGTCCGGCATTTGCGCGGCCACCGCTTCAGCGCTCGGCTCGCCGATATACAGCCGGGCAACCTTGCGCTGCTTCGCCATATCGCCCCACTGGCGCAGGAAACCCTGTCCATCCGCCACGCGGTTGTTCGGCGTGGTCGCGCCGCTGGCGACGACCGGTGCGTCAATGGCCAACAGGGAGCCGGTTAAGGTCACGCTGGTGGAGACAATGCGCGTCGGTTTGCTCTCAAGCGTGTGAACGCCGCTGCTGTCGGTCACTTGACGGGGCCAGTCGGCGGCAGCAGCTGAGGTAAGTCCTAAAACAAAAAGTGATAATAAAAGCAGGGGATTACGGAAAACGGCAGGGAATTTCACAGCGCGGGATCCTGTTTTTGTTGGAGATAATGCTTCTCATTTTCATATTTGCCGCGCCGGGATGCAAGCTTTTGTCGCACAAGTTATTTGCCCGACGGTTGACAGCGAAGCGATGTGGGATTAGGTTAGCCGACGAAAATATAAATGATAATCATTATTGCTTCTTTTATCATTTTGAGGAGGATGATATGGATACGTCCCTGGCTGAGGAAGTTCAGCACGCCGCAACCACGCTGGAATCAGACCGTTTTTTCTTTATGTCGCCTTACCGCAGCTTTACCACGTCCGGCTGCTTTGCCCGCTTCAGTGAACCCGCCGTCGGCGGTGACGATCCGGCGGGTCGCTTCCAGCAAAAATTAGCCCAGGCCTTCCGCACGGCAAAAGCCAGCGGTATTGCTCACCCGGTGATGGTGGGGGCGATCCCGTTCGACACCCGCAAGCCCTCGTCGCTGTTTATTCCGCAACGCTGGGAGACCTTTTCCCGTCCCGCACGTCAGCAGTCCGCACGCTATTTTTCCGGCGCGCAGGCCCTGAAGGTGGCACAACGCGCCGAGATCCCGCCGCAGCCCGTCTTCGAAGAGATGGTCGCTCGCGCCGCGTCGCTGACCGCCACGCCGCAGGTGAACAAGGTGGTCCTGTCGCGCCTGATTGATATCGCGACCGACAAACGCCTGGACAGCGGCGCCCTGATGGAGCGCCTGATCGCCCAGAACCCGGCGAGCTTCAACTTCCACGTGCCGCTGGAAGACGGCGGGGTGCTGCTGGGCGCCAGCCCGGAGCTGCTGCTGCGCAAAGAGGGAGCGCACTTTAGCTCGCTGCCGCTGGCGGGCTCCGCGCGCCGTCAGCCGGACGATGTGCTGGATCGCGAGGCGGGCAACAAGCTGCTGGCCTCCGAAAAGGACCGTCACGAGCACGACCTGGTCACCCAGGCGATGAAGACCATTCTGGCACCGCGCAGCCACCATCTCAGCATGCCTGATTCTCCTCAGCTGATTACCACGCCGACGCTGTGGCATCTGGCAACGCCGGTAGAAGGCGAGGCGCGTGAAAACGAGAACGCCCTGACGCTGGCCTGCCTGCTGCACCCGACCCCGGCGCTGAGCGGCTTCCCGCATCAGGCGGCGAAAGAGCTGATTGCCGAGCTGGAGCCGTTCGACCGCGAGCTGTTCGGTGGCATCGTTGGCTGGTGCGACAGCGAAGGCAACGGCGAGTGGGTGGTGACCATCCGCTGCGCGCGTCTTCGCGAAAATACCGTTCGCCTGTTTGCCGGTGCGGGCATTGTGCCTGCCTCCTCCCCGGTGGGCGAGTGGCGCGAGACGGGCGTGAAGCTCTCCACCATGCTTAACGTTTTTGGTTTGCACTAAGGAAGACTCATGACCATTCCCTTTACCCGCTGGCCTGAGGATTTTGCCCGCCGCTACCGTGAAAAAGGCTACTGGCAGGATCTGCCGTTGACCCACATCCTGACGGATCGGGCGGACAGCGATGCGGTGGCGATTATCGATGGCGATCGCCGCATTACCTACCGCGCGCTGAATCAGGCCGTAAACAACCTGGCCTCAGCCCTTCAGGCGCGAGGATTGCAGCGCGGCGAGACGGCGCTGGTGCAGCTTGGCAACGTGGCCGAGTTCTACATGACCTTCTTCGCGCTGCTGCAAATCGGCGTCGCGCCGGTGAACGCGCTCTTTAGCCATCAGCGTAGCGAACTCAACGCCTACGCGGCGCAGATCAAACCCGCCGTGCTGATCGCCGATCGCGACCATGCGCTGTTTGCGGGCGATGATTTTCTTCATGCCTTTGTGGATGAACATCGCTCGGTGCGCGTCGTGCTCCTGCGCGGCGATAAGGGTGAAGATGCCCTGGACGCGGCGATTGCGCGTCCGGCGGACAATTTTATCCCTAACCCGACGCCCGCCGACGAAGTGGCGTTCTTCCAGCTCTCCGGCGGCAGTACCGGCACGCCGAAGCTGATCCCGCGGACGCACAACGACTACGACTACAGCATTCGCCGCAGCAACGAGATCTGCGGTATCACTGCGCATACCCGGTATCTGAACGCGCTGCCCGCGGCGCACAACTACGCCATGAGCTCGCCGGGATCGCTGGGTGTCTTTACCGCAGGCGGCTGCGTGGTGCTGGCGAACGATCCGAGCGCGACGCTCTGCTTCCCGCTGATTGAACAGCATCAGGTTAACGTCACCTCGCTGGTGCCGCCTGCCGTCAGCCTCTGGCTTCAGGCGATTGCCGACGGGGCGGACAGCGCGCAGCTTAAATCACTGAAGCTGCTGCAGGTGGGCGGCGCGCGCCTTTCCGCCACGCTCGCGGCGCGTATTCCGGTGGAGATCGGCTGCCAGCTTCAGCAGGTCTTCGGCATGGCGGAAGGGCTGGTGAACTACACCGCGCTCGACGACGCGCCGGAACGCATCATCAACACCCAGGGCCGCCCGATGTGCCCGGACGACGAAGTGTGGGTGGCGGACGAGCACGGCAATCCGCTGCCGCGTGGGGAGGTCGGACGCCTGATGACGCGCGGCCCGTACACCTTCCGCGGCTATTTCAACAGCCCGGAACACAACGCCAGCGCCTTCGACGCCGACGGCTTTTACTGCTCCGGGGATCTGATCGCCATTGACGAGCAGGGCTACATCACCGTGCAGGGGCGCGAGAAAGATCAGATCAACCGCGGCGGGGAGAAGATCGCCGCCGAGGAGATCGAGAACCTGCTGCTGCGCCATGAGTCGGTGATCCACGCCGCGCTGGTGAGCATGGAGGACAGCCTGCTGGGCGAGAAGAGCTGCGCGTATCTGGTGGTGAAACAGCCCCTGCGCGCGGTGGAGGTGCGCCGCTTCCTGCGCGAGCAGGGCGTCGCCGAATTTAAGCTGCCGGACCGCGTGGAGAGCGTGGATGCGCTCCCGCTGACGCCGGTCGGCAAAGTTGATAAGAAACAGTTGCGCCTGTGGCTTGCTGAACGCGCCCGGGGCTGAGGAAAAGAGTATGGCCATTCCAAAATTAACCGCTTACGCGCTGCCGACCGCCGCAGAGTTGCCGACCAACAAGGTGAACTGGAGTTTTGAGCCCGAGCGCGCCGCGCTGTTGATCCACGATATGCAGGAGTACTTCCTGAATTTCTGGGGTGAAAATAGCGCGATGATGCAGCAGGTGGTAGCGAATATCGCCAAACTTCGCGCCTGGTGCAAAGCGCACAATATTCCGGTGTACTACACGGCTCAGCCGAAAGAGCAGAGCGATGAAGACCGCGCCCTGCTGAACGACATGTGGGGGCCGGGCCTCACCCGCTCGCCGGAGCAGCAGCGCATCGTTGCCGAGCTGGCGCCGGACGAAGCGGACACGGTGCTGGTGAAGTGGCGCTACAGCGCGTTCCACCGCTCGCCGCTGGAGCAGATGCTGAAAGAAACGGGGCGCAACCAGCTGTTGATTACCGGCGTGTATGCCCACATCGGCTGCATGACCACCGCCACAGATGCCTTTATGCGCGACATCAAGCCGTTCTTCATTGCCGACGCGCTGGCGGATTTCACCCGCGACGAGCACCTTATGTCGCTGAACTACGTGGCTGGACGCTCGGGTCGCGTGGTGATGACCGACGATCTGCTGCCGTCCGTTCCAGCCTCGAAGGTCGCGCTGCGGGCGCTGATCCTGCCGCTGCTGGACGAGTCCGACGAGCCGATGGATGACGAAAACCTGATCGACTACGGCCTGGATTCAGTGCGCATGATGGCGCTGTCCGCCCGCTGGCGCAAAGTACACGGCGATATCGACTTCGTGATGCTGGCAAAAAATCCGACCCTCGACGCCTGGTGGGCGCTGCTCTCCCGCGAGGTGAAGTGATGGTGTTTGATTTCACCGGCAAAACCGTCTGGGTGACGGGCGCGGGGAAGGGGATTGGCTACGCGACCGCACTGGCGTTTGCCGAAGCTGGCGCGCAGGTGACCGGCTTCGATTTGGCCTTCCCGCAGGATGATTATCCGTTTGCCACCGAAACGCTGGACGTGGCGGATTTTGCTCAGGTCAGCGATGTGTGTGGCCGTTTGCTTAATATCCTTGAGCGTCTGGACGTGCTGGTCAACGCGGCGGGCATTCTGCGCATGGGGGCGACGGACCAGCTTTCGCAGGAGGACTGGCAGGATACCTTTGCGGTCAACGTCGGCGGCGCGTTCAACCTGTTCCAGCAGACGATGGGCCAGTTCCGCCGTCAGCAGGGCGGGGCGATAGTCACCGTGGCGTCCGACGCGGCGCACGCGCCGCGCATCGGCATGAGCGCCTACGGCGCATCGAAAGCGGCGCTGAAAAGCCTGGCCCTGACCGTCGGGCTGGAGCTGGCGGGCAGCGGCGTGCGCTGTAACCTGGTGTCGCCGGGCTCAACGGACACCGACATGCAGCGCACCCTGTGGACCAGCGACGACGCGGAGCAGCAGCGTATTCGCGGCTTTGGCGAGCAGTTCAAGCTCGGCATTCCGCTGGGCAAAATCGCCCGCCCGCAGGAGATAGCTGCGACCGTGCTGTTCCTTGCCTCCGATGCCGCCAGCCACATCACCCTGCAGGATATCGTGGTGGACGGCGGCTCCACGCTGGGGGCGTAAATGATCTGGAAACGTCATTTATCGCTTGAGGAGCTGAACGCCACCAGCGTGAATACCCTGGTGGCGAACTTGGGCATCGTCTATACCCGCCTCGGGGATGACGCGCTGGAAGCGGAGATGCCGGTGGATGCGCGTACCCATCAGCCGTTTGGCCTGCTGCACGGCGGGGCCTCGGCGGCGCTGGCGGAAACGCTCGGCTCAATGGCCGGATTTCTGATGACCCGCGACGGGCAGAGCGTGGTGGGCACGGAGCTGAACGCCACGCATCATCGGGCGGTATCCCACGGCAAGGTTCGCGGCGTGTGTCAGCCGCTGCATCTTGGGCGTTCGAGCCAGAGCTGGGAGATTGGGGTCTTCGACGAGCAGGGGCGGCGGTGCTGTACCTGCCGGTTAAGTACGATGGTGCTGGGCTAACTCAGATCAAAGTGATCGGCTTAACACTGTGGTGTAAATCTCTGGTTTGACCACGCATTATTGCGTTTCAAAGTTGTTAAATTTTTCCGGTTGTTCTAGAAACAAAATGTAACATCTCACTGTTTCACGACAACGGACAACAACTATGAACAACTCAGGGAAATACCTTACATGGGCAGGGCTCTCCGTTGTGGGAGCTTTTGCCCTGGGCTATATCGCCCTCAACCGGGGGGAGCAGATCAACGCGCTCTGGATAGTCGTTGCCTCGGTCTGCGTTTACCTGATCGCCTATCGTTTTTATGGCCGCTATATCGCCAAGAACGTCCTGGGCGTTGATGCAACGCGCATGACGCCTGCCGTCCGCCATAACGACGGGCTGGACTACGTACCGACCGACAAGAAAGTGCTGTTCGGTCACCATTTTGCGGCGATTGCCGGGGCAGGCCCGCTGGTGGGGCCGGTGCTGGCGGCGCAAATGGGCTACCTGCCGGGGATGATCTGGATCCTCGCGGGCGTGGTGCTGGCGGGGGCGGTGCAGGACTTTATGGTGCTGTTCGTCTCTACCCGCCGCGACGGACGTTCGCTGGGTGAGCTGGTGAAAGAGGAGATGGGGGCCACTGCCGGGGTGATTGCGCTGGTGGCGACCTTTATGATCATGGTGATCATCCTCGCGGTGCTGGCGATGATTGTGGTGAAAGCGCTGACCCACAGCCCGTGGGGAACCTATACCGTTGCCTTTACCATTCCGCTGGCGCTGTTCATGGGGATCTACATCCGCTACCTGCGTCCGGGCCGCATTGGTGAAGTGTCGGTGATTGGCCTGGTATTCCTCGTGTTCGCCATTATCTCCGGCGGCTGGGTGGCGGAAAGCCCGACCTGGGCGCCGTTCTTCGACTTTACCGGCGTACAGCTGACCTGGATGCTGGTGGGCTACGGCTTTGTGGCGGCGGTGCTGCCGGTGTGGCTGCTGCTGGCTCCGCGTGACTATCTCTCAACGTTCCTGAAAATCGGCACCATTGTCGGGCTGGCAATCGGTATTCTGATTATGCGCCCTACGCTGACCATGCCGGCGTTAACCAAATTTATCGACGGTACCGGCCCGGTCTGGACCGGCAATCTGTTCCCGTTCCTGTTTATTACCATCGCCTGCGGTGCGGTGTCGGGCTTCCACGCGCTGATCGCCTCCGGGACGACGCCGAAGATGCTGGCGAATGAAAATCAGGCCTGCCTGATTGGCTACGGCGGCATGCTGATGGAGTCCTTCGTGGCGATTATGGCGCTGGTATCCGCCTGTATTATCGACCCGGGCGTGTATTTCGCGATGAACAGCCCGATGGCGGTCCTGGCTCCGGCGGGCACTGTTGACGTGGTGGCTTCCGCCGCGCAGGTGGTGAGCGGCTGGGGCTTTGCGATTACGCCTGAAACGTTGACGAGCATCGCCAGCGAAGTGGGCGAGCAGTCGATTATCTCCCGCGCGGGCGGGGCGCCGACGCTGGCGGTCGGCATGGCGTATATTCTCCACGGCGCGCTGGGCGGGCTGATGGATGTCTCGTTCTGGTATCACTTCGCCATTCTGTTCGAGGCGCTTTTTATCCTGACGGCGGTGGATGCGGGAACCCGTGCGGCGCGCTTTATGCTGCAGGATCTGCTGGGCGTCATCTCCCCGAACCTGAAGCGGACCGACTCGCTCCCGGCTAACCTGCTGGCGACGGCGCTGTGCGTGCTGGCGTGGGGCTATTTCCTGCATCAGGGCGTGGTCGATCCGCTGGGCGGGATTAACACCCTGTGGCCGCTGTTCGGTATCGCCAACCAGATGCTGGCGGGCATGGCGCTGATGCTCTGTGCGGTGGTGCTGTTCAAGATGAAGCGCCAGCGTTACGCGTGGGTGGCGCTGGTGCCGACCGCGTGGCTGCTGGTCTGTACCCTGACGGCGGGCTGGCAGAAGGCCTTCAGCCCGGATAACAAGGTGGGCTTCCTGGCGATCGCCAACAAGTTCCAGGCGATGATCGACAGCGGCAAGATCCCGGCGCAGTACACCGAATCGCAGCTGTCGCAGCTGGTGTTTAACAACCGTCTGGACGCCGGGCTGACCATCTTCTTTATGGTGGTGGTCGTGGTGCTGGCGTTGTATTCTCTCAGGACCGCGCTGGCGTCATTGAAAGTCGACGCGCCAACGGCGAAAGAGACGCCGTATGAGCCAATGCCTGAAAACCTGGAAGAGATTGTGACCCAGGCGAAAGGGGCGCATTAACCCGTGTGCCGGGTGGCGGCTTCGCCTTACCCGGCCTACATTTCTTGTGAGATCAGAACTATGTTCGACACCCTTTCCAAAGCAGGTAAGTACCTGGGCCAGGCCGCCAAAATGATGATTGGCGTGCCGGACTACGACAACTACGTCGAGCATATGCGCGTCAATCATCCGGACCAGACGCCCATGACCTACGAAGAATTTTTCCGTGACCGCCAGGACGCCCGCTACGGCGGCAAGGGCGGGGCGAAGTGCTGTTAACCCTCTTTCGGGAGATAGAGGCTGATCTGCTCCTGCTTACAGCCGTAGATCGCCGCGAGCTTTTCGCGGGTGCGCTTTTGCGGACGGGAGTCCAGCGCTTCCAGCTGCGACACGGCGGACTGGCTTATGCCGAGTTTCTCCGCCACCTCCTGCTGGGATAGCCCGCGCAGGATACGCCACGCGGCCTGCAGGCTGACGTTCTGCCAGGTCATGATGCTGCACACGTCTCCGGGCAATTCCACGTCATCCAGACTATCGTGTTCGACCTCAATATCCTCCAGATCGTCATCGGTTTCGTCGTCGATCTCTGCCATCTGTGAGCACATGCGGAAGTATTCGTGATAAGGAATAACCACATACTGCGTTTTACCGTTATCGTCCTTAATTAGCTGAACAGCCATAGGTGGCTTTCTCCTCATGCAGGTAAGTCGTTGAAGTTCTGCGCTTGACGGCTAAAACATAACAATGGTTATCGGGATCGTCCCGAAGCGTATAGATGATGCGGTAATCGCCAACGCGTAGCCGGAAATGATTTTCTGTCGCCGATATTTTTTTGATATCGGGCCGGGGTGCCGAGCGGTCATCCAGTTCGGCAAGCTTTACCTCAATGCGGCGTTGATACCGCTCGTCAATTCTGGAAAAAGCCTTTTTTGCACCATTAGACCAGACAATCTTCATCCGTACCTCCACTGTACGCCCACACAAATTATAAGGAAATAATAAGACTATTAGATAAATTCCGAATTTCTTATGGGGTACTGTAGAGCGGACATAAAACGGAAGTAAGCGGTAAAAAGCGAAACATCGAGGCGGCTCGACAAGGCCTCTGCCGGGCGACAGAGGCTTTCAGGAAATTTGCGATCAGGCGTTCAACCCGCCGTCGACATCCAGCCCTGTGCCGGAGATCTGCCCGGCCGCCGGGCTGGCGAGGAAGGTGACCGCCGCCGCGATATCTTCCGGCTGGCCGTAGTGGCCGACCGCAATCATCTGGCGCTGGGCTTCCGCCTGTTCGCCGTCTTCCGGGTTCATATCGCTGTTGGTGGGGCCGGGATGCACCAGGTTAACGGTAATGCCGCGCGGGCCCAGATCGCGCGCCAGGCCGCGAGTGAGGGAGTTAAGGGCAGACTTGGTCATCGAGTAAACGGCAATACCCGGCATCGCCACGCGGTTCGCCAGACAGCTGCCGATGTTGATGATGCGCCCGCCGTCGGACATGTGCACCAGCGCTTCCTGAATGGCGATCACCACGCCGCGTATGTTGACGTTGATCAGCGCGTCAATGTCCGCCAGCGTCATGGACTCCAGCGGGCCGCCTCGCGCGATCCCGGCGTTATTGACCAGAATGTCCAGCCCGCCAAGGGAACGCGCTGCATGGGTGACGGCATCCTGAATCGCCTGCGCGCTGGCGCTGTCGGCCTGAATCGCTTCGCCGTGGCGCCCAAGCGCCTTGATTTCATCGGCGACCGCCTGGGCTTTATCGGCGGATTTTTCATACGTAATAACCACATCGGCACCGGCGCGTGCCAGCGACAGCGCGATAGCCCGACCCAATCCACGGCTGGCGCCGGTAACCAGCGCCTTTTTACCTGTTAAATCGATCTGCATGATGACCTCGTGACGAGAGTGGTGAGAATCATCATTAGGTATAGCCTGTCGGCGCGATCAACGGCTGAAGGATTCCACCTTCTCAAACGCGGCGCGCAGAACGTCGGGCGTTAACGTCACTGGCAGAGAGTGAATTGACTCCACCGGACGCAGGGTGTGGGCTATCACCTTATCCAGCTCGTCACGGTTGTGAATATCGACGTCCAGCGCGCGAAGCGTGGTCGGGAGGTTAAAGCGCCGGTACGCCGCCACCAGCTGCGCCAGCACGTCGTCCTGGCCGAGCAGGGCGCTCTGGACCAGAATGCCGTAGGCCACCTTGGTGCCGTGCAGGTATTTTTCCGTCTGCGGCAGCACGGTTAAGCCGTTGTGCACCGCATGCGCCGCCGCCACGCGGGTATAGCGCTCGCCCAGACCGCCGACCATCCCGCCGCCGGCGATAATCGCGTCCACCACGTCCCGGAACGCCTGCGTCTGTTCGCCGCGCTGCTGGTCGGCCAGCGCTTCCTCACTGTGTTCCAGCAGCACGTCGCGGATCGCCAGCGCGCCGTTAAGGCCAAGCCGCACGGTCAGCGGCAGGTTCTCCGGCTCAGGTGCCAACACCACCGCTTCGTACCACTTCGCCAGCGTATCGCCGATACCCGCCAGCAGGTATTCCGCCGGGGCGTTGAGAATGATCTGCGGCTCCACCAGCACCAGGAAGTTGGCGTCATCGAAGATCTCAAACTGCAGCGCCTGACCGGCATCGTTGTACCAGACGGAGAGTGGCGTCCACGCCGCGCAGGTGGCGGCAATGGTGGGGATGCCCACGAACGGCACCCCCAGACGACGCGCCACGGCCTTGACGGCATCCTGTACCGCGCCGCCGCCGACGCCAATCACCACGCTGGCGTCACTGCCGGATTCGTCCACCAGATGGGTGACGTCGCGCTCGCTGCAGTGGCCTTTAAAAAGCAGGCGTTTCGCCCCCGGCGCGTGAAAGCTCTCCGGCAGGAACGGGCGCGCGCCGTCGATAGCGCGCTCGCCGTAAATCCACACCGCGCGGGAAAGCTGCTCCGGGGTAAAGAAGTCATTCAGACGCGCAAGGCTTCCGGAATGGGAGAAGTAGTTCGCCGGGCCAGGCACGACGCGGATATCGGTGTTGCTCATGGTGTTGTCCTTTTTTAGCAAGCGCTAACCCGATGTTATGTCTGGACATCCGGATGGCTAATAATATTTCGCTTTAACTTATGCCTTTTCCGTCGTTGTCAGTCAACCGGAGCTGTGAAAAATTCGATAAATCAGAAGAGTTATGAAGGATTTACGCGGATGGTTTCCAGTCGCCTTGAGATGCGCGGTATCAGCCTGGCCTTTTCCGGCTTTCAGGCGCTGTCGCGCGTGAATTTCACCTTAACCGGCGGATCGGTACATGCGCTGACCGGCGCCAACGGCGCGGGGAAATCGACGCTGATGGCGGTGCTGTGCGGAACGCACGACCACTATGAGGGCGAAATCTGCATTAATAACCAGCCGGTAAGCATCCGCGAGCCGCTGGACGCCAAACGGCTGGGGATCCACCTCGTGCAGCAGGAGGTGGACGTGGCGTTGATCCCGGGATTAAGCATCGCCGAAAACATCATACTCGACCAGCTGGCGCAGCCGGGGCATCGCTTCAGCTGGCGCGCCGTCCGCCAGCAGGCGAGACAGGCGCTGGCGCAGCTGGATGTTTCTCTGGACGTTCGCCGCTCCATCGACAGCTGCACGCTTGCCGAAAAGCAGCAGATTTTGCTGGCGCGTGCGCTGTCACACCACTGCCGTTTTCTCATTCTTGATGAGCCCACCGCGCCGCTGGACGCGCACGAGAGCGAGCGCCTGTTTGCCGTGGTGAGACGGTTAAAGCAGCAGGGCATCGGCGTGGTGTTTATCTCACACCGTATTCACGAGCTGAAGGCCATCTGCGACACCCTGACGGTGCTGCGCGACGGCAAGCTGATTGAGTCCGGCCCGATGGCCGATCTGAGCGGCGAAGCGATCGTCGAGAAGATGCTCGGCCACGTGCTGAGCGATATCTATCCGCCCGCGCGGCCGCCGCACGGCGACGAAACGCTGCTGCGGGTAGAAGGGCTGCACGACGACGCGCTGCTGAAAGATATCTCTCTGCACCTGCGCAAGGGCGAAATTCTCGGCATTGCCGGGCTGGCGGGCGCGGGCAAAACCGAACTCTGTAAGGCGCTGTTTGGCGCCAGCAAAAGCCGCGTGGCGCGCGGTGAGCTGAATCAACAGCCCTGGCAGCCGCGCGACCCGGCGGACTCGGTGCTGCGCGGGCTGGCGCTGGTGCCGGAAGAGCGGCGCAAAGAGGGCATTTTTATCGACGAGCCGGTAAGCATGAACCTTGCCGTGTGCGCCGATAACAGCTTCTCGCGCTGGAGCCTGTTCGGCCATCGTCAGGCGTGGCGCTGGGCGGAGGAGGTGATCGCCCGCGTCGGCGTGCACGCCCGCGGTCCCGGACAGGTTTTGCGACGTTTGTCCGGCGGCAACCAGCAAAAGGTCGCCATCGGCAAGTGGCTGCGCAATGACGCTAGCGTGCTGATCTTCGACGAGCCGACCAAAGGCGTGGACGTGAAGGCCAAAACCGATCTGTTCCAGCTGATCGACGGCCTGGCGCGCGAGGGCAAAGGGGTGATTTACGCCTCGGGCGAATTTGCCGAACTGGTCGGGCTGTGCGACCGCATCTGCGTGCTGTGGGACGGGCGCATCGTGGCGGAGATCGCCGGGGCCGAGGCCCGTGAAGAGACACTACTTTATTATTCAACCGGAGGAACGGCGTCGTGAGCAAGGCCCTTTCAGTAAACTCGACGGCGTCTGGCCGTCAGCAGATTTTCGATTTTCTCTACAAGTGGGGCATGCTGTTAACCGTCGTCGCGCTGGTGGCCGTCTTTGGCCTGGCGTCGGACAGCTTCCTCGACCCAAACAACATCATCAATATTCTGCGTTCGATTGCCATCGTGACGGTGATTGCCATCGGCGTGTCGATCTCGCTGACCATTGGCGGGTTCGATCTCTCTGTGGGGTCTACCGCGTCGCTGGCGAACGCGCTGGTGATTTCGCTTTTTGTCTGGCACGGCTTCGGCACCACCGAGTCGATTCTTATCACCCTTGCGCTCTGCACGCTGGTCGGCCTGTTTAACGCCTTTCTGATCGTTATCCTGCGCATTCCGGACATGCTCGCGACGCTGGCCAGCCTGTTTGTCATTCAGGGCGTGGCGATGACCTACAGCTACGGCGGGTCGATTACCGAGAACATGGTGCTGCCGAGCGGCGACATGGCGGAAGGCACCATCCCTGCGACGTTCAGCCTGCTGGGACAGGTACCGACTATCGTGATCGTCATGCTGGTGGTGACGGTGCTGGCGCAGCTTGGGCTGTCGCTCACCACTCACGGTCGTCGGATGTACGCCATTGGCGGTAACCCGGAAGCGGCGCGTCTCTCCGGCATTCGCACCACGCGCTACAAGGTGGCGGCCTACGTGATTGCCTCCCTGCTGGCGGGCCTGGGCGGGATTTTGCTGGCCTCGCGCATTGGCTCGTCGCAGGTGAACGCGGGCGGCGGTTACCTGATGGATGCGGTAGCGGCGGCGTGGATCGGCTTCTCGCTGGCCGGGTCCGGCAAGCCGAATGCGCTGGGGACCCTGGTCGGGGCGGTGATTCTCGGCGTGCTGTCGAACGGGCTGGTGATGCTCTCCGTGCCGTATTACGCCATGGACATTATAAAAGGGCTGGTGCTCGCGGTAGCGCTGGCGATTACCTACATACAAAAACGCTGACAACACAACGGGATAAAAAATGAAAAAGATTGCACTCTCTTTGGTGGCATTAGGGTTATTCACCGCTCTGCCTGGCTTCGCGGCCACGCCCGCACCGCTCCCGGCGGCCATTGCCAACCACGACGGCCCCATTCGCATCGCGGTGATCCGTAACCTCGGCTCAGACGACAACACCACGCAGTTTATTGCCGGGGCCATTCAGGAAGGGAAGAAGCTTGGCTTTAAGGTCAGCACCTTTTTAAGCAACGGGGACGACGCCAAATTCCAGGACTTCGTGAACCAGGCCATCAGCCAGAAGTACGACGGGATTATCCTGTCTCAGGGCCGCGATCCGTACTCCACCGCGCTGGTGAAGAAGGCGGTGGACGCCGGGATTAAGGTCGCGGTATTTGATACCGCCGTCAACGGCGAGATCCCGGGCGTAACCGTGACCCAACAGGACGATGCCTCTCTGACGAATCTCTCCTTCGGCCAGCTGGCGAAAGATTTCAACGGCAAGGCCAATATCGTCAAGCTGTGGGTAGCGGGCTTCCCGCCGATGGAGCGTCGTCAGGTGGCGTATAAAGAGCTGCAAAAACAGTACCCGGACATCAAAGAGCTGGAGTCTATCGGCGCGGTCTCCTCTGACGTGCAGGGCGACACCGCCAACAAGGTGGGCGCGATCCTCGCGAAATACCCGAAAGGCAAAATCGACGCCATCTGGGGAACCTGGGACGCCTTCAGCCAGGGCGCGTATAAGGCGCTGAAGGAGAACGGCCGTACCGAGATTAAACTCTACAGCATCGACATCTCCAACCAGGATCTGCAGCTGATGCGCGAGCCGGGCAGCCCGTGGAAGGTGAGCGTGGCGGTGGATCCGAAGCTGATTGGCGCGACGAACGTGCGTCTGGTGGCGAACAAGATTGCCGGGGAAGCGACGCCTGCGACCTACGATTTCAAAGCGGCAGCTATCCCGCAGGCGCTGCTGACCGCCCAGCCGGGCGCGGTGAACGTGGCGTCGCTGGGGAAAATCATTCCGGGCTGGGGCCAGACGGAAGATTTTATCGCGCCGTGGTTTGCGACGCTGGAAGCCAGGTCAAAATAATGCCCGGTGGCGCTGCGCTTACCGGGCCTACGGATTGGTAGGCCGGGTAAGGCGCAGCCGCCACCCGGCGAAAGGAGCTCAAGGTGACTCATTTACCCCCTCCCGAATACAGCCGCAATATGCGGCTGATTGGCCATAGCGATCAGGGCGGTCGCCCGGACGGCGTGCAGCTGATGGTGCACCGCGGTTTCGCCTGGATCGGCCATATGGTGTCGCAGGGCTTTTCGATAGTGGACGTGCGCGACCCGAAAAACCCGAAACCCGCGGGCTATGTTCCCGCGCCGCCCGGCACCTGGAACGTGCATCTGCAGGCGCATGATGACCTGCTGCTGGTCATCAACGCCCGGGATCTGTTTGCCGATGCGCGTTTTGCCGACGAGAAGGTCTACTACACCCGGCAGGTGGGCGAGACCGTCAGCGACGTGCAGGACAAAGGCTGGAGCGCCGGCCTTCGCGTTTTTGATATCTCCACGCCGGACGCGCCGCGCGAAATCGGCTTTCTGCCGCTGAGCGGCATTGGCATTCACCGCATCTGGTACGTCGGGGGCCGCTGGGCGTACGTGTCGGCGCTTATTGACGGCTTTACCGACTACATCTTTCTGACGATTGACCTGGCCGACCCGCGTAAGCCTGAGGTGGCAGGGCGCTGGTGGCTGCCGGGGATGAATCAGGCAGAAGGGGAGAAGCCTAACTGGCCGGAAGGGAAACGCTACGCGCTCCACCACGCGATTATTGCCGGCGATACCGCGTACGGCAGCTGGCGCGACGGCGGCCTGACGCTGCTGGACGTGAAGGATCGCACCCAGCCTAAGCTCATTAGCCACCGTAACTGGAGTCCGCCGTTTGGCGGCGGCACGCACACCGCGCTGCCGCTGCCGGACCGCGATCTGCTGGTGGTGCTGGACGAAGCGGTGCTCGATAACCAGGAAGACGGCGAGAAGCTGATCTGGCTGTTTGATATCCGCGAGCCGTCGAACCCGGTCAGCATCTCTACCTTCCCGCAGCCGGATGAAATCGACTACGTGGCGAAAGGGGCGCATTTCGGCCCGCACAACCTGCACGAGAACCGGCCGGGAAGCTTTGTCAGCTCAACGCTGATTTTTGCCACCTATCAGAATGCGGGCGTGCGCGCGTATGACATCTCTAATCCGTATCGGCCGGTTGAAACGGGGGCGCTGGTGCCTGCCGCGCCGGCGAAAATGATGGATACCCGCCCGAATCGCCCGCAGGTGATCCAGTCGTGCGACGTGTTTGTGGATGCGCAGGGAATTATCTACAGCACGGACTATAACGGCGGGCTGTCGGTGATTGAGTATTTAGGATGAGTTTTTGCCGGGTGGCGGCTTTGCCTTACCCGGCCTACATTTTGCACCCGTAGGCCCGGTAAGCGCAGCGCCACCGGGCAAACGTTCTCAACTGTACTGCCGCACCCGCGCCACCAGATCTTCCGCGCTGTCGATACGGTCGGCAATCACGATCAGCGCCTTGCCGAGCGTTATCGCGTGGCGAAGGCATTCGTGGCGCATCGCCTCGTCCTGAATGGTGTCGATATCCGCGACGTGGGAAAGCCCAACGCTGCGGCGAATGAGTTCGGTGCCGCAGAAGCCGATGGCGTCATGCCAGACCTTTTTCAGGAACGCGGAGGTATAGCCCGGCGCGCTGAGCGCCGCGTCGCGCGTTTTCTCGTGCGCCAGCGCCTGGAAGCGTTCCGCGAAGGTGTTCCACAGCTCCTGAATATCGGTCAGGCGCTGCTCGCGCGCGGCGGCGGCATCGCGAATGCCCAGATGCCCCGGCAGGCCGCAGAAGTTGAGCAGCAGGTTGCCGATGGCGGTGCCGATATCAAATCCCATCGGGCCAAAATAGCCGAACTCAGCGTCGATGGCCTTCAGGCTGCCGTCGGCCACAAAAATCGAGCCGCTGTGGATATCCCCGTGCAGCAGGGCTTCAGCCTGAGAAAAGAAACGGTGCTTGAGGGCGGCCACGGCAATTTTCAGCTGGGCGTCGTCGCGCAGCGCGGCGACGTCATTTTCCAGCTCGGCAGGGTAGTTATTGCGCTCATGAACCTGGTACGGATCGTTGAAGAACAGATCTTCGGTGATCTCACACATCTCCGGGTTGATGAATTTCGCCACCTGCGCTTTCTTCTCGTGCGGATGCAGGAAGAAATCGCTGGTGTGGAACAGCGCGTGCGCGAGGTATTCACCCAGCTGACGCGCCGCCTGCGGGTAATAATTATTTTTGATCAGCTCGCCGCGCCAGATGCGATGGCTGGAGAGATCTTCCATCACCATTACCGCCAGTTCCGGGTCAAAGTGGTGGATTTTCACGGTGTGCTGCGGGCTGTGCCGGTAGTGCTCGACCAGCGTTTGCGCCTCCAGGCGGGCGCGATCCAGCGTCAGCGGCCAGGACTCGCCGACGCAGCGCACGTAGGGCAGCGCCTGCTTAACGATGATGCGGCTCACGCCCGCGCTGTCGAAGATTTTGAACACCAGATTGAGGTTGCCGTCGCCTACCTCCTGCGCCTCCACCAGCGATGAAGGATCGTCAAGGCCGCCAAACTGCCTGGCATATTCCACGGCGTCCTGAGCGGTAAAGGTACGGTATTGCGACATGGCCTGCTCCTCACGGGTTTGCTAATAAAGACATGTAGACGTCTATACATCTGGATTTCATCCTGACACAATGTGCTACAACAACGCAACAGGGAATTAACGACATGCAGACATTACAGACGACCAGCCTGCGGGTAGCGGATAATCAGCTCTTTATTCTCGACCAGCAGGCCCTTCCGCAGGAGAAACGCTGGCTGGATGCCTCAACGGTAGAGGCGCTGGTGGGGCATATTCACGCCCTGCGGGTGCGCGGCGCGCCGCTGATCGGTCTCTCTGCAAGCCTGCTGCTGGCGCTGCTGGCGGAAAACGGCAAAAGCCGCGACGAGCTGGCGGTTGCGCTGGAAACCCTGCGCGCCTCCCGGCCGACGGCGGTGAACCTGATGAACAACCTGGACCGCATGAAGCGGGCGCTGTGGCAGGAAGATTTTGTTCCGGCGCTGGTGGCCGAAGCGCTGCGCCTGATTGACGAAGACAAACGACTTTGCGATGCGATTGCCAGCGCGGGCAGCCCGCTGGTGAAGCCCGGCAGCCGTCTGCTGACCCACTGCAACACCGGCGGGCTGGCAACGGCGGGCGTCGGCACCGCGCTGGGGGTGATTGCTCGCGCGCACCAGGAAGGCAACGTCAGCAACGTCTGGGTGGATGAAACCCGCCCCCTGCTGCAGGGCGGTAGATTGACCGCCTGGGAGCTGGGCGAACTGGGCGTGCCGTATCAGCTGATTACCGACTCCATGGCCGCCAGCCTGATGGCGAAAGGGCAGGTCGACGCCGTGTGGGTGGGCGCAGACCGCATTGCGGCTAACGGCGACGTGGCGAACAAAATCGGCACCTATTCCCTGGCGGTGCTGGCAAAATTCCACGGCATTCCGTTCTATGTGGCCGCGCCGCAAACGACCCTCGATCCGGACTGCCCGAACGGCGACGCGATCCCGATTGAGCAGCGCGCCGCCAGCGAGGTGACGGGCGTCGCCGGAAGCTTTGGCGCGGTGCAGTGGGCGCCGGAAAACGCGCAGGTCTATAATCCGGCGTTTGACGTGACCCCAGCCTCGCTGATTAGCGGCTGGGTGCTGGATACGGGCGTGGTCACGCCGGAAGAGGTTGCGGAAGGGAAATTTGCCTGAGTCCGGCTATCCTTTAAGGGGCTCCCTTAAGAGGACAACACCGTGACGCTCGACCCTGAAACAGACTTAAAACTGGAGCGCGTGGTGGACGCACCGCGCGACCTCCTGTGGCTCTGCTGGACCACGCCCGAACACATCAAACACTTCTTCATCCCTGCACCGCATAAGGTGATCGACTGCGACCTTGACCTCCGCGTGGGCGGGCGGTTCAACACCGTGTTTGAGGTGGACGGCCAGCGGATGGATAACCGGGGCGTGTTTCTTGAAATCGACCCGGGAAAAAAGCTGGTCTTTACCGACGGCTATACCGAAGGCTGGAAACCGGCCGAGAAGCCGTTTATGACGGCAATTTTGCTGCTGGAAGACGTCGGGGAGGGCAAAACCCGCTATACGGCGATTGCGCGCCACCCCACGAAGGAAATCCGCGAGCAGCATGAGCAGATGGGCTTCCACGAAGGGTGGGGGATAGTGCTGGATCAGCTGGTGGCGTATGTGAAGTCTCTTCGACCCCCTCTCCCTTGAGGGAGAGGGTTGGGGTGAAGGGGGAGAATTCATTGATCAAGTCGAAGATAGATTTCTTTTTTTAGTATTCCTCATCTGACGAAATATTGGCTCTCCCTTTTCATCAAAGTATCTTTCCGGCCATATCACATCGGGCGGAATGTCTAGCGCCTGTGCGATAAGCAATTCACCTTTGGGCCACGGTCGGGTAAGCGCGTTTGCCAATGTGGATGAGGAAAGGCCAGCCTTTCTGGACAACGCAGCCAGGCTTGTTCCATGTTTCTTTAGTGCGGCGATGATATCGGCAGGATGCCAGTTCTGATGACGCATTGTGTCCTCCTTACATGTGTTTGTTACGCGCTTAATTATCCTGTTTTGGGATAAAAACGCAATGAGTGGATATTCGATTTCAGGATATTTGTATGGAATCGGAACAATGGCCTCAGTCTATTCAGAAGAATACCAGCGTGTTATCAATGCGTTGAAGAAAGCTCGTAAGGAGAAGGGGATTACTCAGGCACAGCTTGCGGAAGCGCTGGGCAAACCGCAGTCGTTTATCGCTAAAGTGGAAAGCGGTGAACGCAGGTTAGACGTGGTGGAGTTTGTGCATCTGGCGAGATTACTTAGCTTAAGTAACGAAGAGGTCCTTACTATTTTACAATCTTTAAGATGTTAAAATAATGGGCGCATTATATTTATAGCGCCCTAACTCAAAAAAATCATCAATTTATCTCGTCGTCTCCATCATCTTTATTATAAATATCAGATATTGCAATTTTTATATCTAATGCTTTATGCAACATTTTATGTACTTTGATATGGCTTGCCCTCTTTATTTCAGCTTTATTTACAGGGCTGCTATCTCTGAAAGACCATTTATATGGTGTTAAAGGGCTAACTTTGAATCCTATCGCACTAATATTATATAAGCATAAAAATATCTCGTTAACAACATCAGATTCTCTTACTTCGCTATTGAGCATTTTAGATGCGATGATTGCGCATGGGTCATTAGTATTTTGAATGGCGAGTTCCGATGCTACAGATTCTATGTTATTTTTAGGAATAAGTGTTCGGGTGAATTTTTCTGGAACCTCTCTGAGAATTTCTATGGTTTCTTCGAAAGATGGATATATGTCTCCCCATTCTTCTTTTAAAGAACGCAATCTTTTTTCAGAATAAATACTTTCAGCTTTATGAATGGAATCCCAAGAGATTCGTTCTCTATTAAGTGCTATTTTAAAACATTCATTTACGAACTGTAAAACATCCCTTGGCCGATATAGTGTTCTCTCTATGATATATTCGATTGGCAACATTCCCTTACTCCCTCCTTTGGGGGAAGGGAAAAGATCGTTAATTTCGACGTTTTCTCTTGTATATTGTTTTTTGAAAACCTCTTGAATTCTCTTTGAAACTAATTCATTAAGTTGATTTGCGGTCCATTGAAGATCAAGGATATATGATTCATACTTCTCCTCTTGAAATCCAGAGCCTCGAGTAATATTGAATACAGATTTAAGAAGATCATGTCTTAAAGCAGCTATTATCTTGACGTTCTTGATACGTCTGAATACTTTTATCTCTTCAATTAATGCTCTTATGAATTTATATCGAGTGTTGTTTTCGGCCCAGTTTTCATCAAGCTGATCTATTACAATGTAATGTTTCTTTTGAAGATCGGAAAATGAATGTTCTGCAAGCATGTCGAGAACTTCATTTAATTTTTGAATTTGCATTCCACTAACAACTTCAGAAGCTCTTTTCTTTATTTCATGCTTATCTTCCTCAGATATTCTCTTAGCTGTCTCAGCATTTAATTCAATACCATGAAGTGCTGTGCCTATTTTAGCTTTAGTGTCATTTTCAAGTTTTTTTGTTATTTCTCTCAAATGTGTGTCTGTATCAATCCAAAATTTATCCCCCCATTCTCTAAAATATTCTAATGCGCGCTTCCTGATCTCATCTTTTCTTAAAAAACTCGCTAAGCTGGTAAGGAAATTTCTTGTGTCACTCTCGCTGTTTATATCATGACGTATTTTTAAAAACTCCATTATAAGTATGTGCCGCCAGAGTATCTTATAAAATAAATCTAAATTTACGTCTAGCGCTTCAAAAAAAGAAATAATATCTGAGTGTTCAAGAAAACGAATAGATATATCGTTAGGATCAAGCTTTTTGTATCTATATGCTTTGTTCATTACTTTGTGCAATAATGCACTTTTCCCTGCTCCAGTTCTTCCTACAACAATAGACGAAGTATCATTAGTATCTAGTAATTTTGACAGATATCCACTATCTACAAAGCATTCATCAAGTAATTGTGTATCGGATTCAGCATCGAGTTCGCCAATTCTTAAGTTTTGTCGTATTATTATTGGGTTTTTTGCCATGTTAATCTCTTTGGGAATAAGTAATAATCATTAACGGTAAATTTATTTTTATAGATTATTAGTAGTGTTTTTGTCTTAATGAAGTAAAGTATTTGTGATTTGCTTCTCAAATTTAAGAGTAAGATATAATTTATAAAAGTTCCTTCATCTTGAAGGAACTGTACTTGTTTATTTGGACATTATTTTAGGCGTGGATACGCATCCGCAATCGCATCCCCGGTAAACTGGGCAACCCAGCCTTCCGGGTTATCGAAAATACGAATCGCCGTAAAGTTCGGCTCTGAGCCCATATCAAACCAGTGCGGCGTGCCCGCGGGCACGGAGATAAGGTCGTTTTTCTCGCACAAGACCTGATATACCTCATCGCCGATGTGCAGGCAGAACAAGCCCGCGCCTTCCACGAAAAAGCGTACTTCGTCTTCGCCGTGGGTGTGTTCGTTCAGGAACTTCGCGCGCAGCGCGTCTTTCTGCGGATTGTCGGCGCGCAGGCTGATCACGTCCCAGCTCTGATAGCCCTTCTCTGCCACCAGTTTGTCGATCGCATGTTGATACGCCGCGATCACGGCTTCAGGGGCGGGATCGTGTCCTAAATCGCGATCCGCCGCCCAGCGTTCAAACCGCACGCCTTTCGCGTTGAGCTGTTGGGCAATCTCGGCGGCGTCGGTGCTGTGCCACTGGTGTTGACTGGCGTCTTTGTCGGAATAAATGGTCAATGCGCTCATGAAGGGATCTGCTCCGGGTTAATCTCGTCAAACTGGTGGACCTGATGGTGGTGGCTTGCGCCGTCATCATCACCGCGAATCAGCTGCAGGGTACGAAAACCTGCCTGTTCAGCCGCGTCCAGCTCCTGATGAATATCGGAGAGGAACAGGATCTGCGACGGGGCGATGCCCGTTTGTGCCGCAATGTTCTGATAAGACTGCACCTCGCGCTTGGCGCCGATATGGGTGTCGAAATAGCCGCTGAACAGATGAGTAATATCACCTTCGTCGCTGTAGCCAAATAACAGTTTCTGCGCGGCGACGGAGCCAGAGGAATAAACATAGAGATCAATCCCTTGCGCTTTCCATTTTTCCAGCGCCGGGAGCACGTCCGGGTAGAGATGGCCGGTAAAGTCGCCGTTAACGTAGCCGTCGTGCCAGATGATCCCCTGCAGCGCTTTAAGCGCCGTGGATTTACGGTCTTCATCCATAAAGGCAAACAGGGCGTCGATAAGTTCGCTGACGCTGGCGTGTGGGTTAGCGATTTCATCACGCAGGTTGTCCAGAATGGATTTGACCGGCTCGGCGTACTGCTGCGCGGTCACGAAGGCCGCCAGTCGCTCACGCGCGTAGGGGAACAAAACATCATGGACAAAACGAATATCGCTGGTGGTCCCTTCAATATCCGTCACAATCGCGCGAATCATACTCTCTCCAGTTGTCGTAAACGCATTTCGCATTCAAATAAGAACTCTAATCCTTCCAGATGACGCCGGGCTTCGGCCACGTCGCGTCCCCAGCAGGTTAAGCCATGACCGCGCAGAAGAAAACCATAATTAAGCGGCCGTTCCTGGGCGTAATGAGCGATTCGTGAGGCGAGGGCGTCGATATCCTGGTCGTTATCAAAGACCGGGATTGCCACCGTATCCAGATGCGTGGTTTGTCCGGTGAGGGATTTTTGCATCTCAAAGCCGCTGATGGTGAGCTCGGCCTCTTTGACCAGACGCGATAGCACCGTGGCGTTAACCGTGTGAACGTGCAGCACGGCGTTGGCTTCCGGGAACAGGCGATAAATCAGCGTGTGCAGACCGGTCTCCGCCGACGGTTTGCGACCGGACGGCGCGCGGTTGGTGGCGATCTCCACCTGCAGAAAGTCATCGGTTGTGAGGCTACCTTTGTCCTTGCCGGATTCGCTGAGCCAGCAGAGATGTTCGTCCTGACGCACCGACATGTTACCGCCGGTAGCGGGCGCCCAGCCTTTGGCACCGATCCAGCGGCAGGCGTCGACCAGATGCGTGAGTTGCAGGTTGTCTGTCATTTTCCTTTTACCCTCTCGGCCAGGAATATTCATATGGTTTATACCCGTCATACTTCAAGTTGCAGGTGCGTTGGCTGCACTCACTCACCCCAGTCACGTACTTATGTACGCTCCCGGGGATTCGTTCCCTTGCCGCCTTCCTGTAACTCGAATTATTTAGGGTATAGACGTCTAAGCGTCTTGATTGCCAAAGACTAACATCGTGTTATAGTGGCAGCAACATAAGTATTAAAAGCAGGCACAACAAAATGAGCAATAACGCATTGATCCCGCAGAGTAAACTTCCCGGTCTCGGTACCACCATCTTTACGCAGATGAGCGCCCTGGCGCAGCAGCACAACGCCATTAACCTTTCGCAAGGGTTTCCGGATTTTGACGGGCCAGGCTATTTGCAGGAGCGCCTGGCGTACCACGTTGCGCAGGGGGCGAACCAGTATGCGCCGATGACCGGCGTGCAGGCGCTGCGGGAGGCCATTGCGGATAAAACGGCGGAGCTGTATGGCCATAAGCCCGATGCGAACAGCGATATCACGGTGACGGCAGGGGCGACCGAAGCGCTGTACGCGGCCATCACCGCGCTGGTGCGCGCGGGGGATGAAGTCATCTGCTTTGATCCGAGCTACGACAGCTATGCGCCTGCGGTTGAACTCTCCGGCGGCGTGGTGAAACGTGTGGCGCTCCAGCCGCCGCATTTCCGGCCTGACTGGCAGGCGTTTGCTGCGCTGCTGAGTGACAAAACCCGTCTGGTGATCCTGAATACGCCGCATAACCCGTCGGCGACGGTGTGGCAAAAAGCCGATTTTGCCGCGCTGTGGCAGGCTATCGCCGAACGGGAAATTTACGTCCTGAGCGATGAAGTCTACGAGCACATCTGCTTTGCTGAGGAAGGGCATGCCAGCGTGCTGGCCCATCCGCAGCTTCGCGAGCGTGCTATCGCCGTCTCTTCGTTTGGTAAGACCTACCATATGACCGGCTGGAAGGTAGGGTACTGCGTGGCCCCGGCGGCCATCAGCGCTGAGCTGCGCAAAGTGCATCAGTACCTGACGTTTGCCGTGAACACGCCGGCTCAGCTGGCGCTGGCGGATATGCTGCGCGCGGAACCCGCGCATTACCGCGAGCTGCCGCACTTCTATCGTGAACGTCGGGATCTGTTTGTGGCGGCGCTGAGCCAAAGCCGCCTGGAAATTTTGCCGTCTGAAGGAACCTATTTCCTGCTCGCCGACTACAGCGCGATTTCCGATCTGGACGACGTTAGCTTTTGCCAGTGGCTGACGAAAGAGGTCGGCGTGGCCGCCATTCCATTGTCGGTGTTCTGCGCCGATCCCTTCCCGCACAAGCTGATCCGCCTGTGCTTTGCGAAGCAGGAATCGACGCTGCTGGCGGCGGCGGAGCGTTTGAACACGCTCTGATTATTTCACCGTCCACGCTTCTGAGTAACGGCGGTCTGCAAACAGCTCCAGCAGACCGTTGATTTGCTTGAGGCGCAGCACCTCATCGCTGTCCATGCCCAGCTCTTTGCCTATTCGCTCATCGTTCCAGCCGAGCTGTGCCAGTTCGCGCACGATATCTGACATGGCGTTGATTTGATGCCGACCCCGCGCCCGATTGTGGCGAGTCGTGGCGGCCATACGGTCATGTTTATCCTGCCGGTGCTGGCGCAGGCAGGTGACGGGGAGATATCCCCTGAGCTGACGCTTTAACGCCGCCCGACTTTTGCCGATTTCGTGGCGATGAAAGCCATCCACAATTTCGTAGTGATGGGCTTCACTTTCCGTCACAACAATAGGTTGGGTGAATCCATCGAGTTCGAGCGACTTGCTGAGCAGCCGTTTTTCCGGAGGGGCAACGTTATTGGGGTTGTAGTCGTTAGCGATAATCGCGTCCTGTTTGATCCAGAGAACGCAGTCTATCGGTTGCTCGCGAAAAGGGCTGTTTTTATGGATCGCTTCGCGAAAGGCATTGATGGCAGTAATCCGATCCTCCTCGCAAAGTGACTGAAGGTACGTTTCGATCTCGGTAATTATTCTTTGTCGCATAAAATGCCCCACTCCTTGCGCTTCGCCTTCACTCGTTCGCTGTAGCGCTGATAATGTTTAGGTTTATTCGGGCTGAACGACAGCGCCCTGCACCAGTAGTCATTATTAAGTAATACCTTACAAATACGGCGCCATGAGGGGATGTCTTTGGCGCCGATATCGCCGTCCTGCGTCTCGGGGATATCCGGCATGCCTCTCTTCTGATACCAGTGCAGATAGATCGCGATTTTATTGCGGTAATGCTCAGCCGTGTTTTGCGGCATGCTGTTCAGCAGGAGCATGGCGTAGTCGCGCCAGCCGAGGTGATCGGGTTTGAGGATTTTCCGGTGGCCATAAAAGTGGTTGTTCTGCCCGGCGTAGAAGCCGCCGCTGCGCACGCCGCTGACGCGCTCGCACATGGCGGCCCAGCGCTCGGGCTCGAGAACGTGATAGAGCCACAGTCCCTGGCGCTGTTCCGGGCCGAAGGGCTCGCAGATGCGCATATAGCGCGGCGGGACGCCCGCCTGAAACATGAGGTTGTAGAGCGGGTTATAGCTGCTTCCAGATTTTGCAAACCATGTCCAGATGTCTGCGGTTTTCCAGTCGTAAAGAGGATAGACGTACCACGCGTGCCCGCCGGGCGCGGTGGTTGTCCAGGGCTTATCGTCCGCGAAGCGATGCTTACGGTTGTTGGCGATGGTCAAAAATCGGTTGTAGGATTCATCGGCGCGAATGCCCACCAGCATGGCTGCCGGACGGTGCAGGGCAAACCAGTCGGAAAACGAGCGGACAAAGGCTTCAAAGGTCATTCCCGTCTGGTAAAAATCAAAATAATCCGCAGCGGTGATGGCGCCTTCCGGTGGCTGGCGCACCCAGCGCACGTCCGGCGCCCAGCATTGCCATTCAGGCTGATACTGTGAGAGGGAATTTTGCGTGGTTAGCGGAAGCGCCACCCAGTAAAAGTGCTCGATGACGTCCCGGTAGCCTTCGCGCAGCGCATTAACGTGCTCAATGGTGCAGGAGAACTGTGCTTCCCAGTCAATAAAAAGCACGCTGATTTTTCGTTTTTGCGCCCGGGCCATTTGCGCGGTGAGATGCACCATGACGGTAGAGTCTTTGCCGCCGGAGAAGGAGACGCAGATGCGGGAAAAGGTGGCGAACGTCCAGGCGATGCGCTCCTGCGCGGCCTCCAGCACGTTAAGCTGCAGGGGATATTTATACAGTGACATGTTCAATCTCTTCCTGAGTATGACTGTCGGGGGCTTTTATTTACGCTGATTAACCATGAATAGTAAAGATATTAAGGAGAAACCGGAAGAATAAGATCTTCCATTAAAGGATTTGTTGCCCGAATGTAATTAAAAAGTATTCAGGCGATATCGCAAGTTATTCCACTTCGATTTTTTCAATGAATTGCGTAAACACGCTGCTGTTTAACGCCGAGCGATTGTAAAGCATGTAAACATCTACTTGAGGAATCGCAAAAGGCAAGGAAATGCTCTTCAGGTTGAGATGGTCTTTATATCGTTCAAACAATATTGTTGGTACAAAGCCTATTAAATCACTCACGCCAATAATATTCATAATCGAAAGCAGTGAGTCACTGCGGAAACAGACGTTGCGTTCCGGAAGGAGAATGTTTGACTGCAGCTGGAACTCTTTTATGCCATTCTCCTGACTGCGCATCAGCGTGAATTTTTCCTGGCTGAGTTCCTCAATCGTTGCGCTATCGCCGAGGCGGGGGTGATCTTTGCTGCACGCCAACAGCATTGCTAACTTCATAAAGCGGGTACAGACGATAGAGCGACTGTTAACGGGAGCAAAGCTAAACACCAGGTCGGCCTTGCGGTAGGCGAGCAAATCCTCGGCTGACTCAGGAGATAAGAGCACATCATTATGTTCTATGTCGTAATTTTCGTCTGCAAGCAGAGAGCTTAGCAGGCTGCCGAAGCGCCCATGGGCCACAATCTGCGGGCAGTAGATGACAAAGCTCTTTTTGATCTGCGCGTTATTCAGGATATTAATGGTTTGCTCAATGCTATTAAGGTTTTCTTCCAGATGGTGATGCAAATTGATCCCCACCGTCGTCGGGGTAATGCCTTTACCCGAACGAATAAAAAGCGGGTCATTCAGTTGCGCGCGCAGGCGTTGCAGGGACTGGCTCACTGCTGAGGGCGTGATATAGAGTGTTTCCGCTGCCTTGCTAATGCTAAGGTGCTGATAAATGCACTCAAAAATGACTAACAGATTAAGATCGAATTTTTTAAGGTCGTAAAGATTTGCCATAAATCATCCTGAGTGTGTTGTTGTCATCACATTACTGATAACTATAGTTCGAAGTTAATCATTTACAATCCTTGTGATTAACCTACTTAATTTGTTTTAAATACGAGCTTAATATATCACGAGGCTGGATTATTGAAATAGAACTTCAGCCGTTATTAAGATATTTTTATCTTTAAAACTTGCGGCGTTGTTCTCAAATAACCATTATTGGTTATACATTCGCTGTGACTCATTATTGTCACTTTCGTTCTGGCCACCAGGCAGACCACTTATTGCAACTCATTCTCATTATTAAGCCTCTCGTTGAGTCAGGCAGACGCGGAGGCTATTCGGTAAAACCTATCACAGCCATAGGGCGGAATGCCGGCGTGACGCATTGCCCAAACTGAAAACCGGTGCTGTAATCAAACCGCTGTTACGGCCTGAAATAAGGTATGTAGAGCGCAACGCAACGCCAGCCCAGGCTGGCACTGAAAGTTCCTGTGGAAAGTTCAGGTATCAGGGCCGCCCACCAGGGCGGCCTTTTTACGTTCAGGCTTTCCGTTAGTTCCGTTCACAAGGTTGTCTTGTTGGCATTGTAAGGTTTGGCTGATTGATTTGATAAAGCATACGCATTAGCCCCGATGGATAAAGTTGGTTACCTTACATCTCAACGAAAACACGGAGGAAGTACAGATGTCTTTGATTAACACTAAAATTAAACCTTTCAAAAACCAGGCGTTCAAAAACGGTGAGTTCATCGAAGTAACCGAGAAAGATACCGAAGGTCGCTGGAGCGTCTTCTTCTTCTATCCGGCTGACTTCACCTTCGTTTGCCCGACCGAACTGGGCGACGTGGCTGACCATTACGACGAACTGCAGAAGCTGGGCGTAGACGTTTACTCTGTGTCTACCGATACCCACTTCACCCACAAAGCATGGCACAGCAGCTCTGAAACCATCGCCAAAATCAAATACGCGATGATCGGTGACCCGACTGGCGCCCTGACCCGTAACTTCGACAACATGCGTGAAGATGAAGGCCTGGCTGACCGTGCGACCTTCGTTGTTGACCCGCAGGGCATTATCCAGGCTATCGAAGTTACCGCTGAAGGTATCGGCCGTGATGCGTCTGACCTGCTGCGTAAAGTAAAAGCAGCGCAGTATGTCGCTTCTCACCCAGGCGAAGTGTGCCCGGCTAAATGGAAAGAAGGCGAAGCAACGCTGGCGCCATCTTTAGACCTGGTCGGCAAGATCTAAGTCTGTAAAGCCTGGCGGCGCTGCGTTTGCACGGGCCTACAGTATCGTAGGCCGGGTAAACGACGTGCCACCCGGCAATCAATGGGCGCACCCGCGCCCATTTCATTCCAGCACCATGATGCAAGTTGCATTCAGGCCGCCCGTATAAGGCAGCTTGCATGATGACGTTTTAAGAGAGGGAAGAACCATGCTCGACACCACGATGAAAACCCAGCTCAAGGCCTACCTTGAGAAACTGACCAAACCCGTTGAGCTGATTGCCACGCTGGACGACAGCGCGAAATCGGCAGAGATCAAGGAACTGCTGGCAGAGATCGCTGAACTGTCACCAAAAGTGACCTTCAAAGAGGATAACTCGCTTAACGTCCGTAAGCCGTCTTTCCTGATCACTAACCCAGGCTCTGAGCTGGGGCCGCGTTTTGCCGGCTCACCGCTGGGGCACGAGTTTACCTCGCTGGTGCTGGCGCTGCTGTGGACCGGCGGTCATCCGTCGAAAGAGGCGCAGGCGCTGCTGGAGCAGATCCGCGATATCGACGGTGATTTTGAGTTTGAAACCTATTACTCGCTCTCCTGCCACAACTGTCCTGACGTGGTGCAGGCGCTGAACCTGATGTCGGTCCTCAACCCGCGCATCAAACACACGGCAATTGATGGCGGTACCTTCCAGAATGAAATCACCGATCGCAACGTGATGGGCGTTCCGGCGGTATATCTGAACGGTCAGGAATTCGGCCAGGGCCGTATGACGCTGACGGAAATCGTCGCCAAAGTGGATACCGGTGCCGAAAAACGTGCCGCAGAAGCGCTGAACAAACGCGATGCTTACGACGTGCTGATTGTCGGTTCCGGCCCTGCGGGTGCGGCGGCGGCAGTGTACTCCGCACGTAAAGGGATCCGTACCGGTCTGATGGGCGAACGTTTTGGTGGCCAGGTACTGGATACCGTGGACATTGAAAACTATATCTCCGTGCCGAAAACCGAAGGCCAGAAGCTGGCCGGCGCGCTGAAGGCGCACGTCAGCGACTATGACGTAGACGTGATCGACAGCCAGAGCGCCAGCAGGCTGGTACCTGCTGCGGTTGAGGGTGGTTTACACCAGATTGAAACCGCCTCCGGCGCGGTGCTGAAAGCGCGCAGCATCATCATTGCCACCGGTGCGAAATGGCGCAACATGAACGTGCCGGGCGAAGATCAGTATCGCACCAAAGGCGTGACCTACTGCCCGCACTGCGACGGCCCGCTGTTTAAAGGTAAGCGCGTGGCGGTGATCGGCGGCGGTAACTCCGGCGTGGAAGCGGCGATCGACCTGGCGGGGATTGTTGAACACGTAACCCTGCTGGAGTTCGCGCCAGACATGAAGGCCGACCAGGTTCTGCAGGATAAAGTGCGCAGCCTGAAAAACGTCGACATCGTGCTGAACGCGCAGACCACGGAAGTGAAGGGCGACGGCAGCAAGGTCACTGGTCTGGAATACCGCGACCGCGTGAGCGGCGACGTGCACAGCGTGCAGCTTTCAGGGATCTTCGTGCAGATTGGTCTGCTGCCAAACACCACCTGGCTGGAAGGGGCGATTGAGCGCAACCGCATGGGCGAAATCATCATCGATGCCAAGTGTGAAACCAGCGTGAAAGGCGTGTTTGCGGCCGGTGACTGCACCACCGTGCCGTACAAACAGATTATTATCGCCACGGGCGAAGGGGCGAAGGCGTCTCTGAGCGCGTTTGACTACCTGATCCGCACCAAAACCGCATAAGAAAAGAAAGTAAGGCTACACCTGCAATAGCGAGAGGCCACCGAAAGGTGGCCTCTTTTTTTATCTGACGACCATCACCGGTATATGGGTGTGGCGGATGACGCTGGAGGCGTTAGAGCCCAGCAGATGCGTGGTAATGGACGGGTTACGCGAACCGATAACCACCACGTCTGCCTTCAGTTCGGTCGCCAGCTCATTGACCGCATCGCGTACGCTGCCGAATCTGACGTGCGTTTTGATCCGTGAAGGGTCGATGCTGAAGTGGCTGACCATGGTTTGCAGGCGATTTTCCGCTTCGTGCTGCAAATGTTCCTCGAAGCGACGCACATCGGCGGCAAAGCGGTGCAGGCTCAGGCTGGCGGAGCCTGGCAGCACGTGTAGCAGATGGATGACACCGTCCTGCTGCGCCAGAAACTCCGCGTGGCGTACGGCCTTGTCGCTCAGCTCCATTTCAAAAACATCAACCGGCATAATGATTCTCTGATACATACCCGTTTCTCCTTGTTTATAAACGCTGTACTCATTCAACCACAAAATAGTCATGGTTTCTGTAAGCGCTCCGTCAGTTTTCTTATCTTGCCAGGATAAATCTCAAAAGACCCGTATTCACAGGCAGACCTTCAGGGGTAGCTACCCTTATACACTTACCCGGAACCTTTCGGAGGTCGCATGAAAGCACTTACGTATCACGGTCCACACCATGTTCGCGTCGAGAATGTCCCCGACCCCATCATCGAACAGCCCGACGATATTATTCTGCGCGTCACGGCCACGGCTATCTGCGGCTCCGATTTGCATCTCTACCGCGGAAAGATCCCGAAGGTGCAGCACGGCGATATTTTTGGCCATGAGTTTATGGGGGAAATCGTCGAGTGCGGCGCAGAGGTGAAGAATTTGCAAAAGGGCGATCGCGTGGTGATCCCCTTTGTTATCGCCTGCGGGGACTGTTTCTTCTGTCGCCTCCAGCAGTATGCGGCCTGTGAGAATACCAACGCCGGGCAGGGTGCCGCACTGAACAAAAAGCAAATTCCCGCGCCTGCGGCGCTGTTTGGCTATAGCCACCTCTACGGCGGCGTGCCGGGCGGGCAGGCGGAATACGTTCGCGTGCCGAAGGGTAACGTCGGACCGTTTAAAGTCCCGCAGCTTCTTTCTGATGATAAAGCGCTGTTCCTGTCCGACATTTTGCCCACGGCCTGGCAGGCGGCAAAAAATGCGCAGATTGAAAAAGGCTCAAGCGTAGCCGTTTTCGGCGCCGGGCCGGTGGGGCTACTGACCATTGCCTGTGCGCGGCTGCTGGGGGCTGAGCAGATCTTTGTTATCGATCACCATCCCTACCGGTTGCGATTTGCCGAGGCGCGCTATGGCGCTATCCCCATCAACTTTGATGATGACAACGACGCGGCGGAAAAAATCATCGAGCAGACCGCGGGCCAGCGCGGCGTTGACGCCGTCATTGATGCAGTCGGGTTTGAAGCGAAAGGCAGCACCACGGAAACGATCCTCAGCAATCTTAAAATCGAAGGCAGCAGCGGCAAAGCGTTGCGTCAGTGCATTGCTGCCGTGCGTCGCGGCGGGGTGGTCAGCGTACCCGGCGTATACGCAGGGTTTATCCATGGCTTCCTGTTTGGCGATGCCTTTGATAAGGGGCTGACGTTTAAGATGGGCCAGACGCACGTCCATGCCTGGCTGGGTGAACTGTTACCGCTGATCGAAAAAGGGCTGCTTACGCCGGAAGAGATCGTGACCCATTATCTCCCCCTTGCGGATGCGGAACGCGCCTATAAGATTTTCGAAAAACGGGAGGAGGAGTGCCGGAAGGTGATTCTGGTTCCGGGCGCAGAGACCCCCGAAGCCGCAGAGCAGACCGTTAAAGGGCTGGTGAATGCCTTCCCGGGCGGGGTTGCCTGAGAATGTTCGCTTACCAGTGGCGTTCAAGATAGAGCACGGCCGTGACGATAATCGCCACAAAAATCAGAAAGATAAGTGCGATAACGCCTATCTCACTCATGACCGTCCCCGCGGCACCAAAACAGGTTAAGCGTGGATTAAGGCCATTTTGCGCGGTATAGGAAAATTGGGTGAATTTGCGGAAAGAGGATGCGGCTGCATCCTCTGTGCAAAGCGGGTAGGCGCTTATTCAGAAGAGATTAACGCAGGTAATCGCCCGCGGCTTCTGGCTGGTAGAGCAGCTCCAGCACTTCCAGATGGGTCGAGGCGCCACCCGGTAATTCCCAGTGGATCGTATCCCCCGTACGCAGCCCCAGCAGTGCGGCACCCACAGGGGCCAGAACAGAAAGCTGTGTGCTGCTGTCGGTCATCTGAGCCGGGTATACCAGCGTACGGGTCAACTCTTCACCGGTGGTCAGGTTGCGGAATTTCACCTGGCTGTTCATGGTGACCACGTCATGCGGTATCGTCTCAGGCGTGCACATCTGTGCCCGGTCGAGCTCCTCATTCAGGGCGTCGGCCACGGGGAGCGAGGCAAATTCCGCTTTTTCCAGCAGCCTGTCGATACGTTCTGCGTCGAGCTCATTGATGATAATGGTAGGTCTGGACATTTTTTACTCCATGTCGTTAATGCTGCGTCTAACGCAGAAACTGATCCAAAAGAAAACCCTCGCCGTCTGGCAGCGAGGGTTTAACTCTCCCGATGATACTGGCTGAGCGCGCAAGTTTGAAGTGATGAAAGTCACATTCATGGGCCATATGAATTTTCGCTGAAATTTATTCAGTCTTCATTCCTGACGGAATACGTTACGCTGAGTGTCCTGAACCCGGGCGTTGCCCATCAACGAGAGAGAATTATGTACTTCTATCAACCGTCTCAGGGGCACGGCCTGCCGCATGACCCGCTGAACGCCATTATTGGTCCACGTCCGATAGGCTGGATCTCCTCTTGCGACAAGGCCGGTCAGCTGAACCTTGCACCGTACAGTTTCTTCAACTGCTTTAACTACCGCCCGCCGATCATCGGCTTTTCCAGCAACGGCTGGAAGGACAGCGTGCGTAATATTACGGAAACCGGGGAGTTTGTCTGGAACCTGGCAACGCGCGATCTCGCACAGGCGATGAATCAAACCTCCGCGATGCTTCCCCACGATCGGGATGAATTTAGCTTTGCCGGACTCACGCCAGCGGCCAGCCAGCTGGTTAACGCCCCCCGCGTTGCAGAAAGCCCGGTGAATTTTGAATGTCGACTGTCCCAGTGCATTCAGCTTACCGGAGCCGACGGTACGCCGGTGGACACGTGGCTGGTGCTGGGGGAAGTGGTCGGTATCCATATTGCCGAAACGCTGCTGGAAGAGGGGATATACCAGACGGCGAAAGCGCAGCCCATCCTGCGTGCGGGTGGGCCGACGGCATACTATGGCATCAGCGATGAAAACCGGTTTGATATGGTGCGCCCGGGCGCGGATCAGTAACCGGCTTTATCAATCACGAATTGTTTTCCGCAGTTACCCGGATGTGGCTGCGGGGCAAATGAGGCCGCAGAAAGCGGGTTGTTAATGGCGTCAGCCTTCAGCGAAATCTGCATCTCGGTCAGATAAGCCGGATTGCCGTTGCAGGTCAGCTTGAACGCTCTGACGTTCTCCTTGCCCCAGCTTTTGGCTACGGCACTGTCAAAGTCGCTGCGATTGACGGGTTTTCCGTAGTTATTGGCAAGGAATTTACCGACCGCACTGTTTTTAACTTCCTGATTCATCCGCACCATCGTGCCGAAATAGGCATCCGGATCGAAACCAAAGCAGACGCCATGTTTGGCGTATTCGTAGCGTTCCAGGCAGGAATTACCGCCCGCACCCGGCATCACGTCGTTGAGCTTAGCGGCAGCGGAAAGCGACAGTCCGGTTTCGGCGGCATCGCATTTGCGGCTGGCCTTCACTTCCGGCATGTTCGGAATGGGGCGCGTGGCGCAGCCAAAACGCATCCAGCGACGTTCATCCACCCCGCGTGCGGCAACGGATTTCGGCAGGCCGGGCCATAGCCCGTGAACGGTCAGAAAATCAGCTTTATTTTCGCGCTCTTTTTGCAGGCGACATTCGTCAGGTTCATTGCGGTTGCGCTCGACCATGCTCTGGCAAAACCCGGTTTGCCAGGACAGAGCCAGCACATAGCGATCGAAATCGCCATACTGGGTTGCCTTGAGCGGTTCTGCCTGCGTGGAGAAAACACAGAGGGCAAGCGCGATTGCCCCAGACGGGATAACGATATCCTTCCTGAACATATGATTTCCTGATCGAATGAGCGTGATTGATTTCTGGGGGTTATTAAAGCACAAAAAGCGCCCGCAGGCGCTTTCTGGATATCAGGAATTTAGCTTAGGCTGCGCCGGGCACCAGCACTTCCGTGGCGATAATCACGATAATCAGCCCAACCATAACGGGCACTGAGGTGCGTTTTACCACTTCAAATGGCGAGATTTTCGCCATCCCGGCAACGGCGACGACCACGCCCGATACCGGGGAAATGGTACGGCCCAGGTTTGACGCCTGCAGCATGGGAATGGAGAGATAGGCCGGGTTAATACCGGAGGAGTGGGCCAGTTTCGGGATCATCTCCACGAAAGCGTAGAAAGGCGCATTGCCGGAACCGGTGGTCATGGCCGCCAGCATGGTGAGTACCACCAGGACCAGCATCAGGATAATACTGGCCGAGCCGAACGAGGTGGCGATAGAGATCAGGCTCTGGATAAAGCCGATGGTGCTCAGACCCTGAGCAAAAACGCCCGCTGCCACCAGCAGCATCACCACGCCAGCGAAGGCATCCGCCATACCGCGATAGGCGACTTCCAGACCCGAGAACACCTTTTGCGTGTTGAAACCGCGCACAAACTCCAGCACGGCAGCCAGCAGCATGCAGATCACCAGAATGGTGATGATGTGCAGCTGCGGGCCCCATTTGCCGTCAAAAATCAGCACTCCGATAATCGGCGTGAAGGGCAGAATGGCATAAAACGCGGGTGCGGTGGTGGTGATCTCACTCACATCCATCATCTCGTGGCTGATGTTTTCTTTCTTATCCAGATAGCGCTGCCAGAAGAAATGCGCGATTCCCATTCCCACAATGGCGACAATAGAGATTGGCAGCGTGGTTTTAAAGGCGAAGTCGATGAGCGACATCTCCGCAGCCTTTGCCGCCAGCACAACGTCGCCGGAGGTCGGGGAGAGAATAATGGCTGCCGGAGACGCGCAAATGGCTGCTGCCGCGCCGCGGCTGATACCGACGTTCACCATGACCGGGAACAGCGTGGCCATGAGCAGTACGCCAAGTCCGGTTGCCGACGACACGGCCAGCGACATCAGGCAGGCGAGGAAATAGGCGGCGACCATCAGCAGATAGGGTGAGTTGATGTATTGCAGCGGTTTTGAGGCAAGCTTAACGACCATGTCGTTGGCACCGATATGGGTCATGTAGGCGGCAAAACCGCACAGCATCATGATCATCATACCCAGGTCGCCGCCGCGGCTCATGAGTAATATCTTAATGTATTCAACAATATCAGTGGCGGTGTAACCCGTACTGGTTGCACTGGCAGGTAATACCTGATGTCCCATTATGGCGCTGATAATCAGCAGCGTTAAACCGCCAACAAATAATACGCCCGTGGCCGAATAGCCTTTAATGATGTAGCGTGCGACACCGACAATGACGACGACCCCAATAAGGAGTTCGAATAACGTAAGCATGATTTCCCCTGTATCTCTGCTGCAATGGAGCACAAAAAATCAATAAAAATAAGAAGGATGAAAATGTGCCGAATAAATGGCCTGTTCTTGCTGATTAAAATCAATAAACAGACGACTAGAGAGCAGAACAACCGTGTTTTTGCCATGGCTCTTACATTTACGCCATGAGAGTCTTGACCGCCAGAAATAGCGCAATATGTCCTTACAATGATAACAGATTGTTAATATTTTGTGTAATTCAGCATGTTGCTGATATACAAGGCTAAACAGGTTAAAGGCTCACTCTGAATGTGCTTATTCAGACTTGCGGTCCAGTTTATTGAGAATATTCCCGGAAAAAGGCCGAATAATTAGGAATAACGCTGATGTCGTTAAGCCTTGATTCAACTACTTTATGGTAAACTTTGCCTCGAATACTAAGAATGGTAATTGCATTGTGATCGTACGTAATACATTTTTCTCAATTTTATTGTTTATTTTTGGGCAGTTAACGTTTTCTTCTGTTGCACAGGCAGAGGACAACGCGACGGATAAAGGGTGGTTCTCAACCTTTACGGATAATGTCTCTCAGACCTGGACGGCGCCCGAACATTATGATCTCTATGTTCCGGCAATAACGTGGCATGCGCGTTTTGCTTATGACAAAGAGAAAACCGATAAATATAACGAGCGTCCGTGGGGCGCTGGTTTCGGTCAGTCGCGCTGGGATGATAAGGGAAACTGGCATGGCATCTATCTGATGGCCTTTAAAGACTCCTTTAATAAATGGGAGCCGATTGGGGGCTACGGCTGGGAGAAAACCTGGCGCCCGCTAGCCGACGAGAACTTCCATGTCGGGTTGGGCTATACCGCGGGGGTCACCGCACGTGACAACTGGAACTACATTCCGATCCCGGTGCTGCTGCCGTTGGCCTCTATCGGTTACGGCCCCGCAACGTTCCAGATGACCTACATCCCGGGCACGTACAACAACGGTAACGTTTACTTCGCCTGGATGCGTTTTCAGTTTTAACTGAAAAAACTTTACCTGTTGGTGATAAAACGCGCAGCCGTTGATTCATAAACGATAAAAATCTGCCAGTGAAAATTAACGCGACTTTAGTCACTTTTTATCAAAGATCCGCTGGACAAAAGGTCTCACAATTGATGTACTGGTAACCGACACAGCATTTGTGTCGTTTTTTAATGTAAAGGTAATTTTGATGTCTAAGATTAAAGGTAACGTTAAGTGGTTTAATGAGTCCAAAGGATTCGGTTTCATTACTCCTGAAGATGGCAGCAAAGACGTGTTCGTACACTTCTCTGCAATCCAGTCTAATGGTTTCAAAACTCTGGCTGAAGGTCAGCGTGTAGAGTTCGAAATCACTAACGGTGCCAAAGGCCCTTCTGCTGCTAACGTAATCGCTCTGTAATCCAGACGCGTCAGCAAGAATTTCAAAACCCGCTCACTGAGCGGGTTTTTTTCGTTTTGAATCAGCCAAGCAGATACATTTTCAGGAAGCTGACCACGATCAGCACGCTTAACAACACCATGCCTGCGCTCATCAGACTCTGTTTCATTCTGTCACCCTCGTTCAGTACTGCAGCCAGAGTGACAGAGAAAAATTAAGCCAACATTAACGGTTCGGCTGTTAATGCGCGCTTGCGGAAGAAAATAGCCAAAATGCGATCCCCGTCATCGCAAAGGAGCCGAGCATATTGATCGCCATATTCATCAGCGCCCAGCCGATACGGCCTTCCTGAAAGAGAAAAACCGTTTCCGCAGAAAAGGTTGAGAAGGTGGTTAACCCGCCGCAGAATCCGGTGGTAATCAGGACTTTCCACATTGGGTCAATGTGTGTCATTCGGTTAAACCAGGCCAGCCCCATGCCAATGATAAAGGCACCTATCAGGTTTGCAGCCAGCGTCCCCATGGGAATCGCCTGATGCAGGGGGTTAAACCGCATACTGAGAAACCATCGCGCAACGCTACCCGTTCCCCCACCAATAAAAACGGCTAAAAGTAGTTGTAACACGCTAAATACCTGCTATTTGATGTGTAAGAGAAGCGAGTTTAACGCCGTTTATGATGAGGGGACAAATATGTATGTTGCGGTAGGGCAATTTGCGGTCACGCCTGACTGGCAGGCTAACGCGATAAAATGCGTCAATCTGATGATGCAGGCCCAACAGAAAGGCGCGTCGCTGCTTGTGCTTCCTGAGGCGCTGCTGGCCAGGGATGATAATGACCCGGATTTATCCGTGAAGTCCGCGCAGCCGCTGGACGGTGAATTTTTACAGCAATTGCTCGCCCAGAGCGTGGGCAATACGATGACGACGATCTTAACAATCCATGTTCCCTCTACGCCGGGTCGGGCGGTGAATACGCTGGTGGCGATTCGCGGCGGAGCCATAGTCGCACGTTACGCCAAGCTTCATCTTTATGATGCCTTCAGCATTCAGGAATCACGGCGCGTCGACCCAGGAGACCGTGTTCCGCCGCTGCTGGAGATTGACGGATTAAAGGTTGGGCTGATGACCTGCTATGACCTGCGTTTTCCGGAGCTGGCACTCCATCTGGCGCTACAGGGGGCGGACGTGCTGGTTCTGCCTGCCGCGTGGGTTAAAGGGCCGTTAAAAGAACATCACTGGGCAACGCTGCTGGCGGCACGCGCGCTGGATACCACCTGCTATGTCGTTGCTGCAGGAGAATGCGGAACGAAGAACATCGGGCAAAGCAGGGTAGTCGATCCGCTGGGTGTGACGATCGCCGCGGCTGCGGAAGCCCCGGATTTGCTGGTGGCGGAGATAAACATAGACAGAATTGCGCTTGCACGTCAGCAATTACCCGTTCTTCGCAATCGTCGGTTTGCGCCACCGCAATTATTGTGATGTTTTTTTCAACAATGCTTGATTCACCTTGTTACAGATTGCTATTGTGTGCACGCGCTAAATGACCGTTAATACAGTCAGGTTTTGGCGCTGAATGCAGCCTGTTTTAAGTAAAGAAGGTATCTATGGGTGAGATTAGTATTACCAAACTGCTGGTGGTTGCCGCACTGGTCGTCCTGCTGTTTGGTACCAAGAAGTTACGCACGCTGGGTGGTGACCTGGGGGCTGCCATCAAAGGCTTTAAGAAAGCAATGAACGACGATGATACAGCCGCGAAGAAAAGCGCTGAGGATGACGTCCCGGCAGACAAGCTTTCTCACAAAGAGTGACGGCAACGCCTGAGGGCTTGCGAAAAAAAAACCGGCTCATGAGGCCGGTTTTTTTGTATTACTGTAAATGAATATTACAGCATTATTTAACTTCTTCGCCTTTTGCCTGCATATCTGCATGGTAGGAGGAGCGAACAAACGGGCCGCATGCGGCGTGAGTAAAGCCCATCGCCAGCGCTTCGGCTTTCATTTCATCAAACTCGTCCGGGCTCACGTAGCGCTGTACCGGCAGGTGGTGACGGCTTGGCTGCAGATACTGGCCCAGAGTCAGCATGGTTACACCGTGGCGGCGAAGATCGCGCATCACCTCGATGATTTCATCGTTAGTTTCACCCAGACCTACCATCAGACCTGACTTGGTCGGAATATGCGGATGCGCTTCTTTGAAGCGTTCCAGCAGTTTCAGAGACCAGTTATAGTCAGCGCCCGGGCGGACCTGACGATAGAGACGCGGTACGTTTTCCAGGTTGTGGTTAAACACATCTGGCGGCGTCGCGGTCAGGATATCCAGCGCGCGGTCCATACGGCCGCGGAAGTCTGGCACCAGCGTCTCGATTTTGATGTTTGGGCTTTTCTCGCGAATGGCCGTAATACAGTCAGCGAAGTGCTGCGCTCCGCCGTCGCGCAGATCGTCACGGTCAACGGACGTGATAACCACGTAACGCAGCGCCATGTCGGCGATGGTCTGCGCCAGCTTCTGGGGTTCGTTAGCATCAGGTGCGACCGGACGGCCATGAGCAACATCGCAGAACGGGCAGCGGCGGGTACAGATAGCACCCAGAATCATAAACGTCGCGGTACCGTGATTGAAACATTCAGCAAGGTTCGGACAAGAGGCTTCTTCACAAACGGAGTGAAGGCCATTCTTGCGCATCGCCGCTTTGATCCCCTGGATACGCGAAGAGTCGGCCGGAAGTTTGATTTTCATCCATTCCGGTTTTCTTAACAGCGCCTCGCGCTCTGTAGCCACGTTTTTAACCGGGATAAGGGCCATTTTATCGGCATCGCGGTATTTAACACCGCGTTCCATCACAATGGGTTTACTCATAGCGTGCGTGTTCCAGTTGCGAATATCGAAGGAAAGCGTTTCAATTCAAGGGAATGTTGTATTTATCAACTATTTTTGAACGAACGACAGGCAGTATATCATTGAAACGGTCGTTAAAGCAGCCTGCCAGATCGCCAATTTGTAAAATAGTTGTTGTTTTGTGCCTTTTGCCCTGCCTGTCGCAGGGGCTTATGCTGGCTCAACCTGTCAGAAGGCCTGACGGATAATGCGGATGACGTTTTCCAGAACCGGATCGCGCAAGCTCAGCTTGTTGTAATGCAGTGAAATTTCAATAGATTCCGCATTAAGCTGGCTGAGGGGGATACTGTCCAGCGGCCAGCATTTCCGGAGCAGGCTGTACAGGCGCAATGGCATGATGCACAGCATATCGCTGCTGCCTATCAGGGATGCGGTGGTGAACATATTGTAACTGCTGAAGCTGATCTGACGTTCCGGGAAAATTTCATCAATACGCTGACGAAGGCCATGGTTGGACTGCCCTTCGGTCATGAAAGACGAGTGGTCGTAGTTGCGCAGGTTTTCGATGGTCAGCGGCTCGCTGAGGGCAGGATGCTGCTGACGGCAAACCAGCACCAGGTTATCCGCATAGAGCACATTTTGCCCCAGCGCTCTGGCACTGAAGCTGCCGCTTTCAATAATCAGGTCCGTCTGGAACTGGGCAAGCTGAACGTCAGGTTCATGGAGAGGCACATTGCGAAGCAGGAGCTGCGGAGCATGCTCTTTTACGGCCTGGAAGATCGCAGGCATGACCAGCACACCCACCGAAGGAGAACAGCCGATGGTGATGGTTCTCTGCTTATCATAGCTCCCGGTTAAATCCAGTGCGCCCAGAATCGACTCCAGCCCCTGGCTGATGTACTCATGAAGATGCGTGGCGTAGGCCGTCGGCGTTACCCCCTGGCCCTTACGGATAAATAACGGGTCAGGAAATATAGCGCGTAGCTTTTGGATGGACTGGCTAATTGCTGATGGCGTGAGATTAAGAATTTTCGCAGCGTTAACGATACCCTTATGGACATATACTGCCTCAAAAATAGTCAGTAAATTGAGATCAATATTACGTAAAGTCCGAAAAATTTGCGGCTTGTCTTCGCCACCAGGTTCATTCAGTCGTTTGGCTGGTAAATTATTATACTCCACGCTTTCACTCCGTATACATTCACAATATGAATGATAGTTGAATTTATTTATTATGCTTGTAGAGATTCGTAAAGTGTTGGTTTTGTTTCATTTGTTTATCAAAAGCAAACACTTGTGTGATAATTGCTCACGTTACTTATGCCGTGTTTGCCGTGCATGCTGGAGGCTAAATAATATGTAGCGGTAATATTCGGGCGCTTCGAAAATATAGAATCTATGGATTATTGTAAAGTGCAAAAACGGTAAATAGACAGTGGCCCGTCAAATTAGCGAGCCCTGTTGTACGATATATTAAGCAGGGGTATATTCGTGCGGGGGATTGTTAAGTAGTGCTAACACGTTCTTTAACAGCACGGGACGAATCGTGTCTGGCGTAGCGGTTTCTACCCACTGGCGCATTTGCGTCATTTCCATGCCGGCGTAGCCGCAGGGGTTTATGCGCTGGAAAGGCGCGAGATCCATATTAATATTCAAGGCCAGGCCATGGAATGAGCAGCCTTTACGAATACGCAGCCCCAGAGAGCAGATCTTCATTTCCCCAACGTAGACCCCAGGCGCATCGGCCCGCGGATGCGCGTCAATCCCGTATTCCGCCAGCGTATTGACGACTGTCTGTTCCAGTAAGGTAACCAGTTCACGCACGCCGAGCTTTCTGCGCTTCAGATTGAGCAGGACGTACATTACCTGCTGCCCGGGACCATGGTACGTGACCTGACCGCCGCGATCGCTCTGGATAACCGGAATATCGCCCGTCATTAATAAATGTTCTGCTTTTCCCGCCTGACCCTGCGTAAAGACCGGCAGGTGTTCGACCAGCCAGATCTCATCGGGGGTAGTGTCATCGCGTGAATCGGTGAAGTCATGCATAGCCTGGGAGACAGGCTCGTAAGGTTGCAGCCCGAGGTGACGGACCAGAATTTTATCCTGATACAAAACTGCGTCTCCGAAGACGAGGGACAAAAGGTATGCGGGAGTATATCACAGCGGGGAGAGGGGTTACCCGGCAAACCGGGTAACCGCAAAGGGACTACAGCACCATACGAACGATTTCGATATTGCCGAGCTCTTCGTACAGCGTCTCAACCTGCTCAATGTGTGTCGCAGTGATGGTAATAGAAACCGAGTGGTAGTTGCCCTTGCTGCTTGGTTTTACTGACGGAGAGTAGTCACCCGGCGCATGGCGCTGTACCACTTCAACCACCTGATCAACCAGCTCAGGTTTCGCCAGACCCATTACTTTGTAGGTAAATGGGGTAGGGAATTCAAGCAGTTCGTTAAGTTTGGTTTTCATGTCAGCTCCGGCGTAACGTCAAAAAATAATAACTCCCACGTCAGGTGGGAGTTATCAGGATACTTAGTATATGGGGATCAAAATCACACTTTCAAGTGTTCGATTTTTAACCAAACCAGTGGTGGAACATCAATTTAATATAATCAATGATTTTGCCGAAGAAATTGCCTTCAGGAATTTCTTGCAGGACCACCAGCGGGCGCTGATCGATCGTTTTGCCATCCAGCTGGAAGTTGATTGTGCCCACGACCTGATTTTTCTGCAGCGGGGCGTGCAGCTCGGTGCTGTTCAGGACGTAGCTGGCTTTCAGATCCTTCATACGACCGCGCGGAATGGTCAGGTAGAGGTCTTTATCAACGCCGAGAGAAGCACGGTCGTTGTCGCCGAACCAGACCGGTTCAGACGCAAACTCTTTGCCTGCTTTCAGTGGATTCACGGTTTCGAAGAAACGGAAGCCCCAGGTCAGCAGCTTCTTGCTTTCTGTTTCACGGCCTTTAAAGGTGCGGCCACCCATCACGGCAGAGATCAGACGCATCTGGCCTTCAGTGGCGGAGGCGACCAGGTTGTAGCCCGCTTTGTCGGTGTGACCGGTTTTGATGCCGTCAACGTTCAGGCTGTTATCCCACAGCAGGCCGTTACGGTTGGTCTGACGGATACCGTTGAAGGTGAACTCTTTCTCTTTATAGATAGAGTACTCATTAGGAACATCGCGGATCAGCGCCTGACCAATCAACGCCATGTCACGTGCCGAGCTGTACTGACCGTCTGCGTCCAGGCCGTGTACGGTCTGGAAATGGCTGTTTTTCAGACCCAGCGCGTTCACGTAGCTGTTCATCAGGCCTACGAAGGCATCCTGACTACCGGCGGCGAAATCGGCCATCGCTACGCAGGCATCGTTACCCGACTGCAGGTTGATACCGCGAATCAGCTGGGAAACAGGAACCTGCATACCCGGTTTCAGGAACATCAGAGAGGAGCCCTTAAAGACCGGGTTCCCGGTTGCCCACGCATCGTTACCGATGGTGACCAGATCCGTTTCTTTGAATTTACCTGCCTTCATCGCCTGGCCGATAACGTAGCTGGTCATCATTTTGGTCAGGCTGGCCGGGTCACGGCGGGCATCGGCATTCTGTTCTGCCAGCACTTTGCCAGAGTTGTAATCGATCAGGATGTAGGATTCCGCGTCGATTTGCGGAACGCCAGGGATCATGGTCTTGATATTCAGGTCATCGGCGTGAGCTGCAGAGAGCGCAGCCGCGCAAAGGGCCGTGGTCAGCGCCATGCGCTGCACAAAACGAGCAGAAAAAGTGGTCTTCATGGTCAGAACTACGACATCCGTGATGGAATTAAAAAAAGTGCCTTACTATAGCAAATGCTATTCAGGCAGGCATCCGACTTTAAGCATGAGTTTGTGAATGTGTTTTACACAAACTGACAATTCGGATACCGCCGGTTAATTATTTCGCAACAGCGATAAATGACTGAAGCTGAGCTTCATTCTGCAGACGCTGCTGCAGGGAAGCTGCCTGCGATTTGCTGCCAAACGGACCCATCTGAATGCGCCAGACCGCACCGTTCTGCTCAACGCGTCCTGGTACGCCAAACTGCTGGCTCAGGCGCTGCTGATACTGTTTAGCCCGGGCCTGATCGCTCACAGCACCGACCTGAACCACATAGCTGCCGCTGGCCGCTGTTGGAGCCGCCACCGCGGCACTTTGCGTGGCCGCGGGCGCCGTTACGGGAGCCGACTGGGTCGCTGGTGCAGCAACGGGAGCGGGGGCTGGGGTAGGTTCACTGCCTTCCAGCACGCCCGAGGCTAAGGTCGTCGGTGCGCCAAGAAAGCCGCTGCTCTTTACCGGTGCGCCCGTTGAATCGTCGCTTTGCAGCGTGTCGTTGCTGATTGGGCGTATTTCTCCCCCCGGCTGAGCAGGCTCGGCCGGAGAAGAGACGCTGCCCATTCCCCCGTCAAGATTTGGGCGGTCGGGAAGGGCATAAGTCTGTTTCGCCACCGTCGTACACGCGGTACCCGGCCCGGAGAGGGAGCCATCCTGCGCCACGATAATCGGGTCAATACGGACTTTGGTGTTGTTCGAGGTATTCAGGCGATCGGCAGATGCGCGCGACAGGGAGATCACCCGGTCATTTCCGTACGGGCCGCGGTCGTTGATACGCACGACGATCATGCGGCCGTTTGCCAGGTTGGTGATACGAGCATAGCTCGGGATCGGCAGCGTCGGATGTGCCGCCGTCAGCTGCATGGGGTCGAACGTCTCTCCGGAGGCCGTCAGGTTACTGCCTGGCTCGGCATCATAAATGGCGGCAAAGCCCGCCTGGCTGAAACGGGAAGGATCCTGAACAATTTTATAGCTTTTGCCGTCGCGCTCGTAATCCTGATTGGCACTGGCATTCAGCGGTTCATAAACGGGATCGGCACCGCTGATTTCTACGATCGGGCCATTACACACCGCAGGCTGCGGCGGCGCGACGGTTGCCTGTTGCTGACCATCATCACTAGTACAGGCCGCAAGTAAACTTGCCGCAATGCAGATCCCCAGCCACTGCTTACGCATTCCGATCCCCTTATTTTTATACGCTTTTTGACAACATTTTTCTGTGGGTATGGATCGACATCACGATACCAAACCCGGCCATCAACACGATCAGTGCCGAGCCTCCGTAACTCACCAGCGGCAGCGGTACGCCTACCACCGGCAGAATACCACTCACCATACCAATATTTACGAAGACATAAACGAATAAAATCAGCATCAACCCGCCAGCCATGACGCGACCAAAGGTCGTTTGCGCGCGTGCTGCAATCCACAATCCCCGCATGATCAGCAGAACGTATAGGGCCAGGAGTATTAAGATGCCCACCAGCCCCAGCTCTTCCGCCAGGACGGCAAAGATAAAGTCGGTGTGGCGTTCCGGTAAAAATTCCAGCTGCGACTGCGTGCCGTGCAGCCAGCCTTTACCGCGCAGGCCGCCGGAGCCAATCGCAATCTTGGACTGAATAATATGATAGCCCGCGCCCAGCGGATCGGTTTCCGGATCGAGCAGCATCATGACGCGCTGGCGCTGGTAATCGTGCATCAGGAAGAACCAGAGAATAGGGATGAACGCCGCAATCAGCACTACCGCGATACCAATCAGGCGCCAGCTCAGGCCCGACAGGAACAGGACAAACAGGCCGGAGAGGGCGATGAGGATAGAGGTACCCAGGTCAGGCTGTGCCGCAACCAGCAGCGTTGGCAGGAAAATCAGCACCAGCGCGATAGCGGTATTCTTCAGCGACGGCGGGCAGACGTCGCGGTTGATAAAGCGTGCCACCATTAAGGGCACGGCGATTTTGGCAATTTCCGAAGGCTGAAAGCGGACAATGCCCAAATCCAGCCAGCGTTGCGCCCCTTTTGAAATGGCCCCAAAGGCATCGACCGCAACCAGCAAAATAATACAGAAGATGTAGAGGTAGGGCGCCCAGCCTTCGTAGACGCGCGGCGGGATCTGCGCCATCACCACCATAATGATCAGGCCCATGGCGATCTGGCCGATTTTGCGCTCCATCATCCCGATGTCCTGGCCGCTGGCGCTCCAGATAACCAGCGCGCTGTAAACCAGCAGAGCCAGCAGGATCAGCAGCATGGCTGGGTCGATGTGGATTTTGTCCCACAGCGATTTTTTATTTGGATTATCCGTCATGATTATTGGTCCTCCGCCGCAGCGGCGGCCGGGTTTTCAGCCGGCAGTTCGGTGTTGTTATCACCCAGCATAATGTGGTCAAGGATCTGGCGCATGATGGTCCCTACTGCAGGCCCGGCACCGCCGTTCTCCAGAATCATCGCCACCGCGACCTGCGGGTTGTCATATGGGGCAAACGCCGTCATCAGCTTGTGGTCACGCAGACGTTCGGCAATGCGGTGCGCGTTATAGGTTTCGTTGGCTTTCAGACCAAAGACCTGCGCAGTACCGGACTTCGCCGCCACTTTGTACGGCGTACCGGCGAAATACTTGTGGGCGGTACCGTTGGGGCGGTTTGCCACGCCGTACATACCGTCTTTCGCGATTTCCCAGAAGCCGGAATGAATGTCACCCACCGGCGCTTCGTGCGGCTGGTTCCACGGCACTTTTTTGCCGTCTTCAACCGTACTCTGCAGCAGGTGAGGCACTTTCACCACGCCGTCATTGATGAGGATCATCATGGCTTTGTTCATCTGAAGCGGCGTTGCCGTCCAGTAACCCTGACCGATACCCACCGGAATGGTGTCGCCCTGATACCACGGTTTTTTAAAGCGCTTCAGCTTCCATTCGCGCGTCGGCATGTTGCCGGAGCGTTCTTCCGCCAGGTCAACGCCGGTGTAGTGTCCGTAGCCGAATTTGCTCATCCATTCTGACAGGCGGTCGATCCCCATGTCATACGCCACCTGATAGAAGAAGGTATCCGCAGACTCCTCCAGCGATTTGGTGACGTTCAGATGACCGTGGCCCCATTTTTTCCAGTCGCGATAGCGCTTTTCTGAACCGGGCAGCTGCCACCAGCCTGGGTCAAACAGGCTGGTATTGCGGTTGATGACGCCAGCACTCAGTGCAGAGACCGCCACGTACGGTTTAACCGTGGATGCCGGCGGGTAAACCCCTTGCGTCGCGCGGTTCACCAGCGGCGTGTTGGGGTCATTCAGCAGACCGGAGTAGTCTTTACTGGAAATGCCGTCAACAAACAGGTTCGGGTCATAGCTTGGCATAGACACCATCGCCAGGATGCCGCCGGTGCGGGGATCGGTGACCACAACGGCTGCGCGGCTGCCCGCCAGCAGGGTTTCAATATACTGCTGTAGCTTAAGGTCGAGGGTCAGATAGACGTCGTGCCCCGCCTGAGGCGGCACTTCTTTAAGCTGGCGAATCACGCGGCCACGGTTGTTAACCTCAACCTCTTCATAGCCGGTTTGCCCGTGCAGGACATCTTCGTAGTAGCGTTCAATACCGAGCTTACCGATGTCGTGCGTTGCGGCGTAGTTCGCCAGCTTGCCGTCTTTATCGAGGCGGTCGACGTCTTTGTCGTTAATCTTGGAGACGTAGCCAATCACATGCGTCAGCGCGGAGCCGTAGGGGTAGTAGCGACGCTTGTACCCCTTTACTTCCACGCCGGGGAAACGGTACTGGTTTACCGCAAAGCGGGCCACCTGGACTTCCGTCAGGTTGGTTTTAACCGGGATGGAGGTGAAACGGTGAGAGCGGGCGCGCTCTTTTTTGAAGGCGGCGATATCGTCGTCGTTAAGGTCGACAACGCTTTTCAGCGCTTCCAGCGTATCCTGAACATTATCGACTTTTTCCGGCATCATCTCGATTTGATAGATGGTGCGGTTTAACGCCAGCGGGGTGCCGTTGCGATCGTAAATAATGCCGCGGCTGGGCGCGATAGGCACCAGCTTGATACGGTTTTCGTTGGAACGCGTCTGGTAGTCGGTAAAACGGACAATTTGCAGATTATAAAGGTTGGCGATCAGCACGCCGGTAAGCAGCAAAATCCCGGTGAAGGCGACCAGCGCCCGGCGCACAAACAGCGCGGACTCAGCCGTATAGTCGCGAAAAGAATTCTGTAGTTTCATCCGCTGCTTAATCTACCCTGGTCAGTCATTACTCGCGGTGATAGGGGTGGTTGGTAGTAATGCTCCACGCGCGATACAGGCTTTCTGCCACCAGTACCCGAACGAGCGGGTGGGGAAGCGTCAGCGCGGAGAGGGACCAACTTTGTTCTGCTGCCGCTTTGCAGGCAGGGGATAACCCTTCGGGCCCGCCAATCAACAGACTGACGTCACGGCCATCCTGCTTCCAGCGCTCCAGTTCGTGCGCCAGCTGCGGCGTATCCCAGGGTTTTCCTGGAATATCGAGGGTGACGATGCGGTTTTTGCCAGCGGCAGCCAGCATCAGTTCGCCCTCTTTATCGAGAATACGTTTGATATCGGCGTTCTTGCCGCGCTTACCGGCGGGGATTTCCACCAGTTCGAACGGTATGTCTTTTGGAAAACGACGCAGATATTCAGTAAAACCGGTTTGTACCCAGTCCGGCATTTTGGTGCCGACGGCGACCAGCTGCAACTTCACGCATTAACCCCAGAGTTTTTCCAGCTCATACAGGCGACGGCTCTCTTCCTGCATGACGTGGACAATCACATCGCCGAGATCGACAACCACCCAGTCAGCCGTCGCTTCACCTTCAACGCCGAGCGGCAACAGCCCTGCAGCACGTGATTCCTGTACCACGTGATCGGCAATTGAAACAACATGACGTGTGGACGTACCGGTGCAGATGATCATGCAGTCGGTAATACTGGATTTACCCTTAACGTCGATAGCGATGATGTCCTGACCTTTCAGGTCATCAATTTTGTCAATAACAAAATCCTGGAGTGCTTTACCCTGCAAGTTTTCCCCCTGGGGTGAATGAGATTGTAAAACGTTGAATTCGTAGCCAGACAGTATACCTGAACTCATGCCTGTGTCGGGACAAAAGTCTCCGGTCGGGCTTTTGAAGGCGGGTATCATCCCACCCTCTGCCTGAGATTGCATCGCCATTTTTGTAAAACAATTTCTGTAAAGCAATCATCGGCGGGAAAGTCTGGCAGCGGAGAATAACAGTATGGCTTACCCTGTCAAGGCAGGATAAACAATAAGCCGCTTTTTATGCCCTCCGGCTATTCATCTGCGCTTTTCTGATACAAACCATGCGTATGGATATAGGCCAGCACCGGTGCGGGGAGCAGATCGTCACACGCTAAACCCTGCTGTAAGCGCTCGCGAATGAGGGTTGCAGAGATATCGAACCACGGCGTTTCCGCCAGATAAATCTTCCCGGCAGGCTGATTGTGGAGATCTTCAACATTGGCGGTGAGATGATCTTCCAGCCACTGCTGGTACTGCGCTTCGCGCATGGTCAGCGGATAGCCAGGACGGCGGCAGACGAGCAGGTGGCTGTTCTCCAGGATGGTTTCATATTTATGCCATGTGGGGAAGTTCAGCAGGGAGTCCTGTCCGATGATAAAAGCCAGCGGCTGGTCTGGACCCTGTTCTGCGCGCCACTCCTGAAGCGTCTGCGAGGTCCAGGAGGGCGTATCGCGACGCAGCTCACGCTCGTCAAGCCGGAAGAGCGGCTTATCTGCGATGGCCAGGGCAAGCATCTCTTTTCGCTGCTCGCTGGTCGCCTCGGGCTGTGGACGGTGGGGCGGGACATTATTGGGCATGATGGTAACGCGCTGAAGGCCGATCAGATTCGCCAGAATTTCAACCGGCTTCAGATGCCCGTAGTGTACCGGGTCGAAGGTGCCGCCATACAGGGCCTGTAAAGAGTGCATACTATCCATCAATAAAAACGTCTGCCAGCGCCTTGTGGCAGAGCAGCAGGGAAAGGCTTTCCAGCTCTGCCCAGACCGACTGGCCGTAATCTTGTTTTAACGTGAGTTCGGCGCGCATCAGAAGCTGTACCGCCTGGCGAAGCTGTTCATGACTCAGACGGTTGATGGCCTCGGAAGTCAAAGCCCGGCGATTTTGCCACACCCGGTGTTTATCAAACAGCGAACGCAAAGGCGTATGGGCAGACTGACGCTTGAGCGTAATCAGCAGCAGCAGTTCGCGCTGCAGCGTACGCAGCAGAATGACCGGTTCGCTCCCTTCGAGGCGCAGCTGCTGCAAAATATGCAGGGCACGCTTACTTTTTGCCGACAGCAGTGCGTCCACCCAGTGGAACGGCGTGAAGTGCGCCGCGTCGTTAACGGCCTGCTCGACGCGCGGCAAGGTCAGCTTGCCGTCCGGCCAGAGCAGGGAGAGTCTGTCCAGCGCCTGCGCCAGGGCCAGCAGGTTACCTTCATAGCAGTAGCAGAGCAGCTGGTTCGCCGCATCATCCAGCTGAAGGTTGTGCTGCTTCGCTCTCGCGGCGACCCATTTAGGCAGATGCGCCTGCTCAGGCGTCTGACAGGTGACCAGCACCGCGTGGGGCGCGAGTTGGGTAAACCATGCCGCGTTTTCCTGCGCTTTGGTCAGCTTGTTGCCACGCACAATCAGGATCAGATCGCTGTGTAAGAGGCTGACCAGCGTAGCAAGCTGCTCGTTCATCGCCGCGTTAGGCCCGTTTTCCGGCAGCAGGATCTGAATCGTCTGGCGCGATGCGAACAGGCTCATCGCCTGACAGAGCGAGAAGAGGGCGTTCCAGTCGGTATTGTTATCCAGCTGGACGGTATGGTGTTCATCAAAGCCCTGCGCGGCGGCGGCATGCCGCACGGCATCCAGGCTTTCCTGAAGTAATAACGGATCGTTTCCAAGAAGCAGATACGCCGCGCGCAGCCCTTCATTGAGCTGCGCGCGGAGTTGTTCAGGATACAGCCTGATCATCATTTACCCAGAGAGTTAGCAGCAGGAAGCGTGCCATCAACCGGTTTATCAACAATGTCAGATCCTTGTTTGGTTGACGCTGCAATACTTGGCAGTTTACGGATCAGCTGTTCCGCCGCCTTGTCATACATTTCGTTGATGATAATCTGCTGTTCGGCATCTTTTGCCAGCGCCGTCTGCGGGTTATCGAAGAACGAACGGTACACTTTCGTGCTGATCGGATAGATGTCTTTACCCGGGATCAGAACTGCCGCGTTGACCATCAACACCATTTGATACTCTGCGGTACGGCCATCCTGGAAGATAGACGCAGTGTCTCTCGACAGACCACTTCCTGTCACACGCAGAGACGGTACATCCTGACGCAGCGTCTGTTTCTCAACAAGCTCAACGCCGTTCAGACGCAGCTGATTGCGAATTGCCCGGCTGAGTGGACCGTTCGGATCTCCGGAATCAAAAATCATGGTTTTCATCTGAGCAGGCACCGCCGTGGTATTGCGCAGGTGCCAGCCGCAGCCAGCGGTGACAAGCACCGCCAGAGATAAGAGTATTGTTGCCAGTTGTCGCACGTTTCCTCCCGCGCTTAGCCAACGACCAGATTCAGCAGTTTACCAGGTACGTAGATCACTTTACGTACGGTAACGCCCTCAAGATATTTAGCGACCAGTGGTTCCTGGCCCGCGCGCTCGCGAACCTGTTCTTCGGTTGCATCGACCGCCACGGTAATTTTACCGCGGACTTTACCGTTCACCTGGACCACGACCAGCGTGGTGTTTTCCACCATCGCGGCTTCGTCAGCCTGCGGCCACGGCGCGTTGTCGATATCGCCTTCGCCTTTCAGCTCCTGCCACAGGGTAAAGCTAACGTGCGGCGTGAACGGGTTCAGCATGCGAACGACGGCCAGCAGCGCTTCACGCATTAAGGCACGATCCTGCTCGCCGTCCTGCGGGGCTTTCGCCAGCTTGTTCATCAGTTCCATAATAGCCGCAATTGCGGTATTGAAGGTCTGACGACGACCAATATCATCGGTCACTTTCGCAATGGTTTTATGAACGTCACGACGCAGCGCCTGCTGATCTTCAGTCAGGGCAGCAGCGTTCAGCGCCGGGGCATCGCCCAGTGAGGTGTGCTCGTAAACCAGCTTCCAGACGCGTTTCAGGAAGCGGTTTGCGCCTTCCACGCCAGACTCCTGCCATTCCAGCGTCATGTCTGCCGGAGAGGCAAACATCATGAACAGACGCACGGTATCCGCACCATAACGCTCAACCATCACCTGCGGGTCGATACCGTTGTTTTTCGACTTGGACATTTTGCTCATGCCGGTGTAGACCAGCTCGTGACCTTCCGCGTCTTTCGCCTTCACGATACGGCCCTTCTCGTCGCGCTCAACGATCGCGTCAACCGGAGATACCCAGTTACGCTCGCCGTTTGCCCCGACGTAATAGAAGGCATCCGCCAGCACCATGCCCTGGCACAGCAGCTGTTTTGCAGGTTCGTCAGAGTTCACCATGCCCGCATCGCGCATCAGCTTGTGGAAGAAGCGGAAGTAGAGCAGGTGCATGATGGCGTGTTCGATACCACCGATGTAGATATCTACCGGCAGCCAGTAGTTCGCTGCTTTGGAATCCAGCATGCCGTCCTGATACTGCGGACAGGTGTAGCGAGCATAGTACCAGGATGACTCCATAAAGGTGTCAAAGGTGTCGGTTTCGCGCAGCGCGGGCTGACCGTTGACGGTGGTTTTTGCCCACTCAGGATCGGCTTTGATCGGGCTGGTGATACCGTCCATGGCCACGTCTTCCGGCAGGATCACCGGCAGCTGATCTTCCGGCGTTGGCATTACGGTGCCATCTTCCAGCGTCACCATTGGAATTGGCGCACCCCAGTAACGCTGACGGGAAACGCCCCAGTCGCGCAGACGGAAGTTAACTTTACGCTCGCCCACGCCAAGGGAGGCCAGCTTGTCGGCGATAGCGTTGAAGCCCTCTTCGAAGCTCAGACCGTTAAACTCGCCGGAGTTGAACAAGGTCCCTTTTTCGGTCAGCGCTTGTTCGGACAGGTCTGGTTCAGAACCGTCAGCCGTCAGAATAACAGGCTTGATGGTCAGGCCATATTTAGTGGCAAATTCATAGTCGCGCTGGTCGTGACCTGGAACGGCCATCACGGCACCTGTGCCGTATTCCATCAGTACGAAGTTGGCGGCCCAGACAGGGATCGCTTCGCCCGTCAGCGGGTGAATGGCTTTAAAGCCGGTATCAATCCCTTTTTTCTCCATCGTTGCCATATCGGCTTCGGCCACTTTCGTGTTGCGGCACTCGTCGATGAAGGTAGCCAGTTCCGGATTGTTTTCTGCCGCTTTCTGCGCCAGCGGGTGACCTGCGGCCACGGCCAGGTAGGTCGCGCCCATGAAGGTGTCCGGACGGGTGGTGTAGACGGTCAGGGTCTGGTCGTAGTTCTCAACGTTGAAGGTAATTTCCACGCCTTCAGAACGGCCGATCCAGTTGCGCTGCATGGTCTTAACGGTATCTGGCCAGTGGTCCAGATTATCCAGATCGTTCAGCAGCTCATCAGCGTAAGCGGTGATTTTAATAAACCACTGCGGGATCTCTTTACGCTCTACTTTAGTATCACAGCGCCAGCAGCAGCCATCGATAACCTGTTCGTTCGCGAGAACGGTCTGGTCATTCGGGCACCAGTTAACGGCAGAGGTCTTCTTGTACACCAGGCCTTTTTTGTACAGCTCGGTGAAGAATTTCTGTTCCCAGCGGTAGTATTCCGGGGTACAGGTTGCCAGCTCGCGGTTCCAGTCATAGCCAAAGCCCAGCATTTTGAGCTGGTTTTTCATGTACGCGATGTTGTCGTACGTCCACGGTGCCGGCGCCGTATTGTTTTTGACCGCCGCGCCTTCCGCAGGCAGACCGAACGCATCCCAACCGATGGGTTGCAGAACGTTTTTGCCCAGCATGCGCTGGTAGCGCGCAATCACATCACCGATGGTGTAGTTACGCACGTGGCCCATGTGTAGTCGACCAGAAGGATAGGGAAGCATCGACAGGCAGTAATACTTCTCTTTGCTCTCGTCTTCGGTTACTTCAAAGGTGCGCTTCTCGTCCCAGTGTTGCTGGACTTTTGATTCTATCTCTTCCGGGCGGTATTGCTCTTGCATGGCAGCCAGTGGTCCTGTGTTCAATACAGCTACAAATGTAGCCAATGGATGTGGTAATTCAGATCCGCATAGCATAGCCCAAACGCCCGCGTCAAAACAGCCTTTCGCACAAATGCGCTTTGCAGGAATTTACCGGGTCTGTGCTTCACCTGACAAAGCGGCGCTGAAATAAGGTCTATTATTAGAAATAGTTACTGACCCGGGAGGCAAAATGATGAACAAGGTTGCTCAATTTTACCGCGAACTGGTGGCGACACTGACGGAACGGCTGCGTAACGGCGAGCGTGATATCGACGCGCTGGTGGAGCAGGCGCGTGCCCGCGTGTCGCAAACGGGTGAGTTAACGCGAACCGAAGTGGAAGAGGTGACCCGCGCCGTGCGTCGCGATCTGGAAGAGTTCGCGCGCAGCTACCAGGAAAGCCAGGAGGAGGTCACGGACAGCGTTTTCATGCGGGTGATCAAAGAGAGCCTGTGGCAGGAGCTGGCCGATATCACCGATAAAACGCAGCTGGAGTGGCGTGAAGTCTTTCAGGATTTAAACCACCACGGTGTGTACCACAGCGGTGAAGTGGTCGGGCTGGGAAATCTGGTGTGCGAGAATTGCCACCATCATATTGCGGTGTATACGCCGGAGGTCCTGTCGCTGTGTCCGAAATGCGGCCACGATCAGTTCCAGCGTCGGCCGTTTGAGCCCTAGGTAAAAGCGCAGGTTTGCGCCCTCTCCCCGTGGGAGAGGGCCGGGGTGAGGGCATCAGGCCGCACTACGCACTATAGTAAGCCAGTCTCTCCGCCAGGAAATCCACAAACGCCTCACGGTCAATATCCACCATCACCGTGGTATTCGGTTTATTCCCCGTCAGCGAGTAGTAGTCCACCACCGTCATCCCCTGGGTGTATTTCCCCTGCGTTTCGACGCCAACCCACCTGTGGACGGTGGTAAACATCTCCGGTTTTAACAGCCAGGCAATGGTGCACGGATCGTGCAGCGGCGCACCGTGGAATCCCCATTTCTCGGCTTTGTGATACTCCATAAAGAAGTCGAGCAGCTCAGCCACGGTTGTCGCGACCGGATTACTAACGGAACGGAAGCGCTCAATGTCGTCTGCCATAATCTGTGCGCGATGCGTCACATCCAGCCCTGCCATCACAACTGGCAGGCCCGACTGGAAGACGATTTCCGCTGCTTCCGGGTCGACAAAAATGTTGAACTCTGCGGAAGGCGTCCAGTTTCCCAGGCCCATAGCCCCGCCCATGATGACGATACGAGCGATTTTGCTGTGCAGTTCAGGATGGCTGTTCAGCAGCAGCGCGACGTTGGTTTGCGGTCCCGTTGCCACCAGGGTGACGGGTTCCGCGCTCTCGCGCAGCACCTTTGCCATCAGCTCCACGGCGGTGCAGCTTTGCGGCGTGAAGCCAGGTTCCGGCAGCGCCGGACCGTCCAGCCCGCTTTCGCCATGCACGTTATCCGCAATAATTAATTCACGCATCAGGGGCTTGAGGGCGCCGCCGGCGACAGGAATATCCGTGCGCTTGAGCAGCGTCAGCATGCGCAAAACGTTACGCAGGGTTTTATCCGGCGTCTGGTTTCCGGCAGAAGAGGTGACGGCTTTGACGTCGAGCTCGGGGGAGGCAAGTGCAAGGACGAGCGCGATCGCGTCATCATGACCCGGGTCGCAATCGAAAATTATAGGTTGTGCCATAGCGTTCTCCATTCATAGCGTTATTTTGTGACAAGGTTAACGCTGCAATGGGGCACCGACGAGAAGAAGTGAGCGAAAGCGTGAGGCAGTGCGCAATCCGCAGATTGCGCACTGAGAAGGTTAGTGCAGGATTTTGGCGAGGAAATCTTTCGCACGTTCGGATTTCGGGTTGGCGAAGAACTCCTCTTTCGGGGAATCTTCGACAATTTTCCCTTCATCCATGAAGATCACGCGGTTGGCCACCTTGCGGGCAAAGCCCATTTCGTGGGTCACCACCATCATGGTCATCCCTTCGTGCGCCAGCTCGACCATCACGTCCAGCACTTCGTTGATCATCTCCGGATCGAGCGCCGACGTGGGCTCGTCAAATAGCATGGCAACCGGATCCATGCACAGCGCACGGGCGATCGCCACACGCTGCTGCTGGCCGCCAGAAAGTTGCGCCGGGAACTTATCGGCATGCGCAGAGAGGCCAACGCGTTCCAGGAGCTTCAGGCCTTTCTCGCGCGACGCTTTTTTATCACGCTTGAGCACTTTCACCTGGGCCAGGGTCAGGTTCTCAATAATGGAGAGGTGAGGGAACAGCTCAAAATGCTGGAACACCATGCCAACGTGAGAGCGAAGCTGAGCAAGATTGGTTTTCTTGTCGTTGACTTTGGTGCCGTTGACGACGATCTCACCCTGCTGGACCGGCTCCAGTCCGTTAACGGTTTTGATCAGCGTCGATTTACCGGAACCGGACGGTCCGCACACCACTACCACGTCGCCTTTTTTCACTTCGGTGGAGCAGTCGGTCAGCACCTGAAAGTGCCCATACCATTTAGAAACATTTTTCAGGGAAATCATTGTACCGTCCTTTTCTTCAGCCAGCTGACAAACAGCGACGCGCTTAAACTAATCACAAAATAGACCGCTCCCGCAAAGAGCACCATCTCAACCTGCGTACCATCACGCTCACCGATGGTGGACGCGGTACGGAAGAAGTCTGCCAGGCTCAGCACGTAGACCAGGGACGTATCCTGGAACAGCACAATTCCTTGGGTCAGCAGGAGCGGAACCATGGCGCGAAACGCCTGCGGCAGAATAATGAGCTGCATGGACTGCCAGTGCGTCATCCCCAGCGCCAGCGCGGCGCTGGATTGCCCGCGGGAGATACTCTGAATGCCTGCACGGATAATCTCAGAGTAGTAAGCGGCCTCAAACATTGAGAACGCTACCATCGCCGAGATCAGACGGATATCGGTTTTCGGCGACAGACCCAGCACGTTTTGCAGGAAGCCGGGCACAATCAGGTAAAACCACAGCAGCACCATTACCAGCGGGATGGAACGGAACACGTTAACGTAGGCGGTCGCAAACCAGGCGAGCGGCTTAAAGCTCGACAGGCGCATGACGGCCAGCAGGGTGCCCCAGACGATACCGACGATAATGGCAATGACGGTGATTTTTAAGGTAATCATCAGTCCATCAAGCAGGTAAGGCATGGATGGAACGATAGAACTCCAGTCAAATTCGTACATTATTTGCCCCCCATGTTGCCCGGCAGGCGAATTTTGCGTTCAACCAGGTTCATCACCAGCATGATGAAAGCGTTAATCAGAACGTAGGCGAGCGTGATCGCGGTGAAGGATTCCCACGCGTGAGCGGAGTAATCCAGCAGCTTGCCCGCCTGCGCGGCCATATCGACCAGACCGATGGTCGAGGCGATGGCCGAGTTTTTCACCAGGTTCATCATCTCGGAGGTCATTGGTGGAACGATGACGCGGTAGGCGTTAGGCAGCAGCACGTAGCGGTAGGTTTGTGGCAGGGTTAACCCCATCGCCAGACCCGCATTTTTTTGTCCGCGGGGTAATGACTGAATGGCGGCACGCACCTGCTCGCAAACGCGCGCAGCGGTAAACAGCCCCAGACACATCATGGAGGAGACAAAGAACTGCACATTCGGATCCAGTTCCGACTTGAACCACATGCCAATATTTTCCGGCAGCAGTTCCGGGATAACCAGATACCAGGTAAAGAATTGCACGATCAGCGGAACGTTACGGAACAGTTCCACGTACAGGGTGCCGAGTATTGAAAGAAAACGGTTAGGGACGGTGCGCAGAATACCGAACAGAGAACCGACAAGAAACGCGATGATCCACGCCGTTATCGATAATGCCACGGTGACCTGAAAGCCGCTCCACAGCCAGCCAAGATAGGTGGTGTTGCCGAACGGGGCTTGTTGCAGGAATATGCCCCAGTTCCAGTCGATTGACATAATAAACTCCAGAAAAAAAAGGGTAGCAGCGCTACCCTCGAAGATTGGTGAGAAGCTCATTTTTCGCGCTGAGTGGGGAACGACCACTCAACGTATAGTCTGTCCATGCTTCCCGACAATCGAGAGGGCAGGAGATCCCGCCCCTGTTGTTCTAATTAGTTAAGAGCCTTGTCATTTGGAGATTTGAACAGCGCTTTCATGTCGTCAGACAGTTCAAAATTCATGTTCAGGTTTTTTGGTGGAATCGGGTTCTTGAACCATTTGTCGAACCATTTTTCCGCTTCGCCTGAGGTCTGCACCTGGGCGATGGTGTCATCGATCAGCTTTTTGAACTGCGGATCGTCTTTACGCAGCATACAGCCGTAGGCTTCTTTCGACTGCGCGGTACCGACGATATCCCAGTTGTCTGGTTTCTTCGCTTTCGCACGCTCGCCTGCCAGCAGGGCGTCGTCCATCATAAACGCGACGGCACGACCGCTTTCCAGGGTACGGAAGGAGTCGCCATGGTCTTTCGCGCTGATGATGCGCATATCCATTTTCTTCTCGTCGTTCAGCTTGTGCAGCAGCACTTCAGACGTGGTCCCGGAGGTGACAACGACCGCTTTCCCTTTCAGGTCAGCGAAGTCTTTGATCTCACCACCTTTCTTCGTCAGCAGGCGGGTGCCCACAACAAAGATGGTGTCGGAGAAGGCAGCCTGCTTCTGACGCTCGAGGTTGTTGGTGGTGGAGCCACACTCGAAGTCAAAGGTGCCGTTTTGCAGCAGCGGAATACGGTTCTGTGAAGTGATGGGGATCAGCTTCACCTGCAGGTCAGGTTTGTTCAGCTTTTTCTTCACAGCTTCAACGATGGCGTTGGAGTAATCCTGTGAATAGCCCACGACTTTTTGCGTGTTGTCGTAGTAAGAGAACGGGACAGAAGATTCACGGTGGCCGACCACGATAACGCCGTTTTTGGCAATCTTGTCGAGAGTGCTGCCTGCTGCCGGAGCGTCTTCAGCGTGAACCACGCCTGCGGACATCCCCATAACCAGCATTGCTGTGGCCAGTTTACGTAATTGCATACCCAACTCCTTTTTTATCAGCGCCAGCGACGCATTGATACCCATTGTGATGTTGTTATATCTCGCGCAATGCGAGTGCAGTGTTATGCAAGCTTGTTAACATTTAGTCTGGCTTAATGTAAAGATTTTGCTGCGTTATTGTTTATTTTTGCGAAGCACGCCGCACCATTCAGAGGCAAATATCTCCCGTTGCACCGTTTCGGTGCTACCGATGATCTACGCTGGTGCGACAAAGTTGCACAGTAAGCCAAACTGCGTTTACCTGAATAAACAAAGCAATAGGCGTGCCAGAATTGAAGTCTGGAGAGTATTGTCGGGTGGCGCTGACGCTTACCCGACCTACAAAAGCGAAACAGTAGGCCGGGTAAGCGTCAGCGCCACCCGGCAGGAAGAGGAGGGATTATCGACGACGCTGGCGCAGACTCATCAGCACCGCGCCAAAGCCGAACAGCGCGGTCAGGATCCACAGCGGCCAGTTGCCGGTGCGTGCGTACGGCGTCAGCCCGGTGGTAGGAGTGACGTTGGTGGTCAGCACTTCTCGGGTGAACTGCGGGATCATGGCCTGGATTTCACCCTGCGGACCAATCACGGCGGTGATGCCGTTGTTGGTGCTGCGCAGCAGGGGACGGGCCAGCTCCAGGGAGCGCATGCGTGCCATCTGGAAGTGCTGCCACGGGCCGATTGATTTACCAAACCACGCATCGTTGGAGATGGTCAGCAGATAGTCCGTATCCGGGCGGAAGTTATCGCGCACCTGCTCGCCTAAGATGATTTCGTAGCAGATGGCCGCCGTCAGGGCTGCGCCGTGCGCGTGCAGCTGAGGCTGAACGTACGGTCCGCGGCTGAAGGAGGACATCGGCAGATCAAAGAACGGGGCCAGCGGGCGAAGAATTGACTCCAGCGGCACAAATTCACCAAACGGCACCAGGTGGTTCTTGTTGTACCGATCGGTGGAGTGGTAGCTGTATTCGCTGTCTTTGCCGAGCGTAATGATGGTGTTGTAGGTGTCGTAGCGGTTCTGCTGATTCAGACGCGCATCGACAATCCCGGTGATCAGCGTACTGCCACGCGAGAGCAGCAGGTCGTTCATCATGTTGAGGAACGGCTGCTGGTTGATCTCCAGATCGGGAATAGCAGACTCCGGCCAGATAATCAGCTGCGATTTACCCATCACCTCTTCGGTGGCGTTGGCGTAGATCTTCAGCGTATTCAGCAGTTCTTTCTCGTCCCACTTCATCGACTGCGGGATATTCCCCTGCACCATGGAGACCTGCATGGCGCGCGCGGGCTCCGGCGTGAACCACTGGATATAGCGCAGCGGGAAGGGCAGGGCGAACAGCACCAGCGCCACAGCCAGCGGTTTCCAGCATCGTGAAACCAGCGCTAATACCAGCAGGCCGCTAACGACCATCAGCAGGAAGTTAATGGCCTCAACGCCCATGACCGGCGCCAGGCCTTTCAGCGGGCCGTCAATCTGACTGTAGCCGAACTGCAGCCACGGGAAGCCGGTCAGCACCCAGCCGCGCAGGAATTCCGTGATCTGCCAGACCACCGGCGCGGCAATGGCAACGCGCAGCCAGGTGGTTTTGGGCCACAGGCGAGAAAGGATGCCGGCGAACAGACCGGTATAGAGCGAGAGATACGCGGCGAGCAGTACCACCAGGAAGACGTTTACCGGGCCCGGCATACCGCCAAACTGCGCGATGCTGACGTAGACCCAGTTAATACCTGAGCCAAACAGCCCCAGTCCCCAGAAGTAGCCAATAGCGGCAGCCTGTACCGGACGACGGTTCAGGGTCAAACCCTGAAGCCCCATCAGGGAGAGAACGGCCGCAGGCCAGATATCGTAAGGAGAAAAAGCCAGCGTACCGCTGGCTCCGAGTAACAGCGCCAGCAGCAAACGGACGCGCTGGCGTTCAAGCAATGGGGCAAATGCCATTTACATTAATCTTCCAGTTTTGGCACCGGTGAGTCGTCCGGCGTTCTGACGTGAACCTGTATAATACGTCGGCTGTCGGCCATGGCTACTTTGAACTGGTAACCGTCGATGTCAACGGTCTCTCCGCGCGCCGGGAGGTGGCCAAAGGCCTGCATCACCAGCCCGCCAATGGTATCGACCTCTTCATCGCTGAAGTGGGTCCCGAAGGCGTCGTTGAAGTCCTCAATGGAGGCCAGCGCCCGCACGGTCCAGGTGTGGCGGCTGAGCTGACGGAAGTCGATATCCTCTTCTTCGTCATACTCATCTTCGATTTCGCCCACGATCAGCTCAAGGATATCCTCGATCGTGACCAGACCGGAGACGCCACCAAATTCATCAATAACAATCGCCATGTGGTAACGCTGAGAGCGAAACTCTTTCAGCATCCGATCCACACGTTTACTTTCCGGCACAACCACGGCCTGGCGTAACACTTTTTCCATGCTGAAGGCTTCGGCATCGCTGCGCATAAACGGCAGCAGATCTTTCGCCATCAAAATCCCTTCGATGTGATCTTTGTCTTCGCTGATGACCGGGAAACGCGAGTGGGCGGATTCGATGATGACATCGAGACACTCGTCCAGCGTCTGGTTACGTTTCAGGGTGATCATCTGCGAGCGGGGAATCATGATATCGCGAACGCGCTGGTCGGCGATGTCCATAACCCCTTCGAGCATTTCGCGCGTATCTTCGTCGATAAGGTCGTTTTGCCCGGAATCACGAATCAGCTCCAGCAGTTCATCACGGTTTTTCGGTTCGCCGTGGAAAAGCTGGTTCAGAATGAGGGAGAAAAATCCCTTTTTACTGGTTGTCGTGTCGCTACTGTGTGAATTGTCGTCGCTCATGGCGTTTGTTAAGGGTTCTCTTGTTAGTTCAATGTTTACCGCCACGCGATGTCCTTTCGTGGCGGCAGGGGAGTCAGTCCGGTGACTGACTATTCTTTCTCGGCAATGTACGGATCCTCATAGCCCAGAGCAAGCATTATCTCTGTCTCGAGGGACTCCATCTCTTCCGCTTCGTCGTCTTCAATATGATCGTAGCCGAGCAGATGCAGGCTGCCGTGTACCACCATGTGCGCCCAGTGGGCTTCAAGAGGTTTCTGCTGCTCTTTAGCTTCCTGTTCAACCACCTGGCGGCAGATGATCAGATCGCCCAACAGCGGCATCTCGATGCCCGGCGGGGCTTCGAACGGGAAAGAGAGCACGTTGGTCGGCTTATCTTTCCCGCGATAGGTCAGGTTAAGCTCATGGCTTTCTGCTTCATCCACCAGGCGAATCGTGACTTCTGATTCTTCCTGAAACTGCGGGATAACGGCATCCAGCCATTTCTGAAACTGTGCCTCATCTGGCATGCCGGAATTGTCTTCACAGGCCAGCTGTAAATCGAGGATCACCTGACTCATTTCTGTTCTTGCTCCTGCGCTTCGCGCTTACGTTCTGCGGCCAGTTCGGCCTTACGCTTCTGATCTGCCTCTTCCCAGGCTTCATAAGCGTTAACGATACGCGCGACCACCGGGTGGCGTACCACGTCTTCACTGTGGAAGAAGTTAAAGCTGATTTCATCGACCTCGGCCAGCACTTCGATGGCGTGGCGCAGGCCCGATTTGGTGCTGCGCGGCAGATCGATCTGCGTGACGTCGCCGGTAATCACCGCTTTCGAGTTAAAGCCAATACGCGTCAGGAACATTTTCATCTGTTCGATGGTGGTGTTCTGGCTCTCATCGAGAATGATGAACGCATCGTTCAGCGTACGGCCGCGCATGTAGGCGAGCGGGGCCACTTCGATCACGTTACGCTCAATGAGCTTCTCGACCTTCTCAAAGCCCAGCATTTCGAACAGCGCATCGTATAAAGGACGCAGATACGGATCGACCTTCTGGCTCAGATCGCCTGGCAGGAAGCCCAGTTTTTCACCGGCTTCAACGGCAGGGCGGGTCAGCAGAATACGTCGGATCTCCTGACGCTCCAGCGCATCAACCGCCGCGGCAACGGCCAGATAGGTTTTACCCGTACCCGCCGGCCCCACGCCGAAGGTGATGTCGTGGTCGAGAATATTGGCGATATACTGCGCCTGGTTTGGCGTACGCGGCTTGATGACGCCACGCTTGGTCTTAATGTTGATCGCCTTGCCATAGTCCGGCACGCTCTCCGCGCTCTGCTCAAGCACGCGCGCCTCTTTAATGGCGAGGTGAATCTGCTCCGGTTCGATATCCTGAATTTCGCCGCGCATGGGGGAGGTGTCGACATACAGGCTACGCAGAATGTCCGCAGCGGCGTTGACGCAGATAGGGCGTCCGGTGAGTTTGAAATGATTATCGCGACGATTGATTTCGATACCCAGACGTCGCTCCAGTTGTTTGATGTTGTCATCAAACGGCCCGCACAGGCTCAGCAGGCGAGCATTGTCTGCTGGCTCAAGGCTAATTTCACGCGTATCTATGTTCAAACTGTTCCTCTTTGATTGATTAACTGACCCGCTGCCACACGGCGCAATAAAACGGTCATTACCGAAATTATTCACGCCACAGAATAAAGGCGCAAGCGTTGCGGAAGATATTGGGGGCGATGAGAGGAAATACAAGGCCTGCCAAAGCGGCAGGCCTGAAGGATTATGGCTGGTAAATCCCAACGCCAGAATCGTTTTCTTTGCGGGTTCGCGAGATCACGGATTCCGGTGACTCTGCGATACGCAGGCCCATTTCGTCTTCGGTGCGGACCACTTTCGCGCGCAGCGAGTTGGTCAGCACTTCGACAATCTCGACGTCCACAAACTTACCGATCATATCCGGGGTGCCTTCAAAGTTCACCACGCGGTTATTTTCCGTACGACCAGAGAGTTCCATAATGCTCTTGCGGGAAGTGCCTTCCACCAGAATGCGCTGAACGGTGCCGAGCATGCGGCGGCTCCAGGCGTTAGCCTGCTGGTTGATGCGCTCCTGCAGAATGTACAGACGCTGCTTTTTCTCTTCTTCCGGCACATCGTCAACCATATCGGCCGCCGGTGTTCCAGGACGCGCGGAGAAGATGAAGCTGTAGCTGACGTCAAAGTTCACTTCGCCGATGAGCTTCATGGTGCGCTCGAAGTCATCAGCGGTTTCGCCAGGGAAGCCGACGATAAAGTCAGAGCTAATCTGGATATCCGGACGCGCTTCACGCAGCTTACGGATGGTGGATTTATACTCCAGCACCGTATGGGGACGGCCCATCAGGTTCAGCACGCGGTCAGAGCCGCACTGGATCGGCAGGTGCAGGAAGCTCACCAGCTCTGGCGTATCGCGATAGACGTCAATGATGTCATCGGTAAATTCCATCGGATGGCTGGTGGTAAAGCGAATGCGGTCGATGCCGTCAATCGCGGCCACCAGACGCAGCAGCTCGGCAAAGCTGCCGGTCGTGCCGTCGTAGTTCTCACCGCGCCAGGCGTTAACGTTCTGGCCCAGCAGGTTCACTTCGCGCACACCCTGCGCGGCAAGCTGCGCGATTTCAAACAGAATGTCATCTGCCGGGCGGCTGACCTCTTCACCACGGGTGTACGGCACCACGCAGTACGTGCAGTATTTGTTGCAGCCTTCCATGATGGAGACGAAGGCGGTCGGGCCATCGGCACGCGGCTCAGGCAGACGGTCAAATTTTTCGATTTCCGGGAAGCTGACGTCAACGACCGGGCTACGGTTGCCACGAACCTGATTGATCATCTCAGGCAGACGGTGCAGGGTCTGAGGGCCAAAGACAATGTCCACATACGGGGCTCTCTGGCGGATCAGCTTGCCTTCCTGCGACGCGACGCAGCCGCCCACGCCGATGATCAGGTCCGGATTTTTTCGTTTGAGAAGTTTCCAGCGGCCTAACACGTGAAAGACTTTTTCCTGCGCTTTTTCACGAATTGAACAGGTGTTCAGCAGCAGCACATCGGCTTCTTTCGCATTTTCAGTCAGCTGGTATCCGTGGGTGGTATCCAGCAGATCGGCCATCTTGGATGAATCGTATTCGTTCATCTGACAGCCCCAGGTTTTTATATGGAGTTTTTTAGTCATCGACTTGCTCAGCTCAGGATTGCAAGCCGCGTATTGTAATGCTTTGGTGGGGTTGTGACCAGTATGAAGGTTATGTGTCTCAGGACCGCAAAAATCCGGTAAACTTAAGGGATTCTCCAATAAGGAAAATTGACCATGACACTCCAACACACCGAAGTTGCCGTTGTCGGCGGCGGTATGGTCGGCGGCGCGCTGGCGCTGGGGCTGGCGCAGCAGGGATTTGAGGTAACGGTAATCGAACAGGCGGCTCCGCCAGCCTACGATCCCGCCAGTAAACCGGACGTGCGCATTTCTGCGATCAGCGCGGCATCCGTCGATCTGCTGCGCGGGCTGGGCGTCTGGGAGGCAGTGCAGGCGATGCGCGCGCACCCTTACAGCCGCCTCGAAACCTGGGAGTGGGAAAATGCCCACGTCGCGTTTGATGCCGCTGAGCTAAAGCTGCCGCGCCTGGGGTATATGGTGGAAAACAACGTGCTCCAGCGGGCGCTCTGGCAGGCGCTGGAGGCGAATCCGAAGGTGACGCTGCGCGTGCCTGCGTCGCTTAAGGCGCTGCATCCTCACGAGCGTGGCTATCTACTGACGCTCGACAACGGCGATGAGCTGGCCGTGAAGCTGGTCATCGGGGCGGACGGCGCTAACTCGCAGGTCAGACAGATGGCGGGGATCGGGGTTCATGCCTGGCAGTATGAACAGTCTTGTATGCTGATTACCGCCGAGTGCGAGAATGCGCCGGGCGAAAGCACCTGGCAGCACTTTACGCCGAACGGCCCGCATGCCTTTTTACCGCTGTTTGATAACTGGGCGTCGCTGGTGTGGTACGACAAACCGGCGCGCATTCGTCAGCTGCAGGGGATGAACATGGAACAGCTGCAGCGCGAGATCCTGCTGCACTTCCCGAGCCGTCTGGGGCACGTCACGCCGGTCGCCGCCGGGGCGTTCCCACTCACGCGTCGTCATGCGTTGCAGTATGCCCGCGCAGGCTTAGCGCTGGTGGGTGATGCGGCACACACCATTCATCCGCTGGCCGGGCAGGGCGTGAACCTGGGATATCGTGACGTCGATGCCCTGCTGGATGTGCTGGGCAACGCCCGCGGACACGCGGAAAACTGGGCCAGCCATCAGGTGCTGAAGCGTTATCAGACGCGGCGTATGGCGGATAACTTCCTCATGCAGTCGGGAATGGATCTGTTCTATGCCGGGTTTAGCAATGACGTAGCCCCGGTGCGTATTCTGCGTAACATAGGTCTGATGGCAGCGGAACGCGCCGGTGGCCTGAAGCGTCAGGCCCTTAAGTACGCTCTCGGACTCTAAACTTTTTTCCCTCTCCCCGTGGGAGAGGGCCTGGGTGAGGGCATCAGGCCGCACAATTCTGTACAAAAACAAAAAAGCCCGCAGAGCGGGCTTTTTTGTTTTAAGTGGCTGGGGTGCAGGGATTCGAACCCCGGAATGCTGGTATCAGAAACCAGAGCCTTACCGCTTGGCGACACCCCAATTGCGTTAAACAAGCTGCCTAACGACTTTGTAAATTGGCTGGGGTACGAGGATTCGAACCTCGGAATGCCGGAATCAGAATCCGGTGCCTTACCGCTTGGCGATACCCCAACAATTTTTTCTCATTACCGAAATCGATCGATAATCTCAATTTGGTGGCTACGACGGGATTCGAACCTGTGACCCCATCATTATGAGTGATGTGCTCTAACCAACTGAGCTACGTAGCCAGTACTGCAATCTTCGATGGCTGGGGTACCTGGATTCGAACCAGGGAATGCCGGTATCAAAAACCGGTGCCTTACCGCTTGGCGATACCCCAATACCGCGGAGAACCGCAAAATCGAAGAAATATGGCTGGGGTACCTGGATTCGAACCAGGGAATGCCGGTATCAAAAACCGGTGCCTTACCGCTTGGCGATACCCCATCCGTGCAACGCTTACCCGGGAATGGTGCGGGAGGCGAGACTTGAACTCGCACACCTTGCGGCGCCAGAACCTAAATCTGGTGCGTCTACCAATTTCGCCACTCCCGCAAAAAAAGATGGTGGCTACGACGGGATTCGAACCTGTGACCCCATCATTATGAGTGATGTGCTCTAACCAACTGAGCTACGTAGCCATCTTTTTTTCGCGTTACCTTATCGGCGTTGCGGGGCGCATTATGCGTATAGACCCTTGCAGCGTCAACACCTTTTTCAACGAAAATAGCCGGAATGTGACTGTTTGGTTAGGTTGCGAACAGCGTGACCGAATATTCGGCAATTATTGGTTATTAATCGGTTTTAGCTGTGCAAAAGCGGGGCAAAAAAAATCAGGCCCCGCAGGGCCTGAGATGAAATACGTGATTATTTGTAGGCTGACTGGTGAACGCCTACCGCACGTCCTGACGGATCGTTCATGGATTTGAACGATTCATCCCATTCAATCGCTTTGGCAGACGAGCAGGCGACGGATGGACCACCCGGCACACACTCTGCAGCGCTCGGTACCGGGAACAGTTCTTCAAAAATTTCACGGTAGAGGTACGCTTCTTTCGAGCCCGGCGTGTTGTACGGGAAGCGGAAGCTTGCGGTTTCCAGCTGTTGGTCAGAAACCTGTTTCGCCGCCACCTCTTTCAGGGTGTCGATCCAGCTGTAGCCTACGCCATCGGAGAACTGCTCTTTCTGACGCCATGCCACGCTCGCCGGCAGGTAGGATTCAAAACACTCACGCAGGATATGTTTTTCCATTTTACCGTTGCCGCACATTTTATCCTGCGGGTTGATGCGCATCGCCACGTCGAGGAATTTCTTATCCAGGAACGGTACACGCGCTTCGACACCCCATGCCGACATCGCTTTGTTGGCACGCGCGCAGTCAAACATATGCAGCGCCTGGAGTTTACGCACGGTCTCTTCGTGCAGCTCTTTGGCATTTGGCGCTTTGTGGAAGTACAGGTAGCCGCCAAACACTTCGTCAGAACCTTCACCGGAGAGCACCATTTTGATGCCCATCGCCTTGATCTTACGCGACATCAGGTACATCGGCGTGGAGGCGCGAATTGTCGTTACGTCATAGGTTTCAATGTGATAGATCACATCGCGGATCGCATCCAGGCCTTCCTGCACGGTGAAGTGAATTTCATGGTGCACGGTGCCGAGGTGGTTTGCCACTTCCTGCGCGGCTTTCAGATCCGGCGCGCCTTCCAGGCCCACGGCAAAGGAGTGCAGCTGTGGCCACCAGGCTTCTGAGCGCTCCTGATCTTCCACGCGACGAGCCGCAAATTTCTTGGTGATGGCAGAGATCACGGAGGAGTCCAGACCGCCGGAGAGCAGCACGCCGTAAGGTACGTCTGACATCAGGTGGCTTTTCACGGAATCTTCCAGCGCCTGACGCAGCTCGGCTTTGTCTGTCACGTTGTCTTTTACCGCGTCGTAGTCGAACCAGTCACGCTGGTAGTACGGACGGATCTCGCCGTCTTTACTCCACAGGTAACTGCCTGCCGGGAACTCTTTGATGGTGCGGCAGACCGGCACCAGGGCTTTCATTTCAGACGCAACGTAGAAGTTTCCGTGTTCATCGTGGCCCATGTACAGCGGGATAATACCGATGTGGTCGCGGCCAATCAGGTAAGCGTCTTTTTCGCTGTCGTACAGGGCGAAGGCAAACATACCCTGCAGGTCGTCCAGAAACTCGGGACCTTTCTCCTGATACAGCGCCAGGATCACTTCACAGTCGGACCCGGTCTGGAACGCGTAGCGGTCGCCGTACTCGGCGCGCAGCGCCTGGTGGTTATAGATCTCACCGTTGACAGCCAGCGCGTGCGTTTTTTTCTCGTTATACAGCGGCTGTGCACCGGCGTTGACGTCAACAATAGACAGACGTTCGTGAGCCAGAATTGCTTTGTCACTGGCGTAAACGCCTGACCAGTCCGGGCCGCGATGGCGCATCAGGCGGGACAGTTCGAGTGCCTTTTTACGCAGTTCGCCCGCGTCAGTTTTAATATCCAGTACGCCAAAAATTGAACACATAACCTTCTCCGTTAACCCTGTTGCTTTGTAATGTTGCTTGCTTATGAAAATGCCGCAAAGGGGCAGGGCGCGCAAGCGTTTTACGGGCGAAAACGGAAATAGTGCAATGGTGGTTGCGGATCGGTGAAAAACGCGTATGTCATGAGCGCTTTTATTGAGGATTATGCAATGAAAGTGCTTTTTCGTTAGATGTAGTCGTATTTTGCAGGTGAGAAAATAAAAAACCACGCCCTGAGGCGTGGTTCGGTATCAGATGATGTCAATTTCATCGACGGAGGGGTAAATCCAGCTTGGGCGGAACGGCATTGAGTCAATGTCATCAAGCTGAGAGACCCCAGAGAGCACCAGAATCGTCTCCAGACCGGCCTGGAAACCGGCCAGAATATCGGTGCGCAGGTTGTCGCCGACAATCACGGTCTCTTCAGAGTGGGCCTGCATCTTGTTGAGCGCGGCGCGAATGATCCACGGGCTGGGCTTGCCGACATAGAACGGCTTGCGCCCGGAGATCTTCTCGATACCGGCACACAGCGCGCCGCAGGCCGGATAAAAACCGCGACCGTGGGTATCCGGGTTGGTCGCAATAAAGCGCGCGCCGTTAGCCACAAAGAAGGATGCCTTATGCATCATCTCCCAGTTGTAGGAACGCGTTTCACCTACAATCACAAAGTCCGGGTTGACGTCGGTGATGGTAAAGCCCGCTTTATACAGCTCATGGATCAGCGCGCCTTCACCGACCACATAGGCTTTTTTTCCTTCCTGACGCTTCAGAAAATCCGCCGTGGCCATCGCCGAGGTATAAAACACGCTGTCCGGGACGTCGACTCCCGCCGTGGCAAAGCGGTTTGCCAGATCCTGACCGGTCTGAGAAGGGTAGTTCGTGAGAAGAACCAGAGGCATTCCTTTGTCGATGATGCGGTGAAGAAACTCCGCAGCACCCGGCACGGCAACGTTGTCGTGCATCAGCACGCCGTCGATATCACAAATTACATTCTTAATGGTCATGGACAGTCCGACATCAAAAAAAGAAGGCGTTACTATAAGGTCCGATCAACTTTCCAGCAAATGCTGCAGCAGAATTCCGTTGAGCATGGCGCGTTTGACCAGCGCGAACGCGCCAATCGCCGAACGATGGTCAAGCTTTGAACGAACCACCGGAAGATTCTGGCGGAATGCTTTCAGCGCCTGGGTGTTAATACAGCCTTCAATCGCGGGGAGCAGCACCTTTTCCGCTTCCACAATTTCACCGGCGATCACCACTTTTTGTGGGTTAAACAGGTTAATGGCGATGGCGATGGTTTTCCCCAGATGGCGTCCCACCTGCTCGATCACTTCACAGGCCAGCGCGTCGCCTTTATTAGCAGCTTTGCAGATGGTGCCTATCTTGCAGTCATCCAGCGTCACGCGGCTTTGGTAACCCTGTTCAAGCAGATGGCGAACGCGCTGCTCGATGGCGGTGTTGGCGGCAATGGTTTCAAGGCAGCCAAAGTTGCCGCAGTGGCAGCGCTCCCCGAGCGGTTCAACCTGAATGTGGCCGATCTCACCGACGTTACCGTTGCGACCAATAAAAATTCGGCCGTTAGAGATAATGCCTGCGCCCGTACCGCGGTGAACGCGCACCAGAATAGAGTCTTCACAGTCCTGGCTCGCACCAAAGTAGTGCTCTGCCAGCGCCAGAGAGCGAATGTCATGGCCCACAAAGCAGGTCACTTTAAAGCGCTTTTCCAGCGCGTCGACCAGCCCCCAGTTTTCAACCTGAATGTGCGGCATATAGCGGATCACGCCGCTTTCCGGGTCGACCAGACCGGGCAGAATCACCGAGATGGCGATGAGTTCGCGGATCTTGCGCTGACAGCTTTCAATAAACTGCGCGATGGTATTCAGCAGCGCATGCTCCAGCGTCTCCTGGGTGCGTTCCGGAAGCGGATAGTGCTCTTCCGCAATGGCTTTACTGCTCAGATCGTACAGCGTGAGCGTGGTGTCATGACGGCCCAGACGGACGCCAATTGCCTGAAAATTGCGGGTTTCGGTAATAATGGAGATAGCGCGGCGGCCCCCGGTGGAGGCCTGCTGATCGACTTCTTTGATCAAACCGCGCTCAATGAGCTGGCGGGTAATTTTTGTCACGCTGGCGGGAGCAAGCTGGCTTTGTTCGGCTATCTGAATACGTGAGATTGGCCCGTGTTGGTCAATCAGGCGATATACCGCCGCGCTGTTAAGCTGTTTAACGAGATCGACATTACCGATTTGAGCTTGTCCGCCAGGTGTCATACTTTTACTTACTCAGTGACGACCTCGTTACCATTAACGATGGTCTTAATAATTTTATAATCGTGTGTGAATGCCGTCAGGTTTGCAACCATACCTGGTGCAATTCCGCCAAGCTGTTTATCCACGCCGATAGCGCGCGCAGGATAAAGGGTGGCCATGCGCAGGACTTCATCAAGCGCAATTCCGCAATGCTCAACCAGGTTACGCACCCCTTCAATCATGGTCAAAGAGGAACCGCTCAGCGTACCGTTTTCATCCACACACAGTCCATTGCGGTAGTATATTGTTTTACCGGCAAAAATGAACTGCTCAATATTTGCACCTGCCGGTGCGGTAGCGTCCGTTACCAGGCAGAGCTTGTCACCTTTCAGCCGCTTGGCGTTGCGAATGTTGGTGTAATCAACGTGTAAGCCGTCCGCGATAATGCCGCAGTAAACGTCTGGCTCATCCAGAATCGCGCCAACCAGACCCGGTTCACGACCTGTGATGTATGGCATGGCGTTATAAAGGTGCGTCGCAAAGGTAATGCCCGCGCGGAAACCGGCTTTCGCTTCTTTCAGCGTGGCATTTGAGTGGCCCGCTGAAACCACAATTCCGGCGGCGGCCAGCTTGCTGATGACGTCCGTGCCGGTCATTTCCGGTGCCAGCGTCACCTTGGTGATCACATCGGCGTTGGCACACATGTAGTCAACCAGCTCCGCATCAGGTTTACGCACGTAGTCAGGGTTATGCGTTCCTTTCTTGACCATGTTCAGCCATGGCCCTTCCAGGTGCAGACCGAGCGCCTGATTCGGATGTTTGGCCAGGTATTCGCGCATCACGCGGATACCCTGCTTCATCAGGTCATCACTGCTGGTGATGAGCGTTGGCAGATAGCTGGTGCAGCCCGATTTCTCGTTGGCTTTCTGCATGATCTCCAGCGTTTCGACCGTTACCGCATCGGCGGTATCATTGAATTGCACACCGCCGCAGCCGTTGAGCTGTACGTCGATGAAACCGGGGGAGATTACTGCTCCATTGAGTGAGCGCTGTTCAATCTCCGGCGGCAGTTCTGCCAGCGGACAAACACGTTCAATCAGGCCATTCGCGATAACAATCGCGTGGTCATCCAGAATTTCATGGCCGGTATAAATCCGACCGTGGGTTAAAGCGTACATAACGACCCCCGGTTAAAAAAAGCGGCCGCCTCTTGAGAAAGAGGCGGTTATTCAATTACAGACCTTTGATGTTCTCGGCTTCTAACTCGTTGAAGTATTTCAGCGTTTTAACCTTCAGCTCCATCGTGGACGGTTCGTCGCAGACGATGACTGATTTAGGATGCAGCTGCAGACAGCTGATGGTCCACATATGGTTAACGTTGCCTTCAACAGCAGCCTGGAGCGCCTGCGCTTTCACGCCGCCCAGCACCAGAATCATCACTTCTTCAGCATCTAGCAGGGTGCCTACGCCTACGGTCAGGGCGTATTTTGGAACCTGGTTCACGTCACCGTCAAAGAAGCGGGAGTTTGCCACGCGCGTGTCATGGGTCAGCGTTTTAATACGGGTACGGGAAGCCAGAGAGGACGCCGGTTCGTTAAACGCGATATGACCATCATTACCTACGCCACCCATGAACAGGTGGATTTTACCGTAGGAACGGATTTTTTCTTCATACTGACGGCATTCTGCGTCAATATCCGGCGCGTTTCCATTCAGCAGGTTAATATTTTCAGCTGGGATATCAACGTGATCAAAGAAATTGCGGTGCATAAAGCTATGGTAGCTTTCCGGGTGGTCTTTCGGTAAGCCAACATATTCATCCATATTGAAGGTCACAACATGTTTGAAGCTAACCTGGCCTGCTTTATGCATCTCAACCAGCGCCTTGTAAGCGGTCAGCGGTGTGCCGCCGGTTGGAAGGCCCAGAACGAAAGGACGATCGGCGGTCGGTTTGAACGCGTTAATGCGGTTTACGATATGGCGAGCGGCCCATTTACCAACTTGTTCTGCAGTTGCAAGGGGAATCAGTCTCATTGTTCACCTCAAAGTTTAAGTAGAAGAGTGGGCGGATGGCTTCGGAACCTGATACTAAAGCGTAACCTGGAAACTTTCAGGCCGGATCAATCCGTCTTGATTTTTTGAATGATAAAATAAGTTTTCACTGTTAGCCAGTGCAAGGGAGGGCTGAATACGATATTTGGTGACAAAAATCACAAAAAATAGGTGTTTAATTTGCGATACGAATTAATTTTTCACACACTCAGACTGCCAGTGAATTATCAACGGTATCTATCGTTCGTGACACAATAAAAACATAGTTTATGCGCGAGCCTGAAAAAGGGTCTCGTAGGGGGAATAGGATGAATATTTTAGGTTTTTTCCAGCGCCTCGGTAGGGCTTTGCAGCTCCCTATCGCCGTGCTACCGGTTGCAGCGCTGCTGCTGCGATTCGGGCAACCCGATCTTCTTAACGTACCGTTTATTGCTCAGGCTGGCGGTGCCATTTTTGACAACCTGGCGCTGATTTTCGCCATCGGTGTTGCCTCTAGCTGGTCAAAAGACAGCGCGGGTGCCGCAGCGCTGGCAGGGGCAGTCGGTTATTTCATCCTGACGAAAGCGATGGTAACCATTAACCCAGAAATCAACATGGGCGTGCTGGCAGGTATCATTACCGGTCTGGTCGGTGGTGCTGTGTACAACCGCTGGGCAAACATTAAGCTGCCAGACTTCCTGAGTTTCTTTGGCGGCAAACGTTTCGTGCCGATCGCGACAGGTTTCTTCTGTCTGGTTCTGGCCGCTATCTTTGGCTACGTCTGGCCACCGGTACAGCATGCGATCCATGCGGGTGGTGAGTGGATTGTATCAGCGGGTGCACTTGGCTCAGGTATCTTTGGTTTCATCAACCGTCTGCTGATCCCAACCGGTCTGCATCAGGTGCTGAACACTATCGCATGGTTCCAGATTGGTGAGTTCACCAATGCTGCGGGCACCGTATTCCACGGCGACATCAACCGCTTCTACGCGGGTGACGGCACCGCAGGCATGTTCATGTCTGGCTTCTTCCCAATCATGATGTTTGGTCTGCCGGGCGCTGCGCTGGCAATGTACCTGGCTGCGCCAAAAGCGCGTCGCCCAATGGTTGGCGGCATGCTGCTGTCCGTTGCGATTACCGCGTTCCTGACCGGTGTAACCGAGCCGCTGGAATTCCTGTTCATGTTCCTGGCGCCGGTGCTGTACCTCATGCATGCGGTCCTGACCGGTATCAGCCTGTTTGTGGCGACCCTGCTGGGTATCCATGCTGGCTTCTCCTTCTCTGCAGGCGCGATCGACTACGTGTTGATGTACAACCTGCCGGCGGCAAGCAAGAACGTCTGGATGCTGGTGGTAATGGGTCTGGTCTTCTTCGTCATCTACTTCGTGCTGTTCACTGCGGTTATTCGTATGTTTAACCTCAAAACGCCGGGCCGCGAAGACACCAAAGATGAAGTGGTCACCAACGAAGCCAACAGCAACACCGAAGAGGGTCTGACCCAGCTGGCGACCAGCTATATCGCTGCCGTCGGGGGGACTGACAACCTGAAAGCCATTGATGCCTGTATCACCCGTCTGCGTCTGACGGTAGGTGACTCTGCGCGCGTCAGCGACGCAATGTGTAAACGCCTTGGTGCATCGGGCGTGGTTAAACTGAACAAACAAACTATCCAGGTTATCGTGGGTGCCAAAGCGGAATCCATCGGTGACGAAATGAAGAAAGTGGTTGCCCGTGGACCGGTCGCGGCGGCATCAGCCGACAGCGCGCCTGCGTCGACGGCTGCCCCGGTAGCGAAGCCGCAGGCCGTGCCTAACGCCGTAACGGTGGCCGCGCTGGTCTCTCCGGTAACGGGTGACGTGGTTGACCTTGAGCAGGTACCTGATGAAGCGTTCGCCAGCAAAGCGGTCGGTGACGGTGTGGCGGTGAAACCAACGGATAAAACCGTGGTGTCTCCTGCTGCCGGTACCATCGTGAAAATCTTCAACACCAACCACGCGTTCTGCCTCGAAACCGAAAAGGGCGCGGAGATCGTTGTCCACATGGGTATCGATACCGTTGCGCTGAATGGTCAGGGCTTTACTCGCCTGGTGGAAGAGGGCGCTGAAGTGGTGGCCGGGCAGCCGATTCTGGAAATGGATCTGGACTTCCTGAATGCCAACGCGCGTTCCATGATTAGCCCGGTGGTTTGCAGCAACATTGACGACTTCAGCGGTCTGGTCATCCAGGCGAAAGGTCAGGTTGTTGCGGGTCAAACCCCGCTGTATGAGATTAAAGGCAAGTAATCGCTCCTGAGTAGAGTCATGCCTTAAGCGGCGGGGGATATCCTCCGCCGCTTTTTTTTGCAGCAAATGCCCCCATTATTTTCATCTGATACGTATTTTCCGTAACTAAGGGTTGTCACTACGTCCGGCTTATAAGATCATATGCCGTTATACGTTGTTTACGCTTTGAGGAATCCACGATGAGTGAGGCAGAAGCCCGCCCGAGTAACTTTATTCGTCAGATCATCGATGAAGATCTGGCCAGTGGTAAGCACACCACAATTCATACCCGTTTCCCGCCGGAGCCGAATGGCTACCTGCATATCGGGCATGCGAAGTCCATCTGCCTGAACTTTGGCATTGCGCAAGACTACCAGGGACAGTGCAACCTGCGTTTCGATGACACCAACCCAGTAAAAGAAGACATCGAATACGTTGAGTCCATCAAAAACGACGTGCAATGGCTGGGCTTCAACTGGTCTGGCGATATCTGCTACTCCTCTGACTATTTTGATCAGCTGTATGCCTACGCGGTAGAGCTCATCAACAAAGGTCTGGCGTATGTAGACGAACTGTCTGCAGATGAGATCCGTGAGTACCGCGGTACGCTGACCGCACCGGGTAAAAACAGCCCGTTCCGCGATCGCAGCGTGGAAGAGAACCTGGCGCTGTTTGAAAAAATGCGTGCCGGTGGCTTCGAAGAGGGCAAAGCGTGCCTGCGTGCCAAAATCGATATGGCGTCTCCGTTCATCGTGATGCGCGATCCGGTGCTGTACCGCATCAAGTTCGCAGAACACCACCAGACCGGCAACAAGTGGTGCATCTACCCGATGTACGACTTCACCCACTGCATCAGCGATGCGCTGGAAGGCATCACCCACTCGCTGTGTACGCTGGAGTTCCAGGACAACCGTCGTCTGTACGACTGGGTGCTGGATAACATCACCATTCCAGTGCATCCGCGTCAGTACGAGTTCTCTCGTCTGAATCTGGAATACACCGTGATGTCCAAGCGTAAGCTGAACCTGCTGGTCACCGACAAGCACGTTGAGGGCTGGGACGACCCGCGTATGCCAACCATCTCGGGTCTGCGCCGCCGTGGCTACACCGCTGCGTCAATCCGTGAGTTCTGCAAGCGTATCGGCGTGACCAAGCAGGACAACACCATTGAGATGGCGTCTCTGGAATCCTGCATTCGTGAAGACCTCAATGAAAATGCCCCGCGCGCGATGGCCGTTATCGACCCGGTGAAGCTGGTTATCGAAAACTATCCGCAGGGCGAGAGCGAGCTGGTCTCCATGCCTAACCATCCGAACAAACCGGAAATGGGAAGCCGCGACGTGCCGTTCAGCGGCGAGATCTGGATTGACCGCGCTGACTTCCGTGAAGAAGCCAACAAGCAGTACAAGCGTCTGGTGCTGGGTAAAGAAGTGCGTCTGCGTAATGCTTACGTCATCAAAGCCGAGCGCGTTGAAAAAGATGCGGAAGGGAATATCACCACCATCTTCTGTTCTTATGACGCTGAGACGCTGAGTAAAGATCCGGCGGATGGCCGCAAGGTGAAAGGCGTTATCCACTGGGTGAGCGCATCCCACGCGCTGCCGGTGGAGATTCGTCTGTACGATCGCCTGTTCAGCGTGCCTAACCCAGGTGCGGCGGAAGACTTCCTGGCGACCATTAACCCGGAATCTTTGGTGATCAAGCAGGGTTATGCGGAGCCTTCTCTGAAAGCGGCTGAAGCAGGCAAAGCGTTCCAGTTCGAACGTGAAGGTTACTTCTGCCTGGACAGCCGTCACAGCACGGCGGAAAAACCGGTATTTAACCGTACCGTGGGTCTGCGTGATACCTGGACGAAGATCGGCGAATAATATTGCTGCTCTGGTCAATGAGAAACAAACGCCGCATTATGCGGCGTTTTTTTATTTAACGATCAGAGTATTAAGTCAGGGGTTAAAGGGGCGTCATGAAAATAACAGGTCAATGAGGTGCTACTTATTTTTTAAAAAAAAGTTTGTGTCATTACGAAATTCAAAAGGGTTATAAAAAAGGAAACCGATCCCACGCCTGGACACTGAAATAGCTGAGAATTTCCCGTCATTCCTCGCCTTCCTGTAAATGTTACAAAGCACTACCAATTATGTGCACTTCGTCATAATCCTGACTTTTGCCCGCTGAAAAGCATTGATAATTCGCGTCGCGAAAAATAACCTAAAGACGGTAGTTAATTCGAGGGTATTTAACACTACCCCTGACCATTTGGTCTTTTTTATTTACGCCGTTTCAGGCGTTTTAATTCGTCAAAGAGGAATAATCTATGCGTACGTTCAGTGGCAAACGTAGTGCGCTGGCGCTGGCTATTGCCGGTGTGACAGCAATGTCGGGCCTGGTGATTGCGCCAGAGGCAAAAGCAGCGGGTTTCATCGAAGATTCTACCCTCACGGGCGGTATTTATTACTGGCAGCGTGAGCGTGACCGTAAAGACGTCACTGAAAATAAATACAAAACCAACCTCTCGCACTCCACCTGGAACGCCAACCTGGACTTCCAGTCAGGCTACGCCGCGGATATGTTCGGTCTGGATATCGCCGCGTTCACCGCGATCGAAATGGCGGAAAACGGCGACAGCGGCCACCCGAACGAAATCGCCTTCTCCTCCAGCAACAAAGCCTATGATGAAGACTGGTCCGGGGATAAGAGCGGTATCAGCCTCTACAAAGCCGCAGCGAAATTCAAATACGGCACGGTCTGGGCGCGTGGGGGCTATATTCAGCCAACCGGCCAGACGCTCTTAGCCCCACACTGGAGCTTTATGCCGGGTACCTATCAGGGTGCAGAAGCCGGGGCTAACTTTGACTACGGTGACGCAGGTGCGCTGAGCTTCTCCTATATGTGGACCAACGAGTACAAAGCACCGTGGCACATTGAAATGGACAAGTTCTACCAGAACGATAAGAAAACCAAAGTCGATTACCTTCACTCGCTGGGTGCGAAATACGACTTCAAAAACGATCTGGTTCTCGAAGCGGCATTCGGCCAGGCGCAAGGGTATATCGATCAATACTTTGCCAAGGCCAGCTATAAGTTTGATATTGCGGGTAGCCCGCTGAGTACCAGCTACCAGTTCTACGGTACGCGCGACAAAGTCAGTAACGGTGGCGTCAATGATATCTACGACGGCACCGCGTGGCTGCAGGCGTTAACCTTCGGCTACAAGGTCGGTCAGGTTGATTTGCGTCTGGAAGGCACATGGGTGAAAGCGGAAGGGCAGCAGGGCTACTTCCTGCAGCGTATGACCCCGACCTATGCTTCCTCCAACGGTCGTCTTGATATCTGGTGGGATAACCGCTCCGACTTCAACGCCGACGGTGAGAAAGCAGTCTTCTTCGGCGCGATGTATGACCTGAAAAACTGGAACCTGCCGGGCTGGGCCGTGGGCGCTTCTTATGCTTACGCCTGGGATGCAAAACCAGCCGACATGGCAACACCGGATGCTTACTACGATCCAAACTATCGCCTGAAAGAGTCTTCCTACAGCTTGGATGCTATCTATACCCTGCAGGATGGCCGCGCGAAAGGCACGATGTTCAAACTGCACTTCACCCAGTACGACAACCACTCCGATATCCCGAGCTACGCGGGCGGTTACGGCAACATCTTCCAGGATGAACGTGACGTGAAATTCATGGTTATCGCACCGTTCACCATCTTCTGATGAATCGTCCGGCGGGTTAGATCCCGCCGGACCGGAGACTGCAAATGATGAAAAAAATCGTAATCGTCGCGCTGTTGGCATCGGGGCTGGTGGCGTGTGCCCAGACTCAGGCACCGAAAGAGGACTCCCGTCTCAAGGAGGCCTACAGCGCCTGTATTAATACAGCGGAAGGTTCGCCGGAGAAAATTGAAGCCTGCCAGAGCGTGCTGAACGTGCTGAAGAAAGAGAAAGCGCACGAGCAGTTCGCGACGCAGGAGAATGTCCGCGTGATGGATTACCAGGCCTGTATCCAGGCACGTAAAACCGGTAACGATCAGGAAGTGGCGAAGCGTTGCGATAAGATCTGGAACGAGATACGCAATAACAATAAATAAGTTGCTTTACGCCCGATGGCACTGTGCCACCGGGCTTTTTTCTGGCAAAAAAAAGCCAACCTTACGGCTGGCTCAGAGTATGAACACTCACTTATTTTGCGTCATGCGCATGTTCATTTTCGCGGCAATCGCCTTCAGCGCAGTGACCATAAAGGTACAGGCTGTGGTTGGTCAGACGGATGCCGTGACGCGCGGCGATTTCACGCTGGCGCGCTTCGATAGAGTCATCGCTAAATTCAATGACCTTGCCACAGTCGAGGCAGATCAGGTGATCGTGGTGCTGCTGCTGGGTCAGTTCGAAGACAGATTTACCACCTTCGAAATTATGACGGGTGACAATGCCCGCGTCATCAAACTGGTTCAGCACGCGATAGACGGTAGCCAGCCCAATCTCTTCACCCATGTCGATAAGACGTTTATAAAGGTCTTCCGCACTGACATGGTGATTGTCTGGACCCTGAAGCACTTCGAGGATTTTTAACCGAGGAAGCGTAACTTTCAGGCCAGCCTTCTTTAATGCGGTATTGTTGTCAGTCATGCGGAATCTGTCCTGTTGCTAAACGATTCACTTCTGTAGGAAGTGACAGAAAATGCACCCGGGATAATGCGTCTCATTATAGAACTGCCATGGCTAAATGAAAACTGCAAGTCTCAGGCAAAATATGCTTATAAAAATGGGGTATCACCAACAAACTTGCTCGGTGGAAAACCACATTTTATCAGGGAGACATTGTACAGGTCTGGGCGAAAAAGTTAAAAGATTGTAGCAATTAATTTAATCGGTTTGACCTGGTGCGCGGGCGCAACCGCCGTTGCGCCGCGATAAAAATCAGGCGTTGAGAATATCGTCCAGGTGCAGTTCTTCACGGATCTGCTTAACCCATTTCTCGACGCGCTCTGCAGTCAGTTCTGGCTGACGGTCTTCGTCGATGGCCAGACCCACGAAGTGATCGTCATCGGCCAGACCTTTGGACGCTTCGAAGTGGTAACCGGCGGTTGGCCAGTGGCCGACGATCACAGCGCCATTCGGCTCAATGATGTCGCGGATGGTACCCAGCGCGTCACAGAAGTACTCGGCGTAGTCTTCCTGGTCGCCACAGCCAAACAGGGCAACCAGCTTACCGTTGAAGTCCACTTCTTCCAGCGTCGGGAAGAAATCATCCCAGTCGCACTGGGCTTCGCCGTAGTACCAGGTCGGAATACCCAGCAGCAGAATGTCATAGCCTTCGAGATCTTCTTTGCTGCTCTTGGCGATGTCATGCACATCAGCAACGTCTTTACCGAGCTGTTTTTGAATGTTTTTCGCGATATTTTCGGTATTGCCGGTATCACTGCCAAAGAAAATGCCGATGATTGCCATGAGTAAAATAACCTCTTGAAACTTAATAGTATGGTGGCGCAATTCGGCCACGGATAAGGGCAATAATAGCAGAACTGGCAACCCTGCGGAAACAGCTATCGCGCAGGACTGCACTCTGTGCTACATGAAAAGGGTAATTAAGGGAATTTTCAGACTTATGCCTGGCTGCGCAGCATCTCAAGCTGGGCGATCAACATCTCTTCAATGAGCTCGCTGCGGCTAATATTTCGCGCGTCGGCCAGCTCGTTAAGCGCATCTACCGCGTCGGCGTTGAGCTTCAGTTCGACACGCTTAAGCCCACGATTTTTATCGCGTTTAAGCTGATTGCGTTTATTGATACGCAGCTGTTCATCGCGTGAAAGCGGATTCGTCTTCGGTCGTCCCGGGCGACGCTCATTCGCGAACAGATCTAGTGTCGTACGGTCCGTTTGTTCTTTGGCCATGATTCTGAGACTTCGGGGGAAACACGCCGCCCTGCTAATGCCCGGGCGATAAGCGCGCCATCATACATCACCAAAAACGGCGCGCCAACGACTGGAAGCCCGCAGCCTTCCAGTCGCTTTCTTTTTAATCAATTTGCAGTGTCAGCAAGATAGCGGCGAATGGCGCGCTGCACGGCGTCAGGTTTTTCCGCATGCACCCAGTGTCCGGCTCCGGCAATGACGTGGGCGCGAGCCTGCGGGAATTGCGCCAGTATGGCGTCGCGGTACGCGTCGGTAACGTAAGGGGAATTGCCGCCGCGAATAAAGAGGGTAGGGTGTGGCCAGGCGGGTACGGTTTGCCAGCCCACAATATTGTTGTACTGGTTCCAGAGCACCGGCACGTTAAAACGCCATTGCCCGTCAACAAACGACTTCAGCAGGAACTGGACGACGCCTTCTTCATCAAGATGCTCACGCATGACGGCAGCCGCCTGCTGACGCGTCGCGGCACCCGCTTCGGTGACCGCATTGATGGCGGCAAAAATTTCGTCGTGACGGCGGACGTCGTAATCCACGGGCGCAACATCAATCACCACCAGGCCGTTAATACGCTCCGGGGCCAGCGCCGTCAGGGCCATCACCGCTTTACCGCCCATTGAATGTCCGATGAGGGTCACCTTTTGCAAGTCGTTGGCATCCAGCGTATCCCGCAGATCCTGCGCCATCGCCGCGTAGGTCATCTCGTCGGAACGGCCGGAAAGACCGTGATTGCGCATATCAACCTGAAGAATATCGTGGTCGGTAACCAGATCGCGCGCCAGCACGCCCAGGTTATCCAGGCTGCCAAAAAGCCCGTGAACCAGTACGATGGGAGAATTATTGTTCGGCGTTTGTGCAGTTTGCGCTCGGGTATTCAATTTCATGGCAAAGTTCTTTTTTTACGTATGTCAGGTTAGGGTATCATGTTGTCCATTCTGCCGCCCGGCTGCAAGGTTCCAGTTTAATCTGACTTTTGCCGCCAACCTGGTTTGACGCTATCCGCTGTTGGGATTTGACCTTATAATCCCAATGACTTGTATTCAGATAAGATATCGCACTGGATTAAGATGAAAACAATCGAAGTTGATGACGAACTCTATCAGTATATTGCCAGCCAGACGCGGCATATCGGGGAGAGCGCGTCCGACATTTTACGGCGCATGCTTAAAATTTCCGCCGCTTCACAGCCTGCTACCCCAGTCACCAAAGATGTCGTGTCTCAGCCAAGCGTTGTTGCACAAGCAAAACCTGCCGTGACACCGGCAAAAGATAAAGTGCGCGCGATGCGCGAGCTGCTGCTCTCCGATGAATATGCGGAGCAAAAAAAGGCGGTTAACCGCTTTATGCTGGTGCTGTCTACACTTTATTCACTGGATAACAAAGCGTTTGCTGAAGCGACCGAGTCGCTGCACGGCCGTACTCGCGTCTACTTCGCGGGCGACGAGCAGACGCTGCTGCAAAATGGCAATCAAACCAAACCCAAACATGTTCCTGGCACCCCATACTGGGTGATCACCAATACCAATACGGGCCGCAAGTGCAGCATGATTGAACACATCATGCAGTCCATGCAGTTCCCGGCGGAATTGATTGAGAAGGTTTGCGGTACAATTTAACCCTTGCATCAGAAGGACCCGGTAATGGCAAATCACAGCCGTGCAGGCCAACCTGCACAACAAAGCGATTTGATTAACGTCGCTCAGCTGACCGCGCAGTATTACGTGCTGAAGCCGGTCGTGGGCAACGCAGAACACGCAGTGAAGTTTGGTACATCTGGTCACCGCGGCAGCGCGGCTCGCCACAGCTTTAACGAACCGCACATTCTGGCCATTGCTCAGGCCATTGCGGAAGAGCGCGCTAAAAATGGCGTTACCGGTCCGTGCTACGTGGGGAAAGATACCCATGCGCTGTCTGAACCGGCCTTTATCTCCGTGCTGGAAGTTCTGACTGCGAACGGCGTCGAGGTGATTGTTCAGGAGAACAACGGCTTCACCCCAACGCCTGCGGTCTCTAACGCCATCCTGGTGCACAACAAAAAAGGTGGCGCGCTGGCTGACGGTATCGTGATCACGCCATCCCACAACCCGCCGGAAGACGGCGGCATCAAATACAACCCGCCTAACGGTGGCCCGGCAGACACTAACGTCACCAAAGTGGTGGAAGATCGTGCGAACGCCCTGCTGGCTGACGGCCTGAAAGGCGTGAAGCGCATCTCTCTGGATGCGGCCATGGCGTCCGGCCACGTAAAAGAGCAGGATCTGGTTCAGCCGTTCGTGGAAGGGCTGGCGGAGATCGTCGATATGGCGGCCATCCAGAAAGCCGGCCTGAAGCTGGGCGTGGATCCGCTGGGCGGCTCCGGTATTGAATACTGGAAACGTATTGCCGAGCACTACAAGCTGGATCTGACCATCGTGAACGATCACGTCGATCAGACCTTCCGCTTTATGCACCTGGACAAAGACGGCGCGATCCGCATGGACTGCTCCTCCGAGTGCGCGATGGCGGGCCTGCTGGCGCTGCGTGATAAATTCGATCTGGCGTTTGCGAACGACCCGGATTACGACCGTCACGGTATCGTCACTCCTGCCGGGCTGATGAACCCGAACCACTATCTGGCTGTTGCGATCAACTACCTGTTCCAGCACCGTCCGCAGTGGGGCAAAGAGGTGGCTGTTGGTAAAACGCTGGTGTCCTCCGCGATGATCGACCGCGTGGTCGAGGCGCTGGGCCGCAAGCTGGTGGAAGTACCTGTGGGCTTCAAATGGTTTGTTGACGGTCTGCACGACGGCAGCTTTGGCTTCGGTGGTGAAGAGAGCGCGGGGGCCTCTTTCCTGCGCTTCGACGGCACGCCGTGGTCAACCGATAAAGACGGCATCATCATGTGCCTGCTGGCGGCGGAAATCACCGCGGTCACCGGTAAAAACCCGCAGGAACATTACAACGACCTGGCAGCACGCTTTGGTGCGCCAAGCTATAACCGTATTCAGGCCAGCGCAACGTCTGCCCAGAAAGCGGCCCTGTCCAAACTCTCTCCGGAGATGGTCAGTGCAAGCACTCTGGCGGGCGATCCGATCACCGCGCGTCTGACGGCGGCACCGGGTAACGGTGCGTCTATTGGTGGTCTGAAAGTAATGACCGAAAACGGCTGGTTCGCTGCGCGTCCATCCGGTACGGAAGATGCGTATAAAATCTATTGCGAAAGCTTCCTCGGTGCTGAGCATCGTCAGCAGATTGAGAAAGAAGCGGTAGAGATTGTCAGCGAAGTGCTGAAAAACGCGTAAGTGCGGTTTGTGTGCCGGGCGGCACTGCGTTTGCCCGGCCTACAACAACGATCGTAGGCCCGGTAAGCGCTAGCGCCACCGGGTTTTTTTTCAACTGTGCTTATTCTTCAATTCAAACCGTGGTGACACCAGACCGTACAGCGTCCAGCCCATAAAGGTCACCATCGCACCATACAGCATCGCTTCCTGGCCGGAGGAATAGAGCGCATAGAAGCTGTAGATTGCGCCAATCAGCGCCACGATATTGGCCGCACGCGCCTTGCGCGGATCCACCTTCGCAACCTTCTGAATAATCACCAGCGCCGCCATCGACAGAATATACGGAATGATGTTCGTCACCACCGCCAGGTTGACCAGCACGTTGAACTGGCTGTTCAGCGACGGGCTAATGGTCATCAGCGACAATCCGCTCTGGAAGATAACAATCGCCAGCATGCCCTGCACCGGCGCATCGGCTTTGGTCACACGGGAGAAGATTTTGGGGAAGTAACCTTCATCAGCCGAAGATTTAAATACCTGTGCGATGGTGAACTGCCAGCCAAGCAGTGAACCGCAGCATGACATGACCATCAGACCCATAATCACTTTCCCGACTTCCGGCGTGAACATCTGCGCGAAGGCCAGTCCGAACGGCGCCGTGGAGTTGGCCAGATCCATGTTCGGAACGATGCCCGCAATGACGTTCGTCGAGACGATATAGATCACCGCCGCGCCCAGCGTACCGCCGAGGACCGCAATCGGCACGTTCTTTTCAGGGTTATCAACCACTTCTGCGTTCGCGCAGGCGGATTCCAGGCCCAGGAAGGCCCAGAGCGTCATGGCGATAGAAGAGCCGACTGCGCTGAAGAACGGCACATGGTGCGGGTTCCAGGAGTTGGCGTACAGGGTCGGGCTGAACCAGAACCAGCCGATGATGCACAGGCCGACAACCGGAATAATCACGCCCCAGACGGTGATGCTGGAGAGCTGTCCGGTGATACGCGCCCCGCCAAAGTTAGCCACGGTGCAGATCCACAGCACGCCGATGGTGGCCAGGCCAATCTGTACCGGGCTAAGCGTCGCGCCAAACAGCTCCGTACCGTAGCCCACGGCGGAGATGGCAATCGCCACGTTGGCGATCAGCAGTGACACCCCGTAGGTATAGTTGGCCATAAAGTTGCCAGATTTACCAAAGGCATACTCGGCGTAGCCCCCCATGCCGCCTGACTTGCGGCTGAACATCCCGCACTTGGCAAACGCCCATGCCAGCGCCATCGAGCCGACGGCGGTCACCAGCCAGGAGATAATTGAAATGGTTCCTACTTCGGCAAGCTTGGTGGGCAGCATAATGATCCCTGAACCCATCATGTTCACCATGGTGAGGATGGTCAGCTGCACCACGCCCATCTTATTGGACTTACTCATAATTTCTCTCCTTTCAGCAGCGCGGGCTGAGCGGCGGGTTGTTTGATGACGTTACAGCGAACCTGTTTGCGGCCCTCGCACTCTTCGACGTACACACCCTGCAGCTCCGGCGCGAAGCCCGGCAGCAGGTTGATGCCTTCTTCCAGCGCGGCGAAGTAGCGCAGCACGGAGCCGCCCCAGACCTCCCCTGGAACCACGCACAATACCCCCGGTGGATAAGGGAGGGCGCCTTCCGCGGCGATGCGGCCTTCCGCGTCGCGCAGGGAGACCAGTTCCACTTCTCCGCGCAGATAGGCGTAGTTCGCGTCCTGCGGGTTCATCATCACGCGCGGGAAGTGAGACTTGCGGAACATCTCTTTCTGCAGCTGTTTGACATTGTGACGGGCGTACAGGTCATGCATCTCCTGGCAGATCTGGCGCAGGGTGTAATCCGCGTAACGTTCCGGATGTTGTCTGCAGATGGAAGGCAGCACCTCTTTTAATGGAGCATCGCTCTCGAGCAGTTTTTCGAAACGCACCAGCTGCGCCACCAGCTGCTGCAGCTTGCCCATATCTTCCGCAGGCGTGAGCAGGAACAGGATCGAGTTGAGATCGCATTTCTCCGGCACGATGCCGTTTTCACGCAGGAAGTTGGCGAGGATGGTGGCGGGCACGCCGAAGCCGTCATACTCCCCGGTGCGGGCGTTAATGCCCGGCGTGGTCAGCAGGAGCTTGCACGGGTCGATAAAATACTGATGCTCGGCGTAGCCTTCAAAAGCGTGCCAGTTTTCACCCGGTACGAAGTGGAAGAAGCGCAGATCGGTCGCAATCTCCGCCGTGTCCCAGCTTTCCCACGGACGGCCATCCACCGTCTCCGGCACGAAGGGGCGCAGATACCGGCAGTGCTCCAGGATTAGTTTTCGCGCCTCAATACCGTTCACCACGCAGTCCATCCACATGTTGCGGCCGCTCTGGCCTTCATGCATACGGGCGTTGATGTCCAGCGCGGCAAACAGCGGATAGAACGGGCTGGTGGAGGCGTGCATCATAAAGGCATTATTCAGCCGCTTATGCGGGACATAGCGCTGCTGACCTTTGATGTGGCTGTCTTTCTTGTGAATTTGCGAGGTCTGGGAGAAGCCGGCCTGCTGTTTATGCACGGACTGGGTAACCAAAATCCCCGGGTCGTTTTCGTTCAGCTCCAGCAGCAGCGGCGAGCAGTCGGCCATCATCGGAATGAACTGCTCGTAACCCACCCAGGCCGAGTCAAACAGGATGTAATCACACAGGTGCCCAATCTTATCCACCACCTGGCGGGCGTTGTAGATGGTGCCATCGTAGGTGCCCAGCTGGATCACCGCCAGACGGAACGGACGCGCATCGCGTGCACGGCCGGGTGCGACTTCTGCCACCAGCTCGCGAAGATAGCTTTCTTCAAAACAGTGGGCGTCAATGCCGCCGATAAAGCCGTACGGGTTGCGCGCGGTTTCCAGATAGACCGGCGTTGCGCCTGCCTGAAGGAGGGCACCGTGATGGTTGGATTTGTGGTTATTACGATCGAACAGCACCAGGTCGCCCGGGGTGAGCAGGGCGTTAAGCACCACTTTGTTGGATGACGAGGTGCCGTTGAGCACGAAATAGGTCTTATCGGCATTAAAGACCTTCGCCGCATGCTGCTGTGCGATGCACGGCGCGCCCTCGTGAATCAGCAGATCGCCCATTGCCACGTCGGCGTTGCACAGATCGGCGCGGAAAAGCGTCTCGCCAAAGAAATCAACGAACTGATTACCGGCAGGATGGCGGCGGAAGAACTGGCCGCCCTGATGCCCCGGGCAGTCAAACGCGCTGTTGCCCTGTTTTACATAGTCGACAAGGGCGCGGAAAAACGGCGGGCGCAGCTGGGTTTCATACTTCAGGGCAGCCGCCTCCAGCTGGCGTCCATAAAAGTCGTTGCTGGTGTCTGAATACTCAAATACGCCATGATGCGCGATAAATAATCTGCCGGAATGAATTCTTCTTTATGCGTCGCGACAAAAACAGGAATGCCAAATCCGGTGGCTTCTATTTCTTCCAGTATGCCATCGGTAATATCACTGACCGCCAGCACAATAGCGGCAACGTCGATATAATCCGAGGCCCGGACATCCACCAGTTCACGCTGGGTGGTAAAGCAATCAGGACAGGCGCGGCTGGCTGCGATTTTTAAACTTTTCATCTTTCTCTCTTTATTTTAGGTAATAAGCGTCCCTCGATTTCTTGCAAAAAAGAAATCGATAATTTTCCGGAAAAAAAGCAAAGGGTGGCCGCTGATTAAAATCAGTACATTGCTTTTTTGATGATTGAAATTCAGTCCGCCCGGTGCGGATGGGTCTGAATCAAAATGAATGAGCGCACGCGTTCACAGGCAATGGCCTGTAAAATAAGATGTTTCAGGGTAACCTGTAAGCGAGTGCGCCAGAAGTCGAAGGACTACCGGGCATTAAAGAGATGAAAGTCAAAGCAGTTTCGGTGGGCAAACATCATGATATGTGTTGTCCGCCTTATATGGGGCATTAAACGATTGTTGTTTTCCATGATTTATTTTCCTTTCAGTAATTGAAAGCACGGTCATTTTATCCAGGAAAGCGCGATTAACTGTGAAGGAGATCACCGTTAACCGATCATTTTAGAAATAAATAGTCGTTTTTGATGAATATCGCAGATCAAAATTCTGATTTGTTGGTATCGGGTTAATAGGATGTATTGCAAATGTTTAAAATGGACATAAATAACCCAAAAAATATCGAGTGGATTATTTATGAAATATTTTCTGAGAGATTTTTATTTTATTTAAAAATAAAATGAATAGTTATTCAGAGCATAAACCGATAACCGATACCGGTTTCAGTTAATAAATGGCGAGGGCGAGCGGGGTCGACTTCGAGTTTCTGACGAAGATGGCCCATATATATGCGTAAATAGTGACTATGTTCCACGGCGTTGGGTCCCCACACCTGACTTAACAGCTGGCGCTGGGTGAGAACCTTGCCGTGATTGTTGAGCAGCACGGCGAGCAGGCGAAATTCGATGGGCGTGAGGTGAATTTCCTCTTCGCCGCGCACAATGCGCCGCGCGGCCAGGTCAACCCGGATATCCCCAAACGTGTAGGTTGGGTCGGCTGGCGTGGTGGCGCTGTGGCGACGCAGCGCCACGCGAAGGCGAGCCTGTAGCTCGCCGATGCCAAACGGTTTAATCAGGTAGTCATCCGCCCCGGCATCCAGCGCGGCGATTTTATCCGTCTCTTCAGTACGGGCGGAGAGCACCAGAATCGGCATCTGGCTCCACTGACGGACTTCACGAATAAAATCGATGCCGTCACCGTCCGGGAGACCCAGATCGAGGATCACCAGGTCCGGCTTGCGGGTGGCGGCTTCAATTAACCCCCGCTGAAGCGTACCTGCATCATGGACGCGCAGACCGTCTCCTTCCAGCGCAGCGCGCAGAAAGCGGCTAATGGCGATCTCATCTTCAACAATCAGAACGTTGATCACAAATCCTCTGGTAATTCATTAAGTTCTGGCGGGGTTTCCAGAGGAAGTGTAACACAAAAACGCGCACCGCCTTCCGGACGATTCTCCGCGGAAATGGAGCCGCCATGCACGTCAATGATCGCCTGGCAAATGGCCAGCCCCAGCCCCACGCCCGGAATGGCCGACTCCTTATTGCCGCGCGCGAATTTCTCGAAAATAGCCAACTCCTGCCCGGCAGGAATGCCCGGGCCGGTATCCCAGACGTTAAGGCGAAGCGCGCCGTCGTCCACCGTCGCATCCACGCCAATCTGCGCGCTGGCGCCCGCATATTTGGCGGCATTTTCAAGCAGGTTGATCAGCACCCGTTCAAACAGCGGACCATCAACGTGAATTAAGGTCAGGGGTTTGGGCATGTTCAGCGCAATATGTCGCCCGCCCATGCCGGGTTCGAGCATTTTCAGCGCGCTGCCCACCACCTCTTCCAGCGTGAGCCACTCTTTTTTGAGGTTAAAACCGCCCGACTGGATACGCGCCATGTCGAGCAGGTTATTCACCAGGCGCGTGGTATTCAGCACGTGCTGGCGGATCTCGCTGGCCTGAAGGGCATGCTTCGAGCCTTCCGCCGCCAGGTCCAGCGTCAGAATTTCTGACTGACCAAACAGGACGGTGAGCGGGGTACGCAGATCGTGAGACAGCGCCGCCAGCAGCGAGTTACGAATGCTTTCACGCTCGCTTGCCAGCCGGGCCTGTTCCTCGCTGGCGGTGAGGGCCAGTCGTTCCAGCGCGCTGGCAACCAGCAGCGTAAACGTCTCCAGTAAACGCTGCTGTTCGGGGATCATCAGCTGGCGCAGGTTGGAAGGCTCCACGATGACCAGCCCCTGATTTTTATCGGCGCTGCGCAGGGGCAGAATTTGGTAGGGCACGCCGGGGAGGGTGTCGGTCCCTGCGCCCGCCGGTAAGCCTTTGTCAAAGCTCCAGCGCGCGATGGCTTCGTCCCAGGGCGTCATGCCTGTGGCGGAGGTCAGTGGGCGCAGCTTGCCGTGTTCGTCCGGGAGTAAAATCAGGTTGCTGGCATGAAACGTCGAGCGGATAAACTGCTCGCTGGTCTGCACGATATCCAGCGGCGTGCGGCCCACCGCCAGCGATTTCGACATCTCATAGAGATGGCGCGTGCGCTGTTCGCGATAGCGGGCGATGCGCGCCTGATAGCGCACGCCCGCCGTCAGATTGCCGATCACCAGCCCGACGGTGAGCATGACGGCAAAGGTGAGGATGTACTGCACGTCCGAGACGGCCAGCGTACCGCGGGGGGCAATAAAGAACAGATCGAAGCTGATGACGTTGATCACCGTCGCCAGGACCGACGGCCAGCGCCCGTAGAAGAGCGCCACCACCACCACGCCCAAAAGGTAGATCATCACCAGGTTGGCGGCATCAAACGCAATCAGCCACTGGCTGGCAATCACGGTAATCAGGGCGCAGAGCACGACGGCGACGAGACAGCCGCGAAGCTGAATGCGCCATTTATCGCTGAAGGTACGGCTGTCCGGCGCGCGATTGGGTAAGGGAGTAGGTTTGTCATCCAGCGCCACGATCACCAGATCCAGATCCGGCGCGCGACGGGCCAGCTTGTCGGCAAAGGATTCGCGGCTAAACCAGCGGCGATGCTGGCGACGGCCGATGACGATTTTCCCCAGGTTATGCTCGCGCGCGTAGCGCAGAATCGCTTTATCTTCCTGCGGATCGGAAAGGGTGGCGGTTTCCGCGCCCAGCTCCTGCGCCAGGCGCAGCGAACTCAGGATCGCACGACGCTGGTTTTCGGGCAGCGCGTGCAGCTGCGGCGTTTCAACATACACCGCATGCCAGACGCTGCCAAATTTGGCCGCCAGGCGCGCGGCGGTGCGGACAAGCTTTTCATTGCCGCTGCCGTGGCCCACGCACAGCAGGATGGCATCCCGCGTGTGCCAGACGCGTTCCTGGCCCTGCAGGTCGCGCCAGGCGCGCATCTGATCGTCCACCCGGTCGGCGGTTCGGCGCAGGGCCAGCTCGCGCAGGGCAATCAGGTTGCCTTTACGGAAGAAATGTTCGATGGCGCGCTCGGCCTGGCCGGCAATATAAACCTTGCCTTCATGCAGGCGCTGGCGTAAATCATCGGGCGGCAGGTCGACCAGCACCACCTCATCGGCGGAATCGAAGAAGGGATCGGGCACCGTCTCGCGTACCTGGATGCCGGTTACGCCGCTGACCACGTCGTTCAGGCTTTCGAGATGCTGAACGTTAACCGTGGTGAACACATCGATACCGGCTTCAAGTAATTCTTCAACGTCCTGCCAGCGTTTGGGGTGGCGCGAGCCTGGCGCATTGCTGTGCGCCAGCTCGTCCATCAGGATAAGCGCGGGACGGCGGGCGAGGGCGGCATCGAGATCGAATTCGGTGACTAACCGACCGCGGTGGCTGATGCGGCGGGGCGGCTGGGTAGCCAGCCCCTTCAGCAGTGATGCCGTCTCTTTACGTCCGTGGGTTTCAACCACGCCGATCAGAATATCGAGCCCCTGCGCCCGAAGCCGCTGGGCTTCCGTCAGCATGGCGAAGGTTTTCCCGACGCCCGCGCAGGCGCCGAAGAAAATTTTCAGTTTGCCGCGATGGGCTTCAGCTGTTTGTTCGAGCAGCCTGTCCGGATCCGGGCGCATGGGCTCGTCGGTCATTTAGTTTTTCCTTAGCGCGTCCAGCGCCAGATTCAGCTCAACAATATTTACCACGGGCATGCCGATGAAGCTGACCAGCGGCTTTTGCGTGTGCTCTGCCACAAGCCTGCTCACCTGTTCGACGGTCAGCTGACGGGCAGCGGCGACGCGCGGGATCTGCCATGCCACGGCTGCTGGCGTCAGGCTGTAGTCCAGCCCGCTGGCCGAGGCGGTTACCAGCTCCACGGGAACGTCACGGCTGGCCTGCGGATTCGCGGCGCGCAGGGCTGCCACGCGCTCAGCGACGGCTTTGTCCAGCTCGGGGTTGCTGCCCGCCAGGTTGCTGCCGCCGGATGCCATCGGATTATACGGGCTTTCGGCAGTGGCGGAAGGGCGTCCCTGGAAGTAGCGGGCATCCGTAAAGTTCTGACCAATCAGGCGAGAGCCGCGGTTTTCACCGTTTTGCAGTATCAGCGAGCCGTTGGCCTGATCCTTAAACCACCACTGGCCCAGCGCGGTGGTCACCAGCGGGTACAGCCCGCCGGTAATGAGAGACAGCAGTATGAACAGAAGTATAGCGGGGCGTAACATGGTCATTTGATTCACCTTTTAAACCAGGCCGAACAGGGTCAACAGCAGGTCGATAACCTTGATACCGACGAAGGGCACCACCAGCCCGCCCAGGCCGTAAATCCACAGGTTGCGGCGCAGCATGGCAGCCGCCGTGAGCGGCTTATAGCTCACGCCCTTCAGCGCCAGCGGGATCAGGAAGACAATAATCAGGGCGTTAAAGATGACTGCGCTCAGAATGGCCGAGGCCGGAGAGTGCAGGTGCATCACGTTCAACGCGTTTAATTGCGGATAGGTCGCAGCAAACGCGGCCGGAATGATGGCGAAATACTTCGCCACGTCGTTGGCGATACTGAACGTGGTCAGCGAACCGCGCGTCATCAGCATCTGCTTGCCGATGTGCACCACTTCAATCAGCTTGGTCGGGTTAGAGTCGAGGTCGACCATGTTGCCTGCCTCTTTTGCGGCCTGGGTACCGGAGTTCATCGCCACCGCCACGTCGGCCTGCGCGAGGGCAGGAGCATCGTTGGTCCCGTCGCCGGTCATCGCCACCAGACGGCCTTCCGCCTGATACTGACGAATCAGTGCCAGCTTGGCTTCCGGTGTGGCTTCGGAAAGGAAATCATCCACGCCCGCTTCGGCGGCAATCGCCGCGGCGGTAAGACGGTTATCCCCGGTGATCATCACCGTTTTGATCCCCATTTTACGCAGCTGGGCAAAGCGCTCTTTGATGCCGCCTTTGACGATGTCCTTCAGGGCAATGACCCCGAGCACGCGCGCGCCTTCGGCCACCACTAGCGGCGTCGCCCCCTGACGGGCCACGCTTTCGACCAGGCTGTCCACTTCCGGCGGGAAGTGGCCGTTGTTAGCCTCGATGTGGCGGCGGATCGCGTCAACCGAGCCTTTACGGATCATGCGATCCTGAATGTTAATGCCACTCATGCGGGTTTGCGCCGTAAAGGGCACGAACGTGGCGTGCAGGCTCTGAACGTCGCGCTGGCGCAGGTTAAAGCGCTGCTTGGCGAGGATCACAATGCTGCGGCCTTCCGGGGTTTCATCGGCAAGCGAGGAGAGCTGGGCGGCATCCGCCAGCGTTTTTTCATCCACGCCCGGGGCGGGTAAGAAATCCGACGCCTGGCGGTTACCGAGGGTAATGGTGCCGGTTTTATCCAGCAGCAACACATCCACGTCACCGGCGGCTTCTACCGCACGCCCGCTGGTGGCGATGACGTTGGCACCGAGCATACGGCTCATGCCGGCCACGCCGATGGCCGACAGCAGGCCGCCGATGGTGGTGGGGATCAGACAAACCAGCAGCGCCACCAGCACCGTGACGGTGACCGCGGTACCGCCATAGGCAGAGAACGGCCACAGCGTCGCGGTTGCCAGCAGGAAGACAATGGTCAGGGCCACCAGCAGGATGGTCAGGGCAATTTCGTTTGGCGTTTTACGACGCTGTGCGCCTTCCACCATGGCGATCATCCGGTCGAGGAAGGTTTCACCCGGGTTAACGCTGCACTGGATCACCAGCCAGTCGGAGAGAATGCGCGTCCCGCCCGTCACGGAGGCGAAATCGCCGCCGGACTCACGGATCACCGGCGCGGATTCGCCGGTGATGGCGCTCTCATCCACCGATGCGCCCCCTTCAATAACTTCGCCGTCGCAAGGGATGATGTCACCGGCTTCCACCAGCACCACATCGCCTTTACGCAGTTCATCTGCCGGAACGTGGTCCATCTGCGCGCCGTACTTAGGCTCACGTAGCTTGCGTGCGAAGGCGGTCTTTTTCACCCCTTTCAGGCTGTTGGCCTGGGCTTTGCTCCGGCCTTCCGCCAGCGCTTCTGCAAAGTTGGCGAACAGCACGGTAAACCACAGCCACAGGCTGATGGCGCCGGTAAACATCGCATTTCCCGGCATATGGCCCGTTCCCATGGCAATCGCCAGGGCGGTGGTCAGGACGCTTCCCGCCCAGACGATAAACATCACCGGGTTGTGCCACTGCACGCGCGGGCTCAGCTTTTTCACCGCATCCATGAGCGCCTGGCGAACTAATGACGGTTCGAACAGGGCCAGTTGTTTACGACTCATGACAATTTCTCCGCAAAATCAGCGTAAAGAGAGGTATTCCGCGACCGGGCCTAACGCGAGGGCGGGGATAAAGGTCAGGGCGCCGACCAGCAACACGGTGCCCGTCAGCAGGCCGATAAACAGCGCGCCGTGGGTCGGTAATGTCCCGGTAGTGGTCGGTTGGATTTTTTTGTTCACCAGCGATCCGGCTATCGCCATAACCGGCACAATGATCCCGAAGCGGCCCACAAACATGCAGAACGCCAGCAGACAGTTCCAGAACGGAGAGTTGGCGCTTAAGCCTGCAAAGGCGCTGCCGTTGTTGTTGGCGGCAGAGGAGACGGCATACAGCACTTCGCTAAAACCGTGAATGCCGGGGTTAAAGATGCCGCTGCGTCCAGCCTCGGTCATCAACGCCAGCGCGGTGCCGAGCAGCACGAGAGCCGGGGTGACCAGAATTGCCAGCGCGGTTAATTTCATTTCGCGAACGTCGATCTTTTTACCCAGATACTCCGGGGTGCGGCCAATCATCAGACCGGCAATAAACACCGCCAGCAGCACGAACAGCAGCATGCCGTAAAGACCGGAGCCCACGCCGCCAAACACCACCTCGCCAATCTGCATCAGCCACATCGGGATCATGCCGCCCAGCGCCGTAAAGGAATCATGCATGGCATTGACGGCCCCGCACGACGCTGCCGTGGTGACGACTGCATAGAGGCTGCTGGCGAGAATGCCAAAGCGGCTCTCTTTACCTTCCATGTTGATTGCGCTATCTGCACCCAGTGAGAGGAAGTGCGGATTACCCTGCCATTCGGCCCACATCACCAGCGCAACACAGACCACAAAGATCAGCGACATCGTCCAGAGCAGGGTACGCCCCTGACGGCGATCGTTGACCACGTCGCCAAAGGCAAAGCAGAGCGCGGCGGGGATCAGGAAAATCGCCAGCATCTGCACAAAATTGGTCAGGGCGGTCGGGTTTTCGAACGGGTGCGACGAGTTGGCGTTGAAGAAGCCGCCACCGTTCGTCCCGAGCATTTTGATGGCTTCCTGCGACGCCACTGGCCCCATCGGCAGGAGCTGTTTTGCGCCTTCCAGCGAGGTATAAGGTGCGTAAGGCAGCAGGTTTTGCAGGCTGCCCTGCTGAATGAAGAACAGCGCGATCAGCAGCGCAATCGGCAGCAGGATCCACAGGGTAATGCGCGTCAGGTCTATCCACGCGTTACCCAGCGTGCTCACTTTCTGGCGCGCAAACGCCCGCGTTAGCGCGAAGATCACCGCAATACCGCTGGCGGCAGAGAGGAAGTTCTGCACGGTTAGCCCGACCATCTGGCTGAAGTAGCTGAGCGTGGTTTCACCGGCATAGGACTGCCAGTTGGTGTTGGTGACAAAACTGACCGCCGTGTTTAGCGCCAGATGCCAGGACAGGCCCGGTAACTGCTGCGGATTCAAAGGCAGGACACCCTGCAACATCAGCATGGCAAAAAGCGCGATGAGGCCAACGATATTCAGCAGCAGAATAGCGATCAGATAGTCACGCCAGTTCATCTCCCGATCGTCTATACCCAGTACGCGCCAGATCCCTTTTTCAACGCTTCCCGTGCCGGGCAGAGGAACGTTATTGATCAGCCGTGCCAGCCCCGAGCCCAGTGGCCTTGCCAGGACGAACAACACCACTAAGAAACTGGCAATAAGCAAAAACGCCTGAGCAGCCATCAGAATGCCTCCGCATTAATCAGGGCATAAACCAGATAACCCAATAACAGGAACACCAGCACGATGCCGGCAATAAGACCTGCACTCACAATCCACCTCCGGGTGACTTTTGTTGTTGTGCTAACGGTAGGATTTATGGCGCAAAGAATTCGCAAAAATGAGAAGGGCGGGTGTAAAAAAAGTATAAAAATGGCAAAGCCCACAATTTAACTATTGATAAGTAAATTGTTAACTTTTTTGTAACTTAATTACGGCGTGAATGTAAATTTTGGCTAAACGGACGAAAATAAGTGGTCGGATGAGTAGTAAAATTACAAACAAAGCGATATTATTTTAGCCAGGTCACAGATTTTGAATTTTCCGGATGACGTTTCCGGCCAACTATAGGGGAGAAAAATATGGATCTTTATAAAGAGTTTCCGGCTCATATCGTGTTCATGCGCCGCGCTTTCGCCGTAGTGGCTGGCGTGCTGGCTCTGCCGGTGATGCTGTTCTGGAAAGATCGTGCACGTTTTTATAGCTATCTGCACCGCGTCTGGGCGAAAACCAGCGAGAAGCCGGTGTGGATGGATCAGGCCGAGAAAGCGACCTGCGATTTTTACTGATACTAAGACGACACCCAGAAAAAAACGCCGGGGGAGCGATAGCCCCTCGTCAGGGTTTACAGGCACATATTTGCCGTCTTTCTTGCCGGGTGACGCTGCGCTTACCCGGCCTACACAGGGCAAAGAGATCAATACATTGCATGTTTCATTGTAGGCCCTTGCAAGCGTAGCGCCGCCGGGCGAAATGCACAGCATGCACCTTGTCATCAGTCTGTAAGGCCGCCTTGGGCGGCCTTTTTTATTTCATCCCGTCTACACTTCATGGCAAAGTAGTTCAATGCATGCTTTTTCCTTTTACGGCATGCCCTTATGGACATAATGGACAATAGCCTGGAGTTTTATGCCCACCCATCTGGTTTGGTTTCGCGCGGACCTGCGCGTACATGACAACTTCGCACTCGCGGCAGCCTGCCGTTCCGATGACGCCAGCGTGCTGGCGCTGTTTATCGCTACGCCTGAACAGTGGCAGCAGCATGATATGGCCCCGCGGCAGGCGGCTTACCTCAAATCGCATCTGAACGATCTGCAACACTCACTTGCTGAAAAAGGTATCCCGCTGATCTACAAAGAGGTCAGTGATTTTGCCGCGCAGCTTAAGATGTTGCGGGAGGTATGTCAGCAGAACGGCGTCACGCATCTTTTTTATAACTACCAGTACGAGCTGAACGAACGGCTGCGGGATCGCCAACTGGAGAACATTCTGGGCGAGGTGGTTTGTGAAGGATTTGATGACAGCGTAATGCTGGCACCGGGCAGCGTCATGACCGGCGGCCATGAAATGTATAAAGTGTTCACGCCGTTTAAAAATGCTTTTGTTAAACGTCTGAAAGAGGCGCTGCCGGAGTGCGTACCCGCACCCGCAGCCAGAGGGGAAGCTATAACCACGCTGCCTGAATTAACGTTTAACTATCCCCAACAGGCATTCGATGAGCTTCTGTTCCCCGCAAACGAGAAGGCAGCAATTGCGAAGCTGCGCCAGTTTTGCAAACAGGGCGCGGGAGAGTACGACGCGCGCAGGGATTTCCCGGCGATTGAAGGGACAAGCCGCTTATCGGCAAGCCTGGCGCTGGGCGTACTCTCTCCTCGCCAGTGTTTACATCGTCTTCTGGCCGAGCAGCCGCAGGCGATGGACGGTGGGGCGGGTTCGGTGTGGCTGAACGAACTCATCTGGCGTGAATTCTATCGCCATCTGATGACGTATCATCCCGATCTCTGTAAGCATCGTCCGTTCATCCCCTGGACCGACAACGTAAAATGGCAGCACGATGAGGCACGTTTACAGGCCTGGCAAAAAGGGGAAACGGGCTATCCGATTGTTGATGCTGCCATGCGCCAGCTGAATGAAACCGGGTGGATGCACAACCGCCTGCGAATGATTACCGCCAGCTTTCTGGTGAAGGATCTGCTTATCGACTGGCGTATCGGAGAGCGCTATTTTATCTCTCAGCTGATCGACGGCGATCTCGCTGCGAATAACGGCGGCTGGCAGTGGGCGGCCTCTACCGGCACCGATGCGGCTCCCTATTTCAGGATTTTTAATCCGACCACTCAGGGGCAAAAATTTGATGCCAACGGCGACTTTATCCGCCGCTGGTTGCCCGCGCTCAGGAACGTTCCTGCGAAAGCGATCCACGACCCGTGGACATGGGCGGATAAACAGGGCGTAAAGCTCGATTATCCCCGCCCGATTGTTGACCATAAACAGGCGCGCACCGCCACGCTGGCGGCGTACGAAGCCGCCCGAAAAGTTTGAGAGCATAAAGATGAAAAACAGTGAACTGGAACGCCTGATTAACGAAAAACTCAATATCGCCTCCTTCAGCGACTACGGCCCAAATGGCCTGCAGGTAGAAGGGCGCGAAACGGTGCAGAAAATTATCACCGGCGTCACGGCAAGCCAGGCGCTGCTGGACGAGGCTGTCCGTCAGGAAGCCGATGCGGTGATTGTCCATCACGGCTACTTCTGGAAAAACGAATCACCGATTATTCGCGGCATGAAGCGCAACCGCCTGAAAACGTTGCTGGCAAATGACATCAACCTGTACGGTTACCACCTGCCGCTGGACGCACACCCGGAACTGGGCAACAACGTTCAGCTTGCGCAGCTGTTGGGGATAACCGTAATGGGCGAAATCGAGCCGTTGGTGCCGTGGGGCGAGCTGGCGATGCCGGTTCCCGGACTGGAGCTGGCCTCGTGGATTGAAGCGCGCCTGGGGCGTCGCCCGCTGTGGTGCGGCGATACGGGCGCGGACCTGGTAAAACGCGTTGCCTGGTGCACCGGGGGCGGGCAGGGCTTTATCGACAGCGCCGCGCGTTTCGGTGTTGATGCCTTTATCACCGGCGAGGTTTCCGAGCAGACCATTCACTCGGCGCGTGAACAGGGTCTGCATTTCTACGCGGCCGGCCATCATGCCACCGAGCGCGGCGGCATTCGGGCCCTCAGCGAGTGGCTGACGGAAAATACCGATCTGGATGTAACCTTTATTGATATCCCTAATCCGGCCTGATGAGAGGTGCCTGAGTGCAGCGAGCGCGTTGTTATCTTCTGGGAGAAACGGCAGTGGTTCTGGAGCTCGAGCCGCCGGTGACCCTTGCCACGCAAAAGCGTATCTGGCGGCTAACCCAGCGTCTGGTCGATCTGCCGGACGTGGTTGAAGCCATTCCGGGGATGAATAACATCACGGTGGTGCTGCGTAGTCCGCATACGCTGGCGCTGGATGCCATCGAGCGTTTACAGCGCTGGTGGGAAGAGAGCGAGGCGCTGGAGCCGGAATCGCGTGCCATTGAGATCCCGGTCGTTTATGGCGGTACGGGGGGACCGGATCTTGGTGTGGTCGCAGACCATTGCGGGCTCACCGAAAAGCAGGTGGTTGAACTGCACAGTTCGGTGGATTACGTCGTCTGGTTCCTGGGATTCCAGCCCGGATTCCCGTATCTGGGGGGATTATCTCCCCGGCTGCATACGCCGCGCCGCGCTGAACCTCGCCTGAGCGTACCGGCGGGGACGGTCGCCATTGGTGGCGAGCAGACCGGCGTATATCCGCTGGCTTCGCCCGGTGGTTGGCAGCTTATTGGGCATACCGCCACCCCGTTATTTGACCCCGCGCTGGCGTCGCCAATACTCCTGCGCCCGGGCGACACCCTTCGCTTTATCCCGCAGAAGGAGGGGGTATGTTAACGCTTATTCGCGCCGGGCTTTACACCTCCGTACAGGATGCCGGGCGCTTTGGCATGCGCCAGTCCGGCGTGAGCTATTGTGGCGCGCTGGACCGTCCTGCGCTGGAAATCGCTAACGTGCTGGTGGGCAACCCCGGCAGCACGGCGGCGCTCGAAATTACGCTCGGCCAGTGTGTCATTGAGTTTGGTCAGGAGACCTGGTTCGCGCTCACCGGCGCCGGCTGTGATGCCACGCTGGACGGCAAAGCGGTGTGGACCGGCTGGCGTCTGCGGGCGAAAGCCGGGCAGCGTCTGACCTTAAAGCGTCCTCTGCACGGCGTGCGTAGCTATCTCGCGGTGGCTGGCGGCATTGATGTGCCTGAGGTGCTGGGCTCATCCAGTACCGATCAGAAAGCCGGGATAGGCGGTCACGAAGGACGTCTGTTGCGCGACGGCGATCGCCTGGCGATTAAGCCCTCTTCGCGTCACTTCTCGACGGCTCAGGGGGTGAAACAACTTCTCTGGGGAAACCAGATCCGCGCCTTACCGGGGCCGGAATATCATGAGTTCGACGAGGCCTCAAAAGAGTCTTTCTGGCGCGCGCCGTGGAAGCTTAGTCCGCAGAGTAACCGAATGGGCTATCGTCTGCAGGGGCAGCCGCTGATCCGGACCACCGACCGGGAACTGCTCTCCCACGGTTTGTTGCCCGGCGTGATTCAGGTTCCAGGCAACGGGCAACCGATCGTCTTAATGAACGACGCGCAGACGACGGGGGGCTATCCGCGAATTGCCTGCATTATTGAAGCCGATCGCTACCATCTGGCGCAAATTCCCCTCGGTCAGCCGATTCACTTCGTGCAGTGTTCGCTGGAGGAAGCGCTAAAGGCGCGGCAGGATCAGCAGCGCTATCTCGAACAGCTGGCGTGGAGGCTCGATGGTAAAGATTGATTTAAACGCCGATCTGGGCGAGGGCGGCAGCGCCGACGCGGCGCTAATGACGCTGGTCTCTTCGGTCAATATTGCCTGCGGCTTTCACGCGGGCGATGCGCAAACCATGCTGGAGAGCGTGCGTCATGCCATCAAAAATGGCGTGGCGATTGGCGCTCACCCGAGCTTCCCTGACCGGGAGAACTTTGGTCGCACCGCGATGGACCTGCCGCCTGAGACGGTCTACGCGCAGGTGCTCTACCAGACTGGCGCGCTGGAGGCGATGGTTCGCGCCGGGAAGGGCGTACTGCGTCACGTGAAGCCGCACGGTATGCTCTATAACCAGGCGGCAAAAGACCCGGTGCTGGCGGCGGCGATTGCCCGTGCGGTGCGGGACTGTAATCCGCAGCTGATTCTGGTCGGCCTGGCGGGCAGTGAGCTTATTCGTGCCGGAGAACGGCTGGGGCTGACCACGCGGCAGGAGGTGTTTGCCGATCGGGGATACATGCCGGACGGCAGTCTGGTTCCGCGCACGCAAGCCGGTGCGCTGATTACCGATGAAGCGAAAGCGCTGGCGCAGACGCTGGAGATGGTGCGCTACGGGCGAGTGACCGCCGTGGATGGCACAACGGCGCACGTTCAGGCGGATACGGTATGTTTACACGGCGATGGCGAGCATGCGCTCCAGTTCGCGCGCCGCCTGCGGGCCGCGTTCGCTGAAGAGGGCATTCTTGTCAGCGCAGATTAATGATAAAAGGACAGAAAAATGCCAGAAGGCCCGGAGATCCGCCGCGCGGCGGATAGCCTCGAGGCGGCGATAAAGGGCAAACCGCTGACGGAGGTCTGGTTTGCTTTTCCTCAACTGAAACTGTTTGAATCACAGCTGGTGGGGCAGTCGGTAACGCATATTGAAACGCGCGGCAAAGCGTTGCTCACGCACTTTTCCCATAACCTGACGTTATATAGCCACAACCAGCTTTACGGCGTGTGGCGCGTGGTGGAGGCGGGTGAACAGCCGCAAACGACCCGCGTGCTGCGCGTCAGGCTGCAAACGGCGGATAAGGCGATCCTGCTCTATAGCGCTTCTGATATCGAAATGTTAACGCCTGAGCAGTTGCTCACGCACCCGTTCTTACAGCGGGTTGGGCCGGACGTGCTGGATATGCGCCTGACGGCGAGCGACGTGAAGGCCCGACTGCTATCGCCCACATTCCGCAACCGGCAGTTTTCCGGCCTGTTCCTTGACCAGGCCTTTCTCGCCGGGCTTGGCAACTACCTGCGGGTGGAGATCCTCTGGGAAGTCGGGCTGGCACCGCAGCACAAAGCTTCTCAGCTGAGCGATGAACAGCTGGAGGCGCTGTCCCACGCGCTGCTGGACATCCCGCGGCTGTCGTACAACACGCGTGGCATCGTAGATGAAAACAAGCACCACGGGGCGCTGTTCCGGTTCAAGGTGTTTCATCGGGCGGGGAAGAAGTGCGAGCGGTGCGGCGGGATTATCGACAGGATTATGCTCTCTTCGAGACCCTTTTACTGGTGTCCACATTGTCAAAAATAAAAAAGCCGGGTGGCGGCTACGCCTTACCCGGCCTACGTTTCGCATTTGTAGGCCCGGTAAGCGGTAGCGCCACCGGGCTTAACTTTTAGCGCTTCAGGTCAGACTTAAAATCACGCTGCTCGTAGCCGGTATACAGCTGACGAGGACGGGCGATCTTCATGCCTTCGCTGTGCATTTCGTTCCAGTGCGCAATCCAGCCTACGGTACGCGCCATGGCGAAGATCACGGTGAACATGGAAGACGGAATGCCCATCGCTTTCAGAATAATGCCAGAGTAGAAATCGACGTTCGGGTAGAGTTTCTTCTCGATGAAGTACGGGTCGTTCAGCGCGATGTGTTCCAGCTCCATCGCCACTTCCAGCAGGTCATCTTTGGTACCCAGCTCTTTCAGCACTTCGTGGCAGGTTTCACGCATCACGGTGGCGCGCGGGTCATAGTTTTTGTAAACACGGTGACCGAAGCCCATCAGGCGGAAGGAGTCATTCTTGTCTTTCGCGCGACGCACGAACTCAGGAATGTGCTCAACGGTGCTGATCTCTTCCAGCATCTTCAGCGCCGCTTCGTTCGCGCCGCCGTGCGCCGGTCCCCACAGGGAGGCGATGCCCGCAGCGATACAGGCGAACGGGTTCGCGCCTGAAGAGCCTGCGGTACGAACGGTTGAGGTCGAGGCGTTCTGTTCGTGGTCAGCATGCAGGATCAGAATACGGTCCATCGCGCGTTCCAGAACCGGGTTCACTTCGTACTCTTCGCACGGCGTGGAGAACATCATGCGCAGGAAGTTGCCCGCGTAGGAGAGGTCGTTACGCGGATACACAAACGGCTGGCCGATGGAGTATTTGTAACACATCGCCGCCATGGTAGGCATTTTGGACAGCAGACGGTAAGCGGCGATTTCACGGTGACGCGGGTTATTCACGTCAAGGGAGTCGTGGTAGAACGCTGCCAGCGCACCGGTAATACCGCACATCACCGCCATTGGGTGAGAGTCACGACGGAACGCATGGAACAGACGGGTAATCTGCTCATGGATCATGGTGTGACGGGTCACGGTGGTTTTAAATTCATCGAACTGTGCCTGCGTCGGTTTTTCGCCGTTCAGCAGGATGTAGCACACTTCCAGATAGTTGGATTCGGTGGCTAACTGATCGATAGGGAAGCCGCGATGGAGCAGGATACCTTCGTCACCGTCGATAAAGGTGATTTTGGATTCGCAAGATGCGGTAGAGGTAAATCCAGGGTCAAAGGTGAATACCCCTTTGGAACCCAGCGTACGGATATCAATAACATCCTGACCGAGCGTGCCTTTTAGCACATCCAGTTCAATAGCAGTGTCACCATTGAGGGTGAGCGTTGCCTTTGTATCAGCCATTTACGGTCTCCTTAGCGCCTTATGCTTAAGACTGCGCTTTACCGGATTTGCTTTCAGCTGTTAATCACCGTTACCAGATTGTTATTTGGCTTACCGCTCAGCTCACGAGGACAAACCAGGGTACAGAGCTATGGCGCCTTGCAGGTAAACGAATGAAATATCAGTGAAACAACAGCAAATCAGTGTTTTTGCAGTCCGAATTATTCAAACCTGTATATCACTAATAACTGTCCTGATAACTTCGGTCAATACCATCACACTGTTACATAACTATTTGTCAGGTGAAAGAGAGACCTCATAACTTTTGCGCATTATATGCCTTTTCTGATGACGTTTGTAACAATATTGTTTAACATTTGTCAAATCAGATGATTAAAAATTAAAAAGATGTTGTTATCGTGACCCTGATCACTGTTCCAGAGAAAACCCGACAAACTGTATGTAGGTTAATTGTAATGATTTTGTGAACGGCCTATACTGCCGCCAGGTCTCCGGAACACCCTGCAATCCCGAGCCACCCAGCGTTGTAATGTGTCGTTTAAGCATCTGGAAGCACTGTTTTGCATGACGCGCAGTTATAGAAAAGGAACGCTGTCTGACCCGCATCGCAGTCCGGAGGAAGGAAACAATAAGAACAGCATGTGGGCGTTATTCATGATAAGAAATGTGAAAAAACAAAGACCTGTCAATCTGGATCTCAAAACGATCCGGTTCCCCGTAACAGCAATAGCGTCCATTCTGCACCGTGTTTCTGGTGTGATTACGTTTGTGGCGGTCGGTATTCTGCTGTGGTTACTGGGCACCAGCCTCTCTTCCCCTGAAGGATTCCTCCAGGCCTCTGCCATCATGAACAGCTTCTTCGTGAAATTCATCATGTGGGGCATTCTGACCGCGCTGGCGTACCACGTTGTGGTGGGTGTTCGCCATATGCTGATGGACTTTGGCTACCTGGAAGAGACCTTCGAAGCCGGGAAACGCTCCGCTAACATTTCATTTGTGATTACAGTCGTGCTTTCACTTCTCGCAGGAGTTCTCGTATGGTAAGCAACGCCTCCGCATTAGGACGCAACGGCGTACATGACTTCATTCTGGTCCGTGCTACCGCCATCGTTCTCACCCTCTACATCATCTATATGATCGGTTTCTTCGCGACCAGCGGCACGCTGACGTGGGAAATCTGGAGTGGGTTCTTCGGATCCGCCTTCACCAAAGTGTTCACCCTGCTGGCCCTTTTCTCCATCCTTATTCATGCCTGGATTGGCATGTGGCAGGTGTTGACCGATTACGTTAAACCGCTGGCGATTCGCCTTCCACTGCAGCTGGCCATTGTCGTTGCACTGGTGGTTTACGTTATTTATGGATTCGTTGTGGTGTGGGGTGTGTAATGAAACTGCCAGTCAGAGAATTTGATGCTGTTGTGATTGGTGCCGGTGGCGCAGGTATGCGTGCCGCACTGCAAATTTCCCAGAGTGGCCAGAGCTGTGCGCTGCTCTCTAAAGTCTTCCCAACCCGTTCCCATACTGTGTCTGCGCAGGGCGGTATTACCGTTGCGCTGGGTAACTCCCATGAAGATAACTGGGAATGGCACATGTATGACACGGTAAAAGGTTCCGATTACATCGGTGACCAGGATGCCATCGAATATATGTGTAAAACCGGCCCGGAAGCGATTCTGGAGCTGGACCACATGGGTCTGCCGTTCTCCCGTCTGGAAAATGGCACCATCTATCAGCGTCCGTTTGGCGGCCAGTCGAAAAACTTCGGCGGCGAGCAGGCGGCACGCACCGCGGCGGCGGCTGACCGTACCGGTCACGCGCTGCTGCACACCCTGTATCAGCAGAACCTGAAAAACCACACCACCATCTTCTCCGAATGGTATGCGCTGGATCTGGTGAAAAACGCCGATGGCGCCATCGTTGGTTGTACCGCGCTGTGCATCGAAACCGGTGAAGTGGTCTACTTCAAAGCCCGTGCAACCGTGCTGGCGACCGGCGGTGCAGGCCGTATTTACCAGTCCACTACCAACGCCCACATCAACACTGGTGACGGTGTCGGTATGGCTATCCGCGCGGGCGTGCCGGTGCAGGATATGGAGATGTGGCAGTTCCACCCAACCGGCATCGCCGGTGCAGGCGTGCTGGTAACAGAAGGCTGCCGTGGTGAAGGTGGCTACCTGCTGAATAAACACGGCGAGCGCTTCATGGAGCGTTATGCCCCGAATGCGAAAGACCTGGCGGGTCGTGACGTGGTGGCGCGTTCCATCATGATCGAAATCCGTGAAGGCCGCGGCTGTGACGGCCCTTGGGGTCCACACGCCAAGCTGAAGCTCGACCACCTGGGTAAAGAAGTGCTGGAGTCCCGTCTGCCGGGCATTTTGGAACTGTCCCGCACCTTCGCGCACGTCGATCCGGTGAAAGAGCCGATTCCGGTTATCCCAACCTGCCACTACATGATGGGCGGTATTCCGACCAAAGTGACCGGTCAGGCGCTGACCGTGAACGAGCAGGGCGAAGACGTGGTCATTCCTGGCCTGTTCGCGGTGGGCGAAATTGCCTGCGTATCCGTACACGGCGCAAACCGTCTGGGCGGCAACTCGCTGCTGGATCTGGTGGTGTTTGGTCGCGCAGTGGGTCTGCATCTGCAGGAATCCATTGCCGAGCAGGGCGCGCTGCGTGACGCGACCGACGACGAAATTGATGCCTCTCTTGAGCGCCTCAACCGCTGGAACGGCAACCGTAACGGCGAAGATCCGGTGGAAATCCGTAAAGCGCTGCAGGAGTGCATGCAGCACAACTTCTCGGTATTCCGCGAAGGCGACGCGATGGCCAAAGGTCTTGAGCAGCTGAAAGCGATCCGCGAGCGTCTGAAAAATGCCCGTCTGGACGACACCTCCAGCGAGTTCAACACCCAGCGCGTTGAGTGCCTGGAGCTGGATAACCTGATGGAAACCGCGTTCGCGACCGCGATGTCGGCAAACTTCCGTACCGAAAGCCGTGGCGCGCATAGCCGCTTCGACTTCCCGGAACGTGATGACGAAAACTGGCTGTGCCATTCCCTGTATCTGCCAGAGTCGGAAACCATGACGCGTCGTAGCGTCAATATGGAACCGAAACTGCGTCCGGCGTTCCCGCCGAAGATTCGTACTTACTAATGCGGAGACAGGATAATGAAACTCGAATTCTCAGTTTATCGTTATAACCCGGATGTTGATGACGCTCCGCGCATGCAGGACTACACCCTGGAAGCGGAAGAAGGTCGCGACATGATGCTGCTGGATGCCTTAATCCAGCTGAAAGAAAAAGATCCAACCCTGTCGTTCCGTCGCTCCTGCCGTGAAGGGGTGTGTGGTTCTGACGGTGTGAACATGAACGGCAAAAATGGCCTGGCCTGCATCACGCCAATTTCAGCGTTGCAGCGTCCTGGTCAGAAAATTGTTATCCGTCCTCTGCCAGGCCTGCCGGTCGTGCGTGATTTGGTGGTAGACATGGGGCAATTCTATGCACAATATGAGAAGATTAAGCCTTACTTATTGAATAATGGGCAAAATCCACCGGCTCGTGAGCACTTACAGTCTCCTGAGCAGCGTGAAAAACTCGATGGTCTGTACGAGTGTATTCTCTGCGCATGCTGTTCTACGTCCTGCCCGTCGTTCTGGTGGAACCCGGACAAGTTTATCGGCCCGGCCGGTCTGCTGGCTGCCTATCGCTTCCTGATCGATAGCCGCGACACCGAAACCGACAGCCGTCTGGAAGGACTGAGTGACGCTTTCAGCGTATTCCGCTGCCATAGCATCATGAACTGCGTCAGTGTGTGTCCGAAGGGGCTGAACCCGACGCGCGCCATCGGCCATATTAAGTCGATGCTGCTGCAGCGCAGTGCGTAAGTAACGTTGCCGGATGGCGCTGCGCTTATCCGGCTTACGAAACTGTAGGCCCGGTAAGCGTAGCGCCACCGGGCAAAATGCAGAAACCTTTAAAAACTGCCCTGTACTACCCTGAAGTCCAGACAGTTTCTAAAGGTTCCTTCGCGGGCCAAATGAAAAGAGCTCGCAGGTGAACCCCGGCACGTACACGTGGTGTGCGTGGTAGTTTCTACGGCGAAAGTAAGCATAAAAATGCTTAAGGGATCACGATGCAGAACGGCGCAATGAAAGCCTGGCTGGACTCTTCTTACCTCTCTGGTGCCAACCAGAGCTGGATAGAACAGCTCTATGAAGACTTCTTAACCGATCCTGACTCAGTGGACGCAAACTGGCGTTCCATGTTCCAGCAGTTGCCTGGTACAGGGGTCAAACCGGATCAATTCCATTCCAAAACACGTGATTATTTCCGTCGTCTGGCGAAGGATGCCTCACGTTACTCTTCTGCGATTTCCGACCCTGACACCAATGCGAAGCAGGTTAAAGTCCTGCAGCTTATCAACGCTTATCGCTTCCGTGGTCACCAGCATGCGAATCTCGATCCGCTGGGACTGTGGAAACAAGACCGTGTGGCCGATCTCGATCCGGCGTATCACGATCTGACCGAGGCCGATTTCCTGGAAAGCTTTAACGTAGGTTCCTTTGCCATCGGCAAAGACACGATGAAGCTGGGCGATCTGATTGAAGCGCTCAAGCAAACCTACTGCGGCTCCATCGGCGCGGAATACATGCACATTACCTCTACCGAAGAGAAGCGCTGGATCCAGCAGCGTATCGAATCCGTAGCGGGCCACGCGACCTTCTCGGCTGATGAGAAAAAACGCTTCCTCAGCGAACTGACCGCAGCGGAAGGCCTTGAGCGCTATCTGGGCGCGAAGTTCCCGGGCGCAAAACGCTTCTCGCTGGAAGGCGGTGACGCCCTGGTGCCGATGCTGAAAGAGCTGATTCGTCACGCAGGCAAGAGCGGCACCCGTGAAGTGGTTCTGGGCATGGCGCACCGTGGTCGTCTGAACGTACTGGTCAACGTGCTGGGTAAAAAACCGCAGGACCTGTTCGACGAATTCGCAGGCAAACATAAAGAACACCTCGGTACCGGTGACGTGAAGTACCACATGGGCTTCTCGTCAGATATCGAAACCGAAGGCGGTCTGGTTCACCTGGCGCTGGCATTTAACCCGTCACACCTCGAGATCGTCAGCCCGGTGGTTATCGGTTCCGTGCGCGCGCGTCTGGATCGTCTGGACGAGCCGAGCAGCAACAAAGTTCTGCCAATCACCATCCACGGTGATGCGGCGGTGACAGGGCAGGGCGTGGTGCAGGAAACCCTGAACATGTCCAAAGCGCGTGGTTACGAAGTGGGCGGTACCGTTCGCATCGTGATCAACAACCAGGTGGGCTTCACCACCTCTAACCCGCTGGACGCACGTTCTACCCCGTACTGCACCGACATCGGTAAGATGGTTCAGGCGCCGATCTTCCACGTTAACGCGGATGACCCGGAAGCCGTGGCTTTCGTGACCCGCCTGGCACTGGACTTCCGTAACACCTTCAAACGCGATGTGTTCATTGACCTCTTCTGCTACCGCCGTCACGGCCACAACGAAGCGGATGAGCCAAGTGCAACCCAGCCGCTGATGTACCAGAAAATCAAAAAACACCCGACGCCGCGCAAAATCTATGCTGACAAGCTGGAAAGCGACAAAGTGGCGACGCTGGCAGATGCGACCGAAATGGTCAACCTCTACCGCGACGCGCTGGACGCGGGTGAATGCGTAGTGAAAGAGCTGCGCCCGATGAACATGCACTCCTTTACCTGGTCGCCGTACCTCAACCACGAGTGGGATGAGAGCTATCCGAACAAGGTGGAGATGAAGCGCCTGCAGGAGCTGGCTAAACGCATCAGCACCGTGCCGGACGCTATCGAGATGCAGTCTCGCGTGGCGAAAATTTATGCTGACCGTCAGGCCATGGCGGCAGGCGAGAAGCTGTTCGACTGGGGCGGCGCGGAAACGCTGGCTTACGCGACGCTGGTTGACGAAGGCATTCCTGTTCGTCTGTCCGGTGAAGATGCGGGCCGTGGCACCTTCTTCCACCGTCACGCGGTGGTTCACAACCAGTCTAACGGTTCAACCTACACCCCGCTGCAGCACGTGCACAACGGTCAGGGCCAGTTCAAGGTCTGGGACTCCGTGCTGTCTGAAGAAGCGGTACTGGCTTTCGAATACGGTTACGCCACGGCAGAACCGCGCACCCTGACCATCTGGGAAGCGCAGTTCGGCGACTTCGCCAACGGTGCGCAGGTGGTTATCGACCAGTTCATCTCCTCCGGCGAGCAGAAATGGGGCCGTATGTGTGGCCTGGTGATGCTGCTGCCGCACGGCTATGAAGGCCAGGGTCCGGAGCACTCCTCCGCGCGTCTGGAACGTTATCTGCAGCTCTGCGCGGAGCAGAACATGCAGGTTTGCGTGCCGTCGACCCCGGCGCAGGTTTACCACATGCTGCGTCGTCAGGCGCTGCGCGGTATGCGTCGTCCGCTGGTGGTCATGTCGCCGAAATCCCTGCTGCGTCACCCGCTGGCGGTGTCCAGCCTGGAAGAGCTGGCGAACGGTACCTTCCTGCCAGCCATCGGTGAAATTGACGAGCTGGATCCACAGGCCGTGAAGCGTGTGGTGATGTGTTCTGGTAAGGTTTATTACGACCTGCTGGAACAGCGCCGTAAGAACGATCAGAAAGATGTCGCCATCGTGCGTATCGAACAGCTTTATCCGTTCCCGCACCAGGCGGTGCAGGAAGCGCTGAAACCGTACGCTCACGTTCATGATTTTGTCTGGTGCCAGGAAGAGCCGCTCAACCAGGGCGCATGGTACTGCAGCCAGCATCATTTCCGTGAAGTGATTCCATTTGGGTCAGCCCTGCGCTATGCAGGTCGCCCGGCCTCCGCCTCTCCGGCGGTAGGGTATATGTCCGTTCACCAGAAGCAGCAACAAGATCTGGTCAATGACGCGCTGAACGTCGATTAATTAAAGGATACATAATGAGTAGCGTAGATATTCTTGTTCCCGACCTGCCTGAATCTGTAGCAGATGCGACCGTCGCTACCTGGCACAAAAAACCAGGCGATGCCGTTAAGCGCGATGAAGTGCTGGTAGAAATCGAAACTGACAAAGTGGTACTGGAAGTACCGGCTTCGGCGGATGGCGTTCTGGACGCGGTGCTGGAAGACGAAGGCACCACCGTCACCTCTCGTCAGATCCTGGGTCGTCTGCGTGAAGGCAACAGCGCGGGCAAAGAGTCCAGCGCGAAGTCTGAAGAGAAAGCCTCTACGCCGGCTCAGCGCCAGCAGGCTTCTCTGGAAGAACAGACCAACGACGCGCTCAGCCCGGCGATCCGTCGCCTGCTGGCGGAACACAGCCTTGACCCGGCAGCCATCAAAGGTACCGGTGTGGGCGGTCGTCTGACCCGCGAAGACATCGACAAGCATCTGGCGAAAGCGCCTGCTCAGGCCGAAGCGAAAGCCCCTGCGGCAGCACCGGCAGTACAGCCTGCGCTGGGTGCCCGCAGCGAAAAACGCGTGCCAATGACCCGCCTGCGCAAGCGCGTGGCCGAGCGTCTGCTGGAAGCGAAAAACTCTACCGCGATGCTGACTACCTTCAACGAAGTGAACATGAAGCCAATCATGGACCTGCGTAAGCAGTACGGTGACGCGTTTGAAAAACGTCACGGTATCCGTCTGGGCTTTATGTCCTTCTACGTGAAGGCGGTGGTTGAAGCGCTGAAACGCTACCCGGAAGTGAACGCGTCCATTGATGGCGATGACGTGGTTTACCACAACTACTTCGACGTCAGCATGGCGGTTTCGACCCCACGTGGCCTGGTGACCCCGGTTCTGCGTGATGTGGATACCCTGGGTATGGCCGACATCGAGAAAAACATTAAAGAGCTGGCGGTGAAAGGCCGCGACGGCAAGCTGACCGTAGACGACCTGACCGGCGGTAACTTCACCATTACCAACGGCGGCGTCTTCGGATCGCTGATGTCTACCCCGATCATTAACCCGCCGCAGAGCGCGATCCTGGGTATGCATGCCATCAAAGATCGTCCTATGGCGGTAGACGGTAAAGTTGAGATCCTGCCGATGATGTACCTGGCGCTCTCTTACGACCACCGCCTGATCGACGGCCGCGAGTCCGTGGGCTTCCTGGTAGCCATTAAAGAGCTGCTCGAAGATCCAACGCGTCTGCTGCTGGACGTCTAGTCACGATTTAGCATCACCTGCCCCGTAGACCGGCACACGCTGCGCCGGTCTACAGGTTTGAAGATAACGATTACCCTGAAGGATGGATAGAACACATGAACTTACATGAATATCAGGCCAAACAGCTGTTTGCCCGGTATGGCTTACCGGCTCCGGTGGGTTATGCCTGTACTACCCCGCGTGAAGCAGAAGAAGCCGCATCTAAAATCGGTTCCGGCCCGTGGGTAGTTAAGTGTCAGGTTCACGCTGGTGGCCGTGGTAAAGCGGGCGGTGTGAAGGTTGTTAAGAGCAAAGAAGAGATTCGTGCGTTTGCTGAACATTGGCTCGGCAAGCGTCTGGTAACGTACCAGACAGATGCGAACGGCCAGCCGGTTAACCAGATCCTGGTTGAAGCGGCAACCGATATCGCGAAAGAGCTGTACCTGGGCGCGGTGGTTGACCGTAGCTCCCGTCGCGTGGTGTTCATGGCATCTACCGAAGGCGGCGTGGAAATCGAAAAAGTGGCGGAAGAGACCCCGCACCTGATCCACAAAGTGGCTATCGATCCGCTGGCAGGCCCAATGCCTTACCAGGGTCGCGAGCTGGCGTTCAAACTGGGTCTGGAAGGCAAGCTGGTTCAGCAGTTCACCAAGATCTTCATGGGTCTGGCGACCATTTTCCTGGAGCGCGATCTGGCGCTGATCGAGATCAACCCGCTGGTGATCACGACCCAGGGCGATCTGATCTGCCTCGACGGCAAGCTGGGCGCTGACGGCAACGCGCTGTTCCGCCAGCCGGATCTGCGCGAAATGCGCGACCAGTCTCAGGAAGACCCGCGTGAAGCGCAGGCTGCTCAGTGGGAGCTGAACTACGTGGCGCTGGACGGTAACATCGGCTGCATGGTTAACGGTGCGGGCCTGGCGATGGGCACCATGGACATCGTTAAGCTGCACGGCGGTGAGCCAGCGAACTTCCTCGACGTGGGCGGTGGCGCAACCAAAGAGCGCGTAACCGAAGCGTTCAAAATCATTCTCTCCGACGACAACGTGAAGGCCGTTCTGGTTAACATCTTCGGCGGCATCGTCCGTTGCGACCTGATCGCCGACGGTATCATCGGTGCGGTAGAAGAAGTGGGTGTTAACGTTCCGGTGGTTGTGCGTCTGGAAGGTAACAACGCTGAACTCGGCGCGAAAAAACTGGCTGACAGCGGCCTGAATATTATTGCAGCGAAAAGTCTGACGGATGCAGCTCAGCAGGTTGTTGCCGCAGTGGAGGGGAAATAATGTCAGTTTTAATTAATAAAGATACCAAGGTTATCTGCCAGGGCTTCACCGGTAGCCAGGGGACTTTCCACTCCGAACAGGCGATTGCCTACGGCACGCAGATGGTTGGCGGCGTAACGCCAGGTAAAGGCGGCACCACCCACCTGGGCCTGCCGGTGTTCAACACCGTGCGTGAAGCCGTAGAAGCGACGGGCGCAACCGCGACCGTGATCTACGTTCCGGCGCCGTTCTGCAAAGACTCCATTCTGGAAGCGATCGACGCAGGCATCAAACTGATCATCACCATCACCGAAGGTATCCCGACGCTGGATATGTTGACCGTGAAGGTGAAGCTGGATGAAGCCGGCGTACGTATGATCGGCCCGAACTGCCCAGGCGTTATCACCCCGGGCGAATGCAAAATCGGCATCATGCCGGGCCACATTCACAAGCCGGGTAAAGTGGGCATCGTGTCCCGTTCCGGTACCCTGACCTATGAAGCGGTTAAGCAGACCACCGACTACGGCTTCGGCCAGTCCACCTGCGTGGGCATCGGCGGTGACCCGATCCCGGGTTCTAACTTCATCGACATCCTGAAGCTGTTCCAGGAAGATCCACAGACCGAAGCGATCGTGATGATCGGTGAGATCGGTGGTAGCGCGGAAGAAGAAGCGGCTGCTTACATCAAAGAACACGTGACCAAGCCAGTTGTGGGTTACATCGCGGGTGTGACTGCGCCGAAAGGCAAGCGTATGGGTCACGCAGGCGCGATCATCGCCGGTGGTAAAGGTACGGCTGATGAGAAATTCGCAGCGCTGGAAGCCGCAGGCGTGAAGACCGTTCGCAGCCTGGCGGATATCGGCGAAGCACTGAAATCCATCATTAAGTAAGTCCTCTCTGCTCCCCGAAATGGGGGCGATGCAGTATAAAAATGTCCGTTTCGACATGGTTGGCCGCTGTAAAGCGGCCTTTTTTATTGCCTGCGTCTGGCGACTAGCGTGAACTTGTAATCATCGGTATTGAACACGTTGCGGCTGTATTCAAATACCCGTCCGTCCTTCAGAAACCCGCGGGAGACTTTTTCCAGGATCGGCTTTGTCGGATCGAGCGACAGCGCGGCGATCGCCTCCTCTGAAGGCATGATCGGCACCAGCTCCTGCTCGCTACGATCGATAACCAGCTTTTTGATCTGCTCAACGTAGTGGTATTTCGAATTCTCCATCACTTCCCAGGTGAGGTCGGGGAACAGGGCCAGCGGCATCCACGTTTCTTCCAGATTTACCGGTTTTTGTTTAATAAAGCGGACGCGTTTGACGTGCCAGACTTTATCGTCATGAGAGAGATTCAGCTTTTCGGCAAGTTTTGCATCGGCTTTCAACACTTCAAAAATGCTCACCTCACTGTGGGTATCCACGTTACGGTCCGCCAGTTTTTCGTAAAACCCGGTGAGCTGGTAAATATCGTAATTGACGCGCTCTTCTTTTACGTAGGTGCCGCTGCCCTGAATGCTCTCGACGATCTGCTCTTCCGTAAGCAGCTTCAGCGCCTGTCTCACCGTGACGCGACTCACGTTGAATGCCTCCTGAAGGCTGGATTCCGTCGGTAACGCATCGCCAGGCTTTAACTCTCCCGCACTGATTTTTCCGCGAAGCGCATCGGCTATTTGCCGGTACATCGGTTTGTTACCCATCGAATCTGCCTTTCTAATACCTTTTCATGGAATTATGCCTCCCGCTTAAAATTTGTAAATAATACGACTTAAATACAAATTTGCGTTGTTAGTGAAAATGATCACATAAATGTATTGTATGACCTGCCACAATTGCCGCCAGACAATAACAACGTATGTGTGAGGATCTTATGAACCTGACGACTCTGACCCACACCAGTGCTGTCTGCGTGCAGGCGCACTATGCCAGCCGTGATGAGGCCATTCGCCAGCTTACAATGCGGCTGGTGGCGCTGGGCAAAATTACCGATGGCGATGCATTTTTGGCGGAGGTCTACCGCCGCGAATCTCAGGGGCCAACCGCCTTGGGTGAAGGGCTGGCTGTCCCGCATGGTAAATCGAGCGCGGTGAACGAAGCGGCTTTTGCGGTTGCTACGCTGCGCGAACCGCTGGAGTGGGAGGGGGTGGACGGCCCTGAACAGGTAGAGCTGATCGTCCTGCTTGCCATCCCACCAGCTGAAGCGGGATCCACGCATATCCAGGTGCTGACGGCGCTGACGTCTCGCCTTGCCGATGATGCCCTCCGGGAACGCGTTATGGCTGCTGAGACGGCAGAGGATCTGCTTGATGCGCTGAACGGTGTCTCGAAGGAAGACGAGGCTGATACGCCGGTGAATGCACCAACCGTCGTCTGTGTCACCGCCTGTCCGGCGGGGATCGCGCATACCTATATGGCCGCAGAGTACCTGGAAAAAGCGGGACGTAAGCTCGGCGTCAACGTGGTGGTCGAAAAGCAGGGGGCGAATGGTATAGAAGGGCGCATTACTGCCCAGCAGTTGCTGGAGGCGAAAGCGTGTATTTTTGCCGCAGAAGTGGCGATCAAAGAGAGCGAGCGCTTTCAGGGGATCCCGGCCATTTCCGTGCCCGTTGCGGAACCCCTGCGTCATGCTGAAGCGTTGATTGAGCGCGCGCTGGCGCTAAAGCCTTCTACCGATGCGCGCCATGCGCAGGCCGATACCGAAACGAAAAAGCGCGTTAAAACTGAACTCAAGCAGGCGCTTCTCAGCGGCATCTCTTTTGCGGTGCCGCTGATCGTCGCCGGCGGTACGGTGCTGGCCGTATCGGTACTGCTGGCGCAAATCCTTGGCCTGCAGCACCTGTTTGACCAGGAAAACTCGTGGCTGTGGATGTACCGCAAGCTTGGCGGCGGCATGCTCGGCATTTTGATGGTGCCTGTCCTGTCGGCCTACACCGCCTACTCGCTGGCGGATAAACCCGCGCTGACGCCGGGCTTTGCGGCCGGTCTGGCTGCCAACATGATCGGCTCCGGTTTTCTCGGCGCTATCGTCGGTGGGCTGATCGCGGGCTATCTGATGCGCTGGGTGAAAAACCACATCCGGCTCAGTAGCCGCTACAACGGCTTTCTGACTTTTTATCTCTATCCGGTGATTGGCGTGCTGGGCGCGGGCAGCCTGATGCTGTTTGTGATTGGCGAACCGGTGGCCTGGCTCAATAACACGCTCACCGTCTGGCTTAACGGTCTGTCCGGCGCGAATGCGCTGCTTCTGGGGGCAATCCTCGGGTTTATGTGCTCATTCGATTTGGGTGGCCCGGTCAACAAAGCCTCTTACGCGTTCTGCCTGGGGGCGATGGCGAACGGGGTATACGGTCCCTATGCCATCTTTGCTTCCGTCAAAATGGTCTCAGCCTTCACCGTCACGGCGTCAACGATGCTGGCACCGAAGCTGTTTAAGTCGTTTGAAATTGAAACCGGTAAATCGACCTGGCTGCTCGGCCTCGCGGGCATTACCGAAGGGGCGATTCCGATGGCGATTGAAGATCCGCTTCGCGTCATTGGCTCATTTGTACTCGGATCCATGGTGACGGGCGCGGCTGTCGGTGCGATGGGGATCGGGTTGTCTACGCCGGGGGCCGGGATTTTCTCTCTCTTTTTACTTCACGATGCCGGGTTGGGCGGTGTGGTTGCCGCGGCGGGCTGGTTTGGCGCGGCGCTGGTGGGTACCGCTATCTCCACCCTGGTTCTGCTGCTCTGGCGACGCCAGGCGGTAAAAAAGGGCAACTACGTCACTGAAGACGCCTTATCGTAAAAACGCACAAACAGGAAACGAAGATGAAAGCTGTATCTCGCGTTCATATCACGCCGCATATGCACTGGGACCGTGAGTGGTACTTCACCACCGAAGAGTCGCGTATTCTTCTGGTCAATAATATGGAAGAAACCCTGACCCGGCTGGAGCAGGATGATGAGTACAAATACTATGTTCTCGATGGACAGACGGCTGTTCTGGAGGATTATTTTGCCGTTGTGCCCGAAAACCGCTCTCGCGTGAAGGCGCTTGTCGAGCGCGGAAAGCTGATTATCGGCCCCTGGTATACCCAGACCGATACCACGATCGTGAGCGGCGAGTCGATTGTCCGCAACCTGATGTACGGCATCCGGGATTGTATGGCCTTCGGCGAGCCGATGAAGATCGGCTATCTGCCGGATTCGTTTGGCATGTCCGGCCAGCTTCCGCATATCTATAACGGGTTTGGCATGACCCGCACGATGTTCTGGCGCGGTTGTTCTGAACGCCACGGGACCGATAAAACCGAATTTCTCTGGCAGAGCCAGGACGGCAGTGAAGTGACGGCACAGGTGCTGCCGCTGGGCTACGCGATTGGTAAGTACTTACCGGAGGACGAAGCGGGGCTGCGAAAACGGCTCGACAGCTATTTCGAGGTTCTGGAAAAGGCGTCCGTCACCAAAGCGATTTTGCTGCCCAACGGACACGACCAGATGCCGCTGCAGCAGAACATTTTCGCGGTGATGGAGAAGCTGCGTGAAATCTATCCGCAGCGTCAATTTGTGATGAGCCGGTTTGAGGAGGTCTTTGATTGCATCGACGCGCACCGCGATGACCTGGCGACCTTAAAAGGTGAGTTTATCGACGGGAAATACATGCGCGTGCACCGGACCATCGGCTCCACGCGCATGGATATCAAAATCGCCCATGCGCGTATTGAGAACAAAATTGTCAACATCCTCGAGCCGCTGGCGACGCTTGCCTGGACGCTGGGCTTCAACTACCACCACGGCCTGCTGGAGAAGATGTGGAAAGAGATCCTCAAAAACCACGCTCACGACAGCATCGGCTGCTGCTGCAGCGACAAGGTGCATCGCGAGATTGTCTCCCGCTTTGAACTGGCTGAGGACATGGCAGATAACCTGGCGCGTTTCTATATGCGCAAGATTGTCGACAACATGCCGCAAAGCGATGCCGATAAGCTGGTGATGTTCAACCTGATGCCCTGGCCGCGTGAGGAGGTGATGAACACCACGATTCGACTGCGCGCCAGCCAGTTCCGTCTGCGGGATGACAAAGGCAACGAGATCCCGTATTTCATCCGCAGCGCGCGAGAGCTCGACCCGGGCCTCATTGACCGACAGATTGTTCACTACGGCAATTACGAACCGTTTATGGAGTTTGATATTCAGCTCAGCCAGATATTGCCGTCGATGGGCTACCGTACGCTGTTTATCGAACCTAACGTGGCCGGGAAGATGCTCTCTCCGGGGGAAAATACCGCCTCCCTACTTGAAAACGCCTTCTGGCAGATTGACGTAAATGATGACGGTTCGCTGCGCCTGCGCGATAAAGAAACCGGGCTTATTTATGACCGCGTGCTGGAAATCGAAGAGAGCTCGGATGATGGCGATGAGTACGACTACTCGCCTTCGCGGGAAGAGTGGAGACTCACTTCCGCGCAGGGCGAGCATGAATTTGAGGTTACGCATGAAGGCTGGCAGAGCAGGGCAGTTATCCGCCATCGAATCGCCGTTCCGGCGAACCTGGCGGAACGCGCGGCGCGCCAGCGAAACGGCTACCTCGACGCTGAATTTGAAATTACGCTAAGCCGCAACAGCAGACGCATTGACGTGGCGGTGCGCCTGGATAATCAGGCCGACGACCACCGCGTTCGCGTGCTCATCCCAACGCCGTTTGCGACCCGGGAGGTGTTAGCGGATACGCAGTTTGGCACGATCTCTCGTCCGGTGCAGGACGCGGCGATGCAAAACTGGCAGGAGGAGGGGTGGAAAGAAGCGCCGGTTCCCGTCTGGAATTTACTCAACTACGCCGTCCTGCAGGAAAAACGAAACGGGCTTGCGCTATTTACCGAGGGGCTGCGTGAATTTGAAGTCGTGGGCGATGAACAAAAAGCATTTGCTCTGACCTTGCTGCGCGGCGTGGGGGTACTCGGCAAAGAAGATCTGCTCCTGCGCCCCGGCAGACCATCCGGTATCAAAATGCCGGTCCCGGACGCTCAGGTGCGTGGTCCGCTAAGCTGTCGCTTTAGCCTCTTCAGCTTCAGCGGCACGCCGGAAAACGCGGGTGTCGCGCAGCAGGCTCAATCGTGGTTAACGCCGGTGCAGTGTTATAACAAGATCCCCTGGGATGCAATGAAGCTGAATCGCGCGTCGTTGACCACGCCGGAAAGTTACAGCCTGTTAGCGCTTTCGCCAACGGGATGCGTACTCAGTGCGATCAAAAAAGCGGAAGATCGTGATGAGCTCATTCTTCGTCTATTCAACCCTTCGCAGTCCAGCGCATGTGACGCGACGCTATCCGTCAATCCGGCGGTGAAGCGGTGCTGCGAAACGGACATGAATGAACGGCTGATGGACCACGGTGAAGGCGAAGGCATTGTCGGGGCGTTCAGACCGGGACAGTCGCGAACCTTTAGCCTTCTTCTTGCCTGAGAACCGCTGATATCATTAAAAGGCTGCACTGTTTGCGGCCTTTTTCATTAAATAGTCACGCCGCGGTGTTAAGTTATGGGGTGACAAAAGTAAAATAAATGTAATTACGAAGGGTTGCATAAATACCATGGAAAAATAACCCGGCCCGGCTATGCTTTATTGTTTGCCGCGCATCGAAATGAGGCTTTTGTTTCGCGTTAATTAAAATCACTTCTGTTTATATTTTTTTTCGTCTTCGATAACCAATCACATCTTTACATGCACATATCATTAACATGGTTTTTACCATTCTCACCACGATTAAACATAGTTAACATCAAGGTTTGTTTTTGATTTAAATCAAAGTTTAATCCTTGGAAAAAGGTGCTGAAAAGCGCTAAATTGTTCCCGATCAAAATGGCCGAAAAGTGGTAATTTTGCTATAAATTGATCACCATCGAAAAACGTAAATGTGATTCAATAAAAACCTGTTTATTGTAAGGGTTTTGCAGCGTATTATATTTGCGGTATCAATTTGAGTTTTTTATTAACGTATTTGTAACCTCACGTCATCGTTTTTATCCTCCTTCAGGGTAATAACGACGACAAGGATGCGAATAATTTGTATTGGGGCATGCGTGTGGATCTCTTTCTGACGGGGTTCACTCTCGGAGTCTTCATGCGATGAGCAAGGAGTCATGATGTTAGATATAGTCGAACTGTCGCGCTTACAGTTTGCCTTGACCGCGATGTACCACTTCCTGTTTGTGCCACTGACGCTCGGTATGGCGTTCCTGCTGGCCATCATGGAAACGGTATACGTTCTCTCCGGCAAACAGATTTATAAAGATATGACCAAGTTCTGGGGCAAGTTGTTTGGTATCAACTTCGCACTGGGCGTGGCAACCGGTCTGACCATGGAGTTCCAGTTCGGGACTAACTGGTCTTACTATTCCCACTATGTAGGGGATATCTTCGGTGCGCCGCTGGCCATTGAAGGTCTGATGGCATTCTTCCTTGAATCCACCTTTGTAGGTCTGTTCTTCTTCGGTTGGGACCGTCTGGGTAAAGTCCAGCATATGGCGGTGACCTGGCTGGTGGCATTAGGTTCGAACCTGTCCGCGCTGTGGATCCTGGTCGCGAACGGCTGGATGCAGAACCCTATCGCGTCTGATTTCAACTTCGAAACCATGCGTATGGAGATGGTCAGCTTTGCCGAGCTGGTCCTGAACCCGGTTGCTCAGGTTAAATTCGTTCACACCGTCGCCTCTGGCTATGTGTGCGGCGCGATGTTTGTACTGGGTATCAGTTCTTACTACATGCTGCGCGGTCGTGACTTCGCGTTCGCCAAGCGCTCCTTTGCTATCGCTGCAAGCTTCGGTATGGCTGCGATTCTCTCTGTTATTGTTCTGGGTGATGAATCCGGTTACGAAATGGGCGACGTGCAGAAAACCAAACTGGCCGCTATCGAAGCCGAATGGGAAACCCAGCCGGCACCTGCTGCCTTTACGCTGTTCGGTATTCCCGATCAGGACGCGCAGGAAAACCGCTTCGCTATTCAAATCCCTTACGCGCTGGGTATCATCGCCACCCGTTCTGTTGATAAGCAGGTGACGGGTCTGAAAGAGCTGATGGTGCAACACGAAGAGCGTATCCGTAACGGTATGAAAGCCTACTCGCTGCTGGAACAGCTGCGTGCCGGTTCTACCGACCAGGCCGTTCGCGATCAGTTTAACGACGTGAAGAAAGATCTGGGTTACGGTCTGCTGCTGAAGCGTTATACCCCGAACGTTTCTGATGCGACGGAAGCGCAGATCCAGATGGCAACCAAAGACTCAATTCCACGCGTTGCGCCACTGTACTTCGCATTCCGTATCATGGTGGGCTGCGGCATCATCATGCTGCTGATCATTGCGGCGTCCTTCTGGTCCGTGATTCGCAACCGCATCGGCGAGAAAAAATGGCTGCTGCGCACCGCGCTGTACGGTATTCCACTGCCGTGGATCGCGATTGAGTCCGGCTGGTTTGTGGCGGAATATGGCCGTCAGCCATGGGCGATCGGTGAGGTGCTGCCAACGGCGGTAGCGAACTCGTCCCTGACCGCAGGCGACCTGATCTTCTCCATGCTGCTGATTTGTGGTCTGTACACCCTGTTCCTGGTGGCTGAACTGTTCCTGATGTTCAAGTTCGCGCGCCTTGGCCCAAGCAGCCTGAAAACCGGTCGCTATCACTACGAGCAGTCCACTGCGACTACTCAGCCGGCACGCTAAGACAGGAGTCATCAAATGATCGATTATGAAGTATTGCGTTTTATCTGGTGGCTGCTGGTTGGCGTTCTGCTGATCGGTTTCGCCGTCACGGATGGTTTCGACATGGGGGTGGGGATGCTCACCCGTTTCCTCGGTCGTAATGACACCGAGCGTCGAATCATGATCAACTCCATCGCCCCGCACTGGGACGGTAACCAGGTGTGGCTGATCACCGCAGGCGGCGCGCTGTTCGCTGCCTGGCCGATGGTCTACGCGGCTGCGTTCTCCGGTTTCTATGTGGCGATGATTCTGGTGCTGGCCTCTTTATTCTTCCGTCCGGTCGGTTTCGACTACCGTTCGAAGATTGAAGATACCCGCTGGCGCAACATGTGGGACTGGGGCATCTTCATCGGTAGCTTCGTTCCACCGCTGGTGATCGGCGTGGCGTTCGGTAACCTGCTGCAGGGCGTACCGTTCCACCTGGACGAATACATGCGTCTTTACTACACCGGTAACTTCTTCCAGCTGCTGAATCCGTTTGGTCTGCTGGCCGGTGTCGTCAGCGTGGCAATGATCATCACTCAGGGCGCAACCTACCTGCAGATGCGTACCGTAGGCGAGCTGCATCTGCGCTCCCGCGCGACGGCTCAGGTTGCTGCGCTGGTTACGCTGGTCTGCTTCGCGCTGGCCGGTGTGTGGGTGGTGTACGGCATTGATGGCTACGTGGTGACGTCTGCCATTAACCACACCGCACCGTCTAACCCGCTGACCAAAGAAGTGGCGCGTCAGGCGGGAGCATGGCTGGTGAACTTCAACACTACCCCTGTGCTGTGGGCGATCCCGGCGCTGGGCGTGCTGCTGCCGCTGCTGACCATGTTGACGTCTCGTCTGGAAAAAGGCGCGCTGGCGTTCGTGTTCTCTTCACTGACTCTGGCATGCATCATCCTGACGGCGGGTATTGCGATGTTCCCATTCGTCATGCCATCCAGCACTATGCTGAATGCTAGCCTGACCATGTGGGATGCAACGTCCAGCCATATGACGCTGAACTTGATGACGTATGTTGCTTGCGTGTTCGTTCCGATTGTTCTGGCCTACACCATCTGGTGTTACTGGAAAATGTTCGGTCGCATCACGAAAGAACATATCGAAAGCAATACCCACTCTATGTATTAAGTAAGGAGCTGAATATGTGGTATTTCGCATGGATTTTAGGGACGCTTCTTGCCTGTGCATTTGGTGTCATCACTGCCCTGGCGCTTGAGCACGTTGAAGCGACCAAAGCGGGTGAAGAAAAACACTGATGAATATTATCGCGAAACTTTACGCGGTAATGGATAAGCGCCTGTTACGGGCGCTTTCTTTAGTGATGGCATTACTGCTGGCAGGCTGTATCTTCTGGGACCCTTCGCGCTTTGCAGCGAAAACCAGCGAGCTTGAAATCTGGCACGGCTTCCTCATCATGTGGGCGGTGTGCGCAGGTGTGATCCACGGCGTGGGCTTTCGTCCGAAAGCCGTTCACTGGCAGGGAATTTTTTGCCCGCCGATCGCCGATCTGGTGCTACTCGCCGGTTTGATTTTCTTCTTCTTCTGAATAAGAAATGTCCGTTAACGTTATGGGCTTACCCGAGCCCATAAAAATTTACTCTCCGTTTACTTTCCCCCATTCCAAACCATCTTTCCCGCGCGTATAGTAGCGAAGTTTAAAAGCTCTAACTTTTGTTGCATTACTGGGATGTAAAGTGAATACAACGCTGTTTCGATGGCCGGTTCGTGTCTATTACGAAGATACCGATGCCGGTGGTGTGGTTTACCACGCCAGCTACGTTGCTTTTTATGAACGGGCACGCACAGAGATGCTGCGCCATCATCACTTTAGTCAACAGGTGCTGTTGGCTGAGCGAGTTGCCTTCGTGGTACGCAAGATGACGCTTGAGTATTTTGCGCCTGCCAGACTCGACGATATGCTCGAAGTCCAAACTGAAATTACATCAATGCGCGGGACCTCACTGGTTTTCACGCAGCGGATAGTCAACGCAGAGAATACCGTACTGAACTCAGCTGAAGTGCTGATTGTTTGTGTTGATCCAACCATAATGAAGCCTCGTGCGCTTCCTAAGTCTATTGTCGCGGAGTTTAAGCAGTGACTGACATGAATATCCTTGATTTGTTCCTGAAGGCAAGCCTTCTGGTTAAACTTATCATGTTGATTTTGATTGGTTTTTCAATCGCATCCTGGGCCATCATCATCCAGAGAACGCGTATCCTCAATGCCGCTGGCCGTGAGGCTGAAGCGTTTGAAGATAAGTTCTGGTCGGGCATTGAGCTTTCTCGTCTGTACCAGGAAAGCCAGGGACGTCGTGAAAACCTGACCGGCTCCGAGCAAATTTTCTATAGCGGTTTCAAAGAGTTCGCCCGTCTGCATCGTGCAAACAATCATGCGCCGGAAGCGGTGGTGGAAGGTGCCTCTCGTGCGATGCGCATTTCGATGAACCGCGAGCTGGAAAACCTTGAAACGCATATTCCGTTCCTCGGTACTGTCGGTTCCATCAGCCCGTATATCGGCCTGTTTGGTACCGTGTGGGGGATCATGCACGCCTTTATCGCGCTGGGCGCGGTGAAGCAGGCCACGTTGCAGATGGTTGCACCGGGTATCGCTGAAGCACTGATTGCGACCGCTATCGGTCTGTTTGCGGCAATTCCTGCGGTTATGGCTTACAACCGTCTGAACCAGCGCGTGAACAAACTGGAACTGAACTACGACAACTTTATGGAAGAGTTCACTGCGATTCTGCACCGTCAGGCGTTTACCAGCACCGAGAGCAACAAGGGGTAAACCATGGCCAGATCGCGTGGACGAGGTCGTCGCGAACTCAAGTCCGAAATCAATATCGTTCCACTGCTGGACGTCCTGCTGGTACTGCTGCTGATCTTCATGGCAACAGCGCCAATCATTACCCAGAGCGTGGAAGTGGATCTGCCGGATGCGACAGAATCACAGGCGGTGAGCACCAATGACGATCCTCCGGTTATCATTGAGGTTTCCGGCGTAGGGCAATACAGCGTCGTGGTAGAAAAAGATCGTATGGATCAGCTGCCACCTGAGCAGGTTATTGCAGAAGCGCAGCGTCGCCTGGAGTCAAATCCGAAAACGGTCTTCTTAATCGGTGGCGCGAAAGACGTACCCTACGATGAAATTATTAAAGCGCTGAACTTGCTACATAGTGCGGGTGTTAAGTCAGTTGGCTTAATGACCCAACCTATTTGATCATCCGCGTAGTTTTTGGGAACCGATAGTGTCAAAGGCAACCGAACAGAACGACAAGCTTAAGCGAGCGATAATCGTCTCCGCAGTGCTGCACGTTATTCTCTTTGCAGCGCTGATCTGGAGTTCGTTCGACGAGCATATTGATGCATCAGCCGGCGGCGGTGGAGGATCTTCCATTGACGCCGTCATGGTGGATCCCGGTGCGGTAGTACAGAACTATAATCGCCAACAGCAGCAGAAGGCGAGTGCAAAACGGGCTGAAGAGCAGCGTGAAAAACAGGCGCAACAGCAGGCGGAAGAGCTGCGTGAAAAGCAGGCTGCCGAACAGGAACGTCTGAAGCAGCTTGAAAAAGAACGTTTGCAGGCGCAGGAAGCTGCGAAAGCGCAGGCAGAGCAGCAGAAACAAGCCGAAGAGGCCGCGAAAAAAGCACAGGAACAGCAAAAGCAGGCGGAAGAGGCGGCAGCAAAAGCCGCAGCGGACGCGAAAGCACAGGCTGATGCCCAGGCGAAATTAGCGGCAGAAGCGGCGAAGAAAGCGGCTGCTGATGCCCAGAAGAAAGCGGAAGCCGAAGCCGCGAAGAAAGCGGCCGCTGATGCTCAGAAGAAAGCGGAAGCCGAAGCCGCGAAGAAAGCCGCAGCTGATGCTCAGAAGAAAGCAGAAGCGGAAGCCGCGAAGAAGGCCGCTCAGGAAGCAGAGAAGAAAGCTGCTGCCGAGGCCGCGAAGAAAGCGGCTGCTGCAGAGAAAGCAGCAGCAGAAAAAGCCGCGGCAGAAAAAGCGGCAGCCGCCGGAAAAGCCGCTGCTGACAAAAAAGCTGCAGCTGAGAAGGCCGCTGCCGATAAGAAAGCAGCAGCTGAAAAAGCGGCTGCTAAAAAGGCTGCCGCCGCTGAAAAAGCCGCTGCTGCCGCAGGGGTTGACGATCTGCTCGGCGATTTGAGCTCCGGTAAGAATGCGCCGAAAACGGGCGGTGGGGCGAAAGGAGACAACGCAGCGCCGACCGGAAGTGGTAACACTAAGAGTAACGGTGCGACAGGGGCTGAAATCAACGGTTATGCCGCGCAGATTAAATCCGCTATTGAAAGCCGATTCTATGATGCGTCTTCCTATACCGGTAAAACGTGTACGTTGCGTATAAAACTGGCTCCGGACGGCATGCTGCTGGATATTAAGTCTGAAGGTGGCGACCCGGCTTTATGTACTGCGGCCCTGGCTGCAGCGCGTCAGGCGAAGATGCCTAAACCGCCTTCGCAGGCAGTCTACGAAGTCTTCAAAAATGCGCCGCTGGACTTCAAACCTTAAGTTACATTTTCCCCGTGCAAACGGGGAAAAATAGACCAAGTTTAGTCACAGGGTTCGGGTAGTTTTGTCTATTTGAGTTTGTTAACATTCTGCTAAATTATCGTGGGTAAGGTTACCCGGATAAGGGAGATATGATGAAGCAGGCATTACGTGTAGCATTTAGTTTTTTAATGCTGTGGGCAGCAGTACTGCACGCAGAAGTACGTATCGAGATCACCCAGGGGGTGGACTCGGCACGCCCAATCGGTGTTGTTCCGTTCCAGTGGGCCGGTCCTGGCGCTGCACCTGAAGATGCCGGTGGCATCGTGGCGGCTGACCTGCGTAACAGCGGTAAATTCAACCCGTTAGATCGTTCTCGCCTGCCACAGCAGCCGGGTAGCGCGCAGGAAGTTCAGCCTGCAGCATGGTCTGCACTGGGTATTGATGCCGTGGTTGTGGGTCAGGTTACCCCTAATCCGGACGGTTCTTACAACGTGGCCTGGCAGCTGGTGGATACCGGCGGTGCACCAGGTACCGTTCTGGCCCAGAACTCTTACAAGGTCACTAAGCAGTACCTGCGCTACGCGGCACACGCTGCCAGCGATGCGGTATTTGAAAAACTGACCGGCATTAAAGGCGCGTTCCGTACCCGTATCGCGTACGTGGTGCAGACCAACGGTGGTCAATTCCCGTATGAGCTGCGCGTATCTGATTACGATGGCTACAACCAGTTCCTGGTGAAACGCTCCTCGCAGCCACTGATGTCTCCAGCCTGGTCTCCGGACGGTTCTAAGCTGGCGTATGTCACCTTCGAAAGCGGCCGTTCTGCGCTGGTTATCCAGACGCTGGCAAACGGTGCGGTTCGTCAGGTGGCGTCTTTCCCACGTCACAACGGTGCGCCTTCGTTCTCTCCAGACGGCTCTAAACTGGCCTTTGCGTTGTCTAAAACCGGTAGCCTGAACCTGTACGTGATGGACATTGGCTCTGGCCAGATCCGTCAGGTGACCGACGGTCGCAGCAACAACACCGAACCTTCATGGTTCCCGGACAGTCAAAACCTGGCGTTTACCTCTGACCAGGCCGGCCGTCCACAAATCTACAAAGTCAACATCAACGGCGGTGCTCCGCAGCGTATTACCTGGGAAGGTTCTCAGAACCAGAACGCAGACGTGAGCAGCGACGGTAAATTTATGGTAATGGTCAGCTCCAACGGCGGGCAGCAGCACATTGCCAAACAAGATCTGGTAGCGGGTGGCGTGCAAGTTCTGTCGTCAACGTTCCTGGATGAAACGCCAAGTCTGGCACCTAACGGCACTATGGTAATCTACAGCTCTTCTCAGGGGATGGGATCTGTGCTGAATCTGGTTTCTACAGATGGGCGTTTCAAAGCGCGTATTCCGGCAACTGATGGACAGGTAAAATCACCTGCCTGGTCGCCGTATCTGTAAATAATAATTAATTGATTACTAAAGGAATCATAGAAATGCAACTGAACAAAGTGCTGAAGGGGCTGATGATCGCTCTGCCTGTAATGGCAATCGCAGCGTGTTCTTCTAACAAGAACGCCAGCAATGACCAGAGCGGCGAAGGCATGATGGGTGCCGGCACCGGTATGGACGCGAACGGCAATGGCAACATGTCTTCTGAAGAGCAGGCGCGTCTTCAGATGCAGCAGCTGCAGCAGAACAACATCGTTTACTTCGATCTGGATAAATACGACATCCGTTCTGACTTCGCTGCGATGCTGGATGCGCACGCTAACTTCCTGCGTAGCAACCCATCTTACAAAGTCACCGTAGAAGGTCACGCGGACGAACGTGGTACCCCAGAGTACAACATCTCCCTGGGTGAACGTCGTGCTAACGCTGTTAAAATGTACCTGCAGGGTAAAGGCGTTTCTGCTGACCAGATCTCCATCGTTTCTTACGGTAAAGAAAAACCTGCAGTACTGGGTCACGACGAAGCGGCTTACTCCAAAAACCGTCGTGCCGTACTGGTTTACTAAGAGAATTGCATGAGCAGTAACTTCAGACATCATCTGTTGAGTCTGTCGTTACTGGTTGGAATAGCGGCCCCCTGGGCCGCTTTTGCTCAGGCACCAATCAGTAGTGTCGGCTCAGGCTCGGTAGAAGACCGGGTCACTCAACTCGAGCGTATTTCTAACGCTCACAGCCAGCTTTTAACCCAACTCCAGCAACAACTTTCCGATAACCAGAATGATATTGACTCTCTCCGCGGTCAGATTCAGGAAAGCCAGTATCAGCTTAATCAGGTTGTGGAACGTCAGAAGCAAATCTTGTTGCAGATAGATAGCCTGAGCAGCGGTGGTGGTGCAGCAGCGCAGCCAGCCGCAGGCGATCAGAGCGGTGCGGCGACGTCTACCCCAGCGCCATCAGCTGATACGTCAGCCTCAACAGGCGCGCCTGTACAGAGCGGTGACGCGAATACGGACTACAATGCGGCCATTGCCCTGGTGCAGGATCAATCTCGTCAGGATGACGCGATTGCTGCGTTTCAGAGCTTTGTTAAGAAATACCCTGATTCCACTTATCAGCCAAATGCCAATTACTGGCTCGGTCAGTTGAATTACAACAAGGGTAAAAAGGACGATGCGGCGTTTTATTTTGCCTCAGTGGTGAAAAATTACCCAAAATCGCCGAAAGCGCCAGATGCGATGTATAAGGTTGGCGTGATCATGCAGGACAAAGGCGACACGGCGAAAGCCAAAGCGGTTTATCAGCAGGTGGTCGCAAAATTCCCGGGTACCGAAGGTGCTAAGCAGGCGCAAAAACGTCTGAATTCGATGGGATGATTATCGCATGACCAGAAATCGCGTTATTTCTGGTCGTGCAGCATGATTACTAAGCAGTTAAGTGATCTTCATCGAAATTTTTGTTGCGCAGAATTCTTAAATCAGTAATATATGCCGCCGTTGCCACGGGATATCAAACAACGTGAAAGCAGCATAAAAGTGGGTCGTTAGCTCAGTTGGTAGAGCAGTTGACTTTTAATCAATTGGTCGCAGGTTCGAATCCTGCACGACCCACCACTTAACGCAGTTCCGGCAGTACAGAGTGGGTGATTAGCTCAGTTGGTAGAGCATCTCCTTTACACGGAGGGGGTCGGCGGTTCGAACCCGTCATCACCCACCACTCGGGTCGTTAGCTCAGTTGGTAGAGCAGTTGACTTTTAATCAATTGGTCGCAGGTTCGAATCCTGCACGACCCACCACTTTAAAGTGGTACCGAGTAAAAATCTTCGAAGTCAGCACCCGAATGGGTCGTTAGCTCAGTTGGTAGAGCAGTTGACTTTTAATCAATTGGTCGCAGGTTCGAATCCTGCACGACCCACCACTTCGAAGAAAAAAATCCCGCAAGGGGTCGTTAGCTCAGTTGGTAGAGCAGTTGACTTTTAATCAATTGGTCGCAGGTTCGAATCCTGCACGACCCACCAGTGTAGAAAGGCGCCCTAAAGGCGCCTTTTTGCTATCTGCGGTACAACAAATGCTCCGCCCATCTATTCCCGGTGACTTTTCACGCCAGATTCGCTATCTTGTTTAGTATACAAAACACAATTGCCACGCGTTTTGCTATGTCAGGCAAATGAAAGGCAATATTGTTAAGCCCGTAAAACGAGAAGCCATAATGAGTGTGATGTTTGATCCTGAAGCCGCAATCTATCCGTTTCCGCCTAAGCCTGTCCCACTGAGCCAGGACGAAAAGCAGTTCTACCGCGAGAAGATTAAACGTCTTCTTAAAGAGCGCGACGCGGTGATGGTGGCCCATTACTACACCGACCCGGAAATTCAGCAGCTGGCGGAAGAGACCGGCGGCTGCATTTCTGACTCACTGGAGATGGCGCGCTTCGGTGCACGACATCCCGCTTCCACGCTGCTGGTGGCCGGCGTGCGTTTTATGGGCGAAACGGCAAAGATCCTGAGCCCGGAAAAAACCATTCTGATGCCCACGCTTAACGCGGAGTGTTCCCTGGATCTCGGCTGTCCGATTGACGAATTCACGGCCTTCTGTGATGCCCACCCTGACCGGACCGTGGTGGTTTACGCGAACACGTCGGCAGCAGTGAAAGCGCGGGCAGACTGGGTGGTCACGTCAAGCATCGCCGTTGAGCTGATTGAACATCTGGATAGTCTGGGGGAGAAAATTATCTGGGCGCCTGATCGCCATCTCGGCAATTATGTTCAGAAGCAGACGGGGGCTGACGTACTCTGCTGGCAGGGCGCCTGTATCGTTCATGATGAGTTCAAGACGCAGGCGCTGGCGCGCATGAAGGCGCTTTATCCTGACGCCGCCATTCTTGTGCACCCTGAATCTCCGCAGTCGATTGTCGACATGGCGGATGCCGTGGGTTCAACCAGCCAGCTTATTAACGCGGCCAGAACGTTGCCTCACAAGCAGCTCATCGTGGCGACCGATCGCGGTATCTTCTACAAGATGCAGCAGGCCGTGCCGGAGAAAGAGCTTCTCGAAGCGCCTACGGCAGGCGAGGGAGCAACGTGCCGCAGCTGTGCGCATTGCCCGTGGATGGCGATGAACGGCCTGAAAGCGATTGCCGAAGGGTTAGAAACCGGTGGTGCGGCGCATGAAATCCACGTGGATGCTGCCCTGCGTGAAGGCGCGTTAATTCCGCTTAACCGCATGCTGGATTTTGCGGCTACACTACGTACTTAATTCACTACGCCCCGGGGAAAAGATGGATTTTTTTAGCACACAGAACATTCTGGTTCATATACCGATTGGTGCAGGTGGCTATGACCTGTCATGGATTGAGGCCGTTGGTACGCTGGCGGGATTATTGTGTATCTGGCTGGCAAGCCTTGAGAAGATCAGCAACTATGCGTTCGGGCTGATTAACGTCACGCTGTTTGCGATTATCTTCTTCCAGATCCAGCTGTACGCCAGCCTGCTTTTGCAGCTGTTCTTCTTCGCCGCCAATATTTACGGCTGGTATGCGTGGTCGCGTCAGAACAGCCAGCAGGAAGCAGAGCTGCAGATTCGCTGGCTGCCCTTGCCGAAAGCCATCGCCTGGTTTGTCGCCTGCGTGGTCGCCATTGACTTAATGACCGTCTACATCAATCCGGTGTTTGCGTTCCTGACCCGCATTGCCGTTTCGGTCATGTCCGGCATCGGCCTGAACGTGACGATGCCAGAACTCCAGCCGGATGCTTTCCCGTTCTGGGATTCCTGCATGATGGTGCTGTCGATTGCGGCGATGATTCTGATGACCCGTAAATACGTTGAGAACTGGCTGCTGTGGGTCATCATCAACGTTATCAGCGTGGCGATCTTCGCCCTGCAGGGCGTCTATGCCATGTCGCTGGAATATCTGTTGCTGACCTTCATCGCGCTGAACGGTAGCCGGATGTGGATTAACAGCGCGCGTGAGCGAGGCTCTCGCGCGCTTTCCAGCTAGTGGTCATGATGATGTGAATGACCGGACTGCGCCTCGTTAAGGTGGCAGTCCGGTCCGCTACAGGGCTGATACTCCATCTGAACGGTGGCATGGCTAATGTCGTAGTGATGTTCCAGGAAGTGCTGGATGCGATCGAGCAGCGCATCGTGGTCGTGAGGCGGGATCACCTGGACATGAAGCGTCATGACCGGTTTCTCCCCCACCAGCCAGACGTGCACGTGGTGGACATTGCGGACTTCCGGAACAGTACGGCGCAGGTTGCGCTTCAGCTCGTCGATGTCCATGGATGCCGGAGCCCCTTCAAGCAGTTCATTCACGCTCTCCTTCAGCAGCCGCCAGGCGCTGCGCAAGACCAGACACGACACCAGCACGGACAAAATCGGATCGACAGGCGTCCAGCCGGTATAGAGGATCACCAGCGCGGCGACAATTGCCCCGACTGAACCGAGCAGATCCCCCAGCACATGCAGAGCCGCCGCGCGCACGTTGAGGTTCTTTTCCTCGCTGCCGCGGTGCAAAATCCAGAAGGCCAGGATATTCGCCACCAGCCCTGCCACGGCAATCACCATCATTGTCGCCCCGGCAATCGGCTGAGGATGTCTGAAGCGCTGAATGGCCTCCCAGACGATAAGAATGGTAATGACCACCAGGGCAATCGCGTTAACAAAGGCGGCAAGGGTCGTCAGCCTCAGCCAGCCGAAGGTATGGCGTGTATTGGGGGGACGACGGGCAAACTGTACGGCCAGAAGGGCGAAAAGTAGCGCCGCTGCATCGGTAAGCATATGCCCGGCGTCAGCCAGTAGCGCCAGAGAGCCGGAGACCAGACCGCCGATGACCTCAATAATCATGAAGGTTGCGGTGACGCCGAAGGCCAGCAGCAATCGTTTAGCGTTGTCGTCGCCGGCGGCGTGGGAATGTGTGTGTGCCATGTTATCTTTCCTGATTCGTTATCGTTTTTAGTGTAGCGTTTTTAATAGGTTACTCAAAAAGAAAGGAGAGCCTTAGCTCTCCTTTTATCATTAATTTCACAGCCGGTTACTGAGTCGTACCATCTGTTTTGGTATTGGCATCATCCCCCACTTTGTCATTCGGGTCGGGACATTTGCCATCTTTACACATGGAGTTCTTATGAACTTCATCTTTGCTCATGCTGTCATGATTCATGGTGCCGGAGTCGGTACCGTTGGGGTGCAGCATGGTGCCGCCGGTGTTGGTGTTTCCATTATTGATCTGACTATTATCGACATTGTTCGGGGCGACGTTCTGTTTGGCATCAGGGGCGACCTGGCCTGCTGACGCAGCCGCGTTTGCATCACCGTTACCCGATGAGCCCGTTTCGGCCGCAAGAACGCTACCGCTGGCCAGGGTGAGGGTGGCGGTCAGGAAGAGGGTTGCCAGTTTTGTCATTTTCATCATGGTGCTCCTGTTCTTGTCGTTACGCTGGATAACTTTTTCCAACAGTGCATCTTTTTCAGAGGCGAAAGATTCCGCCATACGGACTTACGTCAGTCGGGAATCGCGTTTAAGCGTTTAAAAATGGTTGTTACAGTTAAAAAGCTTAGGTTAGATCTCGTTTTTCGCTATTTTGTGGCGATTTTTAGGCGAATTCCAGGAATTATCTGCGTGAAGTGTAAAACCGTGTTTACACTTCCTGAGCGACAAGATAGATTGAAAGGATTGCTTTCATTACTAAAGATATGGCAGAGCTGGAACGAAGATGAATTATCAGAACGACGATTTACGTATTAAAGAGATCAATGAGTTATTACCTCCTGTAGCACTCCTTGAGAAATTCCCCGCCACTGAAAATGCCGCAAACACGGTTTCTCATGCTCGTAAAGCGATCCATAAGATCCTGAAAGGTAATGACGATCGTCTTCTGGTGGTGATTGGCCCATGCTCTATCCACGATCCTGCTGCCGCGAAAGAATACGCAGCCCGTCTGCTCACCCTGCGTGAAGAGCTGAAGGATGAGCTGGAAATCGTGATGCGCGTCTATTTTGAAAAACCGCGCACTACCGTTGGCTGGAAAGGGCTGATTAACGATCCGCACATGGATAACAGCTTCCAGATCAACGACGGTCTGCGCATTGCGCGCAAGCTGCTGCTGGAGATTAACGACAGCGGGCTGCCTGCGGCCGGTGAGTTCCTGGATATGATTACGCCCCAGTATCTGGCAGACCTGATGAGCTGGGGGGCAATTGGTGCCCGCACTACTGAATCTCAGGTTCACCGCGAGCTGGCGTCCGGTCTCTCTTGTCCGGTTGGCTTCAAAAACGGCACTGACGGCACCATTAAGGTGGCTATCGACGCCATCAACGCAGCGGGCGCACCGCACTGCTTCCTGTCCGTGACCAAATGGGGCCACTCCGCCATCGTTAACACCAGCGGTAACGGTGACTGCCATATCATTCTGCGCGGCGGCAAAGAGCCGAACTACAGCGCAAAGCATGTGGCCGAAGTCAAAGTCGGGCTGGAAAAAGCCGGGCTGCCACCGCAGGTGATGATCGATTTCAGCCACGCCAACTCAAGCAAGCAGTTTAAAAAGCAGATGGAAGTGGGCGCAGACGTCTGTCAGCAGATTGCCGGCGGTGAGAAGGCGGTAATTGGGGTGATGATCGAAAGCCATCTGGTTGAAGGTAACCAGAACCTGGAAGGCAGCGAGCCGCTGGTGTACGGCAAGAGCGTGACCGATGCCTGCATCGGCTGGGATGACACCGACGCCATCCTGCGCCAGCTGGCGAATGCGGTGAAAGCGCGTCGCGGTTAATTCTGACGGCTCAAATAAAAAAGCGCGGACGGTTCCGCGCTTTTTTTATGGTCAGCGAAAATTACTTCGCTTTACCCTGGTTCGCAACGGCCGCCGCTTTCGCTGCGATTTCGTCCGCGTTACCCAGGTAGTAGTGTTTGATTGGCTTGAAGTTTTCGTCGAACTCATACACCAGCGGTACGCCAGTTGGGATGTTCAGTTCGAGAATTTCGTCTTCACCCATGTTGTCCAGGTATTTCACCAGCGCACGCAGGGAGTTACCGTGAGCGGCGATAATCACGCGCTCGCCGCTTTTCAGACGTGGCAGAATGGTTTCGTTCCAGTAAGGCACAACGCGGTCGATGGTCAGCGCCAGGCTCTCGGTGGTTGGCAGCTCAGCGTCGGTCAGTTTCGCGTAACGCGGGTCGTGGCCCGGGTAGCGCTCGTCATCTTTGGTCAGCTCTGGTGGGGTGACCGCGAAGCCGCGACGCCACTGTTTAACCTGCTCGTCACCGTATTTCTCAGCGGTTTCCGCTTTGTTCAGGCCCTGCAGCGCACCGTAGTGACGCTCGTTCAGTTTCCAGGATTTCTCAACCGGCAGCCAGGCCTGGTCCAGTTCGTCCAGCACGTTCCACAGGGTATGGATGGCACGTTTCAGCACAGAGGTGTAAGCAAAATCAAAGCTGAAGCCTTCTTCCTTCAGCAGTTTACCTGCTGCTTTTGCTTCGCTTACGCCTTTCTCGGACAGATCAACGTCGTACCAACCGGTAAAGCGGTTTTCGTTGTTCCACTGGCTTTCGCCGTGACGCACCAGAACCAGCTTAGTAATAGCCATCTCTTACTCCTCAAGCATTTTTAGAATGATAACAATTCTCATTATATTGCCGTGGCCGTGCCAGCAGCAACGCTTAACCCTAACCATAGCGAAAATAGTCTCTGAGTGTAAGATGCTTGTGAATCCAGGGTTATGATTTTGTCTGCGATCGGCGCTATTTTCAGCAAGGCGCACAGAAAAAAGCCCTCCAGAAGGAGGGCTGAATATTAATGTGGAATAAAATGATATTCCGTCACGCTAACGTACTCTTCACCCGGGCGCAGCACGCAGTCCGGCTGCGGCCATTCCGGATGATTCGGGCTGTCCGGCAGGAACTCGCTCTCCAGCGCCAGGCCTTGCCAGTCGCTGTACTCTTCGTGTTCGCGCGCCGTCGTGCCGCCGAGATAGTTACCTGAGTAGAACTGCAGGGCAGGAGCGGTGGTATAAACCGTCATCTGCAGCTTCTCATCGGTGGACCAGACCTGTGCGGCAGGTTGTTTCACATCGCCTTTAGCCTGCAGCAGGAACGCGTGGTCGTAGCCTTTCACCTTGCGCTGGTCGTCATCGCTCAGGAAATCCTGGGCGATGGATTTCGCGCTGCGGAAGTCAAAGCTGGTGCCGCTCACGTCTTTGAGGCCCTGGTACGGAATGCCCATCTCATCAACCGGCAGATACGCATCCGCCAGGATCTGAAGCTTGTGGTTCCGCACGTCGCACTGGTTACCGTCCAGATTAAAGTACGCGTGATTGGTCAGGTTGACCGGACACGGCTTGTCGACCGTCGCACGGTATTCAATGGCGATACGGTTGTCGTCGGTCAATGTAAAGCGCGCGGAGGCGATAAGGTTACCCGGGAAGCCCTGATCGCCGTCCTGCGAATCCAGCGAGAACAGCACTTCGCCGTCGTTTTGACGAACAATCTTCCAGCGGCGTTTATCAAACCCGTCCGGGCCGCCGTGCAGCTGGTTCTCACCCTGGCTTGGCAGCAGGGTGTACTGCACGCCGTCGAGTTCAAAACGGCTCTTCGCGATGCGGTTCGCATAGCGCCCTACGGATGCGCCCAGATAGGCAGACTGATTAACATACTGCTCGGGTGAGGCGCAGCCGAGCAGGGTTTCGCGCACGCTGCCGTCCGGCATCGGTACGCGTGCTGAAAGAAGGGTTGCACCCCAGTCCATTAGCGTAACCACCATCCCCGCGCGATTGCGCAGGGTTAACAGGCGATACGGCAGACCATCCGGTGCGAGGGTAGGTGTTTCGTTTAGCACTGTCCGGCTCCTTGTGATGCTTTGCAAACATAGAAGGTTTCTTTGATACCTGTTTTTGCTTCGTACTGCTTCGCCACGGCGTCCTGTACAGCAGGGACCAAATCCTCAGGCACCAGCGCAACGATGCAGCCGCCAAAACCACCGCCCGTCATGCGCACGCCGCCTTTGTCGCCAATGACCGCTTTGACGATCTCCACCAGGGTGTCGATCTGCGGCACGGTGATTTCAAAATCATCGCGCATGGAGGCGTGAGATTCCGCCATCAGTTCACCCATGCGTTTCAGGTCACCTTTCGCCAGCGCGGACGCGGCTTCAACGGTACGGGCATTTTCCGTCAGCACGTGACGAACGCGTTTGGCGACGATCGGATCCAGCTCGTGCGCCACTTTGTTAAATTCATTGAGCGTGACGTCGCGCAGGGCGGGCTGCTGGAAGAAGCGGGCGCCGGTTTCGCACTGCTCGCGGCGGGTGTTGTACTCGCTGCCCACCAGCGTGCGCTTAAAGTTGCTGTTGACGATCACGACAGCCGCGCCTTTTGGCAGGGGAACGGCTTTGGTGCCCAGCGAGCGGCAGTCGATCAGCAGCGCGTGCTCTTTTTTGCCCAGCGCGGAGATCAGCTGGTCCATGATGCCGCAGTTGCAGCCCACGAACTGGTTTTCCGCTTCCTGGCCGTTCAGGGCGATTTGCGCGCCATCCAGCGACAAATGATAGAGCTGCTGGAACACGGTGCCCACGGCGACCTCCAGAGACGCAGAGGAGCTTAAGCCCGCCCCCTGCGGCACGTTGCCGCTGATGACCAAATCGGCGCCGCCGAAGTTTTTATTACGCTTCTGCAGATGCTTCACCACGCCGCGCACGTAGTTAGACCACTGCTGGCTGTCGTGCGTCACAATCGGGGCATCGAGGGAAAACGCGTCCGTTTCATTACCGTAATCCGCCGCAATCACGCGAACCTGGCGATCGTCGCGCTTCGCGCAGCTGATGACCGTCTGGTAATCGATAGCGCACGGCAGCACAAAGCCGTCGTTGTAGTCGGTGTGTTCACCAATCAGGTTGACGCGGCCAGGTGCCTGAATTACGTGGGTGGCAGGGTAGCCAAATTTCTCAGCAAACAGGGATTGTGTTTTATCTTTCAGACTCATTTTTAGACTCCTGATTCGCGATAGTGGACGTCGCTAACGGCACGCAGACGTTCAGCCGCCTGTTCCGCCGTCAGATCACGCTGGGTTTCTGCCAGCATTTCGTAGCCCACCATAAATTTACGCACCGTCGCAGAGCGCAGCAGCGGCGGATAGAAATGGGCGTGCAGCTGCCAGTGCTGATTCTCTTCCCCGTTAAACGGTGCGCCGTGCCAGCCCATGGAGTACGGGAAGGAGCACTGGAACAGGTTGTCGTAACGGCTGGTCAGCTTTTTCAGCGCCAGGGCAAGGTCGTCGCGCTGCGCGTCGCTGAGTTCGGTGATGCGCTGCACGTGCGCTTTCGGCAGCAGCAGCGTCTCAAACGGCCAGGCGGCCCAGTAAGGCACGACGGCCAGCCAGTGTTCGGTCTCCACCACGGTACGGCTGCCGTCGGCCAGCTCACGCTGCGCGTAATCCACCAGCATCGGCGAGCCGTTTTCCGCGTAATACGCTTTTTGCAGGCGGTCTTCACGCTCAGCTTCGTTAGGCAGGAAGCTGTTCGCCCAGACCTGGCCGTGCGGGTGCGGGTTAGAGCAGCCCATGGCCGCACCTTTATTTTCAAACACCTGCACCCATGGGTAAGTTTGACCCAGCTCGGCGGTTTGCGCCTGCCAGGTGCTGACCACCTCTTTCAGTGCCTCAACGCTCAGCTCCGGCAGCGTTTTGCTGTGATCGGGGGAGAAGCAGATCACGCGGCTGGTACCGCGCGCGCTTTCACAGCGCATCAGCGGATCGTGGCTTTCCGGCGCGTCCGGCGTGTCGGTCATCAGGGCGGCAAAATCGTTGGTAAACACGAAGGTGCCTTTGTAGTCCGGGTTTTTATCCCCGGTGACGCGCGTGTTGCCCGGACAGAGGAAGCAGTCCGGGTCGTGCTGCGGCAGCGTCTGTTTTGCAGGCGTCTCCTGCGCCCCCTGCCAGGGGCGCTTGGCGCGATGCGGAGAAACTAAAATCCATTGCCCGCTTAACGGGTTAAAACGACGATGCGGATGATCGACGGGATTAAATTGCGTCATGACGGATCCTTAGTCCGGATAGCCTTGCGGGTGGCGTGACTGCCAGTGCCAGGTATCCTGTGCCATTTCATCAAGCGTGCGCGTAACACGCCAGTTAAGCTCTTTGTCGGCTTTGGTGGCGTCGGCCCAGTAAGCAGGCAGATCGCCCTCACGACGCGGTGCGAAGTGGTAGTTCACCGGCTTGCCGCAGGCTTTGCTGAAGGCGTTAACCACGTCCAGCACGCTGCTGCCGACGCCGGCGCCGAGGTTGTAAATATGCACGCCCGGTTTATCCGCCAGTTGCTGCATGGCCGCAACGTGGCCGTCGGCCAGATCCATCACGTGGATATAGTCGCGCACGCCGGTGCCGTCTTCGGTCGGGTAGTCATTGCCAAAAATCGCCAGCGACTCGCGGCGGCCTACGGCAACCTGGGCGATATACGGCATCAGGTTGTTCGGAATGCCCTGCGGATCTTCCCCCATATCGCCAGACGGATGCGCACCGACCGGGTTGAAGTAGCGCAGCAGCGCGATGCTCCACTCCGGCTGGGCTTTTTGCAGGTCGGTCAGGATCTGCTCCACCATCAGCTTGCTTTTGCCGTACGGGCTCTGCGGCGTCCCGGTCGGGAAGCTTTCAACGTAAGGGATTTTAGGCTGATCGCCGTAGACGGTGGCGGAAGAGCTAAAGATGAAGTTTTTGACGTTGGCCGCACGCATGGCGGAGATGAGACGCAGGGTGCCGTTGACGTTGTTGTCATAATACTCAAGCGGCTTAGCAACGGATTCACCGACCGCTTTCAGACCCGCGAAGTGGATCACCGCTTCAATGGCGTGGTCGTGAAGGATCTCGGTCATCAGCGCTTCGTTACGGATGTCGCCTTCCACGAACGTCGGGTGTTTACCGCCAAGACGTTCAATCACAGGCAGCACGCTGCGCTTACTGTTGCACAGGTTGTCGAGAATGATGACGTCATGGCCGTTTTGCAGCAGCTGCACGCAGGTATGACTACCGATGTAACCGCTACCACCTGTTACCAGAACTCGCATATTTCGCTCCATTGGGCTTATGGTATGTAATAACCATAGCATAACAGAGACGTGAAAAGTGTGACATGGGATAAAATAGTGGAATCGTTTACACTGTTTTTAAAATCCGATTTTCAGCTACAGTGAGGCATTGTAGATCAACGGGATAGCAATGTATTAGTGCAGGTTATCTGAAAAACGGAGGGCGGTGCCCTCCGGGGATTAATCGATTTTGCTTTGCCGATAGTAATAGTGCTCACCGTCCGGAACAAACTCCAGGCGATGCGTGATGCAGGAGGGGGCATCTTCGGCATGATGTGAAACGAACAGCAGCTGCGTTTCACCTTCGCTAATCAGGACATCCACAAAGCGACGGATAAGCTGGCGGTTCAACGGGTCGAGTCCCTGCAGCGGTTCGTCGAGGATCAGCAGCGTAGGGTGTTTCACCAGCGCGCGAACGATCAGCGCCAGACGCTGCTGCCCCCACGAAAGACTATGAAACGGCGCGTCAGCAACCCGGTTGTCCATGCCCAGAATGTCCAGCCACTGCTGGGCCAGCTTGTGCTGTTTGTCCGACACCGCCTGATAAATGCCGATGGAGTTAAAATACCCGGAGAGGATCACGTTGCGTACCGTGGTACTGACCCGGTAATCCAGATGCAGGCTGCTGCTGACGTAGCCGATATGTTTTTTGATATCCCAGATGGTTTCGCCGCTGCCGCGACGCCGACCGAACAGCGTGAGGTCGTTGCTGTAGCCCTGCGGATGATCGCCGGTAATCAGGCTCAGCAGCGTGGATTTCCCCGCGCCGTTGGGGCCGACAATCTGCCAGTGCTCACCTGGATTGACCGTCCAGTTGAGGTGATTAAGGATGGGGCGATCGTCATAAGCGACCACCCCATCGCGTAGCACGATGCGCGGCTGGTGGGGATCAAGCGCGTGGCGCGCCGACGGGGCGTCGGGTTCCGGAAGGGTAATACCGTCGAGCTGTTCGCTGTGCGCGAGCTGGGCAATCAGCGCCTGCTTAAGCAGCGCGGTTTTTTCGCCGGTCTCTGTCAGGTTACAGTCGGCCAGGACGCCCGCGTGCTGGATAAAGTCCGGAATTTCATCAAAACGGTTAAGCACCAGCACGAGGGTATATCCCTGCTGATTAAGCGACGCCAGCAGAGACGCCAGCTGCGCCCGGGACTGCACGTCAAGACCGTCGAACGGTTCGTCCAGAATAAGCAGTTCAGGTTCGCTCATCAGCGCCTGACAAAGCAGCGTTTTTCGCGTCTCGCCGGTCGAAAGGTATTTAAAGCGCCGGTTCAGCAGAGGGGTGATACCGAACTGTTCTGCCAGGCGCTGGCAGCGGGCGGGATCCTTCACTTCATCCTGAATAATTTCCGCCGTCGTACGGCCGGTATCCTCTTCGCCAGGGCTGAGCAAATCGGTGTTGTTGCGCTGCCACTCGTCGCTGACCAGCTTTTGCAATTGTTCAAACGACAGGCGCGTCAGGCGCGTAAAGTCGCTCTGGTATTCGCCCTTGAGGAGGTTGAGCTCTCCGGCCAGCGCGCGGGCCAGCGCGGATTTACCGCTGCCGTTTGTGCCGACAAACGCCCAGCTTTCACCCGCGCGTAGCGTCAAATCAGCAATTGTCAGCGTTCGGGTATCGCTAAGACGAAACGTGCCTTGCGAAATATGCAATGATGACATGGTTTATCCCTGTTTTTGCAGCACCAGATATCAGGGATACGCACTGTCGGTAAGATTGTCAATGTGCTCAGCACAAAGTGGCGATAATCACCCGGTCCGCGTTGAAATACGCGGTGACGGCAGCACCTTCTTCTAAGTTGTCCGACTCGCTGAGCGGTATGGTCGCGCAAAGCGGCTGCCCATCTGCCAGGATCATCAGCACTTCGCACTGCGCCTGGCCGCGTTCGATATGGCTGATGGTGCCCTGCAGCTGGTTATCTGCTGTCTTTGCCGCGTCGGGATCGCGTGTAATACTGACCCACGGCGCCTTCAGGAGCACCAGCACCTCTTTCCCTTCATCCAGTTCAAGACGTTCCGCGCTTTGCGCCGTTATGGCGGCCTTCAGACGGGTGGTGCCATCGGCAAGCAGGATCTCAATATGCTGCTGTATCTGCAGATTGTCGCGCGCCGTCACCGTACCAAACCACTGGTTGCGGGCGCTGGTTTGTAGCGAGAAGCGGGAAATGGCGGCCAGCAGACTGTCCAGCGGAACGTGATCGTCATCGCTTAACGCATCGAACGCTTTTTGCTGAATCTGGGCCAGCAGATCGTAAAGCTGAATAAGGCGCTGGCCATAACGCGTCACGATTGCACCGCCGCCGCCTTTGCCGCCCGTGGCTCTGTCCACCAGCGGCTGTTCGCTCAGGGTGTTCATGTCGTTGATGGCGTCCCAGGCGCTCTTGTAGCTGATGCCCGCGTTTTTCGCCCCCTGGCTAATCGAGCCCGTTTGTTCTATTTGTTTAAGCAGGGCGATACGTCGCGGATCGGCGAAAAGCTTTTGCTGAAGTCGGAGTGTGAGAAGAATTTCGGCCTGCATAACAGTGTCCTGGCAAAAAGGGTATTGTGACCCAAATGGTGCAGGGCGCAAAGGGTACCGCACAAAAGGGGATGTTTTTCTCAGTTGAAAGGGTAGAATAAGCTGTTCACAATATCTGGAGAAAACCATGTTAGAGTTGTTGAAAAGTCTGGTATTCGCCGTGATCATGGTACCAGTAGTGATGGCCATCATCCTCGGTGCCATCTACGGCCTGGGTGAAGTGTTCAACGTCTTTTCGAACATTGGTCACAGAGACCAGGCTAAAAAGCAGCATTGATTCCCCCCAAAACGCCCGGCTTGCCCGGGCGTTTTGCTCTCAAGATTTTCCCGTTTTCGCCGATACTCTTTAACGCACTACGCCGGTTTACCTCTTCAGCGGTACGATTAAACGCTGGGATCTCCCTGACGTTACCGTTATATTAATGTGTATATAGCGCTACTCACAGGAGTTACAGATGGCACGTACATGGGTACGCCTTTTTGCAGGGGCAACATTGACGCTTTCCCTTACCGGACACGCGCTGGCGGATGAGGGTAAAATCACGGTCTTTGCGGCGGCGTCGCTGACCAACGCGCTGCAGGATATCGCGGCGGCGTATAAAAAAGAGAAAAACGTCGAGGTGATCTCCTCTTTTGCCTCTTCTTCGACGCTCGCTCGCCAGATAGAAGCGGGCGCGCCGGCGGATCTGTTCATCTCGGCTGACCAGAAGTGGATGGATTACGCGGTGGAGAAGAAAGCGATTGATGCGGCAACCCGCGAAACGCTGCTGGGGAATAGCCTGGTTGTCGTAGCGCCAAAAGCCAGCGCGCAGGCTGACTTCACCATCAACAAAGAGACCCACTGGATAAGTCTGCTGAACGGCGGGCGCCTGGCGGTGGGCGATCCGGAGCACGTTCCGGCCGGGATCTACGCCAAAGAAGCGCTGCAAAAATTGGGCGCATGGGAGACATTGTCACCGAAGCTGGCCCCGGCGGAAGATGTCCGCGGCGCGCTGGCGCTGGTGGAACGCAACGAAGCCCCGCTGGGCATTGTGTATGGCTCTGATGCCGTTGCCAGTAAGGGTGTGAAAGTGGTGGCAACGTTCCCGGAAGACTCCCACAAGAAAGTGGAATATCCTGTTGCGATTGTTGATGGACATAAAAATGCGACCGTGACGGCCTTCCGCGATTATCTGAAGGGGCCGGAAGCGTCCGCAATCTTTAAACGTTACGGATTTACGACTCACTGATGATATTGACCGATCCTGAATGGCAGGCTGTTCTGCTGAGCCTTAAAGTCTCTTCCCTGGCGGTTGCGCTGAGTTTGCCCTTTGGGATCTTCTTTGCCTGGCTACTGGTTCGCTGTCGGTTTCCCGGCAAAGCGCTGCTCGACAGCGTGCTTCATCTTCCGCTCGTGTTGCCGCCCGTGGTGGTCGGTTATCTGCTGTTAATTTCCATGGGGCGACGCGGTTTTATTGGCGAAAAACTTTACGACTGGTTTGGGCTGACCTTTGCGTTTAGCTGGCGCGGTGCGGTACTGGCGGCGGCGGTAATGTCATTCCCGCTGATGGTGAGGGCGATCCGCCTCGCGCTGGAAGGCGTGGACATGAAGCTCGAACAGGCGGCCCGTACGCTGGGTGCCGGGCGCTGGCGCGTTTTTTTCACCATCACGCTTCCCCTGACGTTACCCGGCATTATTGTCGGGACGGTACTGGCCTTCGCCCGCTCGCTGGGCGAGTTTGGCGCGACCATCACCTTCGTCTCGAACATCCCCGGCGAGACGCGAACGATTCCGTCGGCCATGTATACCCTGATTCAAACGCCGGGCGGAGAAGGCGCCGCGGCGCGGCTGTGTATCATCTCAATCGTACTAGCCCTGGTATCGCTGCTGGTGTCGGAATGGCTGGCGCGGCTGAGCCGTGAGCGGATGGGGAAATAAGCATGCTGGAACTGAATTTCACCCAGACGCTGGGAAACCATACCCTGACGCTTAACGAGACGCTGCCTGCAAGCGGTATCACTGCCATCTTTGGCGTCTCGGGGGCGGGAAAAACGTCGCTGATAAATGCCATCAGCGGCCTGACGCGCCCGCAGTCAGGACGGATTGTATTGAATAACCGCGTCTTAAACGACGTGGAAAACAAGGTGTATCTCACGCCGGATAAACGCCGCATTGGCTATGTTTTCCAGGACGCGCGCTTATTCCCGCACTACAGCGTGCGCGGCAACCTGCGTTACGGCATGGCGAAAAGCATGGCCGGACAGTTTGATAAGCTGGTGACGCTTTTAGGCATTGAGCCACTGCTCGACAGACTGCCCTCGTCGCTTTCCGGCGGAGAAAAACAGCGCGTAGCCATTGGCCGCGCGTTGCTGACCGCGCCCGAACTGCTGCTGCTCGACGAACCGCTGGCCTCGCTGGATATTCCGCGCAAACGTGAGCTCCTGCCCTACCTGCAGCGCCTGACGCGAGAAATTAATATTCCGATGCTCTATGTCAGCCATTCGCTGGATGAGATCCTCCATCTGGCCGACAAAGTGCTGGTGCTGGAAGAGGGCAGCGTCAAGGCCTTCGGCAACCTGGAAGAGGTGTGGGGCAGCAGCGTAATGCACCCGTGGTTACCCCGGGAACAGCAGAGCAGCATTCTGAAGGTGAGCGTGCTGGAACACCATCCGCACTACGCGATGACGGCGCTGGCGCTCGGCGATCAGCACCTGTGGGTCAATAAGATCGACAAGCCGTTGCAGTCCGCGCTGCGTATTCGTATTCAGGCATCAGACGTCTCGCTGGTGCTGCAGCCGCCGCTGCAAACCAGTATTCGAAATATCCTGCGCGCCAAAGTCGCGGAGTGTTTTGATGATAACGGCCAGGTGGAAGTGAAGCTCGAGGTGGGAAGCCGGACGCTCTGGGCGCGCATCAGCCCGTGGGCCAGGGATGAGTTAGGGATCAAACCCGGCCTGTGGCTTTACGCGCAAATTAAGAGCGTCTCGATCACCGCCTGATTACAGCAGGTGGGTATAAATATACTGCGCGATGCTGTCGGTGGTGTTGTCGCCAATCACCACGTTAGCGCGCGCTTTTACCGCGTCGTCGGCATTGCCCATCGCCACGCCCGTACCGACGGCTTCCAGCATGCTGATGTCGTTGTAGTTGTCGCCGAAGGCGATCGCGTCCTGCATTGACCAGCCCTGTGATTCCACATACTGCGTCAGACGCTTGCCTTTGCTGTTGCCTTTGCGGGCAATATCTACCTGATCGTGCCAGGACCACTCGCACTCCAGCCCCAGCGTTTCCTCGACGTGCTTCGCGAAGGTATTCAGTTTGGTCGTGTCTTCATCCGTCAGGGCGAATTTCCAGATAGCCTCAACGTCCTGGGCTGCCTGACGCAGGGAGGATACCTGGGTAAAGACCGGACGCTGCGCTTCAGGCAGGGACAACGCCCAGTTGCTGGTGCGCACCACGTGGCCGGTAGGGCGCTCGTAGACCATTGCGTTATCCACATACATCAGGCCGTGAATGGCATGCTCATCCAGCAGATCAATCAGTTGCAGCGCCTGAGGAACCGGCAGCGGGTCGGAGGCTAAAACCTTTTTTGCCTGATAATCATACAAATAAGTGCCATTACAACAAATTGCAGGTGTATCTAACGCCAGTGCCTGATAAAAAGGGTGAATGGCTACGTGATGTCGACCCGTTACGATAAGGAGTTGATATCCCGCTTCCTGCGCGCGTTTAAGCGCTTCCAGAGAAGAGGGGAGAAGGGTTTTTTGCGGCGTCAGTAAGGTACCGTCTAAATCCAGAGCAATCACACGCGAGGTCATCTGTTTTCCCGGGTTAATATTGAATTTACGTTTTGATGGGATGGTACACCGAGAGGCGAATGCTTCAAAATTCCTGTCGACAATTCAGCATTCACCGTCAAAAGTTAATTACTTTCATGCGCAGTGAGGAGTGAATATTCATGAAACAAACCGTTTATACCGCCAGTCCTGAAAGCCAGCAGATCCACGTCTGGCGCTTAAATACCGAAGGGACACTCACGCTGGTTCAGGTTGTTGATGTGCCAGGCCAGGTACAGCCGATGGTCATCAGCCCGGATAAACGTTTCTTGTACGTGGGTGTGCGCCCGGAGTTTCGCGTGCTGGCCTATCGCATCTCTCCGGACGACGGCGCGCTGACTTACACTGCTGAAGCGCCGCTGCCGGGCAGTCCAACCCATATCTCAACCGATCGTAAAGGCAACTTTGTCTTCAGCGGCTCGTATAATGCGGGCTGCGTCAGCGTAACGCGTCTGGAAGATGGCATTCCGGTCGAAACCGTGGATGTGGTGGAAGGGCTGGAAGGCTGCCACTCGGCGAATATCTCTCCGGATAACCGCACGCTGTGGGTGCCTGCCCTGAAGCAGGATCGTATCTGCCTGTTCACCCTGAGCGACGATGGTCACCTGGTGGCGCAGAATCCAGCTGAAGTCACGACGGTAGAAGGCGCGGGCCCGCGTCATATGGTCTTCCATCCGAACCAGCAGTACGCCTACGTGGTCAACGAACTGAACAGCTCCGTGGACGTATGGGAGCTGAAAGATCCAAACGGTCAGATTGAGTGCGTGCAGACGCTGGACATGATGCCGTCTGATTTCTCCGACACCCGCTGGGCGGCGGATATTCACATTACGCCAAATGGCCGTCATCTGTACGCCTGTGACCGCACCTCCAGCCTGATCACCGTGTTTAGCGTTTCTGAAGACGGCAGCGTGCTGGCGATTGAAGGCTTCCAGCCGACGGAAACCCAGCCGCGCGGCTTTAATATCGATCACAGCGGCAAATACCTGATTGCGGCGGGGCAGAAATCCCACCACATCGCGCTGTATGAAATTAAAGGCGAGCAGGGGCTGCTGGAAGAGAAAGGGCGCTACGCCGTAGGCCAGGGGCCGATGTGGGTGGTGGTTAACGCTCACTAAGTGGCTTAAAACAAAAAACCTCGCGAATGCGAGGTTTTTTTATGCCCGGTGGCAGTGCGTTTACCGGGCTTACATAACCTGTAGGCCGGGTAAGGCAAAGCCGCCACCCGGCAAAAGGACAGCTTACTGCTTCGGCTCAGCAACCACTTTGCTACCCAGACCGCGGTTGTTGTACTCCCACATGCGGTTGAAGTTAGCGTCGTTCAGGTTGCGCTGCACGTTCCCTTTATCGTCCACCGCACCGGTATTGCCGGAGAAGGGACGTTTAGAGATCGCCGCATCCGCCCACGGCTTCGCCATGTTGAAGCCTTCGTTGATCGCGCTGTCGCGGATCACAACCTGACCGTTGGTCGCCGCGTCCACGTCCAGGGAGCGTCCCAGCTGCGCCACGCCGTCACCGGCAGCGTTAAAGCGGCTGTTCACGGCCAGGAAGCCGAAGAAGAGGTTCGACGGGGTTGCCGGAGCAAACACGTAACCTTCCTGCTGGGTACGTGAGTTCACCACGCGGAAATCGGTGTTATCAAATACCACCGCGCCGCGGCCGGAGACCAGATCCACGTCACCTTCAACGTAGCTGTTGGTTACCAGCGTACGGGTCAGACGGTTATTCTGCAGGGTGTTCTGCACGCCGCTGTTGGTCACGAAGAAGGTGTTCTGACGACCCAAAATGTTGACGTTGTTAATCTGCACCTTATCGCCATCGCTGCGCAGCGCGACGGCCTGGTGGTTACCGGCGTCAACGCTGTCGCCCAGGGTATTCTGAATGGTCAGGTTCTGCAGCTGCAGACCGTTATTCTGGGACCAGAACACCGCAGAGCACATCACGCCAACCGTGGCGGAACGCTTGCTCTGACAGTTATCAAACATGTACCACGCCGGTTTGCCCGGCATATATTTACCGGCCGGGTTCACCAGGTGACGCCAGGTGTTGCTGTCGATTTCAGAATCAATCGCCAGGCCAATTTTTACGTCGATTGCTTTTTCGCCCAGACCGTAAAGCGTAATGCTGCCCGGTGCCGCCGGAACATACACGGTGCCTTCATATTCGCCTGGCAGGATCGCGATGTACTGGCGAGACGCGCTGTGTTTCGTGATGGCAGCATCAACCGCAGCCTGAATAGAGGTATGCGTTACGCCCTGCGCACCTGCCGGGCCAACCACGAAGTCAGGCTGTTTCGGCAGGTTAATAGAAGACGGGGTCCACGGCGCAGCGTTAGGATCCATCGACGAGAAGTAGTGCGCACGGTCGAAGTTCTTCGCTTCATCAGCGGACAAAATCGGGCGGGAGGCGGTACCGGGCGCGACCTGCTCAGAAGGGCGCTGATCCGGTGGGGTTGAACTGCATGCGGATAAGGTCACGCCAAAGGCGAGCGCTAACGCCAGACGGGAAATCCTGGAAATGTTCAAGGTGAAGCTCCTGGGTATGCAAGTCTTTACGGGATAGACGAAATAGCCTGCTTTTTTATACTAAGTTGAGCGAAACGGGAAGATAAAAAGGGTAAAAGTTGCATTTTTAGCCCTGGAGCGGCGGGTAAGTGATCACAAATAAATAACATTTTCCGCAAACTCGGTTGACAGCAGACAACAGATGAAAATAAATGTCTATACAACCCATGACAAGTGGAAAGCCCATGCAGCAGATTCATCCTGACGATGTGATATGGCGAAATGCGCGACTGGCTACGATGGCGCCGGACGTCCGTGCGCCCTATGGACTGAAAGATCAACACGCCCTGGTTATACGGGGTCAAACTATCCTGGCCGTGATACCTGAATCTGACATTCCGGCCGGACACACTCACTGTGTCGATCTTCAGGGTCGTCTGGTCACCCCGGGCCTGATTGACTGCCATACCCACCTGGTGTTTGGCGGCGATCGCGCGGCGGAGTGGGAGCAGCGTCTGAACGGTGTCTCTTATCAAACCATCAGCGCCCAGGGGGGCGGGATTAACGCGACCGTGACGGCGACGCGCAGCAGTTCACCCGAAACCCTGCTTAAGCTGGCACAGCAGCGGCTTCAGCGTCTGATGAATGAAGGCGTGACCACGATTGAAATCAAATCGGGATACGGCCTCAACGCCGAGGCCGAAGAGAAAATGCTGCAGGTCGCACGCCAGCTGAGCCTCAATAATCCGATCGATATCAGCCCAACGCTGCTGGCGGCCCATGCCGTTCCGCCGGAATACCGACAGGATCCGGATGCCTACCTCACGCTGGTCTGCGAGCAAATATTGCCCACGCTGTGGCAAAAAGAGTTGTTTGAAGCGGTCGACGTGTTCTGTGAAAACGTCGGCTTTACCCCGTCGCAAACCGAGCGCCTCTTCAAGGCGGCGACCGCGCTCGGTATTCCGGTGAAAGGGCACGTCGAGCAGCTGTCGAATCAGGGCGGTGCGGCGCTGGTCAGCCGGTATGAAGGACGCTCAGCCGATCATATCGAATATCTTGACGACGCAGGCGTTCAGGCGATGGCGCAAAGCGGCACGGTTGCGGTCCTGTTGCCGGGCGCGTTCTATTTTCTGCAGGAGCGCCAGCGTCCGCCGGTGGAACAGCTCAGAAAACAGGGCGTGCCGATGGCGGTCGCCACCGACTATAACCCCGGCACCAGCCCGTTTGCCAGCCTGCACCTGGCGATGAACATGGCCTGCGTCCAGTTTGGCCTGACGCCCGAGGAAGCCTGGGCTGGCGTCACGCGCCATGCCGCGCAGGCGCTGGGCCGCGGGGAAACCCACGGACAGCTGCGGGCCGGGTTTGTCGCCGATTTCATCATCTGGGATGCGCATCATCCGGTAGAGATGGTCTACGAGCCGGGACGCAATCCGCTGTATCAACGTATTTTCCGTGGGGAGGCAGTATGAGGTTATGGCGGCCCGTCGCCGAAACGGTCTGGCAGGGGCGCGACGACAGCGCCGAGGCCAGCAACGCAACGCGCATTTTCCAGACGATACGGCAGCAGGGGGCGTTCACGCCGCTGGCATCCGGCATTGCGATGATAGGCTTTGAATGTGATGCAGGGGTAAAACGCAATCAGGGCAGGCCCGGCGCCGTGCAGGCGCCTGATGTGCTGCGTAAGGCGCTGGCAAATATGGCAAGCCATCTGGGACACGAGCGGCTGGCGGATATGGGGTCGGTTTACGTTGAAGGTGACGACCTGGAAGCGGCACAGCAGGCGTTAAGCGATGCCGTGACAGCCTGCCAGCGCTCCGGGATGCGCACGCTGGTCTTTGGCGGCGGACACGAAACCGCGTGGGCGCACGGTCGCGGCGTGCTGGACGCCTTCCCGAACGAGCGGGTTGTCATTATCAACCTGGATGCCCATCTCGATCTGCGCAAGGCCGACCGGGCGACGTCCGGCACGCCGTTTCGCCAGCTGGCGCACTACTGCGCTGAGCGCGGGCGGGCATTTCAGTACGCCTGCTTTGGCGTGAGCCGGGCGGCGAACACGCAGGCGCTGTGGGATGAGGCTGAACGCCTGAACGTCACGCTGGTGGAGGATCTCCATTTCAGGCGCGATGCGCTATCCGCGCTGGAAAAGGTGCTGGCCCAGGCCGATCGCGTCTACCTGACAATCGATCTGGACGTCCTGCCCGCCAGCGAAATGCCTGCCGTTTCCGCTCCGGCTGCGTTAGGCATACCGGCACTGGATCTCCTCCCCGTCATCGAACAAATCTGCCGTAGCGGTAAGCTACAGGCCGCCGATCTGGTAGAGTTTAACCCGCAGTTCGATCGGGACGGGCAGGGCGCAAAGCTTGCCGCCCGTCTGGCCTGGCAAATTGCTCACTGGTGGGCATAACACTATTCAAGGAGTCACGATGTTTTCACGCTCACCCTTGCCGCCGTCGAGCCCTCCCGCGCCTTTCTACGAAAAGGTGAAGCAGGCGATCAGCGAAAAAATCGCCACCGGCGTCTGGCGGCCGCACGACCGCATTCCCTCGGAGGCCGATCTGGTGGCGCAGTTTGGCTTTAGCCGGATGACCGTCAACCGGGCGCTGCGCGAGCTGACCGACGAAGGGCTTCTGGTGCGCCTGCAGGGCGTCGGGACGTTTGTGGCGGAGCCGAAAGGGCAGTCCGCCCTGTTTGAAATCCGCAGCATTGCGGACGAGATTGCCGCGCGTAATCATCAGCACCGCTGTGAGGTGCTGGTGCTCGAAGAGACCCAGGCCAGCGCCGAGCAGGCGGTAGAGCTGAATGTTAAAGAAGGCAGCCGCATCTTCCACTCGGTGATGGTGCATTTCGAAAACGACATTCCGGTGCAGATTGAGGATCGCTGCGTGAACGCCGAACGGATACCGGACTATCTGAACCAGGATTACACCCAGACCACGCCGCACGCCTATCTCTCGCTCGTCGCACCGCTGACGGAAGGAGAGCACATTGTGGAAGCCGTGCGCGCCACGCCGCAGGAGTGCGAACGGCTGCGCATTAAAGAGCACGACCCGTGCCTGCTGATCCGCCGTCGAACCTGGTCCTCGTCGCACATCGTGTCACATGCCCGGCTGCTTTTCCCGGGGAACCGTTACCGGCTGCAGGGCCACTTTATGTCATAAGTTTTATAAGCGTGATCGCTAACGCAATATAACAAAATTGTATATTTTTTGTTAAATCTGACCTTGTGTGTGCTTGTCTATACAAGTATATCTAAATGCATCATCTGTCCCGTATAGGAGCACACAATGTCGTCAGGTAAATACCGCCAGCAGGACGTCCGCGCCGCGCGCGGCACCACCCTTACCGCCAAAAGCTGGCTCACCGAAGCCCCGCTGCGCATGTTGATGAACAACCTTGATCCTGAGGTGGCGGAAAACCCCCACGAGCTGGTGGTCTACGGCGGCATAGGCCGCGCCGCGCGCAACTGGGAATGCTATGACGCCATTGTTAAGGCACTGACCGAACTCGAAAACGACGAAACCCTGCTGGTGCAGTCCGGCAAGCCGGTTGGCGTGTTTAAAACCCACAAAAATGCCCCGCGCGTGCTGATCGCCAACTCTAACCTCGTGCCGCACTGGGCCACCTGGGAACACTTCAACGAACTCGACGCGAAAGGGCTGGCGATGTATGGCCAGATGACCGCCGGGAGCTGGATCTACATCGGCAGCCAGGGGATCGTGCAGGGCACCTACGAAACCTTCGTGGAGGCCGGTCGCCAGCACTACAACGGCTCGCTGAAAGGCCGCTGGGTATTGACCGCCGGTCTTGGCGGGATGGGCGGCGCGCAGCCGCTGGCCGCCACGCTGGCCGGCGCGTGCTCGCTGAACATTGAGTGCCAGCAGAGCCGCATTGATTTCCGTCTGCGTACCCGTTACGTCGACGAACAGGCCGAGAATCTCGATGACGCGCTGGCGCGCATCAAAAAATACACGTCCGAAGGCAAAGCGGTGTCGATTGCCCTGTGCGGCAACGCGGCGGACATTCTTCCTGAACTCGTTGCCCGCGGCGTGCGCCCGGATCTGGTCACCGACCAGACCAGCGCCCATGACCCGCTGCACGGCTACCTGCCAAAAGGCTGGTCGTGGGAAGACTATCAGCAAAAAGCGGAGATCGACCCGGAAGGCACGGTGCTTGCCGCGAAACGCGCCATGGCGGAACACGTCTCCGCGATGCTGGCCTTCAGCCAGATGGGCATTCCGACCTTTGACTACGGCAACAACATCCGCCAGATGGCGAAAGAGATGGGCGTGAGTAACGCCTTCGACTTCCCGGGCTTCGTCCCGGCCTATATCCGCCCGCTGTTCTGCCGCGGCATCGGTCCGTTCCGCTGGGTTGCCCTGTCCGGTGACCCGGAGGATATCTACAAAACCGACGCCAAAGTGAAGGAGATCGTCGCGGATGACGAGCATCTTCACCACTGGCTGGACATGGCCCGCGAGCGCATTAACTTCCAGGGCCTGCCGGCGCGTATCTGCTGGGTAGGGCTGGAGTGGCGTCAAAAACTGGGCCTCGCCTTCAACGAAATGGTGCGCAGCGGTGAAGTTTCCGCGCCGATCGTCATCGGCCGAGACCACCTGGACTCCGGCTCCGTCGCCAGCCCGAACCGCGAAACCGAAGCCATGCGCGACGGCTCGGACGCGGTCTCCGACTGGCCATTGCTGAACGCCCTGCTCAACACCGCCAGCGGCGCGACCTGGGTGTCGCTGCACCACGGCGGCGGCGTGGGGATGGGCTTCTCCCAGCATTCCGGGATGGTCATCGTCTGCGACGGTACCGATGAAGCCGCCGCGCGTATCGCCCGCGTGCTCCACAACGACCCGGCCACCGGCGTGATGCGTCACGCGGATGCGGGTTACGAGATTGCCATTGACTGTGCCAAAGAGCAGGGACTTAACCTGCCGATGATCCCTGCCACACAAGGAAAGCATGAATGAACGCGTTAACACTCACTCCCGGCTCACTGACGCTCAAGCAGCTGCGTAACGTCTGGCGTCAGCCGGTCACCCTGTCGCTGGATGAAAGCGCCCACGCCGCCATTAACGACAGCGTGGCCTGCGTTGAAGCCATCGTTGCCGAAGGGCGCACGGCTTACGGGATTAATACCGGCTTTGGGCTGCTGGCGCAGACCCGCATCGCGACGCACGATCTGGAAAACCTGCAGCGTTCGCTGGTGCTGTCGCACGCGGCGGGCGTGGGTCAGCCGCTTGACGATGAGATTGTCCGTCTGATGATGGTGCTCAAAATCAACAGCCTGGCGCGCGGTTTCTCCGGCATTCGCCTGAGCGTGATTCAGGCGCTGATGGCGCTGGTTAATGCGGAGGTCTATCCGTGGATCCCGGCGAAGGGCTCCGTCGGTGCCTCCGGCGATCTCGCGCCGCTGGCGCACATGTCGCTGCTGCTGCTGGGCGAAGGCAAAGCGCGCTGGCAGGGCGAGTGGCTGCCTGCGAAAGAGGCGCTGAAAAAAGCCGGCTTAACGCCGATCACGCTGGCGGCGAAAGAGGGGCTGGCGTTGCTGAACGGCACTCAGGCATCGACCGCCTTCGCGCTGCGCGGCCTGTTTGAAGCGGAAGATCTGTTTGCCTCGGCGGTGGTGTGCGGTGCGCTGACCACCGAAGCGGTGCTGGGCTCGCGTCGCCCGTTCGATGCCCGCATCCACGAGGTGCGCGGTCAGCGGGGACAGATTGATGCCGCCGCGATGTACCGTCACGTGCTTACCGACACCAGCGAGATCGCGGAGTCACACCACAACTGTGAGAAGGTGCAGGATCCGTATTCCCTGCGCTGCCAGCCGCAGGTGATGGGCGCGTGCCTGACGCAGCTGCGCCAGGCGGCGGAGGTGCTGCTGGTGGAGGCCAACGCGGTGTCCGATAACCCGCTGGTGTTCGCCCAGGAAAACGAGGTGGTCTCCGGCGGTAATTTCCACGCCGAGCCGGTGGCAATGGCGGCGGATAATATCGCGCTGGCGATTGCCGAAGTCGGCGCGTTGTCCGAGCGCCGCATCGCGCTGATGATGGATAAACACATGTCCCAGCTGCCACCGTTCCTGGTGCGTAACGGCGGGGTCAACTCGGGCTTTATGATTGCTCAGGTGACGGCCGCAGCGCTGGCAAGCGAGAACAAGGCGCTGTCGCACCCGCACAGCGTGGACAGCCTGCCAACCTCGGCCAATCAGGAAGATCACGTTTCGATGGCACCGGCTGCAGGACGTCGTCTGTGGGAGATGGCCTCCAACACCCGCGGCGTGCTGGCGGTGGAATGGCTGGCTGCAAGTCAGGGTATCGATCTGCGTGAAGGGCTCAAATCCAGCCTGCTGCTGGAGCAGGCGCGCCAGGTGCTGCGCGAGCACGTCACGCATTACGATGATGACCGCTTCTTTGCCCCGGATATTGATAAGGCGATGCAGCTTCTGGAAGAAGGGCGGCTGGTGGGGCTGTTACCTTCGGTGCTGTGATTTTTTTGCCCGGTGGCGCTGCGCTTACCGGGCCTACGAGTACGAAATCCAGGCCGGGTAAGGCGTAGCCGCCACCCGGCTTTTTTTACGAATACATCGCCGTAATCGACGCGCTCCCCAGAGAATGGAAATGCACGTTAAACCCGACCATCGCGCCGCTCGCGCCTTCATCGACCTCAATTCTCTCCACGTCCAGCGCGTGCACCGTGAAGATATAGCGGTGGGTTTCCCCTTTTGGCGGCGCCGCGCCGCCGTAGCCCGCTTTACCAAAGTCAGTACGCGTCTGAATGGCACCTTCAGGCAGGGCAACCAGGTCTGAACCGGAACCCTGCGGCAGCACGCGCGTGTCGGCAGGCAGGTTCGCCACAATCCAGTGCCACCATCCGGAACCGGTTGGCGCATCCGGGTCATAACAGGTCACGACAAAGCTTTTGGTGCCTGCCGGAACCTCGTCCCACGCCAGGTGCGGGGAGATGTTATCGCCCTGATACCCCATGCCGTTGAAAACGTGCCGTTCCGGCAGCTTTTCACCGTCGCGCAGATCTTTACTGATGATTTTCATACGGTTTACCCTCGTTGATCGCTCGTTCAGCAAGTGTAATGCATTGGGTTAAATCGTGAAATGCGCGGGAATGTTAACGGCTGTTACAACCGCGTCGGTTAATTTTCGAAGCTGCTCTGGCGTGATGCTGTACGGCGGCATCAGATAGATAAGCTTGCCGAAAGGCCGGACCCACACGCCCTGGTCCACGAAGAAGCGCTGCAGCGCCGCCATATTCACCGGATGGGTGGTTTCAATCACCCCAATGGCGCCCAGCACGCGCACGTCCGCCACGAAATTCGCGCCCGAGGCGGCGCTCAGCTCCGATTTCAGCTGCGCTTCTATCGCCGCAACCTGCGTCTGCCACTCGCCGCTCTCCAGAATCGCAAGGCTTTCACTCGCCACGGCGCAGGCCAGCGGGTTACCCATAAACGTCGGGCCGTGCATAAAGCAGCCGGCTTCACCGTCGCTGATGGTGTCGGCCACCTGGCGGGTCGTGAGCGTGGCGGAGAGCGTCATGGTGCCGCCGGTCAACGCTTTACCGAGGCATAGAATATCCGGCGCAATACCCGCATGTTCGCAGGCAAACAGCTTGCCGGTGCGGCCAAAGCCGGTGGCGATCTCATCGGCAATCAGCAGAATGCCCTCGCGGTCGCACATCCTGCGAATACGCTTCAGCCATTCCGGGTGGTACATCCGCATTCCGCCCGCGCCCTGCACGATCGGTTCAAGAATGACGGCAGCAATATCGTGACGATGCGCCGCCATCAGTCGGGCGAAGCCGACCATGTCCATCTCGTTCCACTCGCCGTCGAAGCGGCTCTGCGGCGCAGGGGCGAACAGGTTTTCAGGCAGATACCCCTTCCACAGGCTGTGCATGGAGTTGTCCGGATCGCACACCGACATCGCTCCGAAGGTATCCCCGTGATAGCCGTTGCGGAAGGTGAGGAAACGCTGGCGCGCTTCGCCCTTCGCATGCCAGTACTGCAGCGCCATTTTCATCGCCACTTCCACCGCCACGGAGCCGGAATCCGCCAGGAACACGCACTCCAGCGAGTCAGGCGTCATCGCCACCAGACGGCGGCATAAATCCACCGCGGGCTGGTGGGTGATCCCGCCAAACATCACGTGCGACATCTGGTCAATCTGCGCCTTCATCGCCGCGTTCAGGCGCGGGTGGTTATACCCGTGAATCGCCGCCCACCAGGAGGACATCCCGTCAACCAGCCGCTCGCCGCTGGCGAGGTGCAGCTCGCAGCCGTGGGCGGAGGCCACCGGATAGACGGGAAGGGGGCGGGTGGTGGAGGTGTAAGGGTGCCAGATATGCTGCTTGTCGAAGGCGAGATCGTCCAGGGTCATAATCGACTTGTAAACCATTTTGAAAAGTTTTAGGTTTACGAGTATAAACCGAACCGAAAATTAACAAAACCCTTTGGAGAAGCCCGATGGCTCACCACGCACGCTGGACGATGTCGCAAGTTACTGAATTATTCAACAAACCTTTCCTTGAGCTGATGTTCGAAGCCCAACAGGTGCATCGCCAGCACTTCGATCCCCGCCATGTTCAGGTCAGCACGCTGCTGTCGATCAAGACCGGCGCCTGCCCCGAAGACTGCAAATACTGCCCGCAGAGCGCGCGCTACAAAACCGGTCTGGAGTCAGAGCGCCTGATGGAGGTCGAGCAGGTCCTCGACTCCGCGCGCAAGGCGAAAAACGCTGGATCAACCCGCTTCTGCATGGGCGCGGCGTGGAAGAACCCGCACGATCGCGACATGCCGTATCTGGAGCAGATGGTGAAGGGCGTGAAGGAGATGGGCCTCGAAGCCTGCATGACCCTCGGCACGCTCAACGAAGAGCAGGCGCAGCGCCTCTCGGCGGCGGGGCTGGATTACTACAACCACAACCTCGACACCTCGCCGGAATTTTACGGCAATATCATCACCACGCGTACCTACCAGGAGCGTCTGGATACGCTGGATAAGGTGCGTGACGCGGGGATCAAGGTCTGCTCCGGCGGCATCGTGGGCTTAGGCGAGACGGTGAAAGACCGCGCGGGCCTGCTGCTGCAGCTGGCGAACCTGCCGACTCCGCCGGAAAGCGTGCCGATCAACATGCTGGTGAAGGTCAAGGGCACGCCGCTGGCGGATAACGAGGACGTGGATGCGTTTGATTTTATCCGCACCATCGCGGTGGCGCGCATCATGATGCCAACGTCTTACGTTCGCCTCTCAGCGGGCCGCGAGCAGATGAACGAGCAGACTCAGGCGATGTGCTTTATGGCCGGGGCCAACTCCATCTTCTACGGCTGCAAGCTGCTGACCACGCCGAACCCGGAAGAGGACAAAGACGTTCAGCTGTTCCGCAAGCTGGGGCTGAACCCGCATCAGACCGAGGTGCTGACGGGCGATAACGAGCAACAGCAGCAGCTGGAGCAGCAGATTTTTAACGCCGACACCGACCAGTTCTACAACGCGGCAGCCGTATGACCTGGCAGGCACGTATCAACTCTGCGCTCGACGAGCGTCGGGCGGCAGAGGCATTTCGCGTTCGCAGGGTGGTGGAAAACGGCGCGGGCCGTTTTCTTACCCGTGAAGGCCAGCAGTTCTGCAATTTCTCCAGCAACGACTATCTCGGGCTCAGCCAGCATCCGGCCATTATCCGCGCCTGGCAGCAGGGCGCGGAGCGGTTTGGCGTGGGCAGCGGCGGATCGGGACACGTCAGCGGATACACCACGGCGCATCAGGCGCTGGAAGAGGCGCTTGCCGACTGGCTGGGCTACCCGCGCGCGCTGCTGTTTATCTCCGGCTTTGCCGCCAACCAGGCGGTCATCACGGCCCTGATGGGCAAGGACGATCGCATTGTCGCCGATCGCTTAAGCCACGCCTCCCTGCTGGAGGCGGCAAATTTAAGCCCGGCGCAGCTGCGGCGTTTTGCCCATAACGATGCGGGGCAGCTTGCTGCGCTGCTGGATAAACCCTGCGACGGACAACAGCTGGCGGTCACGGAAGGGGTGTTCAGCATGGACGGCGACAGCGCGCCGCTTGCCGCGCTACACGAGGCCGCAAAGCGGCAGCATGCCTGGCTGCTGGTGGACGATGCCCACGGCACTGGCGTGATGGGCGACGAAGGGCGCGGGAGCGCATACCAGCAAAACGTGAAGCCGGAGCTGCTGATTGTCACCTTCGGCAAAGGCTTTGGCGTCAGCGGCGCCGCCGTGCTGTGCAGCGAACCCGTCGCCGACTATCTGCTGCAGTTTGCCCGCCACCTGATTTACAGCACCAGCATGCCTCCGGCGCAGGCCGTAGCGCTGTCAGCGTCGCTGGCGGTGATACGCAGCGCAGAAGGAGATGAGCGTCGCCAGCGGCTGGCAGAGCATATTGCGCGCTTCCGTCAGGGACTCGCGGCGCTGCCTTTCCACAGTCCCGATTCGCAGAGCGCTATCCAGCCGGTGATTGTCGGTGAAAATGCCCGCGCGCTGGCACTGGCACAGGCGCTGCGCCAGCGGGGCATGTGGGTCACGGCCATCCGCCCGCCCACCGTCCCACCGGGCACGGCGCGGCTGCGCTTAACCCTGACGGCGGCGCATGAAGCACAGGATATTGAGACGTTGCTGGAGGCGCTCCATGATGCCGGTGAATAAGCAGGCCATCGCGGCGGCATTCGGCCGCGCCGCGCAGAGCTATTCGCAGCATGATGAGCTGCAGCGTTTGAGCGCGCAGGGGCTTCTGGCCGCCCTTGGCGAGACCTCGTTTGCGCAAGTGCTGGACGCCGGCTGTGGTCCCGGCAGCAACAGCCGCTACTGGCGCGGGGCGGGAAGCCAGGTGACGGCTATCGATCTCTCAGCCCGGATGCTGGAAGAGGCACGCCAGCGGCAGGCGGCAGATCGTTATCTGCTGGCCGATATCGAGGCGATCCCGCTGGCGGACGCGCAGTTCGATCTGGTCTGGAGCCATCTGGCGGTTCAGTGGTGCAGTAGCCTGCCGCAGGCCCTGCGCGAGCTTTATCGCGTGACGCGGCCGGGCGGGAAGGTGGCCTTTACCACCCTGCTGGAAAGTTCGCTGCCGGAGCTGAATCAGGCCTGGCGGGCAGTCGATGAACAGCCGCACGCTAACCGGTTTTTATCGCATGAGCAGGTGACGCAGGCGCTGGCAGGCTGGCGCTATCGCAGCACGATGCAGACCATCACGCTCAATTTTAGCGATGCGTTCAGCGCCATGCGTTCGCTGAAGGGCATCGGCGCCACGCACCTGCATACCGGACGCGAGAAAAAACCGCTTACCCGGGGGCAGCTGCAGCGCCTTGAGCTGGCCTGGCCGCAGCAGCGGGGGCATTTCCCGCTCTCCTATCAACTTTTTCATGGGGTTATCGAACGTGACTGAACGTTATTTTGTCACCGGCACGGACACAGAAGTGGGCAAAACGGTTGCCAGCACGGCATTGCTGCAGGCGGCACGGCTGCTCGGGAAAAACACCGCCGGGTATAAGCCCGTGGCGTCCGGCAGCGAGATGACGGCGGAAGGGTTACGCAACACCGACGCGCTGGCGCTCCAGCGTAACAGCACGCGTGAACTCGCCTATTCTGCAGTTAATCCGTACACCTTTGCCGAACCGACCTCGCCGCACATTGTCAGCGCGGATGAAGGCCGTCCGATTGATTTCGCCGTGCTGTCTGCCGGACTGCGGACGCTGGAAAATCAGGCCGACTGGGTGCTGGTGGAAGGGGCCGGCGGCTGGTTTACGCCGCTTTCAGACACGCAGACGTTTGCTGACTGGGTGCAGGCCGAGCAGCTTCCGGTCATTCTTGTCGTCGGCGTCAAGCTGGGCTGCATCAATCACGCCATGTTGACCGCACAGGCCGTACAGCAGGCAGGGCTGCGTCTTGCGGGCTGGATAGCCAACGACGTGGTTGCGCCGGGTAAACGCCATCAGGCGTATCTGGCGACGCTCAGGCGCGTCCTTCCCGCGCCGTGCCTCGGGGAGATCCCCTGGCTGGCTGACGGCGCGGAAAATGCCGAAACCGGACGTTATCTCGATCTCAGCGTTTTGCTTCCCGCGACATCCAGTGAGCGATAAGCTCGTCATCCAGTTCGTTAACGTGGCCCTGCGCCACGTTACGCCCGCGATAGAGCAGACAGAAACGGTCCGCCACCCGGCGGATAAACGACAGCTGCTGCTCCGCTAACAGCACCGTCATCCCTAACTCCCGGTTTAAGCGCCCCAGCAGCTGCACCAGCTTCTGGGCAACGCTGTGCCCCGCGCCGTGCAGCGGTTCATCCAGGATCAGCAGGTGAGGGCGGTTCACCAGCGCATTAGCCAGCGCCAGCTGATACTGGTCGTCCGGAGAGAGCATGTTGGCGCGGGTTCGTCGCAAGGCATAGAGCGCCGGGAACAGGTCGTAAACGTCATTTTTCGCCTCCGGGTTCGGTTTCCCCGTCGCCCGCATGGCGATATGCAGGTTCTCCTCAATCGTGAGCTGGGAGAAGATCCGCCTGTCCTGCGAGACATAGCCTATTCCCGGCCCGGAACGCTGTTCTGGTGGCGGATTGAGCAAATCGCGCGGCGGCGCGCCCGCCTCATACCAGATGATGCTGCCGCTTTCGACGGGCACTTTCCCGGCGATGCAGTTCATGAGGGTGGTTTTCCCCATCCCCGGCAGGCCAACGACGCCTGTACACATCCCTTGCGGAAAATCTAAATCCACATTCCATAGCGTATGTTGACTTCCGTAAAACTGATTCACTGCACGCAGGCTCAACATCTTTCTCTCCTTAAAAATGTGTGTAGGTGTGGCTCGTTGTTAAACTGCAAAACCCCTGCCATAAAGCGGAAAGTGATTAAAAAAGCGTCTTTTTTAGGAATAAGCCACAGAAGCGCGGGGGTTAAAAAGGGGGATTGCACATCGACGGTGCCGACGGTGTTGAGTTGTGGTGCAGAGCCAGAAATGATGGAAATGTGAGCAAGATCTCGTCAGTTGGTTATGAATGACGCGACTGTTAATCAGCAAAAAAGAGCTATAAAAATTTTTTGCTGCCGCCTCGTGGGAAAATCCGGGAATTTGCAGAGCGCCAGTCTGTATGGGCTGGAAGCAGTTATCCACTATTCCTGTGGATAACCATGTGCATTAGAGTTAGAAAACACGCGATAAGCGAGAGAAGACGCGGCTTACGCCCAAATTGACGCGAAACGCGGCTTTAGAAAATATCGTTTATTTTTTAACTGGTTAGATAAAATCAATTCCCGTCATGAAAGTGTCACCCGTTGCCATAAAACTATCATTACCTGGCTTGACAAATGTTAAAAAAGAAAAAGTTCTGGGGATAACCTGACCTGACTGGTGTTTTATGTTGCCACTGTCCAAATTTTGGCCGCTATCACGCTAATCATTCAGGCGCTATGCTAAATATCCTGACATGCTACTGGTTTTTCATCCAGTGTTTTTTACTGGCATTCCTGGCAACAAGGAGTAAAATTATTCACCTGCCGCTTATAACGTCATCAGGTTGTCGCCCATGAGTAAACCGTTCAAATTGAATTCTGCTTTCCGTCCGTCTGGCGATCAGCCTGAAGCGATCCGTCGTCTGGAAGAGGGGCTGGAAGATGGGCTGGCGCACCAGACGCTGCTCGGGGTTACCGGCTCGGGTAAAACCTTTACCATTGCCAACGTGATTGCGGATCTCCAGCGCCCTACGATGGTGCTGGCGCCCAACAAAACCCTGGCGGCGCAGCTTTACGGCGAGATGAAAGAGTTCTTCCCGGAAAACGCCGTTGAGTATTTCGTCTCCTACTACGATTACTACCAGCCAGAAGCCTATGTGCCGAGCTCTGATACCTTCATCGAGAAAGATGCGTCGGTGAACGAACACATTGAGCAGATGCGACTGTCGGCCACTAAGGCGCTGCTGGAGCGTCGCGATGTGGTTGTGGTGGCCTCTGTTTCGGCGATTTACGGCCTGGGCGACCCGGATCTCTATCTCAAGATGATGCTGCACCTGACGCAGGGGATGATCATCGACCAGCGCGCGATTTTGCGTCGTCTGGCGGAGCTGCAGTACACCCGCAACGACCAGGCCTTCCAGCGTGGTACGTTCCGCGTGCGCGGCGAAGTGATCGACATCTTCCCGGCGGAATCGGACGATATGGCGCTGCGCGTTGAGCTGTTTGACGAGGAGGTCGAACGCCTGTCGCTCTTCGACCCGCTTACAGGACACGTTGAGTCGGTGATCCAGCGCTTCACCATCTACCCGAAAACGCACTACGTGACGCCGCGCGAGCGTATCGTGCAGGCGATGGAAGAGATCAAAGTGGAGCTGGCCGAGCGCCGCAAAGTGCTGCTGGCGAACAATAAGCTGCTGGAAGAGCAGCGCCTCAGCCAGCGTACTCAGTTCGACCTGGAGATGATGAACGAGCTGGGCTACTGCTCCGGCATCGAAAACTACTCCCGCTTCCTCTCCGGGCGCGGGCCGGGCGAGCCGCCGCCGACGCTGTTTGATTACCTTCCGGCCGACGGTTTGCTGGTGATCGACGAATCCCACGTCACGATCCCGCAGATCGGCGGAATGTACCGCGGCGACCGGGCGCGTAAAGAGACGCTGGTGGAGTACGGATTCCGCCTGCCGTCAGCGCTGGATAACCGCCCGATGAAGTTCGAAGAGTTTGAGGCGCTGGCGCCGCAAACCATCTACGTCTCGGCCACGCCGGGCAACTACGAGCTGGAAAAATCGGGCGATGAGGTGGTTGACCAGGTAGTGCGTCCGACCGGGCTGCTGGACCCGATTATCGAGGTGCGTCCGGTGGCGACGCAGGTAGACGACCTGCTCTCTGAGATCCGCGCCCGTTCCGCCATTAACGAGCGCGTGCTGGTGACCACGCTCACCAAGCGTATGGCGGAAGACCTGACCGAGTATCTCGAAGAGCACGGCGAGAAGGTGCGTTATCTGCACTCGGATATCGATACCGTGGAGCGCATGGAGATTATCCGCGACCTGCGCCTGGGCGAGTTTGACGTGCTGGTAGGGATTAACCTGCTGCGGGAAGGTCTGGATATGCCGGAAGTCTCGTTGGTGGCGATTCTGGACGCGGATAAAGAGGGCTTCCTGCGTTCCGAGCGTTCGCTGATTCAGACCATTGGCCGCGCCGCGCGTAACGTCAACGGTAAAGCGATTCTGTACGGTGACAAAATTACCCCGTCGATGGCGAAAGCGATCGGTGAGACGGAGCGCCGCCGCGAGAAACAGCAGCGCTACAACGAAGAACACGGCATTACGCCGCAGGGGCTGAACAAGAAGGTGGTGGATATTCTGGCGCTGGGCCAGAACATTGCCAAAACCAAAGCGAAAGGCCGCGGCAAGGCGCGTTCAGTGGTGGAAGAAGATACCGTCGTGCTGACGCCAAAAGCGCTGCAGCAGAAGATTCACGAGCTGGAAGGGCAGATGATGCAGCACGCGCAGAACCTGGAGTTCGAAGAGGCGGCGCAGATCCGCGACCAGCTTCATCAGCTACGGGATCTGTTTATCGCGGCATCGTGAGTTTTTTGCCCGGTGGCGCTGCGCTTACCGGGCCTACAGGTTTAGCGTCTTTTGTCGCCCCGGTAAGCGCAGTGCCACCGGGGTTTTTGTTAACCCAACGCCTGAATCGCTTTCTCCAGCGCCTCGCGCAGCAGGTGGCGGTCGTGACGGTACTTGATGTCTGAGGCCTCCAGCGGCTCCTGCACCACCACGCGATCGCCAATCCCTGTCACATCCACTTTTGGCCCAACCACGACACCGTCGATAATTTTCTTACCGACGTACTGCTCCATCAGGTCCAGCTTGTCCGCCAGCGACAGGCTCGCCGCTGCCGGGCTCAGCTCACGGCCCAGGTTACCGATATAGACCATCGGCGCCGGGGTGCGGCGCAGCGCCTGCGCAAGCTCTTTCACCAGCAGGATCGGCATCAGGCTGGTGTAAAAGCTGCCCGGGCCGATCAGAATTAAATCCGCATCGCCAATTGCTTCTACGGCTTCACGCGTCGCCGGCACGCTCGGGTAAGTCATCAGCTCTTTGGGCGGCAGCAGAAGCTGGTCAATATTCACCTCGCCGTACACTTCATGCCCTTCGGCGTCGATGGCCATCAAGTCAACCGGTTGTTCAGACATGGGGATCAGGAATGCGTCCACTTTGAGCAGGTTACGGATCAGATTGATGGCTTCAAGAGGCCTTACGCTCAGGTGATCCAGCGCCTTTAACATCAGATTTCCGAGGTTATGCCCGGAAAGTTCGCCATTGCCGCCAAAACGGTACTCAAACATCGCCGACGCGACGCTCGGCTCGGTAATTAACTGGTTCAGGCAGTTGCGCATATCGCCCCAGGCAATACCGCCTTCGGCACGTCTGATCCGCCCGGTTGAGCCGCCGTTATCGGTGGTGGTCACTATCCCTGTCAGCCTTGAGCCGAGTGACGACAAAGAGGACATAACGCGGCCCAGGCCGTGGCCTCCGCCAAGAGCGACCACTCGGTCAAGATCCGCAAAAGTGCGATTGCGCATACGTATTCCTTATCACGTTCGATCGCGTAACAGTAACCTAACTACCCCTAAAAGACGATGCCTCACCCGAAGCAAAATGACGTATATCAATGTGAAAGTGCAGTTTTTAGGTATTCTGTAGCGAAAATGCAGGATTGATTCGCTATATACGCAATTATATAGCGAAAAGCGATAATGGCGCTGTCAGACTTTCCGCGCTACTATCGCCTTAACCACGTTTTCAACACTGAAAACATACACTCTAGCCCTTGTGCCTGTGTCGAAAGATATGGCGCTCTGGCCGTGGCGAATTTGCCACCAGGGTACAGAAAGAAATGACTGTGCCTCCCGTATCTGGAAAGGTGTACATGGCTTCACAACTTACTGATGCTTTCGCGCGTAAGTTTTATTACTTACGTCTGTCGATTACCGATGTGTGCAACTTCCGTTGCACCTACTGCCTGCCCGACGGCTACAAACCGGGCAGCGTCACCAATAACGGCTTTCTCTCCGTGGATGAAGTGCGCCGCGTCACGCGCGCCTTCTCTGAGCTCGGCACCGAAAAAGTGCGTCTGACCGGCGGTGAACCCTCTCTGCGCCGTGATTTCCCGGACATCATTGCCGCCGTGCGTGAAAACGACCGCATTCGCCAGATTGCCGTGACCACCAACGGTTACCGCATGGCGCGCGACGTGGCCACCTGGCGCGATGCGGGCTTAACCGCCATTAACGTCAGCGTGGACAGTCTCGACGCCCGCCAGTTTCACGCCATTACCGGCCAGGATAAATTCCGCCAGGTGATGGACGGCATCGACGCGGCGTTCAGCGCCGGGTTCGAGAAGGTCAAAGTCAATACGGTGCTGATGCGCGACGTCAACCACCATCAGCTGGACACCTTCCTCGCCTGGATCAAATCCCGCCCCATTCAGCTGCGCTTTATTGAGCTGATGGAAACCGGCGAGGGCAGCGAGCTGTTCCGCCGTCATCACATCTCCGGCATGGTGCTGCGCGACGCGCTGCTGAAACGCGGCTGGATCCACCAGATCCGCCAGCGCAGCGACGGCCCGGCGCAGGTCTTCTGCCATCCTGATTACGAAGGCGAAATTGGGCTTATCATGCCTTACGAGAAAGACTTCTGCGCCAGCTGCAACCGCCTGCGCGTCTCTTCCGTCGGCAAACTCCATCTCTGCCTGTTCGGGGACGGCGGCGTGGACCTGCGCGATCTGCTGGCAGACGATGCCCAGCAGGAGGCACTTGAAGCGCGCATTTCTGAAGCGCTGACGCATAAAAAACAGACCCACTTCCTGCATCAGGGCAATACCGGCATTACTCAGAACCTGTCTTACATCGGCGGGTAATCAGGCTTAAGAAGGAATCAGAAGATGAGTCAGGTAAGCGCAGAATTTATCCCGACACGCATTGCTATCCTTACCGTTTCCGACCGCCGTGGCGAAGAGGATGATACCTCCGGCCACTGGCTGCGCGAGGCGGCCCATGACGCGGGGCATCACATCGTCGATAAAGCGATCGTGAAGGAGAACCGCTACGCCATTCGCGCGCAGGTCTCTCAGTGGATCGCCAGCGATGAGGTGCAGGTGGTGCTGCTCACCGGCGGCACCGGCTTTACCGCAGGCGATCAGGCCCCCGAAGCGCTGATCCCGCTGTTCGATCGCGAGGTGGAAGGCTTCGGCGAGGTGTTCCGCATGCTCTCCTTTGAAGAGATTGGCACCTCCACGCTCCAGTCGCGCGCCGTTGCCGGGGTGGCGAACAACACCCTGATTTTCGCCATGCCGGGCTCGACCAAAGCCTGCCGCACCGCGTGGGAAAACATCATCGCCCCGCAGTTGGATGCCCGTACCCGTCCGTGTAATTTCCATCCCCATTTAAAGAAATAAGCTATGTCACAACTGACCCACATTAACGCCGCTGGCGAAGCGCATATGGTGGATGTCTCCGCCAAAGCGGAAACGGTGCGCGAAGCGCGCGCCGAAGCGTTCGTCACCATGCTGCCGGAAACGCTGGCGATGATTATCGACGGCAGCCATCACAAGGGTGATGTCTTTGCCACCGCCCGCATCGCCGGTATTCAGGCCGCCAAGCGCACCTGGGACTTAATTCCGCTGTGCCATCCGCTGATGCTGAGCAAGGTGGAGGTAAACCTGCAGGCGCAGCCGGAGCACAATCGCGTGCGCATTGAATCGCTGTGCCGCTTAACCGGCAAAACCGGCGTGGAGATGGAGGCGCTGACGGCAGCGTCCGTGGCCGCGCTGACCATCTACGACATGTGCAAAGCGGTGCAGAAAGACATGGTGATTGGCCCGGTTCGCCTGCTGGCAAAAAGCGGCGGCAAATCCGGAGATTTTAAGGTGGACAGCCATGATTAAGGTGCTCTTTTTTGCGCAGGTGCGCGAGCTGGTGAATACCGACAGCCTGACGCTGGATGCGTCTTTTGAAAACGTTGCGGCCCTGCGTGCGCATCTGGCGGCACAGAGCGACCGCTGGGCGCTGGCGCTCGACGAAGGCAAGCTGCTGGCCGCCGTTAACCAGACGCTGGTGGAGCTTACCCATCCGCTGAAGGCCGGGGATGAAGTGGCCTTCTTCCCGCCGGTCACAGGGGGCTAATATGAGTGAAACCCGCATTCTGGTTGGCCCTGAGCGCTTTAACGTAGGGACGGAATACAGCTGGCTGGCGGAACGCGACGAAGACGGTGCGGTCGTGACCTTTACCGGCAAAGTGCGCAATCACAACCTCGGTGACAGCGTGAAGGCGCTGACGCTGGAGCACTATCCCGGCATGACCGAAAAATCGCTGGCGGAGATAGTGGTCGAGGCGCGAGGCCGCTGGCCGCTCGGACGCGTCACGGTGATTCACCGTATCGGCGAGATGTGGCCCGGCGAGGAGATTGTCTTTGTCGGGGTGACCAGCGCGCACCGCGGCAGCGCGTTTGCGGCAGGGGAGTTCATTATGGATTACCTCAAAACCAAAGCGCCGTTCTGGAAGCGCGAAGCCACGCCGGAAGGCGATCGCTGGGTAGAATCTCGCGACAGCGATAAACAGGCCGCCAGCCGTTGGTAGTCGGTTTACGTGGATGTGTTACTCTTAACGAGTGTGTCTACTTAATCTTAATCAGGAGTGAATCATGGACCGATTTCCGCGTTCCGATTCAATAGTGCAGCAGACCCGTAGCGGCCTGCAGACGTATATGGCTCAGGTGTACGGCTGGATGACGGTCGGCCTGTTGCTTACCGCGTTTATCGCGTGGTATGCGGCGAATACGCCGGAGCTGATGATGTTTATCTTCTCCAGCAAAATCACCTTCTTTGGGCTGATTATTGCGCAGCTGGCGCTGGTGTTTGTGCTTTCGGGTCTGGTGCACAAGCTAAGTGCCGGCATGGCAACGACCCTGTTTATGCTCTATTCGGCGCTAACGGGGCTGACGCTTTCCAGTATTTTCATCGTTTACACCTACTCCTCCATCGCCAGCACCTTCGTGGTCACCGGCGGGATGTTTGGTGCGATGAGCCTGTACGGCTACACCACGAAGCGCGATCTGAGCGGTTTCGGCAGCATGCTGTTTATGGGGCTGATCGGGATTGTGCTGGCGTCACTGGTGAACCTGTGGCTCAAGAGCGACGCGCTGATGTGGGCCGTGACCTATATCGGGGTGGTGCTCTTCGTCGGGTTGACGGCCTATGACACCCAGAAGCTGAAAAACATCGGCGAGCAGATCGACGTGCGCGACAGTTCAAACCTGCGCAAATACTCGATTCTGGGCGCGCTGACGCTCTATCTGGACTTCATCAACCTGTTCCTGATGCTGCTGCGGATTTTAGGCAACCGTCGTTAAGATTGCTTTGCCGGGTGGCGGCTTCGCCTTGCCCGTCCTGCGAAGCGCGAACCGTAGGTCGGGTAAGGCGAAGCCGCCACCCGACTTATTCACTTCGCTAGCATCCTCTCATTCTTCGCCCGCAGCTTTTTCGCCCGACTTTCCAGCACCAGATAGCAGACCGTTGCCAGCGCCAGCGGCAGGAAGTAATACAGCATCCTGTACGCCAGCAGGGCGGCGATAATCGTTCCCTGAGAAACATGCTCCCCGGCCAGCAGGGCAATAAACACCGCCTCGAGCACGCCGATCCCCGCCGGAATGTGCACAATCACCCCGGCAATGCTGCTCACCAGCAGCACGCCCAGCACGAAGAAGTAATTGACGTCCTCGCCAATCAGCAGCCAGATAATCGCCCCCATGGCCATCCAGTTGGCGCTGGAGACCGCCATCTGCAGCACCGCAAACTTCCACGAGGGCAGGACCAGCTTTTGCCCTTTGATGGTCATATGGCGGCGCTTTGCAAACGCGCAGGCCCAGAGATAAACGGCGATAATCAGCAGCAGCACGATGCCCAGAATGCGCAGCGTGGCCTCGTCGATATACCAGTGCGCGGGCAGCTGCACGACGCCGATGGTGAAGATCACCCCGCCGAGCAGGATATAGCCCAGCCAGTTGGTGGTAATGCTCAGGGAAAAAATACGCGTGATGGTCCCGCCCGGCAGGCCGAGCCGCGAGTAGAGGCGATAGCGCATGCCAATCCCCCCGACCCAGGTGCTCAGCGTCAGGTTAAAGGCGTAGCAGATAAACGACACCAGCATCACCTGACGTTTGGCCAGCTTGTGGCCGCAGTAGGCCCGACCCAGAAGGTCATAGCAGCCGTACATCAGGTAGCTCACGATAACCAGCCCCGTCGCGCCCAGCAGCACCATCCGGTTATAGTTGCGGATGACCTTCCACACCTCTTCCCAGTCCACTTTCTGCGCGTAGACCACCAGCAGCACCGCGACGGCAATAAAGAATACCCAGGTGAGGATCTTTTTTGCCAGACGCCAGCGTGGATGCGATTTTGACATCAGGGTTTGCCTCCGTCTTCCGCTTCTATGCGGTCCTGGGTTTCCATTTCGGGTTGTACCGGCGGGTCCACCTGCGCCAGCTTCGGCGTATGCGCCGGCAGCCAGCCGACCATCGCCGGGAAATGCCGCAGGAAGTGGAACACCACCACGCTGATGCCCAGGTTCCACCAGGTGCGTTTGGGAACCATAGACTCATCCACGCGCACGCAGTCGTTAACGATCAACGCCTGCAGGTTATCCCGCAGGGTCTGGTTAAACTGGCGGTCGTGAATGATCAGGTTGGCTTCAAGGTTAAGCGACAGGCTCAGCGGATCGAGGTTGCTGGAGCCCACGGTGGCCCAGTGATCGTCCATCAGCGCGACTTTGCCGTGCAGCGGTCGACGACGATATTCGTAGATCTGGACGCCGCCCTTCACCAGGTAGTTGTACAGCAGCCGCGCCCCGGCTTTGACGATCGGCATATCCGGCTCGCCCTGGACAATCAGCTTCACGCGCACGCCGCGTCTTGCTGCATTTCGCATGGCATGCAGCAGTCGATAGCCCGGGAAAAAGTAGGCGTTAGCGATGATCACTTCGCGCTTGGCGTTGGCCAGCATCTTGAGATAGTGACGTTCAATGTCGTCCCGGTGCTCGCCGTTGTCGCGCCAGACGAAAAGCGCCTGCGCTTCGCCGGGCTTCCGGTTCTCTTCCGGGCGATGGCGGCGTCGCCACCAGCGGCGTACGGCCTCTTTCCCCGGCAGGTTCTCCAGCTCAAACAGCAAGATGTCCTGCACCACCGGGCCTTCAATGCGAATGGCGTAATCCTGCTTCGCTTCCGGGCCGTAGTCGGACATATGTTCCGCCGAGTAGTTAATGCCGCCGACAAACGCTACCGTCTCATCCACCACCACAATTTTGCGGTGCATTCGGCGGAAAAGATTGGTCCGCATGCCGAACAGGCGAGGGCCGGGATCGTAGTAGCGGAATACCACGCCTGCGGCGGTCAGTTCATTGACGAACCCATCGCTGAGGTCCGGCGAGCCGTAGCCATCCAGCAGTACTTCAATTTTGACGCCGCGCTGTGCGGCGCGCAGGAGCACGCTGTGCAGCTGCTTGCCGACGTTGTCTTCGAACCAGATAAAGGTTTCGAGGATCACCTTCTGCTGGGCGTTATCAATTGCCTTAAACACGGCCGGGTAATACTCGTCCCCGTTGACCAGCAGCGTGATCCGGTTGCCTTCCTGCCAGGAACATTTCATAAGTGGATCTCCGCGCTGAGCGGGGCATGGTCGGAAAGATGCCGCCAGTTGAGAAGCGCCAGGGCGGTCGGGCTGCTGGCGTGGGCATTTTTAACGTAGATGCGGTCAAGCCGCAGCAGCGGGAAACGGACCGGGAACGTGCGCGCAGGCCTGCCGTTCGCCCGGGTGAAGATCTCCTCCAGCCCGGCATCCACCTTCAACGGATGGTTTGCCCGCTGGCGCCAGTCGTTGAAATCGCCTGCCACGACAACAGGTTCACCGTCAGGCAGCGCGTTGGCCCATTCGGCCAGCATTTTCAGCTGCGCCTGACGATGGGCTTCGCGCAGTCCCAGATGAACGCAGCCGACGTGGATGGGCAGCTCAAGGTCGGGCGGGGTAATGCGGCAGTAGAGCAGGCCGCGTTTTTCGCTCTCCCCGACGGAAACGTCGCGGTTTTCATAATGTTCAATGGGATAACGCGACAGCACCGCGTTGCCGTGATGACCTTCAGGATAGACCGCGTTGCGGCCGTAGGCGTAATCGCTCCACATGGTATCGGCCAGAAATTCATAGTGCGGCGTGTCGGGCCAGTTCTCAAAGTGAAGCGGATGTACTTCGTGCGCGCCCATCACCTCCTGCAGGCAGACAATATCCGCGCTGACGGTGCGCACCGCGTCGCGCAGCTCCGGTAAAATGAAGCGGCGGTTAAATGCTGTGAAGCCCTTATGAATGTTTATCGTCAGCACTTTAAGCGAGAAATGCTGCATTTTTTTCGTCATAAGCTCCTTCCTGAGTGACTATCCCGATGAAAATAAAGTGTAGTCGTCGTCACAAAAAGATGCGGCGTTACGGAATTTTCCGTAAAGTGCGGTAGTCTGATTAAGCAGAGAAAAATCCTTCAGGAGAGAAGCCATGAAGTGGCAACAACGTGTTCGTGTCGCAACTGGCCTGAGTTGCTGGCAGATAATGTTGCATTTACTGGTCGTGGCCGTACTGGTGATGGGCTGGATGAGCGGCACGCTGGTACGTGTTGGCCTGGGGCTATGCGTCCTTTACGGCGTCACCGTGCTGTCGATGCTGTTTTTACAGCGCCACCATGACGCGCGCTGGCGCGAGGTGGGTGACGTGCTCGAAGAGCTCACCACCACATGGTACTTTGGTGCGGCGATGATTGTTCTGTGGCTGCTGTCACGCGTGCTGCAAAACAACCTGCTGCTGGCCCTGGCGGGTCTGGCAATCCTCGCAGGGCCTGCGGTGGTCTCGTTGCTGACCAAAGAGAAAAAGCTACGCGATGTTGCGTCTAAACATCGCATAGGCCACTGAGCCTGTCGTGGCCGCGATGACCAGTAGCGGCCACAAACTTCCCCAGACAATATCCAGACTCGCATCCTTCAGATAGATCTGCTTGGTGATATCCGTAAAGTGGCGTATCGGGTTTATCCACGTCAGATCCTGGAGCCACACCGGCATATTCTCAACCGGCGAGACGTACCCGGAGAGCAGGATCGCGGGCATCATAAAGACGAATACCCCGATAAACGCCTGCTGCTGCGTCGAGCAGAGTGCGGAAATCAGCAGCCCAAACCCCACCAGCGACAGCCCGTAAATCACCATCGTGAAGTAAAACAGCGCCAGCGATCCGGCGAACGGGATCTGGTAGGCCCATATTCCCACGCCCAGCACGATGGTCGCCTGGAAGGTGGCGACAATCAGCGCCGGCACCGCTTTGCCGACGAAAATTTGCCAGGTGGCGAGCGGAGAGACCAGCAGCTGATCCAGCGTGCCCTGTTCGCGCTCGCGGGCGACGGAGAGAGAGGTCACAATCATCACCCCGATGGTGGTGATCATGGCGATCAGCGACGGCACCACAAACCACTTGTAGTCCAGATTTGGGTTATACCAGTTGCGCACCACCAGTTCGCTGTTGTTGGGCTTCGGTTTGCCGTCCATCAGCTCCTGCTGGTAATCCTTAACCACCTGCTGGAGGTAGTTGGCCGCAATCTGGGCGCTGTTGGAGTTGCGCCCGTCGAGGATCAGCTGCATCGGCGCGGTCTGGAAGGTATCCAGATTGCGGGAGAAATCCGCCGGGAACCGCACCAGCAGCAGCGCTTTTTGCGTGTCGATGGTGGGCTGAATGTCCTGCGGGCTTTTCAGCAGCAGGATGTGGGTAAAGGCCTTCGCACGCGCAAAGCGCTGCGTCAGCTCGACGGAATGTTTGCCGTTGTCTTCGTTGTAAATGGCAATGGTGGCGTTGGTCACCTCAAGGGTGGCGGCAAACGGGAACAGTAAAACCTGGATCAGCACCGGCAACACCAGAATGGCGCGGGTTTGCGGCTCGCGCAGCAGGGATTGCAGCTCTTTGCGTATTAACGTCCATAAACGGTGAAACATGCGCGCTCCTTAATCTAACCGCCGTTTGGTTTTCATCCACGTCAACCCGATAAACATCACCGCCGACGCCATTAAAAACAGCGTGTTGATAATCAGCACTACCGGAATATTCCCCGCCAGGAACAGGCTTTGCAGCGTGCTCACGAAGTAGCGCGCCGGGATAATGTAGGTCACGGCGCGGATGACGGCAGGCATGCTGTCTATCTGGAAGATAAACCCGGACAGCATAATCGACGGCAGGAAAGCGGCGTTCAGCGCCACCTGCGCGGCGTTAAACTGGTTGCGGGTGATGGTGGAGATGAGCAGCCCCATCCCCAGCGTGCTGAGTAAAAACAGGCTGGTGATAAAGAACAGCACCACCAGCGAGCCGCGGTACGGCACGCCGAGGATAAAGACGGACACCAGCATGCAGAGCAGCATCGCCAGCATGCCGAGGAAGTAGTAGGGAATAAGCTTGCACAGCAGCAGCTCGACGCGCGTCACTTCGGTGGAAAGCAGCGCCTCCATGGTGCCGCGCTCCCACTCGCGGGCGATAACCAGCGAGGTCAGAATCGCGCCGATCACCGTCATAATAATCGTCACCGCGCCCGGAATAATAAAGTGCTGGCTGATGGCGGCGGGGTTAAACCAGTAGCGCGTCTGCACGTCGATAAGCGGTTCAAACGTCTCGCCCCGGTCTTCCGCGCGCTGCATCTGCCAGAGTTGCCAGATCCCCTCCGCGTAGCCCTGCACGAAGTTCGCGGTGTTCGGCTCGCTGCCGTCGGTGATGACCTGGATCGGCGCATCGGTATTTGCCCGCGCCATGTTGGCGGCAAAATCCACAGGAATGACGATAAGACCGCGAATCTTCCCGGCCTGCATCTTCTGGATCAGCTCCTGGCGGTTGTCGCTGATGGTGGCATCAATGTAGGGCGAACCGGTCATGGCGTGGGTAAAGTCCAGCGCCTCTTCGCTCTGCTGTTCGAGTAAAATCCCGACCCGCAGCTTGCTGGAGTCCAGGTTAATGCCGTAACCAAAGATAAACAGCAGCAGCAGGGGGATCACCACCGCAATCAGCCAGCTGCTGGGATCGCGCACGATCTGCCGCGTCTCTTTTACGCACAGGGCGCGCACCCGGCGCCAGGAAATGGCGTTACTGCGCATGGGCATTCTCCTTATCCCAGTCGTGGATGAGGGTGATAAACGCCTGCTCCATGGTCGGGTCCGGCACCGCGTCGTCGGCGGCCTGGTTTTTCAGGTCGTCCGGCGTGCCGTGGGCAATCAGCTTGCCGCGATACACCAGCCCGATGCGGTCGCAGTACTCCGCCTCGTCCATGAAGTGGGTGGTCACCATCACGGTTACCCCTTTTTCCACCATGCTGTTGATATGCAGCCAGAACTCGCGGCGGGTGAGGGGATCAACGCCGGAGGTCGGCTCGTCCAGAAACAGAATATCCGGCTCGTGCATCAGCGAGCAGGCCAGCGCCAGCCGCTGCTTAAAGCCGAGCGGCAGTTCGTCGGTGGCGTGGGAAGCAATCGTCGTTAACCCGAAGGCGTCGCTCATGCGGCGGATTTTCTCGTTCTGCGCCCGTCCGCGCAGGCCGTACACGCCGGAGAAAAAGCGCAGATTCTGCTCGACCGTCAGGTTGCCGTACAGCGAGAACTTCTGCGCCATATAACCCAGGTGCTGGCGCGCCTTGCCGGAGCTGACTTTGAGATCCATATCCAGCACCAGCGCTTTGCCGGACGTCGGCACCAGCAGGCCGCACATCATCTTAAAGGTGGTGGATTTTCCCGCGCCGTTTGGTCCGAGCAGGCCAAAAATCTCGCCGCGCTTCACGGCAAAATTCACGTTGTCAGTGGCGGCGAAATCCCCGAACTTTTTGGTGAGGGATTTGGCTTCGATCACCGTTTCGCCTGGCGTACCTTCCACCGTGTGCAGGATCGCCCCAAGCGGCGACTCGGAGGTCCCCGCGCCGCCCAGCAGGTCGATGAACGCATCTTCAAAACGCGGCGCCGTCTCTTCTATCTCAATCGTCGGCATCCCAGGCGCCCGGCGAATATCGTCGACGGTGGCCTCTTTTTTGAGGATGACCCGCACCGAGCGGCCCTGAATCATCCCGTCGCTGACCTGCGGCAGCCTGAGCACCCGCTGCAGCAGCGAGCGGTTGGACGCCTGCGGGCTGTGCAGCAGGAAGCTGCGCCCGGCCATGCTCTGCGTCAGCGTCGTCGGCTCGCCCTGATAGAGCAGCTCGCCTTCGTTCATCAGCAGCACGTCCCGGCACTGCTCCGCTTCGTCGAGGTAGGAGGTGCTCCAGAGGATTAGCATCCCGTCGCCCGCCAGCTCGTGCACCATCTGCCACAGTTCTCGTCGCGATATCGGGTCGACGCCGACGCCGGGCTCGTCCAGCAGCAGCACCTTCGGCTCGCCCACCAGCGTGCAGGCCAGCCCCAGCTTCTGCTTCATCCCGCCGGAGAGCTTGCCCGCCAGCCGGTCGGTGAACGGGCCGAGCGAGGTAAATTCCAGCAGGCGGGCGAAGGTTTTCTCCCGGGTTTCTCCGGTGACGCTGCGCAGGTCGGCGTACAGGTTCAGGTTTTCCATCACCGTCAGGTCTTCATACAGGCCAAACTTCTGCGGCATATAGCCGAGCATGGCGTGGAGCGGGCCGTCGTCTTTTATCGGATCCAGGCCCAGCACGCGGGCCGATCCTTCATCCGGCTTCAGCAACCCCGCCAGCATCCGCATCAGCGTGGTTTTCCCCGCGCCGTCCGGACCGACCAGCCCGGTCACGTAGCCTTTCCGGATGGTGCAGTTCAGCGGCGCGACCGCAGGCTTATCCATCCCCTTAAAGCGTTTAACCAGACTGTTGAGCTGAATAACCGCGTCATTCATGTCGTTCCCCGCTGTTCACTTTTACGGTGACGGGCATGCCCTGGCGCAGGGCGTCGTCCGCATCGGTCACGATGATGCGCAGGCGATACACCAGGTCGGTACGCAGGTCCGGCGTTTCAACCGTTTTCGGCGTGAATTCGGCGGTAGGGGAGACAAAGCCCACCTTGCCGTGATACGGCTTGTCCGGGCGACCGTCGGTATAGAGCAGCAGCTCGCGGCCCGGCTGCATCTGGCCGAGATTGGGCTCATCAATGTAGGCGCGCACCCACACCGGACGGGTGAGCGACAGGGTTAAAACGGTGCTTCCGGCGCTGAGCATGCTGCCCGGCTCGACGGCGCGGGTCATCAGCGTGCCGTCAGACGGTGCGATGAGCGTGGTGTCGTGCAGATCCAGCTCTGCCTGCGCCAGCTGGGCCTGCGCCTGTTCAAGGCTGGCTTTCGCCTGGGCGATATCCTGCGGGCGGTTACCGGTGTGGTACTGGCTTAATTTATCCTGCGCGGACTTCAGGGTTGCCTGCGCCTGGTCGCGGGAGGAGCGCGCATTTTCCAGGTCATTCGCGGAAATGGTGCGGCTTTTCCAGAGCCCCTGCTGACGAGCGTAGAAGTTCTGCGCGTAGTCATAGGCCGCCTGCGCCTGTTTGACGGCGGCAGCGGCCTGGGCGATCTCTTCGTCGCGATAGCCGGCCAGCATCAGGTCATACTGCGCCTGCGCAACGGAGACGCCCGCTTTGGCCTGCAGCAGCGCGTTCTCATAGGGCGCTTTGTCCAGCATCCCCAGCGTCTGCCCGCTTTTAATGGCATCGCCTTCGTCCACGTTCAGCGAGGCGAGACGTCCGCCCACGCGGAAGCTCATGTTCACCGTGCGAATATCCACGTTACCGTACAGCGTCAGGCCTTTATCCTGATGGCTCTGGTACCACAGCCATCCACCGACGCCCGCGGCAAGCAACACAACGACCACCAGAATGATGGCGACAGGTTTTTTCATGACTTCAGGCTCCTTTGCGTTAAGCCTTGCAGGATCAGATCGAGATGACAGGCGATCACCTCACCGATCTGCGCGGCTTTATCCTCATCAAATTGTGTCCAGCCGGTGCGTAACAGGATGGTTTCCCGGCCCAGACGGAAGGCAAGGATTTCACCCAGCAGGGCGTGGGTATGCAAAATTGTCGCGGTATCGTTGGCATCCCGCCCGGTATAGGCGGCGATCAGCCGGGTCAGGTGGGTATGCATCGGGGCAATGACCCGATCGTGTACCCGCTGGTAGGCGGCAGTGGGGGAGAGCTGCTCGCGGGAGATAAACTTGCTCAGGTTGAGCGTATCGTCGTGCGTCAGCACGCGGATCATGTTGTGGCAGGCACTCAGGATCAGCTGGCGGATGGCCTCGCGATCGGGCGACGGCTGGCCGAGCAGCGCGGTGGCCTCCTCGACGTGCGGGTGAAACTGCGTGCCGATAAAATCGGCAATCCACTCGGCGCAGGCGAGATATAAATCCTCTTTTGAGCCAAAATAGTAGGTAATCGCCGCAATGTTCTGCCCCGCCAGCGCCGCGATATCCCGGGTGGTCGCGTGCAGCCCGTACTCGCCAAACTGCGCCAGCGCGGCGGCAATAAGCTGGTTTTTGGCCTGTTCACCTTTGGTTGTTGTGGGTGTTGTATTCATGGCGGCATTAAAAATTAATCAATCGATTGATTAAGATTATGCTTGATTTGCATCCCCGTCGAGGGAACGCGGAGGGATATTTTATGCGCCACGTCACAAAAGCTGCTACACTCCGCCCCTTCGCGACATTGTGGTTTTTGTCCTCTCAATTGTTATATCTCCCTGAAAACTACACCTGTGATGGTCGGGGCGGTTCGGAGTTTTTATGTCTTTTGATTCCCTTGGCCTGAACCCGGAAATTCTGCGCGCGATCGCAGAGCAGGGCTACGTTGAGCCAACCCCAATCCAGCAACAGGCTATTCCTGCCGTTCTTCAGGGCCGTGACCTGATGGCCAGCGCCCAGACCGGCACCGGTAAAACCGCGGGCTTTACGCTGCCGCTGTTAGAACTGCTGGTAAAAAATCAGCCGCACGCCAAAGGCCGTCGTCCGGTTCGTGCGCTGATCCTCACCCCAACCCGCGAGCTGGCCGCGCAGATTGGCGAGAACGTGCGTGACTACAGCCGCTATCTCAACATTCGCTCGCTGGTGGTGTTCGGCGGGGTCAGCATCAACCCGCAGATGATGAAGCTGCGCGGCGGCGTGGACGTGCTGGTGGCAACGCCGGGCCGTCTGCTGGATCTGGAACACCAGAACGCGGTGAAGCTGGATAACATCGAAATTCTGGTACTGGACGAAGCCGACCGCATGCTCGACATGGGCTTTATTCACGACATTCGCCGCGTGCTGGCCAAGCTGCCGCCGCGTCGTCAGAACCTGCTCTTCTCCGCGACCTTCTCCGACGAGATCAAGGCGCTGGCGGAAAAGCTGCTGCATAACCCGCTGGAAGTGGAAGTGGCGCGCCGCAACACCGCCTCTGAGCAGGTGACGCAGCACGTTCACTTTGTGGATAAAAAGCGCAAGCGCGAACTGCTCTCCCAGATGATCGGCCAGGGTAACTGGCAGCAGGTGCTGGTCTTTACCCGCACCAAGCACGGCGCGAACCACCTGGCGGAACAGCTGAACAAAGACGGCATCCGCAGTGCGGCGATCCACGGCAACAAGAGCCAGGGGGCGCGTACCCGTGCGCTGGCGGACTTCAAGTCTGGCGACATCCGCGTGCTGGTGGCGACCGACATCGCCGCCCGTGGCCTCGACATTGAAGAGCTGCCGCACGTGGTGAACTACGAGCTGCCAAACGTGCCGGAAGACTACGTGCACCGTATCGGCCGTACCGGTCGTGCGGCGGCCACCGGTGAAGCGCTCTCTCTGGTGTGCGTGGACGAGCACAAGCTCCTGCGCGACATCGAACGCCTGCTGAAGAAAGAGATCCCGCGCATCGAAACCCCGGGTTATGAAGTGGATCCGTCGATCAAAGCCGAGCCGATTCAGAACGGTCGCCAGGGCGGTCGCGGTCAGGGCGGCGGTGGTCGCGGCCAGCAGCCGCGTCGTGCCGAAGGTGGCGCGCCGAAGACAGCGGGCAAACCGCCGCGTCGTGGCAACGACAGCAAACCGGCCGGTGACAATCCGTGGCGCAGCGGCGAAGGCAAGCCGGCAGGGGAAGGGCAGCGCCGACGCCGCCCGCGCAAGCCTGCTAACCCGCAGTAATCTGGAAGCCCGGTCGTAAAGCCGGGCTTTTCTTTTTGCGGCAGCGAAGAGAAAGTGCCACAATAGTGGCTGTTTATACAGTATTTCAGGTTTTCCAATGGCTTTAACCGCGGCGCTGAAAGCGCAAATAGGCGCCTGGTATAAGGCGCTACAGCAGCAGATCCCCGATTTTATCCCCCGAGCGCCGCAGCGGCAGATGATTGCCGACGTGGCAAAAACGCTCGCCGGGGACGACGGGCGACATCTGGCGATTGAAGCCCCGACCGGCGTCGGGAAAACCCTGTCGTATCTCATTCCCGGCATCGCCATCGCGCGGGAGGAAGACAAAACGCTGGTGGTCAGCACTGCCAACGTGGCCTTGCAGGACCAGATCTTCAGCAAAGATTTGCCCCTGCTGCGCAAAATCATCCCCGACCTGCGGTTTACGGCCGCCTTTGGTCGCGGGCGCTACGTCTGCCCGCGTAACCTGGCAGGGCTTGCCAGCAGCGAGGCGTCGCAACAGGATCTGCTGGCGTTCCTCGACGACGATCTCACGCCAAACAACAAAGCCGAGCAGGAGCTCTGCGCAACGCTGAAAGGCGATCTCGATGGCTATAAATGGGATGGCCTGCGCGATCACACCGATAAAGCCATCAGCGACGATTTGTGGCGCAGGCTCAGCACGGACAAAGCCAGCTGTCTGAACCGCAACTGTCACTATTATCGCGAATGCCCGTTCTTCGTCGCCCGGCGTGAAATTCAGGAAGCCGAAGTGGTGGTGGCTAACCACGCCCTGGTGATGGCGGCGCTGGAGAGTGAAGCGGTGCTGCCTGAGCCGAAAAACCTGCTGCTGGTGCTCGACGAAGGCCACCATCTGCCCGACGTGGCGCGCGACGCGCTGGAGATGAGCGCAGAAATTACCGCCCCCTGGTTCCGCCTGCAGCTGGATCTCTTCTGCAAGCTTGTCGCCACCTGCATGGAGCAGTTCCGGCCGAAAACCACGCCGCCGCTGGCGGTGCCGGAGCGTCTGAGCGACCACTGCGAAGAGGTTTACAGCCTTATCTCGTCGCTGAACAACATCCTGAATCTTTATCTTCCCGCAACCCAGGAGGCGGAACACCGCTTTGCGATGGGCGAACTGCCGGAGGAGGTGATGGAGATTTGCCAGCAGCTGGCGAAGCATCTGGAAAAGCTGCGCGGGCTGGCGGAGATGTTCTTAAACGATCTCAGCGAGAAAACCGGCACCCATGACGTTGTTCGCCTGCACCGCATTCTGCTGCAAATGAACCGTGCGCTCGGCATGTTCGAAGCCCAGAGCAAGCTCTGGCGGCTGGCCTCGATGGCGCAGGCGTCGGGCGCGCCGGTCACCAAATGGGCCACCCGTGAAATGCGCGACGGCCAGGTCCACCTGTTTTTCCACTGCGTGGGCATCCGTGTGGCCGATCAGCTGGAAAAGCTCATCTGGCGCAGCGTGCCGCACGTGGTCGTGACCTCCGCCACGCTGCGCTCCCTGAACAGCTTCTCGCGGCTGCAGGAGATGAGCGGCCTGAAAGAGAAAGCGGGCGATCGTTTTGTCGCGCTGGATTCGCCGTTTAACCACTGCGAGCAGGGGAAGCTGGTGATCCCGCGCATGAAGTATGAGCCGCTTATTGACAACGAAGAGCAGCACATTGCGGAGATGGCGGCCTACTTCCGCGAACAGGTTGAGAGCAGAAAGTACCCCGGCATGCTGGTGCTGTTTGCCAGCGGACGGGCGATGCAGCGTTTTCTGGAACATGTGACCGACCTGCGCCTGCTTCTGCTGGTCCAGGGCGACCAGCCCCGTTACCGGCTGGTGGAAACCCATCGCAAGCGCATCGATAACGGCGAGCGCAGCGTGCTGGTAGGATTGCAGTCCTTCGCGGAAGGTCTGGATTTGAAGGGCGATTACCTGACGCAGGTGCATATTCATAAAATTGCTTTCCCGCCCATCGACAGCCCGGTCGTTATCACCGAGGGCGAGTGGCTGAAGAGCCTCAACCGTTATCCGTTTGAGGTGCAGAGTTTACCTGCGGCGTCGTTTAATCTTATTCAGCAGGTCGGGCGTCTGATCCGTAGCCACGGCTGCTGGGGGGAGGTGGTGATTTATGACAAGCGTCTGCTCACTAAAAATTACGGCCAACGGTTGTTAAACGCGCTGCCGATCTTTCCGATTGAACAGCCAGAGGTCCCCGAGGTAAAAAAACGCCCGGCAACACTGACCGCCGGGCGCAGGAAAAGCATCCGTGCTAAGGGGCGCGGTCCTACTGGTAAGTGAAGGTCACCTGCACCACGCTGCTGAACGTCCCCGCGCTCACCGGCATGGAGGTGGCGTAGTAGCGTGCGGCGAGTGGGAAGGTGGCCGTGTGATCGTTTTGATTAATCACCGCGTTAAAGCTCGCCTGCGGAGCGATGAGAATATTGTCCTGCCGGTCTGCCAGCTCCAGCGCCAGCCCCTTTGCGCTGCCGATATTGGCGAATTTAGTGGGGTGCGTGCTGTCCGCCTGGCCATAGAAGTAGGCGGTGGCAAGCGCGAGGCTTGGCGGGCAGTGGGATACTGACAGGGAAAAGTCTTTCCACTCGCCGGTATCGCCCACGTCTTTAAAATCACCGGATGCCGCCTGACCTAAATCCACCGTCAGGTTCCGGCTGGCGCTGTCGATGATGCAGGTATTGGCGTAAATGTTGCCCGTCATCTGGATCTGAATATCCTCGGCGTGTGCCTGGGCGATCAGCCCCAGCGCCAGAAACGCAATTATCTTCTTCATGTCAGTTACTTATAAGCAAGCGTGATGGTGGCAACGGTGTTGGCCGGACCGGGAGTGACCACGTCGCTGACCTGCTCGTAGCGCACCTCAAACGGTATGGTCAGCGTTTCGTTGGCAATGGCTTCGCTTCGGGTGTTAACGTAGGTATCAAAGGTGGCGATATTGTCGTCGAACAGCATTCGGACACCGACGCCCGTCGCGGCGCCAGTCTGCTGCGTGAGTTTCAGCACCCCTTCGAAGGCCGTTTCATAGCCGTTTGAGCTGGTAATTTTCACTTCAGGCTGTACGGTGCTGTTGCAGTTCACCGTGACGTCAAAGTTTCGTGCCGGGGAAGAGAGCATCCCCACGCTGATAAAATCGCTGACCGGGAAATCCCCCAGATTGACCGTCAGGTTTTTCGGCAGGACGGAGCAGGTGACCTCTTTCAGAATAACGTTGCCAGCATAGGAGATGGTGTTGGGATCGCCCAGCCCTTCGTGGTGATAAACCCCGATCCCAAAACGGGTCTGACTTTGATTCAGCGTGCCTGACGCTACGGTATCGCTGGTTTTGACCAACTCCAGCGTAACGTCGAAATTAAAGGTCTGTTTGCCATCGCTGGAAACATAACCCAACGGCGTTCCTGTGGAAATGCAGTTAACGCCTCCGGCTCCGCTGATGCGCTGCCCCTGATCGTTCATCAGGGCCACACCGATCCCAGGGACTCCGGAATCGTAAACACCTTTCAGGCCTGGAATCTCAGACCCTGTGCCGTAGTAACAAGAGACAATTTCCAGCCCCTTATCTTCCGCATTGTCACAATTACCGGCGATATGGGCGATTTGCTCTGTACCCGGGATCGTTTCGCCAACGGCCAGCGTCGTGGGAACGGAGATAGAGGCCACGTTGATCATTTTCGGCAGGTCTGGCGTAGTACAGGTCGCCTTCGCATGCGGCATAAATAACGCGGCGGTTCCCAGAACCAGTAAGAAAAAGCACTGTTTAATCATTTGCATAATCGTTAGCCTGAACGGTGGATCAGTGACACTGCGCGGCAGCGTTAATGATGCTGGTTTTCTCTTTCTCATCCGTTAGCGCATAGTCAGCGACGCAGTGCTCGTTCGCCCCCTGTCCCCAGGAAACGTAGAGATGCCCTTGCTGCGGCAGACCAGAGAGGTAGGTCTGGCCGTCATTCCCGACAATAAATTCGCTGTCCTTATCCTCGGTGGTGACCGTTGCGCCGAAGGGCAGCGGTTTACCCTTTTGCGTAAGCGTCATCAGGACGCGGTTACCCACGCGGGTGTTAAAGCTGGCGCGCACCACGGCCCCGCGGGTTGGCGTCACGATCTGCGCCGCGTGGGTGACGTCGGCGTTGTCCGGTAGCGTTTCGGTATCCAGCGCGATGGTGTTGTGGCGATACGCGGTAACAAAAGGCACGACGGTGTAGCCGCGGAAGTCGGTCTCGACGCCCGTCTGGTTCGTGATATGGGTTCCGTGCGTGCCCGGCGCTTTCACCAGCGCGATGGTGTCACCGAGCGGCTGGCTCAGGGTTATTCCGTTCGCATGGGCAACCACGCCGCCCTGCAAACCGACGTTCACGGTCTGCTGATATTTATCCTGACTGACGCCTGCGCTCACTTCGCCATAGGTCGCTTTATAATCGGCGTTGATGCTGGTGGAGTTACCGCTGCCGGTGCTGCTCAGCCCTTCCTGGATGTTCCAGTTCAGGTTGTCCTCTTTCAGCGCCGTGCCGTTCAGGCCGATGTTCTGCGTCGTGCCGTCTTTGGTGTTGTTCAGGTTGTAGGTGGCCCAGGTGTTATGCATCCAGCGGTCCAGCGGCACCGAGACGCTCAGCGAGAACTGGTTGTCGTTTGTCACCTCGTTACCGTCTTCATCGCTGTCCTGGGTGTTTTTGTTCATGCTGTAGCTGAGGCTGTAGCTCACCCCGTGCCAGCTATTGTTGTAGCTGACGCTCATCGAGGTCATGTTCTGGCTCTGACTCCAGTACGTCTCTTTCACCATGCTCAGGGTGACGGATCCCCAGCCTTCCGCCAGCGTCTGGTCGATGGTGGCTTCGGTTCGGGCGCGGCGCTGCTGCGGTGCAGACCAGTCGTCGGAGCGGGTATATGACTCCATGGTGTCTTCAAGGGTGTAAAACCCTTTGCTGTTATAGCGATAGCCGGCCAGCGAGAAGTTGGTGCCTGACCGGGCGATGTCTTTGCTATAGCGCACGCGCCACGACTGGCCTTTGCTGGCCTGCTGTTTTTTCAACAGGGCCTTCGCGCGGGTCACGTCAATGGAAAAGGCGCCTAAATCGCCCATGTTTTTCCCGACGCCAGCCGCCTGAGACTGGTAATGGCTGCTCTGCTGCACGCCACCGTAGGCGGTGAAACCGTAGGGTAAACCGTAGATGGCGCTGCCCTGGGCAAACGGGGTCTTCTCGACGTCGTTGTCATAAGAACGGTAGCGTCCGGCAGTCACGCTGTAGCGCAGATTTTTTTCACGCTGCAATACCGGCACGGAGGCAAACGGCACGACGAAATGGCTTTCGCTGCCATCGGTCTCTTTCACGGTGACCTGAAGATCGCCGCTGCTGCCGGTGGGGTAGAGATCGTTAATTTCGAACGCGCCGGGGGCGACCGTGTTCTGATAAATGATGTAACCGTTCTGGCGTACCACCACCTGCGCGTTACTGTGGGCGGTGCCGCGAATAATGGGGGCGTAGCCTTTTTCACTGTCCGGCAGCATGTCGTTATCGGATTTCAGCTCCACGCCGGTGTAGGGTACGCTGTCAAAAACGTCGGAAGGCGAGGAACTCTGGCCGACGGTGAGGTCGCTTTTCATCGCCACAATATCGCGTTGCGCGTAGGTATATACGGAGGTGAATTTTTGGTCCTCCTCGTTACCCGTGGTGCTGCGATTCCAGGTGGAATAGTTGCGAATGCGCCATGCGCCAATGTTCAAACCCGGACGCAGGTTAACGTACTGGCTGCTGTTATCCTGTTCACCCGGCTGGCGCGCATGGCTTTGGCTGGCATTTGCACTGTAGTTAAGCAGGCCCGCGTTAATTCCTTCGTCAAACTCTTTTGGGTCAATGTAGCCGCGAGGCACCTGACCGAGCGCCGACTGGGGAATGCTCAGCAGCAGTTGCTGGTTGCGAACGCGGAAGGTCGCGGATGCCGCAGGGATGGCGTGTAAATCGGCGCACTGGCCTTTGGCTTTCAGCTGCGGATATTTTTGGGTCTTGATCCCGAGGCTTTTTAAATCGTCCACGGTAAAGCAAGGTTGCAGCGTGCTGTTGCCGTGATCGTCTTTCTGCAGCGTAAAGGTGACATCGCGGGTATCAATTTTATTATTATTGATAAACACCGTAACCTGATATTTACCCGGCGCCTGGCCTGGGCCTTTTTCATAGACGGATAAATCGGTTTTTCCCTGCTGGGGATTATCAATATCCAGCAGGGCAGGGTTAAAATAATCATCAGCCATAACCTGATGCGCAAAGATCGCCATCGCCAGGCCAAAAAGAATGACCAGCAATGACGAAAATCGGCAGATGAACGGCTTTTTATGGCTGTACATGATTATTTTATTACCGGGGAAAAGTATTAATGAACGGATTTCGACCAGGTATGGCTGATGCTGCCGTAATCAGTAATAATGGAATACGTCACGTTCGAGCCTCTGACATTACCCGGTATGGCAAAATGCGTTTCTGTTTTTGGAACGGCCCAGGTCGCTTTCGTCACTTTCTGACCATTCAGGGTGACCGCCTGGAAATTCATATAAAACGGCGTGGGGTTATTCACCACCAGCTCGTTACCTTCGCGACGCCATTCAAGCTTATCGGCCACGTCTTCTGGTCTGCCTTTTACCGCAGACGGGCGATACAGCAATTTAATACGGGTATTAATCGCAATTTGCAGCGTATTCACGCCTTCCACCTGCTTTGAGGAAGGGATCGCTTTAATATTCAACCAGTACAGGGATTCCCTGTCTTCAGGCAAATTTCCGCCCGTGCGTACCACGCGCAGAACGTTATCTTCTTTGGCATCCAGACGGAAAAGCGGCGGGGTGATGAGGAACGGGGCTTTGGCCAGGTTTTTACCGCCGGAATCAACCCAGGACTGCACCAGATAATCCGTCGCATCTGGATTTGAAAGACCAAGAGATGATTCCTTTTTATCTCCCTGGTAGACCAGACGGGTGCCATTAATAATGACGCCCGCATGTGCAGTGGCGGCTACCAGTAAAAGCGTGCTCAGTAAATAACCGTGGCGCATACAGATTTCTCAATAAATAGATGAGATATTAATGCCCGCAAAAGCATTAATATCTCAGGATTGATAAGATCAGTTATAAATAACGGTGAAGGTCGATACAGAGTTAGCAGGGCCTGCGGTGATCGCAGCGCCGGTTTGGATATAACGGGCACCAAATTCCAGATCGTTAACCGCCGTACCGGAGGTTAATTGATACTGCTGCGATGGCGTATACAGGCTGACAGGCTGCTCTAAGGCATCAACCAACTGAATTGCCACACCGGTCGCCGCATCGCTATCTGGCGTTAAGGCCAGCGTAGCGTTGTTATTCGCATCTGGCGTACCGCCGAAATTAATGGCTGCGGAGGTGACCGTGTCAGGACAATTCGTTAACTGAATATCAAACTTCGTTAATGTGCTGGTAGAGCCAGCGCCGGTAAATACCGTTTTAGACACTTTTCCCAGCTGAACATTTAATGGATTACTTAATCCATTCACGACCTGACAAGCAGAATCGATAATTTCACCGGTGAAATTGATCTGACCTTCACCGTTTGTTGCCGCAAACGTGGATGCAGAACATCCCACCGCTGCGGCGATGATTAAACCTAAAGCAACCTTGTTCATAACAAATCCTGATATGTTTCTGGTGAGAGCGTTGCCTGGACGTTTTCACCGTTGACCCTTAATGACTTTCCGCTGGTTATTTAAACAAATAATGGTGCATTAAGAATCTTCTGCAGGAATCACAAATAATTGAAATAATGCTTGAGTTTCTTTTTTATCCTTAAAAACAGAACGTTGATGATGTAGAAAAAAACTAACGTCCGAACGTTTAACAGGGCTATATTGTTACCAGAAGGATATTTTCAGGAGAGATGTCGTGGATTATCGCAAGATTATCAAAGAGGTAGGCAGGGGCAAAAACCACGCCCGCGATCTGGACCATGAAACTGCTCGCGCCCTGTATACCCGAATGCTCGATGGCGAGGTACCTGACCTGGAGATGGGCGGCATCCTGATTGCGCTGCGTATCAAAGGCGAAGGCGAAGCGGAGATGCGCGGTTTTTACGAGGCGATGCAGGCGCAAACGCTGCGCCTGACGCCGCCGGTGGCAAAACCGATGCCGATTGTCATCCCGAGCTATAACGGCGCGCGCAAGCAGGCAAACCTCACTCCGCTGCTGGCGATCTTATTGCATAAGCTGGGGTTCCCGGTGGTGGTTCACGGGGTCAGCGAAGATCCCACCCGCGTGTTGACGGAGACCATTTTCGGCATGTTGGGGATTGAGCCAACGCGTCATGCAGGACAGGCGCAGGCGAAGCTGGATGGCCATCAGCCGGTTTACATCCCCGTCGGAGCCCTGTGCCCGCCGCTGGAAAAGCAGCTGGATATGCGCTGGCGGATGGGCGTGCGCAACAGCGCCCACACCCTGGCGAAGCTGGCGACGCCGTTTGCAGAAGATGCCGCATTGCGCCTTTCCAGCGTATCGCACCCGGAATACGTGGGGCGTGTCGGGAAATTTTTTGAGGAGATTGGCGGCAGGGCGCTGCTGATGCACGGTACAGAAGGTGAGGTGTATGCCAATCCACTCCGCTGCCCTCAGCTGATGCTGATCGATTCTGCCGGTACGCGCGCTGTTCTGGCGCGCGGGGAAGAGAATACGGACGTCATTCTCCCTGAAGCGAAAGACCCGCACACCACCGCGCACTGGATTGAACAGTGCCTCGCCGGAAACGTGCCTGTGCCGCAGTCCATTAAGCTGCAGATGGCCTGCTGCCTGCTGGCAACCGGGGAAGTTGATACGGTCGAGGCCGGTCTCAAACGCGTGGACGCGGCGTTTTAGGCAAAAAAAAGCCCGTCCAGTGGCGGACGGGCAAGCAAGGGTAACAAACAACAGGGTCAATGAGGGTTGGAGCAGCTCACCAGAGGGTTTGGCGAGGGGACAGCATTCATTCAGGCGATTATTTGTAGATAACCGCGGTACCGCTCAGCTTGTTATTGCCGTTAGCGGAGGTAATGGTGTATCCGCTTGCACCGGCAGCAGCCGCTTTCTCAGCCAGTTTGGCTTCCAGACCGTCCAGGGTGGTCGCGCCATCAGCACTCACCACACCGACTTTGTTCATGTTCTGTGCCTGAGCAGAAGAGACTGGCTCTACGGCGAAAGCGCCGAAAGACAGAGCGGACAGGGCAACAGCAGCTACAGCATATTTGATGGTTTTCATAAGTAATCTCTCGCAGGTGTTTCTGTTAAGGGGACGATGTTCCGTCGATGTGATGAGTATCACGTTTTTTCTTGAGAGATAAAATCGAAGAGAATTGACGTGGTCAATCAAAAAAATTGAATGACAAATAACTTATTGATTACTAATAAATTCAAAGTGGCGCTTTACACTTCTTGTGGATGCGCTTTACAGAACAAAAATGAAGGGCACATTTTGCTACGCGGTTCGCTAAAAATCGTGAGCGTAAAGGTAAGCGCCCCGGCGGTTAACTTAGGTAAAGGAAAGTCAACGTAACTGGCTGTCTTTCGAACCTCTGCGATTATAACCTGAATGTGAAGCATTTTTTGAATCTTTATTCTGCTGACAGGTAATGCATAACCTTACCCCTGGCATGGCTTTTCGCCGCGCCTCCGGGATAGGTTCTCCACACTCTTCGCACTCCTTCAGGCTTTCGCCGCGTGGGATTTCACCGCGAGCGCGCGCAACCGCATCTTCAATCGTACTGTTGATCTGTTCGTTTACGGCGTCATCATTCGCCCAACCGGAAGCCATAGCATCCTCCTGAAATGGTGTCATGCCCTGCTTTTAATGTGGGGTTAAAAAATGAACAATCAAGGCGAGGAAGAGAGCAAACTGCATCTGGCAGGCAGATGCAGTCATGGGGTGGGGCAGATTATTTATAGATGGTCGCTGTGCCGTACATATGGTTATCTCCGCCAGCGGAATTCACCACGAAGCCTTTTGCACCTTCCTGGCGGGCTTTTTCCGCCAGTTTATTCTGCAGATCGTCCAGGTTACTGGCGCGGCTTACGGAGACGGTGCCTGCAGGTTGAAGCTGGCTGGTGTCGGTACTCTGGGTCAGCGACTGAACGGCCATCGCAGAAAATGACGCGGTCGTCAGGGCGGAGGCGATAACAACAAGGGTCAGGTACTTTTTCATAATCACATCCTCATGAGGAAACAACAGGTGATTCCCCTTAAGTTTAGAAGCCTGACGAGTGTGACTTAGCGCAAATATTTGATGATGATCTGCTTATTTTTTGAACGATAAAAATTGACATTACGCTGACAGATCATAGACATAAAGGTGTTTGATTTATGGCGGCTTTTTCAGCGCCGCAGAGAAAGATTTACCGTTAGGCCAGCAAAGGGTATCTTACGCCGCTGTTTAAAGGAGAACGCCATGACTTCCCAAAAGCCGGGATTGCACCCACGAAACCGCCACCGCAGCCGCTACGACATGAATGCGTTATGCCTGAGCTGCCCGCCGTTAAAGGACTACATTGTCCAGACCCCCGCGGGTGAACCTTCGGTCAACTTTGCTGACCCCCAGGCGGTTAAAATGTTGAACAAAGCGCTGCTCGCACACTACTACGGTGTGGCGAACTGGGATATTCCGGAAGGCTTTCTCTGCCCACCCGTTCCGGGCCGCGCGGATTACCTTCATCACCTTGCCGATCTTGTGGCTGAAGACCGTGATGGCATTATTCCTCAGCAGGCGACCGTGCTGGATATCGGCACCGGGGCGAACCTGATTTACCCGCTGATCGGCGCGCATGAGTATCACTGGCGCTTTACCGGAAGCGAAATCGGTGCTGAGGCCTTCGCCAGCGCCCAGGCGATTATCAACGCTAACCCGGGATTAAGCCGCGCCATTCGCCTGCGTCGTCAGAAAGAGGCCGCCTCAATCTTCAACGGCATTATTCATAAAAATGAAACCTATGACGCCACGATGTGCAACCCGCCGTTCCACGATTCGGCGGCAGCAGCCCGCGCGGGCAGCGAGCGCAAGCGCCGCAACCTGGGTCAGGCTGAAGACGCCGCGCTGAACTTCGGCGGTCAGCAGCAGGAGCTGTGGTGTGAAGGCGGCGAGGTGGCCTTTATCCTGCGCATGATTGCGGAAAGCAAACAGTTTGGCCGTCAGGTGAAGTGGTTTACGACGCTGGTTTCCCGCGGAGATAACCTGCCGCCACTTTACCGCGCGCTCACCGAAGCGGGCGCGGTGAAAGTAGTGAAAAAAGAGATGGCGCAGGGCCAGAAGCAAAGCCGCTTTATCGCCTGGTCATTTATGGACGATAACAAACGCTGCAAATAGCGCTGCGTCGCAGGCCGGGTCAGGCGAAGCCGCCACCCGGCAACCCGGCTACAGCGTCGGCTCCTGCGGAGGGAGCGGCGCTGCGGGCGGCGGCAGGACCTGATACGTCTGTACCGGCATCCGCACGTTCGCCAGATCGAAGTGCTTTTTCACCATGCTGTCGAGCGCAAAGCGCACCGTCCACTGCTTCAGCGGCTGGGTGGTGAACGACACGCGTAGGGTAAAGGCCGTGTTCGTCAGCCCGACAATGCCGGCAAATGACGGCTCGCCAATCACCAGTCCGCGAATATCTTCCATCTGCATCAGCTCTTCTACCGCATCGCGCAGCGCCTGCTTCGCTTTATCGGCATCCTCATGACGGTCCACATCGTAGTTCGCCACCACGGAACCAATGCCGCGCACAAAGTTGGCAAAGGTGGTGATCGAGGACCAGGGGATGATGTGGTACGCCCCGGTATCCTGACGCACGCCCACCGAGCGAATCGACATCCGCTCCACCGTGCCGGTCAGCGGCCCGATGGTCACCAGATCGCCCGTGTTCATCCCGTTCTCAAACTGGATAAAGATGCCGGTAATAATATCCTTCACCAGCGTTTGCGACCCGAAGGAGATCGCCAGCCCCAGGGCACCTGCACCGGCCAGCAGCGGGGCGATATTCACCCCGATTTCTGACAGCACAATCATGATGGTGATGGTACTGATGATGACCGCCAGCGCGTTGCGGAACAGCGTCAGCAAGGTGCGGGCCCGCGCGCTGGGCAGGGGCCTGCCGTGAATATCCGACACCAGACGGTTCTCGATGAGGCTCGCCAGCAGCGTCCAGCCGACGGCAGAGAAGAACAAAATCAGCGCGATGCGAATCAGAATGTCGACCGTTTTTTCACCTGCGCCGTTGTGCAGCCAGTTCCAGAAATCAAACAGGCTCCACGCGTTAAGGAGCAGCATGATCGCCACGCAGACGGTGAGAATGCGCGCTACCTTGAGGGATACCGACATCCAGCCGTTCACCCGTTTTTGCAGTTCAGGGTAATTACGCTGTACCTGCGGCGACAGGGTGATGGTTTTCGAGATCCAGCGCGACAGCAGCCCCGAGACAAATGCCGCGATGCCGATAATGGCCAGGCTTTTGAATGTTGCCCCCATCATAAATTTCAGGCTGTTTCCCGGGTCGAACAGCGAGAAGAAGCACAATACGATGAAGTAGGCGCTTGCCAGCCAGTGCCACACCAGGGCGAATGCGCGAATAAACAGGCTGAAGAACGAGAGGGAACGATCGGCCAGATGCAGCAGGCTCTCGGTGATGGTCTTTTTATTGTGGAAGATAAGGTACAGCGACCAGACGGTAATGCAGAGCATGATAATGACGTTTGCCAGCGCGCCAAACTGGACGTTCACCTGGTTGGAGATGATCGGCACGGCAACCAGCAGACCGTAGCCAATCAGCCCGCTGAGCACGCTCAGGCGCAGCGCCCAGTATGTTGCGCTCTCGTCCCGAATGGAGAAGGGACGCAGCGCCGGCACGTGAGGGCAAAAGAGTAACCGCAGCAGCGCCTTGAAGAACTCAATCAGGGCAAAGGCATTCAGGAAAAGCGACTGCTGGAAGGCGATGGTTTTGTTGCCCGCGTTCAGCCTGTCGGCCAGCATCTGGCCTAAGAACAGCGTCAGCGCCAGCAGCAGTAAATCGATGATAAACGCTGAGGCGATCATCAGCGGCAGGTGCAGCCAGCTGCTTTTCTGCTGATTCTTTCTGCGTCCCCATTGCCCCATTTTGCGGTACAGCGGCCACGCGCACAGGCGCACCAGCCAGTAAAAAAGGAAGACTGCACCGGCCAGCATCAGGAACTGCATGGCGGCGGCGGTAAACGTTTGTGGGTTAAACGGCTTATGCGGTGAGCCAATCAGGTTGCGGTAGAGCTGGGCAAAGCGCGAGGAGAGCGCTTCCCCATAGTGGCGGCTCACGTCGGTGACATTTTCCAGCACCGTTTTTTGCTCCTCCTCCTGCGGAGGGGTGAGGGTCGGAACGGTTTCCTGGGGCGGCGTGGCGGCGGCTTTGCGCAACTGCTCGATTAATTCCTTTCGGGAGGTGTCGTTCTCAAGAACGTCGGCAAGCGCGCCGTAAGCCGCTTTCTTCTGTTCAACATCCGGTTCCGGAGAGGGCGTATTTTGCTGGCTGGCGGTTGTTCCGGTGGTCACACCGGGGATCGCGACGGCGAACGATGGCGCACTAAACAGGCTAATCAACAGCAACAGGATCCACGGCACGGCGTCCTCCGGTGAAAATGTCGAACAAAATGATAAGTATAGAAGTCGGGACGCGGAGGGGGATTTTTGGGAACAATCTGGCGTAAAAAAGCCGGGCAGGCCCGGCTTAGCGTAACGCGAGGGATCAGGAGACGTGCTGCAGGAACTCCTGCAAACGCGGGCTCGGCGGATTCGCAATCAACTCCTGCGGGTTACCGTCTTCCGCGATACGGCCTTTATCAATAAAGATCAGGCGGGACGCCACTTTCTCCGCGAAGCCGATTTCGTGGGTCACGATAACCATCGTCATCCCTTCTTCCGCCAGATCCTGCATGACCTTCAGCACCTCGTGACGCAGCTCCGGGTCGAGTGCGGACGTAGGCTCATCAAACAGCATCAGCTTCGGTTTGACCGCCAGCGCACGGGCAATCGCCACGCGCTGCTGTTGACCACCGGACAGCTCGGAAGGGTAATGATGGGCGCGTTCTGCGAGGCCGACTTTCGCCAGCAGATCTTTCGCCAGCGCTTCTGCCGCCGCTTTGTTGGCACCGCGCACGCGCAGCGGGCCAAACATCACGTTCTCCAGCGCCGTCAGGTGCGGGAACAGGTAGAACTGCTGGAACACCATGCCCGCTTCCTGACGAATCAGACGGTCATCCACTTTCGGGTCATTCACCTTCAGACCGTCGACAATCAGATCGCCGCTGGTGATCTCTTCCAGCTTGTTGATGCAGCGCAGCAGGGTCGACTTACCGGAGCCGGATGGCCCGATAATCACCACCACTTCACCCTGTTTGATGTTCAGATCGATATTGTGCAGCACCTGGGTTGGGCCAAAATGCTTGGAAACGTTTTTAAATTCAATCACAGGATTTTCATCCTTCTTTCAAGACGACGCAGAACGAAGCTCAGAACCAGAGTAATGATCAGGTAGACAACGGCCACCGCACTCCAGATTTCCAGCGCGCGGAAGTTGCCAGCAATGATCTCCTGCCCCTGACGGGTCAGTTCGGCCACGCCGATAACAATGAACAGCGACGTATCTTTAATGCTGATGATCCACTGGTTACCCAGCGGTGGCAGCATGCGACGCAGCGCCAGCGGCAGAATAACGTGGCGGATCGTTTCGCGACGTGAAAGGCCTAATGCCAGACCGGCTTCACTGAACCCTTTATGAATCGACAGCACCGCACCGCGGGTAATTTCCGCAATGTAGGCGCCCGAGTTGATCATAATGGTGACGACGGCGGCGCTGAACGGGTCGATGCGCAGGTCGGTGAATGCCATAGGCAGGGCGAAGTAGATGAACATGACCTGCACGACAATGGGGGTGCCGCGGATCACTTCGATGAAAACCAGTGCGATGTGGTTTGCAATCCAGCCACCGTAGGTGCGGGCGAAACCGGCGACAAGACCGATAATCAACCCGCCAACCAGACCCAGGACCGAAATCCACAGGGTCATTTTAGCGCCTTCAAGCAAGAGTGGAATGGCAGGCCAGATGGCGCTCCAGTCAAACTGCATGATGTATTCCTGTATACCGTGGTGAAAAACGAAAAATGTAGGCCCGGTAAGCGGCAGCGCCACCGGGCGTTACAAACCTGAATTCAGGTGAAATTATTTAGGCTCGGTACCGAACCATTTTTTGTAGATTTCGTTATAGGTGCCGTTCTCTTTCAGCGTTTTCAGCGCGCCGTTAACTTTCGTGCGCAGGTCGTCGCTGCCTTTCGGGAAGGCGATACCGTACTGCTGAGCTTCCAGAGATTCGCCCACAGATTTGAACTTGCCGTTGCCCGCGGTTTTGATGAAGTACAGGATGTTTGGCGTGTCGTGCAGCACTGCGTCAGCGCGGCCGGTACCCAGCTCCATGTACGCATTGTCGATGTTCGGGAACTGGCGCAGGTCTTTGGTTTTGATATTCGCTTTCGCGTAATCAACTGACCCGGTGCCGCTCTTCACTGCCACCACTTTGCCGTCGAGATCTTTCACGCTTTTTACGTCGTTATTATCGGCTTTGACCATCACCAGCAGGCCGCTTTTGTAGTAGCCGTCAGAGAAGTCGATCGCTTTTTTACGCTCGTCGGTAATGGTGATACCCGCCAGCGCCAGATCAACGTTCTTGGTTTGCAGCGCCGGGATGATGCCGCTGAAGTCCATCGGCTTCAGGGTGTAATCCAGCTTGAGTTCTTTTGCGACTGCGGCCCACAGATCCACATCAAAACCAACGTATTTATCACCCTGTTTGAATTCAAACGGAACGAACGCCGTGTCGGTCGCCACAACCAGTTTGTCGGCAGCCTGAGAGGACACCGCAAAAGCCAGGGTAAGTGCAGCCAGTGAAACTTTTAATACAGACTTCATAGCATTTCCTTTTATATCCACGGGGCGATCCCCTGCGAGAACAGGTGGCACAATGAAAAAATCGTGCCAACTTTACAAGCTGTTGTTTTGCAAAGGGGATGATGTCATGCATTGCACAATAAATGGGGCAATGAGGTTTTATTGCACCAAAGTGGGGCACTGTTTTGGTGCGCTTCGTTTGGCTCAACTGACGGGGAGATATTTAGCGTAAATTCTGACGAAAAAACAATCTTCCGTTAACGGTTGTGTGAGGTGATTATTACAATTTCTTCACTTTTGCACGTTCTCAGGCAAAAAACGTGCACCATAGATGTGCAAAACCCTCACCGGAAGGCGAGGGTTTGATAGAAAATTCGTATGAATTATTCGATGTTAGATTCGATGAACCACAGGAACTGATCCAGATCGCGGGACGCGGCGGTGAAGATATCTGCGGTATCTTCGTCTTTCGCTTCGCTAATCGCTTTGCGCACATCGTTCGCCACAATCGCGTAGCGGTCCGCCAGCTCTTTCAGGTGATCCTGAACGGTATGGATATCCAGCGGATAGCTTTTCAGCGGGGTTTTGCTGTTGATCACCTGTGTGGTACCCAGCGCCACGCCGCCTAACTGAACGGCACGTTCAGCCATCGTATCGAGGTGGGTAACCAGTGCTGTGCGGAAGCCATCCAGCATTTCATGAACGGCAATAAAGTTTGCACCGCGCATATTCCAGTGGGCCTGTTTGGTGATCAGCGAAAGATCGATGAACTGGATCACCTGGCGATTCAGCAACTCAATAGTCGCTTTTTTGTCGCTGTCCGATACATCGTTACGGGTATAAAGCAGATTAGACGCTTTCGTTTTCACCAGTTTAGCGGTACTCATAATCTCATATCCTCTTGATGTTTATGTCCCAGGTAATTACGGAACTAAGTATAGCACCGGATTTTTTCTCTGCGGTTTGGCTGTGCCTATCGGTTTAATAGCGAGAAGGAGGTTGAGAATTTAATCTATTGAAAATGTTGAGTAATTTTTAAATTGATACAGATCAATCTTAATTGCTGAATGAGGAAGTCAGCGCAGAGGGATATTTAGCTGGCAGAAATCAGAGTGTAAGAAATTATAACGACTGTCTTTTTGGCCTTTATTCTGCATGGCGTGGAAGCCATGCAGAATATATGGCCTTAGTTGATATCCACTTTCTCAACTTTAGGTTCGGGGCGCATGGTGAGCGTCGATCCCATTGATGCCGCGATAATCGAGCAGAGCGCCAGCGTCTGGGTCAATGTCAGGGTTTCACCGAGAAACACCATCCCGGAAATGGCTGCAAGCGCAGGCTCCATGCTCATCAGGGTGCCAAATATGCGCGTCGGCAGACGCGTAAGGGCAATCATCTCCAGAGAGTAGGGGAGTGCGGTAGAGAGAATCGCAACCGCCAGCCCGATGGGCATGACGGACCATTGCCAGATCGATTCTGTCGCCTGCGCCATGCCGATGGGCACAAACACGATGGCCGCAATCAGGGAACCCAGCGCCACCGTTGCCGGTCCGTGCTCTTCCCCTGCGCGCTGGCCGGTGAGGATATAGACAGCCCAGCAGGCACCTGCGCCCAGCGCCAGCGCTGCGCCCGTCAGGTCAATCTCAGAAACACTCTGGCCCAGCGGCAGCAGGAACCATAAGCCCAGTACGGCCAACACAACCCAGATAAAATCGACCGGACGTCGGGAGGAGAACAGCGCCACCGCCAGCGGGCCGGTAAACTCCAGCGCGACGGCAATACCCAGCGGTATCGTCTGGATGGAGAGGTAGAACAGGTAGTTCATCACCCCCAGGGAGAGTCCATAAAACAGCAGCGGTAAACGCTGCTCCTTTTTAAAGCGCAGTCGCCACGGTTTAAAAATGACCACCAGTATCGCCGTGCCCAGAACAATACGCAGGGCGGTCACCCCGGGCGCGCCAACCAGTGGAAAAAGCGATTTTGCCAGCGAGGCGCCGCTTTGAATGGACAACATGGCAATGAGTATGACTGCAACCGGCAACCAGACCGACGACGTGCGGGATAACCCAGGCATCCTTTCTCCTGTCAGCTTATGTCAAATGAGGTAAAGGTTGCAGTGTAAAGGAAATATGCGGCGACGGTTGAGGCGCTGTTGAAAAAAAAGCAGGTGAAATCCGTAAAATGGATAAGCGCTGGTGGATTTATCGCCTGTCAGATTAGGAATAATCTGGATGAATGTAACGGCGCAGACGCGCACTATGCGCATTTAGTAGTGAAAATTGCATGTGATTTGAAAGAGATAGCTTACGCTGGAAACGTTCTGTTACAGGAAAGGTTTCATTAGACATCACGAATCACAAAGAGTTTCGCAAATTTTTTTGATATATTTAAAACTTACGGACTTACTTGGATCACATTTGAGGTGGTTATGAAAAAAATTGCATGTCTTTCAGCACTGGCCGCTGTACTGGCTGTTTCCGCAGGTACCGCTGTAGCTGCTACTTCTACTGTTACTGGTGGTTACGCTCAGAGCGACTATCAGGGCGTGATGAACAAAGCTAACGGTTTCAACCTGAAGTATCGTTACGAGCAGGATAACAACCCACTGGGCGTGATCGGTTCTTTCACCTACACCGAGAAAGATCGTTCTGAAAACGGCGCATACAACAAAGGCCAGTACTACGGTATCACTGCTGGTCCAGCTTACCGTCTGAACGACTGGGCAAGCATCTACGGTGTTGTAGGTGTTGGCTACGGTAAATTCCAGCAGACCGAAAACGAAGGTCTGAACCGCACTGCAAGCAACAGCGACTACGGCTTCTCCTATGGCGCAGGCCTGCAGTTCAACCCAATCCAGGACGTTGCTCTGGACTTCTCCTATGAGCAGAGCCGTATCCGCAACGTTGACGTTGGCACCTGGATCGCGGGCGTAGGTTACCGCTTCTAATCACTTCGGTGATTAAATAAAAAATCCGCCCACTGTGGCGGATTTTTTTTGTCGAAGATAAAAGCAAAACGGCAACCTGAGGTTGCCGTTTTGAGTGTTGGTTCCCTCTCCCCGTGGGAGAGGGCATCGGTCCGCACGAGACGGCAATTACTTATTCTTAATATCAAAAATATCCGTACCCAGATGGTTGTAGTCAACTTTCTGTAACTTGAAGTTGGTAACGTATACTGGGGGAGCTTTCTTGTTAGAGACAAACGGATAAACATTTTTTATCTGCCCGGCGGTAATCCCCGTCCACTGCGAGAAAAACTGCAGGAAATCATTTGCTGAACGGCGTGCTTTAATGACGCGATGCGTTTTATCGTCACTCGACAGCACCATAAACGGCACCTGGAAGTTCTGCTGGAACTTGTCATCGTGCGCTAGATACTGCACCTCTTTACCGCGCTCTTTAAACGCCAGCCCGTGATCCGAGAAATAGACCATGGAGAAGCTGTCGCCCGTATTGCGCAGCTGATCGTACAGCTTGCTCAGCAGGTCGTCGGTTTGCGTCATGGTGTAGAGATAGCAGGAGGTCTCTTTGGACTGCACAAACTCCGCGTACTTTCCGCCTGTCCGATCGCAGGCCTGTGGGTGCGACCCCATGAGGTGCAGGACGATCAGCTGCGGCTGGGTGCGCGGGGTGGCGAAGACCTGCGCCGTCATTTTCAGCAGCGCTTCGTCTTTAGTGTTTTTGTCAGCTTCAAAGTCGCCATTTTTCAGGAACTGCACTTCGTCAGCCCGTTTGGCGATGCTGGCAATCGCCGTATCGTATTCGCCAATTTGCCCCTGATTAGAGAACCACCACGTCTGAAAACCCGCGCGGTTTGCCAGGGTGACGAAATTATCCTGATACTGCGGTTTGCCATCCACCACCCGGTTAAGGGTCAGACCGAGTGATTTCTGCGTCGAGCCGCTGGCCGCGACATAATCGGTAAACAGGGTGCCTTTGACCGAACTCGCAAACGGGGTGTTATCCCAGTGGCCGCCAAACGCGCCCATTGCATCGCGACGCGCGCTTTCGCCAATCACCACCACATAGGTGTGATATTTCGGCTTCACGGCCAGCACGTTCCAGGTGTCTTTCATATTGGAAAGCTCAGCCATGCGGGCCTGTTCGTCGAGAACCTCTTTATTATTGACAACGACGTCTTTCACGAAGCGGAAAACCGGATAGCCGATGTTAATAAGTCTTAGCTTACCGTCCCAGGGAATGTTCTGGATGGGGGCGACAAACGCCACGGCAACGCTGAACACCAGACAGAGTATGTCGATCTTACCCCAGGATTTTTTCTCGCCCGGCTGACGACGGATGGCGATAACGCCCAATGCGAAGATAAAGAGCCCGACCACGTAGCTGTACCACGGGAAGATCGTCAGGATCTCCGTCGACTCTTCCATATTGGTCGAGTGCAGCGCCAGCAGGGTATTAAAGTTTGGCGAGCCGTACGCCTGACCAAACGGGAAATAGAGTGCAGCAACCAGTGAACAGATGCCGATTAACGCTTTTTGCGCGCGCGGGGCGGCGCGCCATAGCACATGCAGAATGCAGGTGAAGGCCACCGCGTAGAGCAGACTAAAGGGATAACCCAGCGCAAAGTTAATCAGTAATGACTGCAAAAAGTAAAAACCCGTCCACGGGCTTAAGGCCCGGCTGCGGGTCACAACGGTATCTATCAGGGTTACATTCATAGGTCACTATCATGGATGAAAACGCCATGTGCTCACCCTGGCGTCAAGGGTCATAACCTGCCTGACAGTGCGTGGAGAGGGAATGAGGGTCCGCTTCAGCGAGCCGCAAATTGTGCAGGGCTGCAAGAAGATAGTGCGAGCGCTAAATAATATCAACAGTTGCTAAGCAGATGTTTTGCGAAGGGGATTGCAAATCCGTAAAAAAGATCGGGAATAAGGCGGCTGGAAGCCAGTTTAGAGCGAGATTGTGACGGGAAAATGAAGCGGCGTACCGCAACGCCGCTTAGTGGGAAGGTTTGTCATCCTGATGCGGTTTACCGTTAAACATGTCGCACAGCATGTTCAGCAGCATTAAGCGCACTTTAAAGGGGGAGTGGGTAAACACGGTCATGCACCTCTTGAATTCGTTCATAAGACCTCCTGATTTTTGATCCCTTCGATCCGTGAAGGGTGACTGCATTACATACAGATATAGCACAGGCTATATTGTATAGCTATGGCTATTTCGTTAATTTTTTGTGCTTGTGGAGGGATGGTTTACAATGTGCGCTCTCGATACCGGGCGCTGGAAGCGTCACCCCACTGAGGAAGTACAATGAACCGTCGCGCAGGTAAGCCAACCATTAAAAAAACGACGCAACTGGTGAATGTTGAAGAGCATGTCGAAGGTTTTCGCCAGGTCCGAGAAGCGCACCGGCGTGAACTGATTGATGATTATGTTGAACTCATTTCCGATCTGATTCGTGAGGTCGGGGAAGCGCGTCAGGTCGATATGGCCGCCAGGCTGGGGGTATCGCAGCCAACTGTCGCAAAAATGTTAAAACGTCTCGCCTCCGTGGGCCTAATTGAAATGATCCCCTGGCGCGGGGTCTTTCTGACGCCGGAAGGGGAGAAACTCGCGCAGGAGAGCCGCGAGCGCCACCAGCTTGTCGAGAATTTTTTACTGGTGCTGGGCGTCAGCCCGGAGATTGCCCGCCGGGATGCGGAAGGCATGGAACACCACGTCAGCGAAGAGACGCTGGTGAAGTTTCGCGAATTTACCCTTAAATATGGTCCCTCCGCTGAATGAAAATCCCTGGACTGCAGGCCCTGGCACGCGATCGTTTCTTCCATCTCTTATTACTCATTGGCGCAGGGTTAAGCCTCTTTGTGCCGTTTGCGCCGCAGGCCTGGCCCGCTGCCATTGACTGGCGCACCATCATTACCCTGAGCGGCCTGATGATGCTCACCAAAGGGGTTGAGCTGAGCGGCTATTTTGACGTTCTGGGCCGTAAAATGGTGCGCCGCTTTGCCACCGAGCGCAGGTTGTCCCTGTTTATGGTGTTCTCCGCCGCGGTGCTGTCGACGTTTCTGACCAACGACGTGGCGCTGTTTATCATCGTGCCCCTCACCCTCACGCTGCGTAAGCTTTGCGAGATCCCGGTAAGCCGGCTGATCATCTTCGAAGCGCTCGCCGTTAATGCCGGTTCTCTGTTTACGCCCATCGGTAACCCGCAAAATATCCTCCTCTGGGGCCGTTCCGGGCTGTCGTTCGCCGCTTTTACCTGGCAGATGGCGCCGCTGGCGCTGGTGATGATGCTGTCGCTGCTGGCGGTCTGCTGGTTTGCCTTTCCGGATAAAAAACTGCAGTACCACAGCGGCACCACGGGCCCGCAGTGGCAGCCGCGTCTGGTCTGGAGCTGCCTCGGGTTATACATCGTCTTTCTGTTCGCGCTGGAGCTGAAGTATGAGGTGGCGGGCGTGTTGCTTGTCGCCGCGGGCTTTGTCGTCCTCGCGCGACGCGTGCTGGTCAGCGTGGACTGGACGCTGCTGCTGGTCTTTATGGTGATGTTTATTGATGTGCATCTGCTTATTCAGCTTCCGGTGCTGCAAAACGTGCTCCACAGCGTCAGCACGCTGTCTCAGCCGGGACTGTGGCTGACGGCGATTGGCCTGTCGCAGTTTATCAGCAACGTGCCTTCCACCATTCTGCTGCTCAACTATGTTCCGCCGGACACGCTGCTGGCCTGGGCGGTGAATATCGGCGGGTTTGGGCTGCTGCCCGGCTCGCTGGCCAACCTGATAGCCCTGCGCATGGCCAACGATCGCCGCATCTGGTGGCGCTTCCATCTCTGGTCAATCCCGATGCTGGTTTGGGCCGCGGCGATCGGTTTCGGAATATTCCTTCTCATATAGTGCGCAATTTGTCAGTTTTTCCTGGCAAACGTATAGCAACGTCCTAGCTTTAGTGAACGGCATAGTGTGATGCCGCTCACTGACAGGACCGTTGCTGAACTATGGCTGAAGATCAAACTCCACCTGCTGACGAGCAGGATAAAAACAATAATGAGCGTAAGCGCCCGGGCAAAAAACCGTTAATTATCCTCGGCATTGTCGTGGTGGTGATGGTCGTCGTGGCGCTGGTCTGGTGGTTTTTAACCCGCAACGAAGAGACGACCGACGACGCCTTTACCGACGGCGACGTGGTGACGATTGCCCCGAAAACGGCAGGCTACGTCACCGAGCTGCGGGTGCGCGATAACCAGCGCGTGAAAAAAGGCGATCTGCTGGTGGTCATCGATCCGCGTGATACCACCGCGCAGCGCGATCAGGCTCAGGCCCAGCTTGGGCTGGCTATCGCGCAGCTGCACCAGGCCCAGGCGCAGCTCGCACTCTCCAAAGTGCAGTATCCCGCCCAGCGTGACGAAGCCAAAGCGCAGGTGCTGAAAGCGCAGGCCGATCTGGCGAACGCGCAGGCGGAGTATCGCCGCCAGCGCGGCGTCGATCCGCGGGCGACCACCCAGCAAAGTATTGATTCTGCGAATGCGCAACTGCGCAGTGCCCAGGCGGGTCTGGCCAGCGCTCAGGCGCAGCTGGAAGTGGCAGAGCAGGTACAGCTGCAAATCCGCCAGCAGGAAACCAACGTTGAAGCGCGCGAGCGTCAGGTCGAACAGGCCAAAGCGCAGCTGGAAACGGCCAATCTGAACCTCTCTTACACCGAAGTTCGCGCCCCGTTCGACGGGTTTGTCACCAAACGCAACGTGCAGCCCGGTACGCTGGTGCAGGCGGGTACGGCGCTGTTCTCCCTGGTTTCGCCGAACGTGTGGGTGGTGGCGAACTTCAAAGAGTCCCAGCTTGAGCGCATGAAGCCCGGTGATAAAGTCACCGTGTCGGTCGACGCGTGGCCGGATATGGCGCTTGAGGGCCACGTTGACAGTATCCAGCAGGGCAGCGGCTCGCGCTTCTCCGCCTTCCCGGCTGAAAATGCCACCGGTAACTTTGTCAAAATTGTGCAGCGCGTGCCGGTGAAAATCGTGATTGATAAGGGGCTCGATCCGAACAAACCGCTGCCGCTGGGGCTGTCGGTCGCGCCGAAGGTGACGGTGGAATGACGGATCACAGCCACGACAGCTGGAAGCCCGCCAGCAATCCGTGGGCGGTGGCGATTGTCGTCACCCTGGCGGTGTTTATGGAGATCCTCGACACCACCATCGTCAACGTGGCGCTGCCCCACGTGGCGGGTTCACTCTCGTCCAGCTATGACGAATCCACCTGGGTATTAACCAGCTACCTGGTCGCGAACGGCATCGTGCTGCCCATCTCGGCGTTTCTGAGCCGGGTATTTGGCCGCAAGCAGTTCTTCCTGATCTGCATCGTCATGTTTACCGTCTGCTCGTTCCTCTGCGGCATCGCCACCGAGCTGTGGCAGATCATCCTGTTCCGCGTGATGCAGGGCTTTTTTGGCGGCGGGCTGCAGCCCACGCAGCAGTCGGTACTGCTCGACTACTTTAAGCCGGAGGACAGGGGCAAAGCGTTCGGCCTTTCCTCCATCGCGATTATCGTTGCACCGGTCCTCGGCCCGACGCTGGGGGGCTGGATCACCGACAACTACTCCTGGCGCTGGGTGTTCTTCATCAATATCCCGGTGGGGATTGTTACGGTGCTGGCGATCTACCAGCTGCTGGAAGATCCGCCGTGGGAGAGCAAGTCTAAAGAGAAGCTGACCATCGACTGGACGGGGATCGGCCTGATCGCTTTAGGGCTTGGCTGCCTGCAGGTGATGCTTGACCGGGGAGAAGATGAGGACTGGTTCTACTCGAACTTTATCCGTACCTTCGCGGTGTTAACGCTAATCGGCATTATCGGTGCCATTTACTGGCTGGTGTATGCCAAAAAACCGGTGGTGGATCTGCACTGCATGAAGGACCGCAACTTTGCAATTTCCAGCCTGCTGATGGCGGGGATGGCGATGATTTTGTACGGCAGCTCGGTGGTGATCCCCCAGCTGGCGCAGCAGGATTTAGGCTATACCGCCACCTGGTCCGGGCTGGTGCTGTCGCCGGGGGCGGTGCTGATTGTATTAACGATCCCGCTGGTGCTGAAGCTGATGCCGGTGGTGCAGACGCGCTGGATTATCGCCTTTGGCTTTACCTGCCTGGCGGTGTCGTTCTTCTGGTCGCGCACGCTGACCCCGGATATCGACTTTGAAACCCTGGTGCTGTTCCGCAGCGCCCAGTCGCTGGGGTTGGGGTTCCTGTTTGTGCCCCTGACCACCATTGCCTTTATTTCGATCCCAAGACGGCTGAATGCCGACGCGGCGGCGCTGTTCACTATGTTCCGTAACGTCGCGGGCTCGGTCGGGATCTCGCTGTCGACGGCGGCCATCACCGAACGGTCTCAGGCGCATAGCGCGCACCTTGCGTACCACGCCTCGCCGTTTAACGAGCAGTTTCAGCAGGCAATACGCGAAAGCGCCCAGGCGATCCAGAACTTCACGACCCAGGTGGGCGATCCCACCGGGATTGCCACCGGACGCCTGTACCAGACCATGATCGAGCAGTCGCGCTTCCTGGCCTACATCGACGTCTTTACCCTTCTGAGCGCCGTGGCCTTGCTATTGATTCCGTTTTGTTTGTTGCTCTCGCCGGTTAAGAGCGAGGGGAGTGCAGGAGCACATTGATGATACACAGACGTTTACACCCCCTGATGATAATGATGCTGCTGGCAGGCTGCGCCGTCGGGCCGGACTATCAGCCGCCCGCGCCGCCTGCCGTGACGCACTGGAACGATAAGGGCGACAGCGGGGTAAAATCGCAGACGACCTCCGCCGCGACCAACCCGCGCTGGTGGAAGACCTTCGGCTCGCCGCAGCTCGACAGCCTGGTTGAGCGCGCCATCGCCGGAAACCTGACGCTGCAGCAGACGGTGCTGCGCATCGCCGGCGCGCGCGAGCAGATTAACCAGGCGGGCGGGGCGTTTTACCCGTCGGTGAACGGCAATCTGCAGGCGACGCGCCAGCAGCTCGGGCTGGAAGGGGAGCTGAAATCCCACGGCGTGTATGACCAGCTGGATAATGTCGATCCTGAGCTGCGGGGCGCGTTAGGCCCCCTGACGCAGCCGATCAACCTCTACCAGGGCAGCTTCGACGCCCAGTGGGAAATTGACCTCTGGGGCAAGGTGCGCCGACAGGTGGAAGCCGCCGAAGCGCAGCAGAAAGCCGCTATCGAGCAGCGTAACGACGCGCTGGTGTCGCTGGAGGCGGAAGTGGCGCGCGCGTGGCTCCAGCTGCGCGGGGCGCAGAGCATTATCGCCACGCTGAACACCCAGATTAAAAGCGCGCAGCAGACGCTGGATCTGACCGAAAGCCGCCAGCGGGGCGGGCTGTCGCCGCAGATGGATGTGGAGAATGCGCGGGCGCAACTGGGTAACCTGGAGGCGCAGCTGCCGCAGTACCAGGCGCAGGCGCGGCAGGCGATGAATGGCCTGGCGATCCTCCTTGGCAAGCCGCCGGGGGCGCTCGATGCGGAGTTACAAAGCGTGCAGCCGATGCCCGCATTGCCGGATATCGTGCAAACCGGCATTCCGTCTACGCTCGCGCGACGCCGTCCGGACGTGCGCGAAGCGGAGGCGAATCTTCATGCCGCCACGGCGCAGATTGGCGTCTCGGTGGCCCAGCTGTTCCCGAGTTTTACCCTCTCCGGGCAGTTTGGCCTGCGCAACAGCGAAACCAACTGGCTGACCGACTGGAGCAGCCACTTCTACAGCTTTGGCCCGCAGGTCTCCATTCCGATTTTCCAGGGCGGTCGACTGGTTTCCAGCGTGAAGGTGGCGCGCGCGCAGCAGGGGGCGGCGGTGCTGGACTATCGTCAAACGGTGCTGACTGCGCTCGGCGATGTCGAAAATGCGCTGGTGAGCTATCGCACCGACCAGCAGCGTGAAGCGGGCCTGGCGAAAACCATTGATGCCCTGCAAAACGCCTTTGACCTGGCGAGCGACAGCTATCGTCAGGGGATCGCCAGCTTTATCGACGTGCTGGACGCCCAGCGGCAGCTGGCGCAGGCCCAGCAGCAGCGCGCACAGGCGCAGGTGCAAAGCGCACTCGATCTGGTGGCGCTCTACAAGGCGCTCGGCGGCGGCTGGGAGCCGTATCAGCAGGTGCGGCTGCCGGACTACAGCGTCTTTGGCGACGCCCCGCGCGGATAAATATTCAGAGGATTGGGCAAGAAACGGACAGGAACGCCACATTCGCGATAGCAGAGGGGCGGGTATAACTAACAGACACCCAATCGACATGCGAGGAAAGCGTTATGCGTTATCAAAAACTGGGCAATACCGGACTGTTCGTTTCTGAACTCTGCCTCGGCACCATGACGTTCGGCGGTGAAGGCGGCATGTGGGGCAAGATTGGCCAGCTCCAGCAAAATGAAGCCGAGCAGCTGGTGGGCCGCGCGCTGGACGCGGGCATCAACTTTATCGACACCGCCGACGTCTACTCGGAAGGCCGTTCGGAGGCGATCCTCGGGCAGGCGCTGAAAAACCTGAACGTTCCGCGCGAGAACGTGGTCGTCGCCACCAAAGTGTTCGGCGAAACCGGAACGGCAGGAGTGAACTCGCGCGGCAGCTCGCGCTATCACATCATCAGCAGCGTGAAGGAGAGCCTGCGCCGCCTGCAGCTGGATCATATCGATCTCTATCAGCTGCACGGCTTCGACCCGGCCACGCCGATTGAAGAGACGCTGTATGCGCTGGATAACCTGGTGCAGCACGGTCACGTGCGCTATATCGGCGTCTCGAACTGGGCGGCGTGGCAGATTGCCAAAGCGCTGGGCATTTCCGAGCGCCTCGGGCTGGCGCGCTTCGCATCCCTCCAGGCGTATTACACCATCGCCGGACGCGATCTTGAGCGCGAGCTGGTCCCCATGATGCAGAGCGAAGGCGTCGGGCTGATGGTCTGGAGCCCGCTGGCGGGCGGCCTGCTGAGCGGAAAATATGGCCGCGACGGGCAGAGCGAAGCCGGTAGCCGCCGTCTGGAGTTTGACTTCCCGCCGGTGAACAAAGAGCGCGCCTTTGACTGCGTGGACGTGATGCGCGTGATTGCCGAAAGTAAGGGCGTCTCCGTCGCGCAAATCGCGCTGGCGTGGCTACTGCACCAGAAGGCGGTGACCAGCGTCATCATTGGCGCGAAACGCGTTGAACAGCTGGACGACAACATTGCCGCCACCGGGATCCGCTTAAGCGAAGACGAGCTCAGGCAGCTTGATGCGGTGAGCGCGCTGCCGCGCGAGTATCCCGGCTGGATGCTGGAGCGGCAGGGAGAGTATCGCCGTAATCAGCTCGCGCAACAGTAACTCTCCGCATCAGGTAATTTTTAAATTTGTTTGCCCATCGGTACAGAAATCGGCGAAAGCGGCTTATTTCACTGAGCACGCTTTTGCCGATTCAACGATGGGCTGTGGTGGGAATCAGCAACCGTCTTTGCAGGTTGCCGCTGGGTTTTGCTCAAGGATTCTTACCAGCAGGGCTCGGGGTTCTCTCACGACATCTGTTCCAACTGACAGTACTTTGCCGTCCCGCTCTGCTGAATACTTCGCGACAACATCACCGAATGCATTTCGCTGCAGGGCGACCTCTTGTCCTGCTTTTACCGTGTCGCCGGGTTTAACGAAAACTTCCGCAAACCCGCCCGTGGTCGCTCGTATTGAACTGATCGCATTACCAATATACGTTTTATTGCTGATGGCGGTTGCGCCGATTTTGCCTTCAATCACCTTGTAATGAATCAGTACATTGAGGGCACCCTCTACACCCCTGGCAATCATATCCTGCTGGTAAATCCTCGGCTCTCCCGTCTCGGCCGTTATCGCCGGGATACCATTTTGAATAAAGGTTGTCTCCATTGAGCCGGCTTCGCCGGGATCTTTCTTAATTTGATCGGCCGGAAAAAGTTCTGCAATCGTCCGGGCATCCGCATTGCGGTAGTCGGCATAAATGAACAGCGGATAAGCCGTTCCGGTAGACTGGGTGTGATAGTCAATCGCCAGGTCGACATTTCCCTTGTAAACCTTATTCCACATCATCCATGCCTGACGCTCGGCAGGGTTACCCGTTTCTTTTCCTGGATGCACGCGGTTGTAGTCGATCGTCTCGCCCCCATCGGTTGAAACGGACCATGTCCGGGAGACCCTTTCAAGTCCAGAACGGTTTGGACCTATAATGCCAATAACGCTGCCGTTCATTTTTGCGGGGTCCAGTTGTTCCATCACTTTTTGTACGATGCGCACTCCGTTTAGCTCATCCCCGTGGACGCCCGCCTGCAGCAGAACGTTCTTCCCGTCCGTTTTGCCTTTTGCCACCATGATGGGGACATACCAGCGCTGTCCTGTTCCTGTCTCAACCCCCTCGAACATGAAGCGATGTTGTCCTGCTGTCAGGTCTGATACATCCAGAGTCGAGATAACCGGCACCCCCTGCACCTTATCACCCGTATACACCGTTGCCGCGTGAGTCATTGAGCATGGCAACGCTAAGCTGAGAGCGAATGCGATACGGCTAGTAGATATCTTCATGAGCGTCATTTTCCATTTGATAGGGTTGAGATTTTTATTTTTCGGCCTGGGCCGTGGTTCGTGCTCATTAAGTTAATAGTGATTTTATGAGGCCAGCCAGCGGCACGATCGGGAAATGTGATTTTGCATAGGCTAACGCACCGGCCTCAATAACAGGGTTGGCGCGATACATTTTTCCTGCCCGACGTCTTCTTTCTAACCTACCTCACAAAAAACGATCCTCCGCTTTGATCGACATGCCATCTTCGCCTATATGACTAGTCATGAAATTTTAAATGACTAGTCATATAGGGAGGAAACATGAGCAATCAGCTGCCGGCCAACTTTTTATGGGGCAACTCGGTATCGAGCATGCAGACGGAAGGGGCCTGGAACGAGGGCGGGAAGGGGATGTCGGTGTACGACATTCGCGAAGCTGGGGAGAACATCTCCGACTGGAAAGTCGCGACCGACTCCTACCATCGCTACCGGGAAGATTTCGACCTGATGCAGGATCTGGGCATGAACTGCTACCGCTTCCAGATCTCCTGGAGCCGCGTCTGTCCGCAGGGTGACGGCGCGTTCAACGACGAGGGCATCGCGTTTTACGACCGCTTTATTGACGATCTCATCGCCCGCGGTATTGAGCCGATGATCTGCCTCTACCACTTCGATATGCCGCTGGCGCTGGCGCAGGAGTACAACGGCTTCAATGACCGCCGCGTAATGGACGCCTTTATCCGCTACGGTAAAAAGATGATCGACTGCTTTGGCGACCGCGTGAAGTACTGGCTGACCTTCAACGAGCAGAACATCTTCCATATGCCGGAAGCATTCCGCATTTCTGGCTACATGAAAGGCGATCAAACCCTGCGCGAGCTGTACGAGCTGCAGCACCATACCATGGTGGCGCACATGGCGCTGACCGAGTATCTGCACCAGACGAAACCGGGCCAGCTGATGGGCGGCATGCTGGCGCACCAGCTGGTTTACCCGGCCACCTGCAAACCGCGCGATATCTTCTGCGCCCAGCAGTATGACGAGTTCCTCAACCAGAACCTGCTGCGCGTCTTTGCCGGGCAGGGCTACAGCCCGGCGGTGATGGCGGTGGTGGAGCAGGAAGGCTTTGGTGATATCTACCGCGCCGAAGATTTAGCGCTACTGGCGCGCACCAGAAACGACTATATGGCCTTCAGCTACTACGCCAGCAAAACGCTGGACAGCGATGCGATCCCGGAAGGCACGCCGGTCAACTATTACCTGCTGCACGGCGAGAAAAATAACCCCTACCTGAAAGCCACCGAGTGGAACTGGCAGATCGACCCGCTCGGTTTTCGCACCATCATTACCCGCTACGCCAACGACTGGCGCATGCCGGTCTTCCCGATTGAAAACGGCATTGGCGTGATTGAGTCCTGGGATGGCGTCAACCCCATCGAGGATACCTACCGCATCGACTACCACCGGGCGCACATCGAGGCGATGAAAGCGGCGATATTCGAGGATGGGGCAGAGGTCATGGGCTACCTCGGCTGGGGGTTAATCGACATTCTCAGCTCCCAGGGCGACATGCGTAAGCGCTACGGCGTGGTCTACGTCAACCGGGAAAACCACGACCTGAAAGACCTCAGGCGCGTGCCGAAGAAGAGCTACGCGTGGTTAAAACAGGTTATCCATACCAACGGACGCGAGATGTAAGCCGTACGCTGCCGGGCCGTTTTTGTGACTGATTGATGGGAACACGCCGCTATGTCTGAAACAAAAATCACACCGCACATGCAGTCCTTTGTCGATAAGTTTGTTGAGTTCTCGGCGCGCCTGGCAAACCAGGTGCACCTGCGCTCCCTGCGCGACGCCTTCGCCACGGTGATGCCGATTTTCATCCTCGCCGGCCTGGCGGTGCTGGTGAACAACGTGGTGTTCCCGTGGATTTTTCACGGCGATACGCTGGCACACTTCAAAGTGTGGGGCGAGGCGATTATCAACGGCACGCTTAACATCGCCGCGCTGCTGCTGGCCCCGATGATCGCCTGGTCACTGGCGCGCAACAAAGATTTCGACAACCCGGTTTCGGCAGTGGTTATCGCCGTCAGCAGTTTTATCATCATGATGCCGATGCGCTTACAGGTTACGCCCGTTGGCAGCGACGCCGCGGTGAACGTCACGCAGGTGCTGACCTTCGCCAATATCGGCTCCACCGGGATTTTCGCCGGGGTGCTGATTGGGCTGCTCTCAACGGAAGTGTTTATCGCGATTTCGCGCCTGAAGGCGCTGCACATATCGCTCGGGGAAAATGTGCCCCCAGCGGTCAGCAAATCCTTTACCGCGCTGATCCCAACGATCCTCACGCTCTCCCTGTTCGCGGTGCTGGCGGCCGTGCTGGCAAACGTGCTGCACACGGATCTGATCCATCTCATTACCACCTTTATCCAGCAGCCGCTGCGGCTGATCAACACCAGCCTGCCGGGGACGATTTTCATCTACAGCTTCGGCAACTTCCTGTTCACGCTCGGTATTCATCAGTCGGTGGTCAACAGCGTGGTGCTGGAGCCGTTCCTGCTGATCAACACCAACGAGAACATGCTGGCCTTCGCCAACGGCCAGCCCATTCCGCACATCATCAACAACATCTTCGTGCCGACGTTTGGCATGGTGGGCGGAACCGGCAGCACGATCTCGCTGCTGATTGCGATATTTATCTTCTCGCGCCAGCAGTCGGCGAAGCAGGTAGCGCGCCTGTCGCTGGCGCCGGGCCTGTTCAACATCAACGAGCCGGTGATCTTCGGCCTGCCGATTGTCTTTAACCTGCCGCTGATGATCCCGTTTGTGCTGTTGCCCGCCATCGGCATTTACTTCGCCTGGCTCTGTACCACGCTGGGATTCATGTCGCGCTGCGTGGTGATGATCCCGTGGACCACGCCGCCGATTCTCAGCGCCTGGCTGGCGACGGCAGGGGACTGGCGGGCGGTGGTAGTGCAGTTGGCAATCATCGTATTTGGTGTATTCTTCTACCTGCCTTTCCTCAAGATTGCCGAGCGAGTGGCGTTGAAAAACAGCGGGATAGAAAACTAACTGTAAGGAAGGACGATGGCGGCGAAGTACATCACCATAGCGCGGGAAATCAAGAAACGCATTATCAGCCAGCAGTACGCCGCCAATGAACCGCTCCCGGACCAGTTTGCGCTGGCGGCGGAGTTCAGCACCAGCCGGATGACCATCCAGCAGGCGATGCGCCAGCTGATCGTCGAAGGGCTGGTCTATACCCGCCAGGGGCAAGGGACGTTCATCCGCAAAAACTTCCTCCAGCTCTCGCAGTGGGATCTTTCCGGCAGCGACTATTTCGGTGCCACCAAAACCTGGGCACATCTGGGCACGGTCACGAGCCAGGTGGTGCATTTTGAACTGCGCTTCCCGAACGAAAAAGAGCAGGCGTCGCTGATGATTAACGCCGATGCGCCCGTCTATGACTTTATTCGTCTGCGCTTATTAAACGGCGAACCCATGTCGCTGGATTCCACGGTGATGCCGATGAATCTGGTGCCGGGCCTGACGAAAAGCCATCTTGAAGGTTCGGTGTTCCAGTACGTGCAGGAGACCCTGGGGCTGAAAATTATGGGGTCATACCGGGTGGTGCGGGCGCTAAAGCCCAGCGCGCTGGACAGAGAGCATCTGGTCTGTGAGGAAACCGATCCGGTGCTGGAGGTGGAGCAGGTCATTTATCTGGAAGATGGCACCGCGCTGGAGTATGCCCACTGCCACTATCGGTACGACCACGGCGGGATTGTTATCGTGAATAACGGATAAAAAAAAGCGGGCCTTGAAGCCCGCTTTTTTGATGCGCGTGATTAATTCAGACGCACCGGCATACCGGAACGGTTCTGAATCGCCTGGTCGACGATGGTGGTTTCCACGTCAGGCTGAGAGGTCACGGACTGCACCGCGCTGTTCAGCGTAATCGGCACGATCTCGTTGTTGTTGATCTGGTCTTCGCTGGTGGACAGCGGGTTGTGCACTTCGATGTAGCGGCTGCCGTCTGGCTCAGACGTCGCTTTCACCGGTTCGTTGATGAACTGCACGCGCGTACCGACCGGCACGTTTTCGAACAGGAACTTGATGTCGTCGTTACGCAGACGCACGCAGCCGTGGCTTACGCGCAGACCGATACCGAAGTTGGCGTTGGTGCCGTGAATCGCGTACAGACGACCAATGTACAGAGCATACAGACCCATCGGGTTATCCGGGCCGGCTGGCACAACGGCTGGCAGCGGTTCGCCCGCAGCGATGTATTCCGCGTGCATTTTGGCGGTAGGGGTCCAGGTTGGGCCCGCTTTCTTACGTTCAACTTTGGTGGTCCAGTTCAGCGGGGTGTCTTTGCCCAGCTGGCCGATACCGATTGGCAGCACGATAACGGTGTTGGTGCCTTTCGGGTAGTAATACAGACGCATTTCGGCGCTGTTGATCACGATACCTTCATGAACGGTATCCGGCAGGATCAGCTGCTGAGGAATATTCAGCACGGTACCTGCTTTTGGCAGATACGGGTCAACGCCCGGGTTCGCTTCCAGCATGTTAGACAGGCCCAGCTGGTACTGCGCGGCGAAATACTCCAGCGGCTGAGAGTTACCCTCAGGCACCGTCACCACCTGGTTTTGACCCACCAGACGGCTTCCGTCGGTCGGCAGGGGATAAGTCACCGCAGACGCGGTCTTACAAAAACCTACTACGGCTAACGCCGCCGCAAAAAGCGCTGTTAATTTCATGTTCATGTTGTGCGAGGTATCTAAGCCATTAAGGCGATGAGTTGATAAGTCTGAATCTGTGATGGGAGCGCATTATATGTGCATTCCCGCTAACAGGGAATTCAGATGTGTACGAAATCACATTTTTTTCGATTTTGTTAAAGTTTAGTGGATTGCCGCAACACGGGATCTCAATTCGGAATTGTGGCATAATGCCGTGTTTATCACACTTTTCGCAGGAATCTCCCCGTGTTAGTTACCAGCAACGTCACTATGCAGTTTGGCAGTAAGCCGCTGTTCGAAAACATTTCCGTCAAATTTGGCGGCGGCAACCGTTACGGCCTGATTGGCGCCAACGGTAGCGGAAAATCCACCTTCATGAAGATCCTCGGCGGCGATCTGGAGCCGACCCTCGGCAACGTGTCGCTCGATCCGAACGAGCGTATCGGTAAACTGCGTCAGGATCAGTTCGCCTTCGAAGAGTTCACCGTGCTGGACACCGTGATCATGGGGCACGCGGAGCTGTGGGAAGTGAAGCAGGAGCGCGATCGCATCTACGCGCTGGCCGAAATGAGCGAAGAAGATGGTTATAAGGTGGCCGATCTGGAAACGCAGTACGGCGAGATGGACGGTTACTCTGCGGAAGCGCGTGCGGGCGAGCTGCTGCTGGGCGTCGGCATTCCGGTTGAACAGCATTACGGCCCGATGAGCGAAGTTGCGCCAGGCTGGAAGCTGCGTGTGCTGCTGGCTCAGGCGCTGTTCTCTAACCCGGACATCCTGCTGCTCGACGAACCCACGAACAACCTGGACATCGACACCATCCGCTGGCTGGAGCAGACGCTCAACGACCGCGACAGCACCATGATCATCATCTCGCACGACCGTCACTTCCTGAACATGGTCTGTACGCACATGGCGGATCTGGACTACGGCGAGCTGCGCGTGTATCCGGGCAACTATGACGAGTACATGACCGCCGCCACCCAGGCGCGCGAGCGTCTGCTGGCGGACAACGCCAAGAAGAAAGCGCAGATTGCGGACCTGCAGTCCTTCGTTAGCCGCTTCAGCGCTAACGCCTCTAAGTCGCGTCAGGCGACCTCGCGTGCGCGTCAGATCGACAAAATCAAGCTGGAAGAGGTTAAAGCCTCCAGCCGTCAGAACCCGTTCATCCGCTTCGAGCAGGACAAGAAGCTGTTCCGTAACGCGCTGGAAGTGGAGGCCCTTACCAAAGGCTTCGATGAAGGCCCGCTGTTTAAAAACTTCAACCTGCTGCTGGAAGTGGGCGAGAAGATTGCCATTCTGGGCGCCAACGGCGTGGGTAAATCCACCATGCTGAAAACCCTGGTCGGCGAACTGCAGCCGGACAACGGCACCGTGAAATGGTCCGAGAACGCGCAGATTGGCTACTACGCGCAGGATCATGAGTACGAATTCGAAAATGACCTGACCGTCTTTGACTGGATGAGCCAGTGGAAGCAGGAAGGCGACGACGAGCAGGCGGTGCGCAGCATCCTGGGCCGTCTGCTGTTCAGCCAGGACGACATCAAAAAGCCGGCTAAAGTGCTCTCCGGTGGCGAGAAAGGCCGCATGCTGTTCGGCAAGCTGATGATGGAAAAACCAAACATCCTGGTGATGGACGAACCGACTAACCACCTGGATATGGAATCGATCGAATCCCTGAACATGGCGCTGGAGATGTATCAGGGCACCCTGATCTTCGTCTCTCACGACCGTGAGTTCGTCAGCTCGCTGGCAACCCGCGTGATCGAGATTACGCCAGAGCGCGTGGTGGACTTCACCGGTAACTACGAAGATTACCTGCGCAGCAAAGGTATCGACGGCTAAAAAAAAGCCCGGTGGCGCTTCGCTTACCGGGCCTACGGGTGACTTTGTAGGCCGGGTAAGGCGAAGCCGCCACCCGGCAATGTTCAGAGCACCCACTCACTCCTTTCAATCCCGTTCACCCGCAGCGTACGTTTTTCCCCCGCCGGTAATGATACCTTCAGTGCCTTCCATGCCGGACAATAGTCGCCGCGCACGTTCACCTTCAGGTTGATACTTGCGCCATCGCACACCATCTCCCATTCCACCCACAGCGCATTGCCGTTCAGGTAGCCCCAGCTTTCACCGTCGTCTTCAAACAGCAGCCCCGAGGTTGTGCCGACGCCTTTCACCGGGAACAGCTTCAGCTCGCGGGTCGTATCTTTTTCGGCACTCACATGCGTGATGCGCTCGCTGAGCGGCAGAGCGGCTCCGGCGCGCACCAGCAGCGGCAGTTTTTCGAGTGGCGCATCGAGGACGATGGATTGCCCGCCCGCATACCACGCGTGAGTGTAAAAATCGTACCAGCCCGTTTCGTTATCCGGCAGCCAGACGCGGCGCTCGCGCTGCCCGGCCTCGACGACGCTGGCGACCAGCAGGTCGCGGCCCAGCAGGAAGTCGTCGCACTCTTTGAAGGTTTGCGCGTCGTGCTCGTGGTCGAGGAAGGTCGGGCGCAGCATCGGCTCGTCGTCGGCGTGCGCCTGCCAGAGCAGGGTGTAGAGATACGGCAGCAGGCGGTAGCGCAGCTCAATCGCGCCGCGAATGGCAGGCGTGACGCCCGGATACATCCACGGCTCGTTCACCGTGTGGTCATCGTTCCACGAGTGAATGGTAAAGCGCGGGTGCATCACGCCGTTCTGCACCCAGCGCACGAACAGCTCGGCGTCCGGCTTGTCGCCGGAGAAACCGCCGACGTCGTGCCCGACGTTGAACAGCCCGGACAGGCTCATGCCCAGCCCCATGCGGATGTTATAGCGCAGGGTGTCCCAGTTGGTGCGGTTGTCGCCGCTCCAGGTCTGGACGTAGCGCTGCATCCCGGCGCAGCCGGAGCGGGAGATCAGATACGGACGCTTTTCCGGCGCATAGCGCTGCTGCGCTTCCAGCGAGGCGCGCATCATCAGCAGCGGCATCACCGGGCGAATATGCTTGATGGCAATCTCCTGGCCGAAGCCAAAGCAGCGGGCTTCCCCGTCCCACACTTCATATTCGTTATTGTCGTTCCAGGTGGAGTCGATGCCCATCTCCAGCAGCTGCGTGGTGACGCCGTTCTGCCACCACTGCACCGTCTGCGGGTTGGTAAAGTCGAGGTGTGAGCCTTCGTCATCCCAGAAGCTGGAACGTTCGGGTGCATCGGTTTCTGAATCGCGAATGAACAGACCGCGTTCAGCCACTTCGCTGTAGCGCGGATGGTCCTGCAACAGGCACGGCTTGATGTTGGCCGCAAGCCGCAGCCCCGCGTCGTGGAACGCCTGGCTCATCACCTTCGGCTGCGGCACTTTGTCATAGTTCCAGTTGAAGACGTAGCGCTTGCCGTTGATGGAGGTATAGCCGGAGGAGAGCTGGAATGAGTCGCACGGAATGGCGTGCTCTTCGCACAGGCGAATAAAGTTCATCAGCTGATTCTGCGCGTCCGGCGCGTCGGTGTAGTGCATGGTTGAGCCGCTGTAGCCCAGGCTCCATTTCGGTCCGAACAGCGTTCTTCCGGTCAGGCGAACAAAGGCTTTAGTGACGTCCAGCACGCGTCTGCCGGTAAAGAGGTAGTAATCGATATCGCCCGCTTCCGCCTGCCAGCGGCGATAGGCGGTGTGGTAGTTATCGATCTCGTTACCGAGATCCAGCCAGCAGCTGCTCAGGTTGTCGTAGAACAGGCCGTAGCTCACGTCGTCGCGGCGGGTGAGGGTGAACGGAATGTGCTTGTACAGCGGATCGGTGCTGGCGGCGTTGTATCCCATCGCGTCGAGGTTGCGCATCTCGTAGCGTTTACCGTTGCGCTGCAGATCGCCCGCTTTCTCACCCAGGCTGTAGAAACGCTCGTCCTTGCGGCGGCTCAGATAGTGCGCCACGCCGTCGCCGTGGGCGTTCAGCAGGTAGGCGCTGGTGGGGCGGTCGTTGACCAGCGGCTGCCACTCGCCCGCGTCATTGCGGTAGTGCCACTCCAGCCACAGCGGCTGGTGGACGGTGACGCGCAGCTGCTCGGTTGCCACGGTTAACGTATCGTCCTGCTGCGTCAGCGTCCAGGCGGGGCAGGAGAAGCCGCTGATATCGTCGCGACGGCGACCTTCCCACGGCACGTCTTTTTCCGGTGCGATGCTCCAGGTGCGGTCCAGCGCCAGCTCGCCCTTGCGTTTGATCAGCACGCGGAACAGGTTCTCTTCCAGCACATACAGGCACAGGCGGTGCTGGCTATCGACCAGCAGTTCCAGATGGTTTGCCGACTGCGTATCAAGGGTCCAGTTTTTCAGGGTTTTCATATGCAATACATCCACTATCAGGCGCGCTTCGCGCGACGTTCAGCAATAAATGCTACCAGGAAGAGAGCGCCAATCAGGTCAAAGAAGCCCATGGCAATAAAGAGCGGGTTAAAGCCGATTTTGTCGGCGGTCACACCGATTAACAGCGAGAACAGGAAGCTGGCGATCCACGCCGCCGAGCCGCGCATGCCGTTGACGGTCGCCATCTGGCCTTTGTCGAACGACTCCACGACCAGGGCGCTGAGCATGCAGGAGATGATCTGGTGCCCGAAGCCGCCGATGGAGATCAGCACGATGGTGATATACGGGTCGCGGGTAATGGCCACGATGGCCAGCGAGATCATCAGGAACGCGCCCGTCACGGAGCTGGCGACAACCGAGTTCACGCGGGAGCAGCCGAACAGACGGGTGTACAGACGCGTCAGGTAGCCGCTTGCCACGCTGCCGAGGTCGGCGGCGAGGAACGGCAGCCAGGCAAACATCGCAATCTGCTTCAGGTCCATACCGTGCTCTTTGGCAAGGTACAGCGGCACCCAGAAGCTCAGCACCGCCCAGGCCGGTTCTGCCATAAAGGCCGGAATGGCGATACCGTAGAAACGTTTGTTTTTTGAAACGGTTTTCAGCGCGGTCAGGAAGGGCAGTTTGACCGGCGCCGGTTCGTTATCCTGCTTGATAAACGCCAGCTCGTCCTTGCTCAGGTTCGGGTGCTGCTCCGGGTTATGGTAGAACGCCCACCAGAGGATCACCCACAGCAGCGCCAGCACGCCGGTAAACATAAACGCCCCCTGCCAGCCGAACGAGGCGTGAGCAAAGTAGATGATAGGGGGAGCCAGCATCGCGCCGATGGAGAAGCCCACGCCCGCCCAACCGGCGGCAACGGGACGCTCTGATTTCGGGAACCATTCGCCGATGGTTTTGGCGTTCGCCGGGGTGGCAGCGGCTTCTGAAGCCCCCATAAAGAAGCGCAGTATGGCCAGGTGCAGCCAGCTTCCGGCGCCCGCATGGAAAATACACATCAGCGCCCAGATCCCGGCGCAGACCATAAAGCCAATCTTGAGGCCAATGACGTCAATCAGCCAGCCGCACAGGGGCTGGAAAATGGTATAGGCGATCTGAAACGCGCCGACGATCCAGGAGTATTGCTCGGTGGTGATCCCGAGGCTCTCTTTTAGCTCCGGAGCGAGAATACCTAAGGAATTTCGGGTGATGTAGTTAACGGTGACGCCCAGTAAGAACAGCACCAGCACGTACCAGCGCAGGTTCTTGATGACGCGACGGGTTTTGCTTGTCGCAATGGTGTTATTGATGTCCTGACTCATTTTACTCTCCACAAGACGGACGGTAAGGGGAAGGAGGTTCAGGTGTCACACAGATTGTTATGCCTTTGATTTCTATCCGCTTATAATGCTTAAGTTGCTATACAACTAGTATGGAAGCTGTGTGACAAGTTCACCTTAAGGAAGAAAATGAGTGGGCAAAAGTGGATTTTGTGCAAAATTTCTCATAACCGACGAAAACACTCTGGCATGATGGCATTCATGCCAGTTATTGCCTGACAAACACGCTATGAAAATTTTTTCATTTCGCAAATGGAGCCAGATCACAAAATGGACAAAAGGCTAAAAATCACCGAAATCGCGGCCCGCACGCAGCTCTCCATCAGCACCGTGTCGCGGGTGCTGGCGGGGAAAGCGAATACCAGCGAAAAAGCGCGTGCAAAGGTGCTGGCGTGCGCGCGCGAGCTGGGGGTAATGGACGGCATGGCGGCCGGGCGTCTGCTGCTTAACAGCCTGGTGGTTTTTGCCCCGCAGCGGGCGTTTGACGAGCGGTCCGACATCTTTTACTACCGCGTGATCCAGAGCGTGAGCAAAGCACTTGCCTCCCACGAGGTCCGGTTGCGCTACTGCGCGCTGGAGGAGAACGACAGCGACGCCCAGCTGTTTCTGGCGCGGATGAACGAGCCGGATACGCAGGCGGCCATTCTTCTCGGTATTGACGATCCGCATATCCACGATCTGGCGGTGGACGTGGGCAAACCCTGCATGCTGATTAACTGCCGGGACCGCCGCATGCGCCTGCCTGCCGTCGCCCCGGATCACCGCGCCATCGGCGAGCGGGCGGCGGAGTACCTGTTCGAGATGGGACACCGCGAGGTGATGAACGTGCTATGCCTGCGTCGCTACACGATGGAGCTGCGCCTGTCGGGGATCCGCGACGCGTGGCAGTCTCACAACCTGGCGTTCAACGACAGGCGCGATCTGCTGGTGGTGCCCAGCTTCAGCGCGCGCGAAACGGAGCAGCTGGTGAGCGATTGGCTAAATCAGCAGCAGGGAAAAGACCTGCCGACGGCGTTCCTGGTTGGTGGCGACTTTATGGCGGCGGGCACCATCAGCGCCTTACAAAACCACGGCCTGCGCGTGCCGCAGGACGTCTCGGTGATGAGCATCGACGGCTTTAACCTGGCGGCGATTCAGGATGTTCCATTAACGGCCGTGCATGTTCCCCGCGATGAGCTGGGAACGGAAGCGGTACACATGCTCCAGCAGCGGCTCATGCGCCCGGACGCGCCGGTGGGCACATTGCTGCTGAACGGCACGCTGGCCGTGCGGGAATCGGTACGGCGGATACGTCAGGGGAAACGACGCACCGCCGTGGAGCGGGAAGGGCTGTACGACAGCTAGACCATGCCCAGCGCGCGTTTGCCGTGGATGTTGAGATCGTTCACGGTAAAGCGGTCCTGCCAGGTTTTTTCATAATCCTCGCGCGGGAAGTCTCCCGGCGACGCGCCGGTTTCCAGCGCTTCCTTGACCTTCTTCGCGTAGGCGAGGTTCTTCTCGCACATCGGTGCGGCGGGGATGTACATCACGTTGCCCCAGCCCTGCTGATCTTCCACCGGCGCGACGGAGTGGATCACATCGCAGTGCCACCACACCGAATCACCCGCCTCCAGCGCAGGAATGCTGGTCAGCGCCTCGATAAGCAGCGGGTGCCACTTCTCGGAAACCGGCAGCACGCGCCCCGGCGCCACGCCGCACAGCTCGTCTTCCGGCACGTCGTCCAGCAGCGGACGCAGCAGAATATACGCCATTGCTTCCGGGATCGGCACTACGTGCAGCAGCCCCTGGCCGGGGATCATGTCCGACAGCGCCGTCCAGCCCTGGAAGGTGCGGAACACCGAGCATTTGGTGGTGTTATCGACGGTATACTCTTCCACTTCGGTACGGTGCGCGGCGTTCCACGGATCGTATTTCTCGACGTTGCCGTCAAACACGCGGGCGAAAACCTGCTGGTATGCCGGCAGCAGCCAGCGCTCCAGCGCGCCGGAGTCGGTATGCGCGCCCAGCCCTTTCGAGGTGGTTCCCGGCGGACGGCGGCGGATACGATCCGGGTAAATCACGCTCACGTCCGGGTCGAACCACTGCTTGCCGTTGCTCTCGAACGTCCATAAGCGGTTCAGGAACGACTGCACCTGCGCCATTTCTTCGCTCTGGCGCGCCTGCATTTGCGCCTGCGACCAGTAGATCGGGTAAATCTCCGGACGGGAGGCGGTCAGGGTGCCGAAGAAGTTATCGCCTGGCCCTTTGTACACCTCGTCAAACTTGTTCAGATCGAGGTAGTCGAGCATCGACTGATCCCACGCCAGCGCCTGCTCGCGCGGGAAGTGACCTTTAATCACCGCGCAGCCGCGGCGCTTAACGGCCTCGCGCTGTGCGTCGGTAATCGTGCCGTTTTTCACATCGTTAAACGGAATCACCGGCCAGACGGATTCACCTTTATTTTTGAGGGCGTTAATTTCCGCCACGCGGGTGGCAATGCTGTCGCTGAGCTTGTCGAACACCGCCTGCACGTCGCCGATCTGCGCGCGTAATTCACGTTTCAACTGACGGATTGCCGCTTTGTGATCCGCCGGCAAGGTTTCACTGGTAAAGGTCATAACTGCCTCGCATCTTTCATTCGAAAGTAAAAGTGTCTACAAGTGATACTTTAAGTTAAAAATAAGTTAATGCAAGTTTAAAAACTTGACGTGCGCCACAGGACGGGAAAATGAGTGAGGGTGCCGGAGCAGGGCTCCGGCGAGAAGAGGATCAGGCGTCGAACGGGGAATGGTTGTCGAGCACGGCCTGAATGACGTTCAGCGCGCCGTGATGGTTGTTGTCATCGGTGCTGTAGCGGCTGATTTCTTTGATGCTCTCTGCCGCGTTGCCCATCGCAAAGGAATATTTCACCAGCTTCAGCATCTCGGCATCGTTGCCGCTGTCGCCAATGGCCACGCACTCTTGCGGAGAGATTTTCCAGCGCTTCAGCAGACGGCTGATGCCGTTCGCTTTGTGCAGGCCGGGGATAATCAAATCGACAAAGCCAAAGCCGCTGGTGACCGGCTTCATGATGCCGTCCAGGGAGACGTGCAGCTTATCCACCAGAGTCGGGATATCGCTGTCCGGCAGGTTCAGGGAGAACTTAAACAGCACGTCGTCAATGTCGCGGTAATCGCTGATGCGCTTTAAGCGGTGGTAGTGCTTTGCCATTAGCGCCACGAACGCATCCGGCGCTTTATCGCTGACGTAGGCGCTCTCCAGCCCGCAGGCCACGAAGTTCAGCCCTTTGTCTTTCAGCAGTTCGCCAATCACGATCTGCGATTCATGGCGCGTCAGCTCGCCGTGAAAAATGTGCTCGCCGCGATCGAACACCAGCGCGCCGTTTTCCGCCACGAAGGAGATCCGATCTTTAAGCTCCGGAAAGAAGGAGATGAGCTGGTAATACTGGTTGCCGCTGGCGACAACAAATTCAATGTCGCGGGCTTTAAGCTGTTCAAACTGTGCCTGGAAGCGGTCACGATCGTACTGCTTGGCATCATCAAGGAAAGTTCCGTCCATATCGGTGACGATAACTTTAACGGTCATACTGTGCTCCTGGGTCACTGCGTTTTGAAACATTCTAATAACAAGGTGACGAGGAGCACAAATTTAATTTCGAATGAAAGTCAGAAAGCCGGGTGGCGGCTTCGCCTTACCCGGCCTACGGGGAGACTCTGTAGGCCCGGTAAGCGCAGCGCCACCGGGCGTTTTCTTACAGCGTATGCTCAGTACGGGCGATAATATCGTCCTGCGCATCCGGCGACAGGGCGGTGAAGAACGCCGAGTAACCTGCGACGCGCACTACCAGGTCGCGGTACTGGTCCGGGTGTTTCTTCGCCTCCAGCAGCGTTTCGCGCGAGACGATGTTGTACTGGATATGCCAGCCCTTATGCACCTCGAAGAAGGTGCGCAGCAGCACCATCAGCTTCTGGCGATCGCTGTCGTTTTCCAGCGTTGACGGGTTCAGCTTCTGGTTCAGCAGCACGCCGCCGAGAATCGCTTCCGTCGGCAGTTTGCCCACCGAGCCAATTACCGCCGTCGGGCCGAGGTGGTCCGTACCCGAAGCCGGGCTGGCCCCTTCCGCCAGCGGGGTATGCGCCTTACGTCCGTCCGGCGTCGCCATCGTCGCCGCGCCAAACGGCACGTTCGCAGAGATGGAAGAGGTGCCCGCGTAATAGTTACCGCCGATCGGGCCGCGGCCGTAGCGCGGGTTATGGTACTGCTTCAGCTCTTCAATGTAGGTCTGATAGGCTCGGGTCAGCAGCATGTCCACGCTGTCGTCGTCGTTGCCGTACTTCGGCGCGCCGTTGATCAGGCGCTGGCGCAGCTGCTCGTGGGTCAGCCCGTCGAAATCATCGGCCAGCGCCGCCGCCAGCTGCTGCTGGCCGATGACGCCCTGTTCGAACACCAGCTTCTTCACCGCCGCCAGGCTGTTGCCGAGGTTAGCGATGCCCACCTGCAGGCCGGAGACCCAGTCATACTTCGCGCCGCCCTGCTTGATGCTTTTCGCGCGCTCGATGCAGTCGTCCACCAGCGCCGAGCAGAGAATATCGTGGACGTTCTCTTCCAGCATGGTGTCCACCACATACTCAATCTCGATGGATTTGCGGGTGTAGTAGCGGATCTGGCTATCCCAGGCCGCCATCACCTCCTCGAAGTTGTCGAAGTTACCGGCGGAGAGGGCTTTCTCCTGCGGCAGGAATACCTTGCCGCTGGTGGCGTCGCGGCCGCCTTCCAGCGCGGCCAGCATCACGCGGGCGAAGTTGATGAAGCTCATGCCGGTGCAGCGATAGCCCCACTTGCCGCCCACCGCGGTTTCGATACAGCCAATGGCCGCGTAGTCGTAGGCGTCGTCGCGCTCAACGCCGAGCTTGATGAATTCCGGAATGACGATTTCATCGTTGTTGAACGCCGGCATCCCGAAGCCGCAGCGGATCACCTGCACGCAGGCGTCGAGGAAGTCGTTGCTCATGCCCGCGTGGTAGCGCACGCTCAGGTTCGGCTGGGTGGAGCGCAGGCGACCGCAGGATTCCAGAATCGCGTAGGAGAGCGGGTTCACCGCGTCCATCGGCTCACCGTTGACCAGCTTCTGGCCGCCGATGGTGACGTTCTGGTACAGCGGGCTACCGGCGGAAGCCTTCGAGTGCGAGCCGGAGCGGATCTTGTTCACTTCCAGCAATTTCAGCCAGCAGCTGTGCAGCAGCTCGATGGCGTGCTCGCGGTCCAGGCTCTGGTTCAGCTCCACGTCGCGGCGGTAGTACGGATAGAGATACTGGTCCATACGCGCGAAGGAGACGGAGTGGCCGTTGGACTCAATCTGCAGGATCAGCTGAATGAAGTAGCACAGCTGCAGCGCCTGCCAGAAGGTTTTTGGCGGCTCGTGGGCAATCACGTCGCAGTTTTCCGCCATTGCCAGCAGCTCGTCGCGGCGGCTTTCGCGGGTTTCGGTGGAGGCCATCTCGCGCGCCAGATCGGCGAAGCGTTTGATGTGCAGGCTCACCGCTTCCAGCACGATATCGATCGCCTTCAGGAACTGATCGCCGTGCAGGTCTTCCAGCACCGTCAGGTTGATGCGCGAGCGGCGCTCGGCCACTTTGGCGCGCAGGCCGTCGAGACCTTTCTCCAGCACCAGAGGGAAGTTCACCGCCAGGTGCGCGTCGCCGGAGGTCATGTTACCTTCGGCTTTGATGATGCCGGTTTCCAGCAGGCCTTTCTGCTCGTCGGTGAACATGCCGTAGCAGCGGTCCTGCACCGTCTGGCCGCGCCACCACGGGCAGATTTCATGCAGCACGCGCTTGTTCTCTTCGCTCACCGCAAAGCCCGCGCCCGGACGGTCCGCCAGGTCGTCAATCTCTTTCTCAATCCAGGAGACGGTGTATTCCGGGAAGATCGGCGCGGCGCGCACTTCGCTTGCCTGGTTCCCGATGATCAGCTCGTCGTGCTTGATCCAGATGGTACGCTTGGCCAGGTGATGCGCCAGCGCCAGGGCGCGGCGCACCGGGATCGGCTTGTCCATGTGCTGCTGGTACATTTCGGTGTAATGCTGGGCGCGCTCGGTACAGACCGGCGGCTTCACGATATGCACCAGGGCCGTTTTGTGCGCCTTAATGCGCTCGCTGAGGGTGTTGAGATTCAGGGTGGTCATAGGTTTATCCTCGTAAGGTCGCGGTTAACCCTTTCTGGCAGGCGTACTGCTGTGCGAAGTCCAGCAGGGCAGGGTTATCCAGCGGTTTGTCAGGGGCAGAGTAGGGTTGACCGAGCAGGGTGTATTTGTTCATGCCCAGCGTGTGATACGGCAGAAAATGAATATCGTCGACGCCGAGTTCATCGGCAGCGAAGTTGGTAATGGCGGTGATGGAGGCTTCATCCGCGTTGAAGCCCTGGATCAGCGGCACGCGGATGGTGATCGTTTTCCCGGCGGCGGCCAGGCGTTTCAGGTTGTCCAGGATGCGCTTAGCCGAACCGTCCGTCCACTGCTTGAAAACGTCACCGTCGACATGCTTCAGGTCGGCGAGGAACAGATCGACGTACGGTAATGACGGCTCGATATAGTGCCACGGCACGTGAAGGCAGGTTTCGACGGCGGTGTGGATACCCTGGTCGTGGCTGGCTTTAAACAGCGCGTGCGCCAGCTCCGGGTTCATAAACGGTTCGCCGCCGGAGAGGGTGATCCCGCCGCCGCTGCGGTCGTAGAAGGGTTTATCGCGCAGTACGGTCGCCATGATCTCCTCGACCTGCTGTTCTTCGCCGCAAACGGTCAGCGCCTGCGTCGGGCAGCAGTCGGTGAGGGCATCAAGCGTCTCTTCACTCAGCTTTTCGCGGTGGATGACCAGGCCATTCAGCGCGCGTTCGATGCAGCCCGGTGCCGCCTGCTGGCAAAGGTCGCAGCCGTCCAGGCACAGACGCGCATCAAACAGCACGTCCCGGCTGCGGGAGCGGCTTTCCGGGTTCTGGCACCAGCGACAGCCCAGCGAGCAGCCTTTCAGGAACACCACGGTACGAATTCCGGGGCCGTCGTGGGTAGAGTAACGCTGAATATTGAAGATCATGTTTTTCGCCTCTCATCTTGCATATGAAGATTAAATTACTTTCGAATGAAAGTTATCTTGATGCAGGTCAACTCTTGAGCAGGTTTTGTCGTGATAGGGTAAGTGCAGGCTAATTTTGAGGGTGACATCATGGAACTTTATCTCGACACATCTGACGTTGCGGCAGTCAAAAAGCTGGCGCGTATCTTCCCGCTGGCGGGCGTGACCACCAACCCAAGCATCGTTGCGGCCGGTAAAACGCCGCTCGACGAACTGCTGCCCGCGCTGCACGACGCGCTGGGCGGTAAAGGCCGTCTGTTAGCGCAGGTGATGGCGACCACCGCCGAAGGGATGGTGGAAGACGCACGTAAGCTGCGCGCCATCATTAACGATCTGGTGGTGAAAGTGCCGGTGACCGCAGAAGGGCTTGCGGCGATCAAGATGCTGAAGGCGGAAGGGATCCCGACCCTGGGCACGGCGGTCTACGGTGCCGCGCAGGGGATGCTCTCCGCGCTGGCGGGGGCAGAGTATGTGGCCCCTTACGTTAACCGCGTGGACGCGCAGGGCGGGGACGGGATTCAGACCGTAATTGAGCTGCAACAGCTGCTGACGCTGCACGCGCCGCAGTCAAAGGTGCTGGCCGCGAGCTTTAAAACCCCGCGTCAGGCGCTGGACTGCCTGCTGGCAGGCTGCGAGTCCATCACGCTGCCGCTGGACGTGGCGCAGCAGTTTATTACCTCTCCGGCGGTAGACGCAGCGATTGTGAAGTTTGAGCAGGACTGGCAGGGGGCGTTTGGACGGACGTCCATCTGACGCGGCTGCCGGGTGGCGCTGGCGCTTACCCGGCCTACGTTCGAGCCGTTGTAGGTCGGGTAAGGCTAAGCCGCCACCCGACTTTTTACTGACTACACACCTCACACCCCGGATTACGCATCAGCTTCATCTCGCGGAACTGGCAGGTCATCGCGTCATACATCACGATTTTCCCCGCTGCCGGCGTGCCGTAATTCGTCAGCACCTTGATCGCTTCCATTGCCTGCAGTGAACCAATCACGCCGACGAGCGGCGCCATCACGCCCGCCTCAACGCAGGTCAGCGCATTCTCGCCAAACAGACGGCTCAGGCAGCGGTAACAGGGTTCACCCTCGGCGTACGTGAAGACGCTGATTTGCCCCTCCATGCGGATCGCCGCGCCGGAGACCAGCGGGGTTTTGTGAGCAAAACAGCCCGCGTTGAGCTGATTACGGACGGTGACGTTATCCGTGCAGTCCAGGACCAGATCGTGCCGGGCAATCTGCGCGGAGAGCGCGTCGTCATCCAGCATTGCGTCAATCAGCGTGAACTGAACGTGGGGGTTGATACGCGCCAGCGCAGCCCTGGCGGATTCCACTTTCGGCTGGCCCACCGTCGCGTCACTGTGCAGTGTCTGGCGCTGCAGGTTGGACACCGACACGGTATCGAAATCCAGCAGCGTCATGCTTCCTACGCCCGCCGCGGCAAGGTACTGCGCGGCGGCGCAGCCCAGCCCGCCCAGCCCGACGACCAGCACGCTGGCCGCCTTGAGCGCTTCCTGACCTTCGAAATCAAACCCGCGCAGCACAATCTGGCGGTTGTAGCGCATCATCTCCTGATCGCTCAGCTCCACCGTCATGTCAGCCTCCGAACAGGTGGTTAAAGCGCTCGACCTCAACCCATTCGCCGGCTTCCACGTTGCCGCGCTCGCGCTCCAGCACGATGAAGCAGTTGCCCAGACTGAAGGAGCTGAAAATGTGCGAACCCTGATGTCCGGTGGTGCTCACTTCGAGCTCACCGTCCGCGCCGCGCGCCAGAATGCCGCGCTGGAAGTCGAGACGGCCCGGCGATTTTTTTAACCGCGTGGCGGCACGCACGCGCAGGCGTTCCGGCAGCGGGCTGGCCTTGTTGCCGGAAAGCTTCGCCAGCAGCGGGATCGCCAGCTGGTAGAAGGTCAGCGCGGCGGAGACCGGGTTACCCGGCAGGCCGCAGAACCAGCTGTGTGGAAGCTTGCCAAACGCGAACGGTTTGCCCGGCTTGATCGCCAGCTTCCAGAAGGCGATTTCGCCCAGCTCTTCAAGAAGGGTTTTGGTGTAATCCGCTTCGCCCACGGAGACGCCGCCGGAGCTGATGACCACGTCGGCGGATTTATCCGCCTCGATAAACGCCGCGCGCAGTTTTTCCGGATCGTCTGGAATGATGCCGAGGTTAATCACCTCGCAGCCCAGCTGCTCCAGCATCAGGTGCACCGCCAGGCGGTTGGTGTCGTAAATCTGGCCGTCCTGCAGCGGCTGGCCCGGAAACTGCAGCTCGTCGCCGGTGGAGAAAACGGCGATGCGCACTTTGCGGATAACGTCAACTTCCGCGATGCCGAGCGAGGCCAGCACCGGCAGCTCCGCCACCGTCAGCCTTTGCCCGGCGGCAAAAACGGTCGCGCCGAGGGTGATGTCTTCGCCCGTGCGGCGGATGTTCTGGCCCGCTTTGACGCTGGCGGTAAAACGCACGCCGTCGTCGGTCTGTTCGGTCTCTTCCTGCATGACGACAGCGTCGCAGCCAGCCGGAACTGGCGCGCCGGTCATGATGCGCACGCAGGTGCCCGCAGGCCATTCGCCGCTAAACGGCTGACCCGCAAAGGCTTTACCCGCCACCGGCAGGGCGTTACCCGTCTGGAGATCCGCCAGGCGTACCGCGTAACCGTCCATCGCGGAGTTATCAAACCCCGGCACGTTGAGCGGGGAGACGATATCGCGTGCGGCAATACGGCCAAAACAGCGCACGAGGGGCAGCGTCTCAACGTCATGCAGCGGGGAAACTCGGTCAAGCATCTGCGTGAGTGCCGTCTCAAGCGGCATCAGTCCGGCGGTAAAATCCATGGTGGGCTCCTGCGGAGTAACAACGAAAGCGTCCATTATGGCAGAAAAGTGCGGCTAACTGTATGACCGGAGGGTGTACGCTTTACATCACTGTTACGTCTTTCTATATTCAAAAATCATCTGAAGTTTCGTCGACGATAATGATATTTATAGAAAAAGCCGCAAAACAGGCTAACGGGTGATGCGAATGGTTAAGGCGGTAATCGCAATTCATGGCGGGGCCGGGGCAATCACCCGTGCACAGCTCACTCCTGAGCAGGAAAAGCGCTACATCGACGCGCTGTACGCCATTGTCGAAACGGGCCAGAAAATGCTGGAAGCGGGCGAGAGCGCGCTGGACGTGGTCACCGAGGCGGTACGCCTGCTGGAGGAGTGCCCGTTATTTAATGCGGGGATCGGTTCGGTCTTTACCCGGGATGAAACCCACGAGCTGGATGCCTGCGTCATGGACGGTATCTCCCTGAAAGCGGGGGCCGTGGCAGGCGTCAGCCACCTGCGTAACCCGGTGCTGGCCGCGCGTCTGGTGATGGAAGAGAGCCCGCACGTGCTGCTGACGGGCGCGGGGGCGGAGAGGTTTGCCTTCGAACACGGAATGGAGCCGGTATCGCCCGATCTGTTTTCCACAGAGGCGCGCTATCAGCAGCTGCTGGACGCCCGTTCGGCGGGTATGACGCAGCTTGACCATACTGCGCCGCTGGATGAGCGCAGCAAAATGGGCACGGTCGGCGCGGTGGCGCTCGACAAAGCGGGCAACCTCGCGGCGGCAACCTCCACGGGCGGGATGACCAACAAGCTCCCCGGACGCGTGGGCGACAGCCCGCTGCCGGGCGCCGGCTGCTATGCCAATAACGCGACGGCGGCGGTGTCGTGTACCGGCACCGGGGAAGTGTTTATTCGTGCCCTTGCGGCCTACGACATCACCGCGCTGATGGATTACGGCGGTTTAAGCCTCAGCGAAGCCTGCGAGCGCGTGGTGATGGAGAAACTGCCTGCCCTGGGCGGCGTCGGCGGACTCATTGCTGTGGATCGCGAGGGCAACGTGGCCCTGCCGTTCAACAGTGAAGGCATGTACCGCGCCTGGGGCTATGCCGGCGATGAGCCGAGCACGGGGATCTATCGTGAATAAGGGGGCAGCGCGTGCCGCACAGTGAAGAGCTGGACAACCGCGAAGTGCTGGCTGTCCATCAGCTGAATATTGCGTTTCAGGAAGAGCGGCAGTTCATCCCCGCAGTACAGAATTTATCGTTCACGCTCAGGCGCGGCGAGACGCTGGCGATTGTTGGCGAATCCGGCTCCGGGAAATCGGTCACCGCGCTGGCGCTGATGCGCCTGCTGGAACAGACGGGCGGGCAAATCAGCAGCGAGAAAATGCTGCTGCGCCGCCGTAACCGTCAGGTCATTGATTTAAACGAGCTGAGCGGCGCGCAGATGCAGGGCGTGCGCGGGGCGGACATTGCGATGATCTTTCAGGAGCCGATGACCTCCCTGAACCCGGTGTTCCCGGTCGGGGAACAAATTGCCGAGTCCATCCGCCTGCATCAGGGGCTAAGCGGTGATGAAGCGCTCAACGAGGCCCGACGCATGCTGGAGCTGGTGCGCATTCCGGAGGCGCAGGCCATCCTGGGCCGCTATCCGCATCAGCTTTCCGGCGGCATGCGCCAGCGGGTGATGATTGCCATGGCGCTCTCCTGCCGTCCAGCTGTGCTAATTGCCGATGAACCAACGACGGCGCTGGACGTGACGATTCAGGCGCAGATCCTGCAGCTCATCAAGGTGCTGCAGCAGGAGATGGAGATGGGGGTGATTTTCATCACCCACGATATGGGCGTGGTCGCCGATATCGCCGATCGGGTGCTGGTGATGCACAAGGGCAGCGCGGTGGAAACCGGACCGGTTGAACAGATTTTTCACGCGCCCGCGCATCCTTACACCAAAGTGCTGCTGGCGGCGGTTCCGCGCCTGGGGGCGATGAACGGCAGCGATCTGCCGCGTCGTTTTCCGTTGATTTCCCTGGAGGCGTCTGAGCCGCAGGAGGAGGAACGCGAGCAGGACACCGTGGTGCCGGGCAAGCCCATTCTGGAAGTGCGCAATCTGGTCACGCGTTTTCCGCTGCGCAGCGGTGTACTGAACCGCGTAAAGCGCGAAGTGCACGCGGTGGAAAACGTCAGCTTCGACCTCTGGCCGGGCGAAACGCTGGCGCTGGTAGGGGAGTCCGGCTGCGGTAAATCCACGACCGGGCGCGCGTTGCTCCGTCTGGTGGACGCGCAGGAGGGAAGCATTACCTTTAACGGCGAGCGCATTGATACCCTTCCGGACAGCAGGCTGCAGGCGGTGCGGCGGGATATTCAGTTTATTTTTCAGGATCCGTATGCCTCCCTCGATCCGCGACATACGGTGGGGTATTCGATCATGGAGCCGCTGCGGGTGCATAACCTGCTCGACGGCGAGGCGGCGCAGCGTCGCGTGGCCTGGCTGCTGGAGCGCGTTGGCCTGAAGCCGGAACACGCCTGGCGTTATCCGCACGAGTTTTCCGGCGGGCAGCGGCAGCGTATCTGCATCGCCCGCGCGCTGGCGCTGAACCCGAAAGTGGTGATTGCGGATGAATCCGTCTCGGCGCTGGATGTCTCTATCCGGGCGCAAATCATCAATCTGCTGCTGGATTTACAGCGGGATATGGGGATCGCCTTCCTGTTTATCTCGCACGACATGGCGGTGGTTGAGCGCATTAGCCATCGCGTGGCGGTGATGTTTATGGGGCAAATCGTGGAAATCGGGCCGCGAAGGGCGGTGTTCGAGAACCCACAGCACCCTTATACCCGCAAGCTCATCGCGGCGGTCCCGGTCGCCGATCCGGCGCATCGTCACGGCCAGCGCGTGCTGCTGCAGGATGAAATGCCGAGCAATATTCGTAAACGCGGCGAGGCCGTGGAGCGCGTGGCGCTGCGTGAGGTCGGTCCGGGTCATTTCGTGGCTCCCCCGCGTCAGGACAATGCCTTTTCGCGGTTATAACTTTCAACAGGCAGGAGAACATAATGGTTACATTTGTAGCGCGTAGATGGTTGTTAGCCGCGAGCGTGACGGCAGCCCTGGCCGCTGCCCCCGCGTTCGCTGCCAAAGATGTGGTGGTCGCCGTCGGCTCTAACTTCACCACGCTGGATCCGTATGACGCTAACGACACGCTCTCCCAGGCGGTGGCGAAATCGTTCTACCAGGGCCTGTTTGGCCTGGATAAAGAGATGAAGCTTAAAAACGTGCTGGCGGAGGGGTACACCGTTTCGGATGACGGGCTGGTGTACACCATTAAGCTCAAAACCGGGGTGAGGTTCCAGGACGGCACCGACTTTAATGCGGACGCGGTGAAGGTAAACCTCGATCGCGCCAGCAATCCTGAGAACAGCCTCAAGCGTTATAACCTCTATAAAAACATCGCCAAAACCGAGGTGGTCGACCCGGCGACGGTAAAAATCACCCTGAAAGAGCCGTTCTCCGCGTTTATCAATATCCTGGCGCACCCGGCGACGGCGATGATCTCCCCTGCCGCGCTGAAGAAATACGGCAAGGAGATTGGCTTCCACCCGGTGGGTACCGGTCCGTACGAGCTGGTCACCTGGAACCAGACCGATTTTGTGAAGGTGAAGAAATACGCGGGCTACTGGCAGAAAGGGCTGCCGAAGCTGGACACCATCACCTGGCGTCCGGTGGTGGATAACAATACCCGTGCGGCGATGCTGCAAACCGGCGAGGCGCAGTTTGCCTTCCCGGTCCCGTACGAGCAGGCCGCCATTCTGGAGAAAAACAGCAAGCTGGAGCTGGTCGCCAGCCCGTCGATCATGCAGCGCTACATCAGCATGAACGTCACGCAAAAGCCGTTCGATAATCCGAAGGTGCGCGAAGCCATTAACTATGCCATTAACCGTCAGGCGCTGGTGAAGGTCGCTTTTGCGGGCTATGCCACCCCGGCCACCGGCGTGCTGCCGCCGGCTATCGCGTATGCGCAAAGCTATCAGCCGTGGCCGTACGATCCGGCCAAAGCGCGCGAGCTGCTGAAAGAGGCGGGCTATCCGAACGGCTTTAGCACCACGCTGTGGTCGTCGCATAACCACAGTACCGCCCAGAAGGTGCTGCAGTTTACCCAGCAGCAGCTGGCGCAGGTGGGGATTAAGGCGCAGGTTACCGCCATGGATGCCGGGCAGCGTGCGGCAGAGGTCGAGGGGAAAGGGCAGAAAGAGAGCGGGGTGAGGATGTTCTACACCGGCTGGTCGGCCTCGACCGGTGAAGCCGACTGGGCGCTGTCGCCGCTGTTTGCCTCGCAGAACTGGCCGCCAACCCTGTTCAATACCGCATTCTACAGCAACCCGCAGGTGGACAAAGACCTGGCTGACGCGCTGAAAACCACCAAACCGGAGGAGAAAGCACGCCTCTACAAGGACGCGCAGGACATCATCTGGAAAGAGTCGCCGTGGGTGCCGCTGGTGGTGGAGAAACTGGTGTCAGCCCATAACAAAGCGTTGACCGGGTTCTACATCATGCCGGACACGGGCTTTAGCTTTGACGATGCGGATTTAAAATAACGCCCATGCTGAACTATGTTTGTAAACGCCTGCTGGGGCTTATCCCGACGCTGCTGATTGTGGCGGTGCTGGTGTTTTTGTTTGTCCATATGCTGCCGGGCGATCCGGCGCGTCTGGTTGCCGGGCCTGAAGCGGATGCCACGGTCATTGAGCTGGTGCGTAAACAGCTGGGTCTTGACCAGCCGCTGTATATGCAGTTTCTGCACTATATTGGCAACGTTCTGCAGGGCGATTTTGGTATCTCGATGGTGTCGCGTCGTCCGGTGTCGGAGGAGATCGCCACCCGCTTTATGCCCACGTTCTGGTTAACGATAGCCAGCATGAGCTGGGCCGTGGTGTTCGGACTTGGCGCCGGGATTGTGGCGTCCGTCTGGCGTAACCGCTGGCCGGACAAGCTCGGCATGGCGCTGGCGGTGACCGGCATCTCCTTCCCGGCGTTCGCGCTGGGGATGCTGCTGATGCAGATCTTCTCCGTTGAGCTGGGCTGGCTGCCCACCGTCGGGGCCGATACCTGGAAGCATTACATCCTGCCCTCGATGACGCTGGGGGCTGCCGTGTCGGCGGTAATGGCCCGTTTTACCCGCGCCTCGTTCGTTGACGTGCTGAGCGAAGATTATATTCGCACCGCGCGGGCGAAAGGGGTCAGCGAGAAGTGGGTCATTCTCAAGCACGGGTTCCGCAATGCGATGATCCCGGTGGTGACGATGATGGGGCTGCAGTTTGGCTTCCTGCTGGGCGGCTCTATCGTGGTGGAAAAGGTCTTCAACTGGCCGGGGCTGGGACGTCTGCTGGTCGATTCCGTCGAGATGCGCGACTACCCGGTGATTCAGGCGGAAGTCCTGCTTTTCTCGCTGGAGTTTATTCTTATCAACCTCGTGGTGGACGTGCTCTACGCCGCCATTAACCCGGCCATCAGGTATAAGTAAGATGCGATTATTGAACTGGCGGCGTCAGGCCGTATTAAACGCCATGCCGGGGCTAAAACCGGACCACATCCGCACCCCGTGGTCTGAATTCTGGCGGCGTTTCCGCCGCCAGCCGGTCGCGATGACGGCGGGGCTGTTCGTGCTGCTGCTGATCGTGGTGGCGATCGTGGCGCCGTGGGTGGCGCCGTTTGATGCGGAAAACTATTTTGACTACGACCGCCTGAACGACGGGCCCTCGATGCTCCACTGGTTCGGCGTGGACTCTCTCGGGCGGGATATCTTTAGCCGGGTGCTGGTGGGGGCGCAGATCTCGCTCGCCGCCGGGGTGTTTGCGGTGCTGATCGGCGCGGCAATCGGGATCGTGCTGGGGCTGGTCGCCGGCTATTACGAAGGCTGGTGGGACCGCATCATCATGCGCATCTGCGACGTGCTGTTTGCCTTCCCCGGCATTCTGCTGGCGATTGCCGTGGTGGCGATCATGGGCAGCGGCATGGCCAACGTCATCATTGCGGTCGCGGTGTTTTCGATTCCGGCCTTTGCCCGCCTGGTGCGCGGCAACACGCTGGTGCTGAAACAGCAGACCTTCATCGAGTCGGCCCGCAGTATGGGGGCCAGCGATGCGACCATCCTCTTCAGCCATATTCTGCCGGGGACGGTGTCGTCCATCGTGGTCTACTTCACCATGCGTATCGGCGTGTCGATAATCTCGGCGGCCAGCCTGTCGTTTCTGGGGTTAGGGGCACAGCCCCCGACGCCGGAGTGGGGCGCGATGCTGAACGAGGCGAGGGCCGATATGGTGATTGCGCCGCACGTGGCGATTTTCCCGAGCCTGGCGATTTTCCTGACCGTGCTGGCGTTTAACCTGCTGGGGGATGGGCTGCGCGACGCGCTGGATCCGAGGATAAAGGGGTAGTGCAGTGAAATGTGCCGGGTGGCGGCTTCGCCTTACCCGGCCTACAAAAGCGGAGTGGGGGGAATTAAACCCGGCTACCCCACAGGTCATACTCATCCGCGTTTTCAACCTTCACGCGAATAATATCACCCGGCTTAACGTTGGTTTCGCCATTCAGGTACACCGCGCCGTCGATTTCAGGGGCGTCCGCCATGCTGCGGCCAATCGCGCCTTCTTCGTCCACTTCGTCGATGATAACCATGATCTCGCGGCCCACTTTTTCCTGCAGACGCTCGGCAGAAATCTGCTGCTGAAGCTGCATGAAGCGGTTCCAGCGCTCTTCCTTAACCTCTTCCGGCACCTGATCCGCCAACTCGTTAGCGGTTGCGCCTTCTACCGGGCTGTACTTGAAGCAGCCGACGCGGTCCAGACGCGCTTCTTTCAGGAAGTCGAGCAGCATCTGGAAATCTTCTTCGGTTTCACCCGGGAAGCCAACGATGAAGGTGGAGCGCAGGGTCAGATCCGGGCAGATCTCACGCCATTGCTTGATGCGGGCCAGCTGACGGTCAACGGAGCCAGGACGTTTCATCAGCTTCAAGATACGCGGGCTGGCATGCTGCAGCGGGATGTCCAGGTATGGCAGAATCTTGCCTTCCGCCATCAGTGGGATCACGTCGTCAACGTGCGGGTACGGGTAAACGTAGTGCAGACGTGTCCAGATACCGAGTTTGGACAGCTGCTCGCACAGGCCGACCATGCTGGTTTTCACCGGCTCGCCGTTGTGGAAACCGGAGCGGTGCTTAACGTCCACGCCGTAAGCTGAGGTGTCCTGGGAGATGACCAGCAGTTCCTTCACGCCCGCATCGGCCAGACGTTTGGCTTCCGCCAGCACTTCGCCGATTGGACGGCTCACCAGATCGCCACGCATGGACGGGATGATGCAGAAGGTGCAGCGGTGGTTGCAGCCTTCGGAAATTTTCAGGTACGCGTAGTGGCGCGGCGTCAGCTTCACGCCCTGTTCCGGCACCAGGCTCAGGAACGGGTTGTGCTTGGGTTTTGGCACGTAGTGATGAACATGTTGCAGCACCTGCTCGTAGCTGTGCGGGCCGGTAATCTCCAGCACCTTCGGGTGCACTTCGCGGATCTGGTCTTCTTTCGCGCCCAGACAGCCGGTCACGATCACTTTGCCGTTTTCGGTCAGCGCTTCACCGATGGCTTCCAGTGACTCCTGGACCGCGCTGTCGATAAACCCGCAGGTGTTAACGATCACCATATCGGCGTTGTCGTAGCTTGGCACCACGTCATAGCCCTCGGTGCGCAGTTCGGTCAGGATGCGTTCTGAATCCACCAGGTTTTTCGGGCAGCCCAGGGAGACGAAGCCGATTTTCGGCTGGTGCGTAACATTGCTCATAGGTTAAAAATTCATCAATTATGGAGTTATCAGGGCGGGATTTTACAGCGTATCGCGGGGGATTTATACACTCTTTGCAAGGCGGATGCGCCGGGCAGAGATTGTAACATTGTAAATAATGTTAATCAGTTAATAAAAATTGATCCCAGGCATTAAACTGTACAAAAAATGTACTTATCCTGACTATGCACAATGGCTGACAGAGGAGGAAAGAGCATGACCGTTGACAGACTAAAACGCGATCTGCTGAACAAGCTGATCAACGCCCGAATCGACCTGGCCGCGTACCTGCAGTTGAGGAAGGCAAAAGGGTATATGTCAGTCAGCGAAAGCGAACATCTGCGTGATAACCTGTTTGAACTTTGCAATTTCATGCGTGAAAAAGCACCGGCCCTGCAGGCGAACTACGGCGAAAGTGAAGAAGTCGCGCTGCGCCGCGCCGCCGAGGTGCTCTCCATTGCAGGGGTGTGTCTGATGAACGGACGCCACGACTGCCCGAATTTTATCGCCGTAAACGCGGAGAAGCTTGAAAACTGCCTGACAACGCTCTCTCTATGCATCATGTGTCTGAACGAGCACAAACAGCTCGAACAGCACTGATCCCGGGGGAGGCAACTCCCCCTTCTGATTAAGCTTTTGTAAAAGTGGTAACGCGCCCGGACGCAGTGGCTAATCTTTAAGCCATATGCCGATAAAGGAGCGCGTTATGCCTCGATCCTCGCTGATTTCCCTGCCTGCGTTATTTATTCCGTTTTCACTTCTAGCCGCGCCAGAGGCGGTTAAGGTCGAGGTGCTGCAAAACAGACTCGATCACCCCTGGTCCCTGGCATTCCTGCCGGATAATAACGGGCTGCTGGTGACCCTGAAGGGTGGCCAGCTCAAACGCTGGCAGGCCGGAAAAGGGCTCTCCGATCCGATTGTCGGCGTACCGAAAGTCTGGGCAAACGGCCAGGGAGGATTGCTGGATGTGGTGCTGGCGCCGGATTTTGAAACGTCGCGCCGCGTCTGGCTGAGCTACGCCGAGGCTGGGCATGACGGCAAAGCCGGAACGGCGGTGGGCTTTGGCCGCCTGAGCGACGACTATTCCCGCATCGAGGGATTCCAGGTGGCGTTCCGCCAGATGCCGAAACTCTCAACCGGTAACCATTTCGGCGGACGGCTGGTGTTCGACGGCAAAGGCTCCCTCTTTATCGGACTCGGTGAGAATAACCAGCGTCCCACGGCGCAGGATCTGGATAAATTGCAGGGCAAAGTGGTGCGCCTCACCGAAGATGGAAAAGTCCCGCCGGATAACCCCTTTGTGAATACCCCCGGTGCGCGACCTGAAATCTGGTCTTACGGCATCCGCAACCCGCAGGGGATGGCGATGAACCCCTGGAGCGACACGCTGTGGCTGAACGAGCACGGCCCGCGCGGCGGGGATGAGATCAATATCCCGGAGAAGGGTAAGAACTACGGCTGGCCGCTGGCCACGCACGGCATTAACTACAGCGGGCTGAAAATCCCGGAAGCCAAAGGCGAGCACGTTGAGGGTACCGAGAAGCCGCTGTTCGTCTGGAAAGTCTCACCCGCGGTAAGCGGCATGGCGTTCTACAACAGCGACGTCTTCCCGCAGTGGAAAAACAAGCTGTTTATCGGCGCGCTGAAGGAGAAGGACGTGATCGTGCTGAGCGTGGAGGGTAACAAGGTGACAGAGGACGGGCGCATTCTGGGCGACCGGGATCAGCGTATTCGCGATGTGCGGGTGGGGCCGGATGGGTATCTGTATGTCCTGACCGACGAGACGGACGGGCAGCTGTTGAAAGTCAGCCCGTCCGGCGCGTAATCAGGTAACCGGGATCATCACGACGTTACGGTACGCCGGGCGATCGCTCAGCTGTTTAAGCCAGCGCTCCAGGTGCGGGCGCGGCGTCCACTTCAGGCCCATGTTGGTCAGGTTCCAGACGAATGGCGCCACGGCGATATCGCCGGTGCCGAACGCCTCGCCGGAGAACCAGGCGTGCTTCGCCAGCTCGTCATCCATCATCGCAAACAGATTTTCGCAGGCATCCTGCGCGGCGTGAATCGCGGGATAATCGCGTTCCGCTTCCGGCGTGCGGATAAGCCCCATCAGGATCACGCGGTGGGTCGGAGACAGCGTCTGGTTCGCCCAGTCCATCCACTTTTCGCCCTGGGCGCGGCGGGCCGGGTTTTCTACCCACAGGCGGCCCTGACCGTACTGGGCGGCGAGGTAACGCACAATCGCGTTGGACTCCCAAAGCGTCGCGTCCGTTTCATCATCGCGCAGCAGCGGCACCAGGCCATTCGGGTTCATGGCCAGATAGTCGGCCTCCTTGTTCACGCCGAACGCCATGCCTGCCATGATTTGATTGAACGGTAAATCCAGCTCTTCCAGCGTCCAGAGCACTTTCTTAACGTTGGTCGAATTATTCCTGCCCCACAGCGTAATCATATTTACTCCCGATGAGATGTGAATCCGAATCAGCTTTTCGCCATGGTGAGATAAACCTAACAATTACGCAACAGAAGACAAAAAAATCGCCTTAATCAAAGCGTATCTGAATGTTATTGCATAAACTTTAATAACTTTACCCTCGTTGGGTTTCTTTAACGGTTTTAGTGCGCTATTACTCATCGCTTCTTGCGACACGGTGATGTGACGTAATTTTTGAATGGACACTCGGGTGGCATTTATGACGCGTAAAATGACTTCTCTGCGCAGCCTGGCGGCAGGCTCTGCGCTTCTTTTCCTGTTTGCACCAACGCTCTACGCAGCTGAACAGGCTGCGCCCGAAGCGCCGCCTATGGATGCGCGCGCCTGGATCCTGATGGACTACGCCAGCGGTAAAGTGCTGGCGGAAGGGAATGCGGATGAGAAACTCGATCCGGCAAGCCTGACCAAAATCATGACCAGCTATGTGGTAGGCCAGGCGCTGAAAGCGGGCAAGATCAAGCTGGACGATATGGTGACCATCGGGAAAGACGCCTGGGCGACCGGCAATCCGGCCCTGCGCGGATCTTCCGTGATGTTCCTGAAGCCAGGGGATCAGGTCTCCGTTTCCGATCTGAATAAAGGGGTGATTATTCAGTCGGGAAATGATGCGTGCATCGCGCTGGCCGACTACGTTGCCGGCAGCCAGGATTCTTTCATTGGCTTGATGAATGGTTACGCGCAGAAGCTGGGCTTAACCAACACCACGTTCAAAACGGTTCACGGCCTGGATGCGCCGGGCCAGTTCAGCACCGCGCGCGACATGGCGCTGCTGGGGAAAGCGCTAATCCACGACGTGCCGGATGAATACGCCATCCACAAAGAGAAAGAGTTTACCTTCAACAAAATTCGCCAGCCGAACCGCAACCGCCTGCTGTGGAGCAGCAACGTCAACGTGGACGGGATGAAAACCGGCACCACGGCGGGTGCAGGCTATAACCTGGTGGCCTCCGCGACCCAGGGCGACATGCGCCTGATTTCGGTAGTGCTGGGCACCAAAACCGACCGCATTCGTTTTAACGAATCAGAAAAACTGCTGACCTGGGGCTTCCGCTTTTATGAAACCGTGACGCCGATTAAACCGGATGCCACGTTCGTCAGCCAGCGCGTCTGGTTTGGTGACAAGAGCGAGGTGAACCTGGGCGCGGGTGAGGCGGGCTCGGTAACCATTCCGCGCGGCCAGCTGAAAAACCTGAAGGCCAGCTACACTCTGACCAACCCGCAGCTCACCGCCCCGCTGAAAAAAGGCCAGGTGGTTGGGACGATTGATTTCCAGCTTAACGGTAAGTCGATTGAACAGCGTCCGCTGATTGTGATGGAAGCGGTGGAAGAGGGCGGCTTCTTCAGCCGGATGTGGGATTTCGTGATGATGAAATTCCACGGGTGGTTCGGCAGCTGGTTTAGCTAAGTTTTTGCCGGGTGGCGCTGCGCTTACCCGGCCTACGTTCGAGCCGTTGTAGGCCGGGTAAGGCGAAGCCGCCACCCGGCATAACCTCAATACATCAACTTCACCTGCTGCGCTTTCGCGTGGGCCACAATCTCGTCGTCCGGGCGGCAATCGCTGACGATGGCATCGAACTGCGCCAGCTCGCCCATTCTTGCCGGACGCACCTTACCAAACTTACTGTGATCGACCACCAGCACATGGTACTGCGCGGCGCTCAACGCCCAGTGCTTGACCGGTAATTCTTCCAGGTTAAAGCAGGTTGCCCCCTGGCGCACATTGACGCCCGCGGCAGAATAAAACGCGATATCCGGGCAGAGGTTGCTGAGCGTGTCCTGCAGGTTGAGCGGCTTAAAGATCGCGTTGCTGGCGTGAAACTCACCGCCACAGAGGATCACCCGGCACTCGGGTTTCTCCTGAAGCGCCAGAAAGGTGTTCAGGGAATAACAGACGGCGGTAAACGGAATGCTGCTGTCGATGGCTTCGATAATCCACGGCGTGGTGGTACCGCAGTCAAAAAACAGCGTCTGGTGCGGCTGTACCAGGGAAGCCGCAAGCCGCGCGGCTTTGCGTTTCTCTTCCACCAGGCGCGTCTTCTGGTCGCTGATCAGATAATGGCTGGCGCTACGCGGCTCAAGCACAATGTATCCGCCCAGCAGCACGACGGGCGCGCTCTCGCTGTTCAGATCCCGACGAATGGTCATCTCCGAGACGCCGAGGAGGTTGGCGGCTTCCTTAAGATGCAGCTTATCGCTGCGCTTCAGCGCCTGCAGCAGCTGAGCAATGCGGTCATCGCGACGTGTTTCCATAGTTCCTCGGCATAAAAAAATGAACCCCCGCAGGGCGGGGGTTCAAGTGTAACCTGTCAGGTCGGGGTTAGTCACGTATCCAGCCTTTGCGGATCGGGATGGCGAAAATGGCGCGATAGAGTGAAGAAAGCGCACGGTAGAGCGCTTCCCCGATGAGGCTCCACAGGATAGCCGCGCTCACGCAGCCAATCAGCCCCACCAGGAAGCCACCCACCATATCCAGCGGCCAGTGGACGCCCAGATACACGCGAGACCAGGCGATGGCCACCGCGACCACCATCAGCACCGCACCCGACCACAGGCGATGCCAGAACAGGAAGGCCAGTGCGAAGGTGAAGATCACCGTACCGTGATCGCTCGGGAAAGAGTCATCCGGCGCATGGTGCAGGAAGGTATAGCCGACGTGATCGACAAACGGACGATCGTGCGGGAACGCACGGCCCAGAATGTAACTTGCCAGGACGCTTACGCCGAGAGCCATCGCCACTTTGATTACAAGCTTGCGCTGCGCTTTCACCTGGCTACGAGGTCCCCACAGCCAGAGGATGGCTGCCAGCGCGGGCACGATACTGATCAGATCTTTTGCCAGAAAGGTGGCGAAGTCGATCATCCACTCGGGCGAGGCCGGGGTGGCGTTGATCAGATAAAACAGCTGATAATTCAGATTCTCTAGCATAGCGTTATCACTCTTTAGCAAACCGGGTGGAAACCAGCCCGTAGACTGCCACCTGGGAAAACCAGACCCACCACCCGGCCCACAGGTTGTGAGAGAAAAAATGCGCCCCGCGCATGACCTGACCGAAGCCCATCGCCAGACCCAGCAAAATGCCGAGAACGACAAAGCTCCAGGCCAGACGCGGCCGCTCGCGCCAGAAGGCAAAAAACAGTCCCATCACCATAAAGCCGCTGGAAGAATGGCCGCCGGGGAAGCAGCGCCCCGGGCCGCTGTCCGCCGGGACGGCGCTGAACAGGGGATAGGACATCGCCTTACCGCCATATTCCACCAGGTCCCACGGGCAGCTGTGATGGCTCATGCTTTTCAGCACGCCCACGACCAGCGCGCCAAGCCCCATCAGCAGCGCCGCCGTAACCAGCCTCGCGTTACGCTTGTACGCGCCGTAAAACAGCGCCACGGCGCCTAAAGCGATGGCAATGTACTTCGCCAGACGATGGTTGAGCAGATCCAGCAGGTGGTCTTTCTGCAGCGGGAAGCTCTGCGTCGCCGCGTCATACCAGAAGCCGGTGATCCATCTGTCGAGCGCTTCATTGCGCGATAGCCACGTAAACACCACGGCAAGGACTATCAGTATGAAAAGCTGATAACCATAAAAGCGGGACGGCAAGCGGTAAAGGCGTTTTGTCTTATTTGTCTGTAACTTAGACAATTCTGAACGGCTGGAGGTGAGAGACATAATTTGGGGTCGTTGACGAGTAATGGGGCTATCATAAATCTGTCAAATTAAGGAAACCTTAAACGAAGACGATATGTGCTTTATTTCTGTTTATCCTCGATAAATCACTATCTCGGGCTGCGGCATTTCATTACACTCGTCGCGATTTTGTCATTATAAAGAGATTGCATGTTAAACCGTTCTTCTTCAGGTTCACGTCTGGGTCGTCAGGCGTTGCTTTTCCCCCTGTGTCTGGTGCTCTACGAATTTTCTACCTATATCGGCAACGATATGATTCAGCCCGGTATGCTGGCCGTGGTGGCGCAATACAACGCCGGAATTGAGTGGGTACCGACCTCCATGACCGCCTATCTGGCCGGCGGCATGTTTTTGCAGTGGCTGTTAGGCCCGCTGTCGGATCGTATTGGCCGTCGTCCGGTGATGCTGACGGGCGTGGTGTGGTTTATCGTGACCTGTCTTGCCACGCTGCTGGCGCAAAATATTGAACAATTTACCCTGCTGCGCTTCCTGCAGGGGGTGAGCCTGTGCTTTATCGGCGCCGTGGGGTATGCGGCCATTCAGGAGTCGTTTGAAGAGGCGGTGTGTATCAAAATCACCGCGCTGATGGCGAACGTGGCGCTGATCGCTCCCTTGCTCGGGCCGCTGGTGGGCGCCGCATGGGTGCATATGGCCCCCTGGGAAGGGATGTTTGTGCTCTTTGCCGTTCTCGCCGCCATCGCGTTCTTTGGCCTGCACCGTGCGATGCCGGAAACCGCCACCCGCATCGGCGAGAAACTCTCGCTGAAAGAGCTGGGTCGGGATTACAAAGAGGTGCTGAAAAACGGCCGCTTTGTAGCGGGCGCGCTGGCGACCGGGTTCGTTAGCCTGCCGCTGCTGGCGTGGATTGCCCAGTCTCCGGTCATTATCATCAGCGGTGAAAAGCTCAGCAGCTACGAGTACGGCCTGCTGCAGGTGCCGATCTTTGGCGCGCTGATTATCGGTAACCTGGTGCTGGCTCGTCTGACGTCACGCCGCACCGTGCGCTCGCTGATTATCATGGGCGGCTGGCCGATTGCGGCAGGGCTGATTCTGGCGGCGGTGGCAACCGTCGCGTCATCTCACGCTTATTTGTGGATGACGGCGGGGCTGAGTATCTACGCCTTCGGGATTGGCGTGGCGAACGCCGGGCTGGTGCGCCTGACGCTGTTTGCCAGCGAGATGAGTAAGGGCACGGTCTCCGCGGCGATGGGGATGCTACAGATGCTGATTTTTACCGTCGGTATCGAGGTGAGCAAGCATGCCTACGCGATGGGCGGTAACGGGCTGTTCAGCCTGTTTAACCTCGCCAATGGCGTGCTGTGGGTTGGCCTGATGGTGGTATTCCTGAAAGACAAGCGCGTCGGAAACGCTCTGCAACCTTAATTCTTATGCCCTCTCCCTGTGGGAGAGGGCTAGGGTAAGGGCACCAGACCGCACGCGGTCAATTAAACGGTGCCTCCCCGTTCAACACCTTCTCAATCACATCCAGCACGCCTTCATCGTTATTGTGCGGTGCTTCAAAACGCGCTGCCGCTTTGATATGTGGTCTGGCATTTGCCATCGCAAAGCTGAACCCGGACTGGCGCAGCATCTCCACGTCGTTGCCGCTGTCGCCGAAGGCCACCACGTCGCTGCTCTCTATCCCCCAGCGCTGTTGCAGGATCCGCAGGCCGTTGGCCTTATGCACGCCGGGGATAATGAGGTCGATACTGCCGTGACCGGTGGTGACGGGCACCATGATGTCGCTGAGCTTTTCATGCAGCAGCGCCTGAATACGCGGAATTTCATCATCGGACACGTTGAGTCCGAACTTGAAGAAAATATCGTTCAGGTTGTCGAAATCGCTGACCATTTCCAGACGGTGATAATACTTCGCCGCGATGGCCTTAAAGCCCTCGTCATAGCACTTGAGAGTGTAGGCGCTGCTCTTCCCGCAGGCGATAATCTCAATGCCGGGAACGTCGTTTAAGACGCTCGCGACGGTCTCGAAATGGGCTTTCGACAGTTCACCGTTAAAGACGTCTTCACCCTCACTCACGACCCAGCCGCCGTTTTCGGCGACGAATGAAATTTCATGCGCAATCTCCGGGAAAAAGGAGATGAGCTGGTAGTACTGGTTGCCGCTGGCGACCACGAAGCGAATGCCTTGCGCCTTCATGCGCGCGTACTGCGCCAGAAAGCGCGGGCGATTGTAGGTCTTGGCATCGCTCAGGAATGTGCCATCCATGTCGACGGCGATCAGTTTAACGCTCATATCCCTTCTCCAGTGTCGTTTGATTCGTTTCCGGCTTTGCCACCGCGCGCGCCACCAGCGCCGCGATGATGACCAACCCTAACACCACCAGCATGGCGCTGCGCAGCCCGTAGTGCTCCCCGAGGAAGCCGAGCAGCGGCGGCCCGACCAGGAAGGCGAGATAGCCCGTGGTTGCCACCACGCTGACGCGCGTCGGGGCATCCGGGCCGGTATCGCTGGCGGCAGAGATGGTCAGCGGGAAGCCGAGGGACGCGCCCAGCCCCCAGAGGATCACCGAGACGCCGGCAATCCAGTCCACATCCACAAAAATGATCATCGCGATACCCAGCCCGCCGAGCAGGGCGCTGGCGCGCACTACCGCCACGCGGCTGTAGCGGTCAATAAACCAGCCGCCGGTGAAGCGCCCGACGGTCATCCCCAGCGTAAACCCGGCGTAAATCAGCGAGCCGGAGGTCGGGCTAAAGCCGTGACCGTCCACCATCAGCAGCGGCAGCCAGTCGTTGGCGGACCCCTCCGCGAACGCCATCGCCAGCACCACCACGCCGATCAGCATCAGCTGGAAATCGCGGTAGAAGGGCAGCCCTTTTTCGGCAGAATGCTGTTCGTCCGCGGAGTTTTTACCGGTGCCGTCCGGGATGGACCGGATGCCGGTCAGAATGGGAATGATGCACACCAGCGCCGCCAGCAGAATATGCAGATTCGCGCTCACGCCAGTGGCCGTCAGCGCCATCCCCACGCCCGCACCGGCCAGCGTGCCGAGGCTATAGAAGCCGTGCATCATCGGCAGCACGGTTTTGTTCAACTCACGTTCGACCGCTGCCCCTTCCACGTTTATCGCCACTTCCGCCGAACCAAAGCTGCCGCCAAACACCGTCAACCCCAGAGCAAACAGCACCGGTGAGGCAAACCACAGCGCCGCGCTCAGCACGATCATCCCAACTACCGCACAGCACATGGTGGTGCGGATCACCGCCCGCGTACCGAAGCGCTTTACCAGCCACGCGGAGCAGAGAATGCCGCTCATGGAGCCTATCGACAGGCCGAACAGCACGATGCCCATTTCCGCGGTAGAGACGGACAAAATATCGCGAATGGCGGGGGTGCGCGTGGCCCAGGAGGCCATCAGCAGACCGGGAATGAAGAAGAACATAAACAGCGCCCACAGGCGGAGCTGCAGGGCTTTGCGGGGAGAGGTCAGCGTCATCGGGATAGCACCAGAAGTACAACAATAGCGACAACACTAGCAAGTTTGTGTACATTTGTACACAAACCAGGTGAGGAATTGATGAGCAGACCACCCAACGATCCGCATCGCCGGGAGAAGATCCTGCAGGCGACGCTCGACACCATTGCTGAACACGGTATTCACGCCGTCACGCACCGTAAAATCGCCACCTGCGCGGGCGTGCCGCTGGGGTCGATGACCTACTATTTCGACGGCATGGAGCCGCTGCTGGAGGAGGCCTTCACGTGGTTTACCCGCCAGATGTCGCAGCAGTACCGGGATTTCTTCGCGGGCGTCACCGGGCCGGAAATGGCGTGCGAATCCATCACCACGCTGATCCACAGCTCGCAGGTGACCACGCCGCACAACATGGCGCTGATGTATCAGCTCTACGCCTTTATGCACCGCAGCGCGGCGCTCAAAACGGTGATGCAGGACTGGATGAAGATGAGCCAGACCACGCTGGAGCAGTGGTTCGACCCGGTCACCACCCGCGCGCTGGACGCGTTTATCGAAGGGATGACGCTGCACTATGTCACCGACCGGGCGCCGTTAAGCCGGGAGGAGATTCGGGCGATGGTGGGGAGGATTGCGGGCATTACACCGTTAAATAAAGAAAATTAGTTCATATTTTTCAATGTATTACGATTTTTCTCCATGTTGACAATCCGGACCGAACACGTGACTATCCACCGCGGTGGTTATTTACTGTTCAGTGGTTGAGGTTGGCGTTGGGTGAAAAAGTAAGTACCTGGTTCGTGCAGGTCAGTCTGGCAAAAAAGAGAGCGTTGTTAGTACTGTTGATTGTGGTTCAGGCGAGTCTGCTGATTGGGCATCTGCTCTACCAGCGCGGCTATGTGGAGGATAACGCCGCACGTATCCTTCGCAATACGGCCATACTCCAGTCCCAGCAGTTTGATACCAGCCTTAACGCGATGCGCTACCAGATGCGCTTTATCGGGAATGCCTTTCTGCTCAACCATACGGTCACGCCTGAAAACGCGCAGCCATTCCTGCAAGGGGAGCTCAAGCGCGCCTGGCTGGATGGCGTTGTCGTCTTTGATGAAGACGGTGATTTTCTCAGCAGCCGCGCGCTATTTCCTTTTGAGCGCGCTCTGGACGCCTCTACGCTTACGCAGGCCAGCTTTCGGCAGCACCCTCTGTTTACTGATTTTCGCCGGGATGAAGTTACCGAAAGTTTGTTTTACTGGCAGAGCAACGGCACGGATAAAAACATGTTGGGCTTCGTGATGTTCCGTGCAGTGCGCGACGCACATGGTCGCTTTCTAGGTGGTGCGTTGGGTTTCTTCAATGGTAACACCATGAACGATATGTTTCGCAAAATGGAAGCGCAGGGCTTCGATTTAGGTCAGGGTGGGGCGATGGCGGTCCTTGATCGTGACAATGCGGTGCAGCTTGCCCGTATGGGGGCGAATGACGGTTCGCAATTGAACACCTCCGACCCGCGCCTCGCGAAGCTGCTGGAATACGCAAGCGATACCGCACAGGTCCAACGATATACCTCTCCGATTGATGGCGTTGAACGTATGGGAGTATTTCTTAACCTCAACGAACGCAAATGGGTGCTGGCCGTCGGGCTGGCCAGAAAAGACGTGCTGCACGGCTGGTATTATCAGGCTCTGTGGACGGCGCTGGCGATTCTGGTTATCTCCATTACGCAGTGGTTTCTGATGCATTACATCCACGTCAACGCCCTGCAGCGGGCGCGTTTCCAGCAGGAGGCGCGGCTCGATCCGCTCACCGGGCTGGCAAACCGTCGCCAGTTTGATGAGTGGTCTTTGCGGGCCTGCAATCTTGCCCGTCGGCATCAGCAGCCCCTGTGCCTGATGAGCATGGATCTGGATTTCTTCAAGCGTATTAACGACACCTGGGGCCATGACGGCGGCGATGCGGTGCTGAAGCATATTGGCAACGCGCTTCCGGCACTGGTGAGAGGCAGCGACATTGTCGCCCGCTTCGGCGGGGAAGAGTTTGTCGTGGCAATGCCGCAGACCTCTCTGGAGACGGCCGCTGAGATCGCCGAGCGCGTACGGATGAGCCTTGCAAGCCAGAACGTCGATTTCAACGGGCAGACGATCCGCTTCACCGCCAGCATGGGGCTCGTATGCATGACGCCGGATGAACTGGAGATTGAACATGGCGTGCAGTCAGCCCTGGCGCGAGCCGATCGTGAGCTTTATCGTGCAAAACGTGAGGGGCGCAACCGGGTCTGCGTGGCGAGCTAGCGGGCGGTTGTTTTCTCCAGGCGTTCAGGGCCCGCCGGGCGCTGGCCCTGTCGTCCACCTGAGGATGGATTATTTTTTCAGGATATTCTTCCCGCTGGCGTCCACCACCGCTTCGCCATCTTCTTTCGTAAACGCCCCTTTCTGCGCGTCCGGCAGAATGTCGAGGACGACTTCAGACGGGCGGCACAGGCGGGTGCCCAGCGGCGTCACCACGATCGGACGGTTAATCAGGATCGGGTGTTGCAGCATAAAATCGATAAGCTGGTCGTCGGTGAACTTATCGTCGGCAAGGCCGAGCTGCTCATAGGGCTCCACGTTTTTACGCAGCAAATCGCGCACCGAAATGCCCATATCGGCAATCAGGGCGGTCAGCGTATCGCGCGACGGCGGGGTTTCCAGATAGAGAATAATCTCTGGCTCCGCGCCGCTGTTGCGGATCATCTCCAGCGTGTTGCGCGAGGTGCCGCAGGCGGGGTTGTGGTAAATGGTGATGTGGCTCATATCAGTGGCTCATTACAGTGTGAAGGAGAGACGTAGCGCCAGGGCGGCGAGCGTCACAAACAGGACCGGCAGCGTCATGATGATGCCCGTCCGGAAATAGCCGCCCCAGGTAATCGTCATGTTTTTCTGCGCCAGCACGTGAAGCCAGAGCAGGGTGGCGAGACTACCAATAGGCGTGATTTTTGGCCCCAGATCGCAGCCAATCACGTTGGCGTAAATCATCGCGTCCTTTATCAATCCTGTTGCCGTGCTGCCGTCAATGGAGAGCGCGCCAATCAGCACCGTGGGCATATTGTTCATTATGGATGACAGGAACGCGGTGATGAACCCGGTTCCCAGCGTGGTGGCCCACAGCCCGTGTCCGGCCAGGCTATTCAGTACGCCTGTGAGAGAGTCCGTCAGCCCGGCATTACGCAGGCCATACACCACCAGATACATCCCCAGCGAGAAGATGACGATCTGCCACGGCGCGCCGCGCAGCACTTTTCCGGTATTTATCGCATGTCCGCGTTTTGCGACAGCGAATAAAATCAGCGCGCCGACGGTCGCAATGGCGCTGACCGGAATGCCGAGAGGTTCAAGCACGAAGAAACCGACGAGCAGAAGGAGGAGGACGATCCAGCCCGTTCTGAACGTCGGGAGGTCGTGAATGGCCCGCGCAGGCTCCTGGAGTTTCGCCAGGTCATATTCTGGAGGAATTTCCTTGCGAAAGAACAGGTGCAGCATCACCAGCGTTGCGGCAATTGCAGCGATATCCACCGGGATCATCACCGAGGCGTATTCGCTGAACCCCAGCGCGAAGAAGTCCGCCGACACGATGTTGACCAGGTTGGAGACAATCAGCGGCAGGCTGGCGGTATCGGCGATAAAACCTGCCGCCATCACAAACGCCAGCGTGGCCTGCTTGCTGAACCCCAGCGCCAGCAGCATGGCGATGACGATAGGCGTGAGGATCAGCGCCGCGCCGTCATTAGCAAACAGCGCTGCGACGGCTGCGCCCAGCAGGATAATCCAGGTAAACAGCAATCGCCCCCGACCTTTCCCCCAGCGAGCGACGTGCAGCGCTGCCCACTCGAAAAAGCCGGACTCATCCAGCAGCAGACTAATAATGATAACGGCGATAAACGTTGCCGTGGCGTTCCAGACGATATTCCAGACTACCGGAATATCGTTAATGTGAATCACGCCGCTGGCCAGCGCCAGCACGGCGCCAATAGTCGCGCTCCAGCCGATACTCAGTACTTTGGGCTGCCAGATGACCAGCACCAGCGTAAACAGAAAAATTGCCCCTGCCAGAAACATCGCTTACTCCTTTATATCTGTTTTTGTGAATGTGTTTTGATTAGCACGAACCCGGAAGCCGGTTTTTCAGCTTCATACGCGTCTCTTCCCGCAGGCAGTTCCAGCTGGTGTCGATAACGGCTGCCGCCCATGCAGGCATGTTGGGAGAGAGACGGTAATGGACCCACTTACCCTCGCGACGGTCGATCACCAGCCCGGACTTGCGCAGCAGCGCCATATGGCGGGAAACCTTCGGCTGAGATTCGGCGGTGGCTGCGCAGAGATCGCAGACGCACAGTTCGCCCGCTTCGCGGAGCAGCATGACGATGGCGAGCCGCGTTTCGTCGGAGAGGGTTTTGAAGAGGTGGAGTGGGTGGAGCATTCGGTCATCCTGAATGTCATTTATCATATGCATTAAATCATATATATTAATGGCCGGTGAGAGAAGAGGGAAAAGCAGGAAGGACAGAAAAAGCTCATACAGAAGCGGATTAAAAGAAGCTTTTACAAAACCAGTTTGGCGAGCGGTTCTCGTCTCCAAGTCAGAAATGTGTGGGTGTAGACATTTCCTTATTAGTAAACGTGAAGATTTTATGGTCCTCAATGTCATATCCAATAAGCCAGCCCCAGTGTAACCAAGTAAAACAGGAGGGTGAATCCCTGGCTAATCTCAGGGAAATAAATGTCAAGGACATAGCCAAAAATGAACGTGAGGATGATGGGTATATAGGTCCAGAAGAAAAACTGGTTCTGAGATTTGAGCCAGCGTTTGAGAAAGCACATTAGTGCCTGTCCATAAGTTTCAGGATCGTGTCAGAAGCATCATAAGGGCTTTGACTATTAGTCCATTGCTGGGTTAGCACGCCCGCGCGCATAAACGCAGATTCCACCAGAAAATACATCATTTCCAGTTCTCGCAGGTACAACGCGTGATGTACCACCAAACCGCTGAAAAAGCTGCTGCTGCGAACTCTTTCAGCGTTGAGTTAGCCGGGGTGTTACAGTATATTGAATGGAAACAACATTACGCCTTATGTGATCGTGTAAGCCGTAAGGAGCTGGAAGTTCTTTATACACATGACAATTGTTGAGTGTAAAAAAGAGTTTATCGTTCTAACTCTTGATATATTGCATAAATACCTTCTGCCTTGAATTCGCCATTTACCCAAAGAATTGCATTTTTTTGTTCCGTTAGAATGTATTTTCTAACTTTTTTAGAATAGTGAATGGTGAGCATTAAGCCCATGGATAGCCATAATAAAATAAACATGCCCATTGGAGTAATGGAGTAAATAAAAATTTTGTCTTTGATGAACTTCTTAATCGATTTATCAATGAAAGCCTTTCCTTCATCAGTGTTTAGCAATTTACAAAGATCTTCTTTTTGTTCAATTGTTAATGACTTGTATTTCTCTGTATAAGAAGGGAATGGTTGCGTGCAATCATCCTTTGAAATTTCCCAGTCAGGAACGGAGAAAATTGTAGCCGCAGTCGCGATTTTATTTGATATGTAAAATGACTCGCCTGAACTTTTCCAGTAAAGTATCGTACTATTTGGCGGAGTCTTAATGGCTTGGATGAGCGCTGGTCCAAAAAGATAAATAGAATACAAAAAAAGAAGCGAAAAAAGAATGGTTACGGTTTTTTCAACCCATGTGATAGTAGGCAGTTTTTTTAATGATATTCGAATAAAGAAGAAATTTAGTAAAAAAGCTGGGATTCCGGATTTTTTAAGTATTAAATCATGAGACCTCCGATATTTGAATAATGCTCTGGCAACGATTGTGAGCAAGGTTATAACAGCTCCAAAGATGGATATCCACGCTGCAAGTGCCGCTGCTGGAGAGTTTAATAATTCAGCATTAAATATATTAGAACTTATTGGATTGATAACGCTCATTCATCCTCCTGTTAGCTTTTTATCCTTCAGTCTATTTGTACCATCAACGACACAATTTGCAAGACATAACAAAACAGCTAGTGGTTGTCATTATTCCGCAATGAACGTACCATTCGCAAAAATCATACGCCTTCTCTCCAACATGATCCACACCGGGATTTTGACCGAAGCGGACCGGGACAACTGGATATGTAGTGTGAAAAAAGGGTGATTTTGATACCAAATAGGAACGGTACAACCAGTGCATTAATATCGATTGCGGGCATGCCTTCGTGACGCATTAGGCTTTTTTCGATAAGTTTGCCGCCCGCAAAAGATCAGCGCATCACCGACTCATACCCAAAGGTATGCAGGAATATTGTTTTTACTGAGTCTTACCCACCGCTGATGTAACAAAATTATCGTGAAGAACTAGCTTAGAAAGCGGCGGATTTCATATTTGGTTCAGTCCACTTCCACAGCTTGCCTCATCATTTCTGCAACTATACTCCTGCTAGATCCTGTTTCATCTGCGATCTCCATTACTTTGGCTTCAGCCATGGCTTAACTGAGCATTACTGAGAGCATGGGTTTAAAGGCGTGGTTGTTTCCCCTGAAGGTTAATGGTAAGGGAGTGCTGGAAATCAACGTCTTTTCCAGCACCCAAAGTTCTTCATCTGCGACCCAATAAACCTTAGCATTCTTTTCCATCCATTGATCCAACCATTGCTCGCTAGGATGAGTAAATGTCGTTCTCTTGCCTGAACCAACACGACGGAGCGGGAAATTGTTCTTCGCCACAAGCAGAACTTCCAGTGTGCGCCTGAGTGTTGAACCTTCTGGGTTACCGTTATAGTGGGTTTTGATGCGATGCCGAAGATTAGCGCGGCTATTAGGTTTGATTTTTTATCGGGTTAAATACCGACATAGAGCAACGTGTATCCATCTTGAGTAATGCATCCCTCAATAGGAACACCAGGGGGGGATTTCTTTAAACCACCAAAAATAGATATCTTTCACAGCAGGAACTGGTGTTGGATGAAGCATGGCTTCTGCTCTGCTGAATGTTGTGTCAGGATAAAAATCAAACACGTATATTTTCCACGCTGATTCATCCTGATATTTTATTGATCACCATGTAGGAATGCTTGATTTACTCAGGGGAAATGATGAGTTTAAGAGTAACGACACAGCAGGTAGACACCTGGAAGAAACGTATTCAGAGAGATGGGTTGAAAGGTTCGACCTACTTTTGTCAGCAGAGTGGTGCTGTCTGGGTATCTGCATCCGTTGACCACCAGGCAATATGCCAGCGCGTTTTAGGGCAAGATTCGGGAACAAGCTCTCTGTCGAGCTACCTTCGCTGGGATGATGTAAGTGCGGTTGATCTGGTTGAACTGCTATATGCGATTGAAACGGCGTAGGAAGGCTTTGCCTATGGCTGTTCGCCACAAGGCACGAACTTCAGACAACAAAAAACCCATCAACCTTGAACCAAAACGGCGGGGTTGATGGGCTCCACAAATTGGGGACATCAAAGAAAAGCAGTGGCACTAGTTATGACTGCCCCCTGATAAAAAAGTTCTGCGCGTAACAAAAATATTTTCCGCCACGCGCATTCTTAGGAGTTATCCGAGTCCTGGCCAGATGATGATAATCAGCGTACCCGCCAGCGTCAGCAGCACGTTAGCGATAGCGTATGTACCTGCATACCCCAGCGCCGGGATGTTGCTGCGCGCGGTATCGCTGATGATTTCCATAGCAGGCGCACAGGTACGCGCCCCCATCATCGCCCCGAAGAGCAGGGCGCGGTTCATGCGCAGCACGTAGGCGCCGAACAGGAAGCAGATAACCACCGGCACCAGGCTGACGATAAGTCCGGAAACCAACATCTGCCAGCCAACGGCACCCAGGCTGTGGCCAATGCCGCTGCCCGCGCTTAAGCCCACGCCCGCCATAAAGACCATCAGACCGAACTCTTTCACCATGTTCAGCGCGCCCTGCGGAATGTAACCGAAGGTCGGGTGGTTCGCTCGCAGGAAGCCCAGCATGATCCCGGCGAACAGCAGCCCGGCGGCGTTACCGATGCCGAAGCTAAAGTTGCTGAACTGGAAGGTGATCATCCCGATCATCAGGCCAACGATAAAGAAGGCGCAGAAGGCCAGCAGGTCGGTGACCTGGCTGTGAATAGAGATAAAGCCGATGCGGTCGGCCACGGTTTTTACGCGTCGCGCGTCGCCGCTGACCTGCAGCACGTCACCTTTGTTGAGCACCACGTTGTCGTCGATCGGCATCTCAATCTGGCTGCGGATCACGCGGTTGAGGAAGCAGCCGTGGTCGGTCAGCTTCAGCTGCGCCAGGCGGCGGCCTACGGCGTTATGGTTTTTCACCACGATCTCTTCGGTGACGATGCGCATGTCGAGCAGGTCGCGGTCGAACACCTCTTTGCCGTTACGGAAGCTCGGGTCGAGACGGGCGTGGGCGTCCGGGTAACCCACCAGCGCGATGTCGTCGCCCATCTGCAGCACCGCGTCGCCGTCCGGGTTCGCCAGAATGCCGTTGCGGCGGATACGTTCGATGTAGCAGCCCGTCTGGCGGTAAATCCCCAGCTCGCGCAGATTTTTGCCGTCTGCCCATGCCACCAGCTCCGGCCCGACGCGGTAGGCGCGGATCACCGGGAGATAAACTTTACGTTTGGAGTCGGTATCCAGACCACGCTCGCGGGCGATTTGCTGGGCGCTGGTCTGCAGATCCTGATGCTGCAGTTTTGGCAGGTAGCGTGCGCCAACGATCAGGCTTACCAGACCAATCAGATAGGTCAGGGCATAGCCCAGGCTCAGGTGGTCGAGGGCGGTGGAGAGCTGTTCCCCGGCCATCCCGGAGTGGCGCAGGGTATCACCGGCACCCACCAGCACCGGAGTGGAGGTCATCGAGCCTGCCAGCATACCGGCCGTTAGCCCGATATCCCAGCCAAACAGTTTACCCAGCCCTAACGCGATCAGCAGCGCGCTGCCGACCATCACCAGCGCCAGCATCAGATAATTTTTGCCGTCGCGGAAGAAAATAGAAAAAAAGTTCGGCCCCGCTTCCACGCCAACACAAAAAATAAACAGCATAAAACCTAAGTTGAGCGCGTCCGTGTTAATGCTGAAGTGCTGCTGGCCTAATAATAAGGAGACGACTAAAACGCCAATGGAATTACCGAGTTGAACCGAACCCAGGCGCAATTTACCCAGGCAAAGACCCAGCGCCAGTACCACAAATAATAACAGGATGTAATTCCCATTTAACAAGTCTGCGACGTTTATATTCACGGAGGCTAACTTCTTGTTTACCAGTAAGTTGTTGAATGAAAGGACTTTTTGGGCTACTGTTTTTGGGGTCAGGGAAAAGCGTTAACGCTCCCTGTTTCCTGCTTTATTCCCTAAAACATTAGCTGGCGTGTAGTTTAATCGCATTAGCTACTGACAGCTACTGATTATCGCATCACCCTGTGCGTACTTTGGCAAGGATTGCCGCATTGCTTTATCTGACTGGGCGTCTACCCGACGAAAGTGTATTTGATAGAGATAAGTCAGGAGGATAGGTTGAATATGAAACGAAACTGGGCGGGGGTGATCAGCTGCTTTTTGCTGTTCACGGTCGTATGCATGTCGCTTGCTTTTAACGTGAAAGGGGCATTCAGGGCGTCGGGTCATCCGGAGCTCGGGTTGCTCTTTTTTACCCTGCCGGGGGCAGCAGCCAGTTTTCTCTCCCGTAAAGGGGAGGTGGTGAAGCCACTGCTGGGCGCCATGCTGGCCGCGCCGCTCTGTTTGCTGATGATGCGCTTGCTGTATATCTCTACGCGGAGTTTCTGGCAGGAGCTGGCGTGGTTGATGAGCGCTGTTTTCTGGTGCGCCCTTGGCGCGCTCTGCTACTTATTTGTGCGAAGTCTGTTTCATAACCGACGACACCACAAATAAAAACGCCCTCTCGGTGAGGGCGTCCTTTCATTTCATTACTGGGCAGCAAACAGGCCCAGGTGCTCTTTGGCGTAAGCTTCAAAGTCGGTGCAGCCGCCAATGTGTTTCTGATCGAGGAAGATCTGCGGTACGGTTTCAACCGGCTTACCGACAGTTTTTTCCAGATCGGCTTTGGTGATGCCTTCCGCGTGGATGTCCACATAGCGGAAGTTGAAGTCATCGCGCTCTTCGGTCAGTTTCTCAGCCAGCTCTTTCGCGCGCACACAGTAAGGGCACCCTGGACGACCAAAAATAACTGCAAACATTTCTCTCTCCTCAAAAAAACAAGCCTGACGGCGAATGACACGTATAGTGCCCCATAACCTGTCGTCATTAAAGAAGGTTTCGCCTGTCGTTATAATATCTATGAGCTATGTTTCGCCAATTACACCGCGCATATCATTGCCTATACTGGCTGCCATACGGTTTAAGCAAGACAAAGAGAGACAAGATGACGCCAACCATAGACCTGCTCCTTTCCCATCGTTCCATTCGCCACTTCACCGATGAGCCGATTACCGATGCGCAGCGCGAAGCGATTATTAACAGCGCAAGGGCGACCTCCAGCTCCAGCTTCCTGCAGTGCAGCTCCATTATCCGCATTACCGACCCGGCGATGCGTGAACAGCTGGTGACGCTGACCGGCGGGCAGAAGCATGTGGCTCAGGCTGCCGAGTTCTGGGTATTCTGCGCCGACTTTAACCGCCACCTGCAGATCTGCCCTGAGGCCGAGCTGGGCCTGGCCGAACAGCTGCTGCTGGGCGTGGTGGATACCGCGCTGATGGCGCAAAACGCCTTTACGGCGGCGGAGTCGCTGGGGTTAGGCGGCGTCTACATTGGGGGCCTGCGTAACAACATTCAAAGTGTGACCGACCTGCTGAAGCTGCCAAAACACGTGCTGCCGCTGTTTGGCCTGTGCCTTGGCTGGCCGGCGGATAACCCGGATCTGAAGCCGCGCATTCCTGCGGCGATGCTGGTGCATGAAAACCACTACCAGCCGGTCGATCAGGATGTCCTGAATCACTACGATGAAGAGCTGGCGAATTACTACATGACGCGCGGCAGCAATAACCGCCGCGACACCTGGACTGACCATATTCGCCGCACCATCATTAAAGAAAATCGCCCGTTTATTCTTGATTACCTGCACAAACAGGGCTGGGCGACGCGATAGTCCATTTATCCTGCGCCTGCCTGCGTATATGATACGCAGGCTTTTTCCATGTCTTCAGAGAGGTGCAGGGTGAAAATTGCCATATTGTCCCGGGATGGAACGCTCTATTCATGTAAGCGCCTGCGAGAAGCGGCGGCGAAACGCGGGCATCAGGTTGAAATCCTCGACCCGATGTCCTGCTATATGAACATCGATCCAGCCGCCTCGTCGATTCACTACAAAGGCCGCAAGCTGCCGCACTTTGATGCGGTGATTCCCCGCATCGGCTCCCAGATTACCTATTACGGCACCGCCGCGCTGCGCCAGTTCGAGATGCTGGGCAGCTACCCGCTCAACGAATCCGTCGCCATTTCCCGCGCCCGGGACAAGCTGCGCTCGCTGCAGCTTCTTGCCCGTCAGGGGATCGATCTTCCCGTCACCGGGATTGCCCATTCCCCGGACTACACCAGCGATCTGATCGACATGGTGGGCGGCGCGCCTTTGGTGATCAAGCTGGTGGAAGGCACGCAGGGCATTGGCGTGGTGCTGGCGGAGACCCGTCAGGCGGCGGAGAGCGTGATTGATGCCTTCCGGGGCCTCAATGCCCACATTCTGGTGCAGGAGTATATCGAAGAGGCGAAAGGGCGCGATATTCGCTGCTTCGTGGTGGGTAACGAGGTGGTGGCGGCGATCGAACGTCAGGCCAAAGAGGGCGATTTCCGCTCTAACCTTCACCGCGGCGGCATTGCCAGAATTGCCGATATCAGCGATCGCGAACGGGAAATTGCCGTGAAAGCGGCGCAAACCCTGGGGCTGGACGTGGCGGGTGTAGATCTTCTGCGCGCGACGCGCGGGCCGCTGGTCATGGAGGTGAACGCCTCGCCGGGGCTGGAAGGTGTGGAAAAAACCACAGGGGTCGATATTGCGGGTAAAATGATCTTATGGATCGAGCGTCATGCGACGCCGGGCTACTGTCTGAAAACGGGTGGTTAAATGGATTACCGCGCGCTTTTTAAGTACCCTATGCGAAGTTTTTATTAAAGAGGCTGCATCGCGATGGATTTACAGGTCGTACCTACACTGGATACGTTACGTCAATGGCTTGATGATGCCGGAATTACGTTCTTCGAATGTGATTCCTGCCAGGCGCTGCATCTGCCTCATATGCAGAATTTCGACGGCATTTTCGATGCCAAAATCGATCTGATTAACGACGTGATCCTTTTCTCCGCGCTGGCCGAAGTGAAGCCCTCCGCGCTGCTGGCGCTGGCTTCCGACCTGTCGGCAATCAATGCCAGTTCTTTGACGGTGAAGGCATTTCTCGACATACAGGATGATAATCTGCCAAAACTGGTCGTTTGCCAGTCTTTATTCTCCGGGGCAGGGCTGTCGTTCAAGCAGTTCGCCTGGTTTATGCGCTTGAGCGAAGAGCAAATTTCCATGGTTATGATGGAAGCCAATGCACACCATCTGCTGTATAGCGCGGAAGATGATGCAGAGAATAATGATGCATCTCCCAATTTTCTTCACTAAGCCTGTCTGACTTTTGCGCAGTCGCTGCCATAGCGGCTGCAGAAGGCCATTTTTTCTGCTGCTTTTAACCTTTCTTTAAAGAATATTTCACCTCCCTGAAGGCCGTTTCGGCTTATCACGTAGACTTAACCTGCATAAAAAATTGATAAAAGGCGTTTTTTCGTCTGGGCTATAGCCGGGGACACGGGCTACAGTTATTCTTGCGATGCTTAAAAAAGCGAGCGGAAGCTGCCGGGTAAAGAGGTTTCTTTTTATTTTGAGCAGAGCGACAAACTATGCATGATTTTTGCATATATCCTGATTGCACAGTTTTAGTTCGTTTGTTAACGAGCTTTCAGAAGGAATAACACTATGATCGCCTTGAATAAAAAATGGTTATCGGGTCTGGTTGCGGGTGCTCTGATGGCCGTCTCTGCCGGCACGCTCGCTGCGGAACAAAAAACGCTGCACGTTTATAACTGGTCTGACTATATTGCGCCGGACACGGTGGCAAATTTTGAAAAAGAGACCGGCATTAAAGTCGTCTACGACGTGTTCGATTCCAACGAAGTGCTGGAAGGAAAGCTGATGGCGGGCAGCACCGGGTTTGACCTCGTGGTGCCTTCCGCAAGCTTCCTGGAGCGCCAGCTGACGGCAGGCGTCTTCCAGCCGCTGGATAAGAGCAAATTACCGAACTGGAAAAATCTCGATCCGGAAGTGCTGAAGCTGGTGGCTAAGCACGACCCGGACAACAAATACGCGATGCCGTATCTCTGGGCGACCACCGGTATCGGCTACAACGTGGATAAAGTCAAAGCCGCGCTGGGCCCGGACGTGAAGCTGGACAGCTGGGACGTGGTGCTGAAGCCGGAAAACCTCGAGAAGCTGAAAAGCTGCGGCGTCTCCTTCCTCGATGCGCCGGAAGAGATTTTCGCGACCGTGCTGAACTATCTGGGCAAAGATCCGAACAGCAATAAGGCCGATGATTACACCGGCCCGGCGACCGATCTGCTGCTGAAGCTGCGTCCAAACATTCGCTACTTCCACTCGTCCCAGTACATTAACGACCTGGCGAACGGCGACATCTGCGTCGCGATCGGCTGGGCAGGGGACGTATGGCAGGCGGCAAACCGCGCGAAAGAAGCGAAAAACGGCGTGAACGTCTCCTACTTCATTCCGAAAGAGGGGGCGCTGGCGTTCTTCGACGTCTTCGCGATGCCGGCTGATGCGAAAAACAAAGACGAAGCCTATCAGTTCCTCAACTACCTGATGCGTCCTGAGGTGATCGCCCACATCAGCGACCACGTTTACTATGCGAACGGTAACAAGGCCTCCGTGCCGCTGGTGAGCGAAGAAATCCGTAATAACCCGGCTATCTATCCGCCAGCGGATGTGTTCGCCAAGCTCTTCACCCTGAAAGTTCAGGATCCAAAAATTGACCGCGTGCGTACCCGCGCGTGGACCAAGGTGAAAAGCGGTAAATAACCCTTTGTCACAGGCCGGGCAAGCGAAGCGCCCCCGGCAACAGGCGCACCGTTCTGGTGCGCCTGCACCATGATTTGATCTCTACCGGAGAACACCCCGTGAATGACGCGATCCCCCGCCCGCAGGCGAAAGTCCGTAAAGCGCTGACCCCGCTGCTTGAAATTCGTAACCTCACCAAATCTTTCGATGGCCAGCATGCCGTGGACGACGTCAGCCTGACGATCTATAAAGGCGAAATTTTTGCCCTTCTGGGGGCCTCTGGCTGTGGTAAATCGACCCTGCTGCGTATGCTGGCCGGTTTTGAACAGCCCACCGCCGGGCAGATCGTGCTCGACGGCGTGGATCTCTCCAGCGTGCCGCCGTATCAGCGCCCGATCAACATGATGTTCCAGTCCTACGCGCTGTTCCCGCATATGACGGTGGAGCAGAACATCGCCTTTGGCCTGAAGCAGGATAAGCTGCCGAAGGCTGAAATTACCGCGCGCGTGGCCGAGATGCTGAGCCTGGTGCACATGCAGGAGTTCGCCAAGCGTAAGCCGCACCAGCTCTCCGGCGGCCAGCGCCAGCGCGTGGCCCTGGCCCGCAGCCTGGCAAAACGCCCGAAACTGCTGCTGCTTGATGAGCCGATGGGCGCGCTGGATAAAAAGCTGCGCGACCGTATGCAGCTTGAAGTGGTCGATATCCTCGAGCGCGTGGGCGTGACCTGCGTGATGGTCACCCACGACCAGGAAGAGGCCATGACCATGGCCGGACGTATCGCCATCATGAACCGCGGGAAGTTCGTTCAGATTGGCGAGCCGGAAGAGATTTATGAGCATCCGACCACCCGCTACAGCGCGGAGTTCATCGGCTCGGTTAACGTCTTCGAGGGGCTGCTGAAAGATCGTCAGGAAGACGGTCTGGTCATCGAATCGCCGGGGCTGCAGCATCCGCTTAAGGTCGATCCGGATAACTCGGTGGTGGATAACGTGCCGGTTTACGTCGCGCTGCGTCCGGAGAAGATCATGCTCTGTGAGGATCCGCCTGCCGATGGCTATAACTTTGCCGTGGGCGAAGTGGTGCACATTGCCTATCTGGGCGATCTCTCCATCTACCACGTGCGCCTGAAAAGCGGGCAGATGCTCAGCGCACAGTTACAAAACGAACATCGCTACCGCAAGGGGCAGCCGACCTGGGGCGACGAAGTGCGCCTGTGTTGGGATGCAGACAGTTGCGTTGTGCTGACGGTATAAGGAGCGGCCAATGAGTACACTTGAACCTCCAGCCCGCGTCGAAAAGCCGGGCGGCTTTGCCCACTGGCTGACGCGCATGCAGATGAAGCACGGCCGCAAGCTGGTGATCGCCATGCCATACGTGTGGCTGATCCTGCTGTTCCTGCTGCCGTTCCTGATTGTTTTCAAGATAAGCCTGGCGGAAATGGCGCGGGCGATCCCGCCTTACACCAACCTGTTGGACTGGGCCGACGGGCAGCTGACGCTGACCTTAAACCTGGGTAACTTCCTGCAGCTCACCGACGATCCGCTCTATTTCGAAGCCTATCTGCAGTCGCTGCAGGTGGCGGCGATCTCGACGCTCTGCTGTCTGGTGATGGGCTATCCGCTGGCGTGGGCGGTGGCGCACAGCAAGCCGTCGACGCGAAACATCCTGCTGCTGCTGGTGATCCTGCCGTCGTGGACCTCGTTCCTGATCCGCGTTTACGCGTGGATGGGGATCCTGAAAAACAACGGCGTGCTGAACAATTTTCTGATGTGGTTAGGCGTTATCGATCAGCCGCTGACGATCCTGCACACCAATCTCGCGGTCTATATTGGCATTGTGTACGCCTATCTGCCGTTTATGGTGCTGCCGATCTACACGGCGCTGACGCGTATCGACTACTCGCTGGTGGAAGCGTCGCTCGATCTCGGTGCCCGTCCGTTAAAAACCTTCTTCAGCGTCATTGTCCCGCTGACCAAAGGCGGCATTATCGCCGGGTCGATGCTGGTCTTTATCCCGGCGGTGGGGGAGTTTGTGATCCCGGAACTGCTCGGCGGGCCAGACAGCATCATGATTGGCCGCGTGCTGTGGCAGGAGTTCTTCAATAACCGCGACTGGCCGGTGGCGTCGGCGGTGGCGATTATCATGCTGCTGCTGCTGATCGTGCCGATCATGTGGTTCCACAAGCATCAGCAGAAACAGATGGGAGATCGCGGATGAACAACTTACCGGTAGTGCGCTCCCCGTGGCGAATTGCGATCCTGGTCATCGGCTTTACCTTCCTGTATGCGCCGATGCTGATGCTGGTGATCTACTCGTTTAACAGCTCCAAACTGGTGACGGTCTGGGCCGGCTGGTCGACGCGCTGGTACAGCGAGCTGTTCCACGATGATGCGATGATGAGCGCGGTGGGGCTGAGCCTGACCATTGCGGCGCTGGCGGCGACCATGGCGTCCGTGCTGGGCACGATCGCCGCGCTGGTGATGGTGCGCTTCGGGCGTTTTCGCGGTTCGAACGGCTTCGCCTTTATGATCACCGCCCCGCTGGTTATGCCGGACGTGATCACCGGTCTCGCGCTGCTGCTGCTGTTCGTGGCCCTGGCGCACGCCATCGGCTGGCCGGCGGATCGCGGGATGCTCACCATCTGGCTGGCGCACGTCACCTTCTGTACCGCCTATGTCGCGGTGGTGATCGCCTCGCGCCTGCGCGAGCTGGATCGCTCCATTGAAGAGGCGGCGATGGATCTCGGCGCGACGCCGCTGAAGGTCTTTTTCATCATCACGCTGCCGATGATTATGCCGGCGGTGATCTCTGGCTGGCTGCTGGCGTTTACCCTGTCGCTCGACGATCTGGTGATCGCCAGCTTTGTTTCCGGCCCGGGGGCGACGACGCTGCCGATGCTGGTCTTCTCCAGCGTGCGCATGGGGGTCAACCCGGAGATTAACGCCCTGGCCTCTATCATCCTCGGCGTGGTCGGAATTGTCGGATTTATCGCCTGGTATTTGATGGCGCGCGCGGAAAAACAGCGCGTGCGCGATATCCAGCGTGCAAGACGCGGCTGAAGGATTTAAAATTTCCAGTGATGTGCCGCGCATGACGCGGCACTGTTTTTCAGGGAAGTAAAACATTGGGATTATTAAAAAAACCACGTATTACGCACGCGCGTCCTAACGTACCTGCACTGGTTCAGGTGGCGGCGCTCGCCATTATTATGATCCGCTGCCTGGACGTGCTGATGATTTTAAACACCCTGGGCGTGCGCGGCATCGGTGAATTCATTCACCGCAGCGTGCAGACGTGGAATCTGACGCTGGTCTTTTTGAGCAGCCTGGTGCTGGTGTTTATCGAGATTTACTGCGCGTTTTCGCTGGTCAAAGGGCGCAACTGGGCGCGCTGGGTCTATATGCTGACGCAGATTACCGCGGCGAGCTATCTGTGGGCCGCCTCGCTGGGCTACGGCTACCCGGAGCTGTTCAGCATTGCCGGTGAATCCAAACGTGAGATCCTGCGCGCGCTGTTTATGCAAAAGCTGCCGGATATGCTGGTGCTCTGTCTCCTCTTCGTTCCGGCCTCCAGTCGGCGGTTCTTCCGCCTGCAATAATGTGTATAATCGCAGCCCTCGTGATTCTTAAGGTTTTCATATGCAGTGCGCACTCTATGACGCCGGACGCTGCCGCTCCTGTCAGTGGATAGAACAGCCGGTCTCTCAACAACTCACCGCCAAAATGGCCGACCTGCAACAGCTGCTGGCAGCACACGCGGTGGGCGAGTGGTGCGCACCCGTCAGCGGCCCGGAACAGGGTTTTCGCAATAAAGCCAAAATGGTGGTCAGCGGCAGCGTAGAAAAACCGCTGCTGGGGATGCTGCACCGCGACGGCACGCCGGAAGACTTAACCGACTGCCCGCTGTATCCTGACTCCTTTGCACCGGTCTTTGCCGCACTCAAGCCGTTTATTGCCCGGGCAGGGTTAACGCCCTATAACGTGGCCCGCAAGCGCGGCGAGCTGAAATACCTTCTGCTGACGGAAAGCCAGATCGACGGCGGCATGATGCTGCGCTTCGTGCTGCGCTCTGAAACTAAGCTTGAGCAGCTGCGCGCGGCCCTGCCTTGGTTGCAGGCGCAGCTTCCGCAGCTGAAGGTCATTACGGCGAACATTCAGCCGGTGCATATGGCGATCATGGAAGGGGAGAAAGAGATTTTCTTCACCGACCAGCACGCGCTGGCGGAGCGCTTCAACGGCGTGCCGCTGTGGATCCGCCCGCAAAGCTTCTTCCAGACCAACCCGACCGTGGCAAGCAGCCTGTACGCCACCGCCCGCGACTGGGTGCGTGCGTTGAACGTTCACCATATGTGGGATCTGTTCTGCGGCGTGGGCGGGTTTGGCCTGCACTGCGCCACGCCGGAGATGCAGCTCACCGGGATTGAGATCTCTGCCGAAGCGATTGCCTGCGCGAAGCAGTCTGCCTCTGAGCTGGGGTTAACGAATCTGCGCTTCCAGGCGCTCGACTCCACGCAGTTCGCCACCGGCCAGGGCAACGTGCCGGAACTGGTGCTGGTTAACCCGCCGCGCCGCGGCATCGGGAATGCGCTATGCGACTACCTGAGCCAGATGGCGCCGGAATACATCATCTATTCCAGCTGCAACGCGCAGACCATGGCGAAAGACATCGCTCAACTGCCGGGCTATCGCGTTGAACGCGTTCAGCTTTTCGATATGTTCCCGCACACCGCGCATTATGAAGTGTTGACGTTGCTCGTAAAATCTTAAACAAAATGTGAACTCTTCATCCCTGCGAAATCAGGTAAGCTTACGTCATAAGAAATGAATGAAGGCTTACCCATGAAGCAGATCCTGCTGGTAGAAGACGACCACGATATCGCGGCGCTTCTGCGACTCAATTTAGAAGACGAAGGCTACGCCATCACCCACGAGCCCGACGGGGGCAACGCCTTACAGCGTCTTGACGCCCAGACGTGGGATGCGGTGATCCTCGACCTGATGCTGCCCAACGTTGACGGTCTGGAGATTTGCCGCCGCATCCGTCAGATGACGCGCTACCTGCCGGTGATCATCATCAGCGCCCGCAGCAGCGAAACCGACCGCATTACCGGGCTGGAAACCGGCGCCGATGACTATCTGGCAAAACCGTTCTCCGTGCAGGAGCTGATTGCGCGGATCAAAGCGCTGTTTCGTCGCCAGCAGGCGATGGGGCAGGCGCAAGCTGACGGACATATTCAGGCGCACGGGCTGACCATCGATCCGCTGGCGCGCAGCGTGCTGCTTCACGGCCAGGTGGTGGACCTCACCCCGCGCGAGTTCGAGCTGCTCTACTTCTTTGCCCGTCATCCCGGCGAGGTGTTCTCCCGTCTGGCGCTGCTGGAGCAGGTCTGGGGCTACCAGCACGAAGGCTACGAGCATACCGTCAACACCCATATCAACCGCCTGCGCATCAAGATAGAGAAGGACGCCGCCGAGCCGGAGATCATTCGCACCGTCTGGGGCAAGGGCTACAAATTTGCGGAGCCGCAGCATGATGCGTCGCTTTAGCCTGAGCCAGCGCCTGACGCTGCTCTTCATCCTGCTGATGATGCTCTGCGCCGCCGTCGCCTGCGCGGTACAGCTCTACAGCAGCATGCAGTACGGTAATGCGATGGTGCAGCGGTTATCGGGCGGGCTGGCGCAGCAGATCGTCCAGCGCGAACCGATTCTGGATGCGCAGGGCAGGGTCGACCGCAGCGCGCTGAAACCGCTTTTTGGCCGGCTGATGACCTTTAATCCGAGCGTTGAGCTCTACGTTGTCTCCCCGGACGGCGATATCCTCGCCGACGCTGCCCCGCCGGGCCATATTCAGCGGCAAAAAATCGACCTGGCGCCGGTGCAGAGCTTCCTGAGCGGCACGGCCATGCCGGTACTGGGCGACGATCCGCGCAGTCAAAATCAAAAAGTCTTTAGCGCTACGCCGCTGCGGCAGGACGGCGAGCTAAAAGGCTATCTGTACATTATTTTGCAGGGCGAGGAGTCAAACGCCCTGGCGGAAATGGCCTGGCACAAGGCGCTGTGGAGTACCGTCCTGTGGTCGCTGCTGTGGGTCGCGCTGTTTGGGCTGCTGGCAGGGCTGCTGGTCTGGTACTGGGTCACGCGCCCGGTCAAACAGCTGACGGTGGAGGTCGCCGGGCTGGAGCAGGACAGCATAAGCGCCATCAGGCTGCTGGCGGGACAGACGCCGGACGCGGCGGCAAAAGATGAAGTGGCGATCCTGCGCAACAGCTTTATCGAGCTGGCGCGCAAAATCACCCAACAGTGGGATCGGCTGGCCGACAGCGATCGTCAGCGTCGTGAGTTTATCGCCAATATTTCGCACGATCTCCGCACGCCGCTCACCTCGCTGCTGGGCTATCTCGAAACCCTGTCGCTCAAATCCGCCACCCTGACGCCGCAGGAGCACCAGCAGTATCTCGCCACCGCGCTGCGTCAGGGGCAAAAAGTCCGGCATCTTTCGCAGCAGCTGTTTGAGCTGGCGCGCCTTGAACACGGCGGTATTAAACCCCAGCGCGAGCGGTTCGCAATGGCGGAGCTGATTTCCGACGTGGCGCAGAAGTTTGAGCTCACGGCCCGCACGCGCGAGGTCAATCTGCATATTGACGTGCCGGGGCCGCTGCCGATGGTAAACGCCGATGTGTCGATGATTGAACGCGTGGTGACCAACCTGCTGGATAACGCGATGCGCCATACGCCTGGCGGCGGAGAAATTCGCCTGGCGGTGTGGCAGGAAAATGAACAGCTGCAGGTCGAAGTGTCCGACAGCGGCGCGGGCGTGGATGCCTCGCTGCGCGACGATCTGTTCCAGCGGCCGTCGGCGCTCAACACCCAGGCATCGCGGGAGAATCGCGGCGGGTTGGGGCTGTTAATCGTGAAACGGATGCTGGAGCTGCACGGCGGCGGGATCAGGCTGATGGAGTCGGCGAGCGGGGCGCGGTTCAGGTTCTTTGTGCCGCTGTGAGAGAGTGCCGGGTGGCGCTGCGCTTACCCGGCCTACAACTCCCCCCGTAGGCCGGGTAAGGCGAAGCCGCCACCCGGTAAAAAAATCTTACTGCGGGAACCACTGCTCGCTAATTTTCTGATACGTTCCGTCCGCTTTAATCGCTTTCAGCGCGCCGTTCAGTTTTTCCAGCAGGGCTTTGTTATCCGGACGTACCGCGATGCCGAGGCCCGTGCCGAAGTACTGCGGGTCGGTCACTTTTTCCGTTGCGGTGCCCAGCTGCGGGTTGGTTTTCAGCCATTCGTTCACCACGGCGGTATCGCCGAAGACGCCGTCGATACGGCCATTTTTCAGGTCGATAATCGCGTTCTGGTAGCTGTCATAGGCCACGGTTTTCACTTCCGGATGTTTGTCCTGCAGGTACTTCTGATGGGTGGTGCCGTTTTCCATCCCGATGCGTTTGCCTTTCAGCTGATCGAAAGAGGTATACGCGCCTTTCTTCGCAATCACCACCGCCGAGTTGGCGTAGTACGGGTCGGTGAACGCAACCTGCTTGCTGCGCTCAGGCGTGATGTCCATCCCGGAGATCACTGCGTCGTATTTTTTGAATTTCAGCGACGGGATCAGGCTGTCAAAAGCATGGTTAGTAAAGGTGCAGTCGGCCTGCATCTTTTTGCACAGCGCTTTCGCCAGATCGATATCAAAACCGACGATCTGGTTGCTGGCATCCAGCGACTCAAACGGCGGATAGGTGGCGGACACGCCGAAATTGATTTTATCCGCAGCGGATGCGCCAGCGGCGAAGGTGGCGAGTAATGCGGCCAGAACTAACTTTTTCATTGTAATGCTCCCGTCTGTCTTATTGATGCGCCGTGTCTGCGGCCTGGATGTACAATGCCAGTTAATGAATTTATATGCAATAAAAATGATTAAGTATTATTTTTAACGCGAAAAAAAAGCGGATAACCCATCAGGTTACCCGCTCCATGAATACCGTTTTATGCACTTGCGCGGTTAATTCCTGCGCTCAAACGCCAGCGCTTTACGCTCAATAAGGCGCATCATCAGCGTCAGCAGGCCGTTCACCACCAGATAGACCACGCCCGCCGCACCGAACACCATCACGTCATAGGTGCGCCCGTACAGCAGCTGTCCGTGTCCCATCACTTCCATCAGGGTGATGGTATAGGCCAGCGAGGTACTCTTGAACACCAGCACCACTTCGTTGGAGTAGGAGGAGAGCGCGCGCTTAAAGGCGTACGGCAGCAGGATCGCCAGCGTGTCCTTCTTGCTCATGCCCAGCGCCCCGCAGGACTGCCACTGGCCTTCCGGAATGGCGCGGATCGCACCAAAGAACAGCTGGGTGGTATAGGCCGCGCTGTTCAGCGAAAGGGCAATCAGGGCACACAGCCATGGCTCAGAGAGTAGATGCCAGATAACCGGATATTCCTGCAGCGACGGGAACTGGCCCGGGCCGTAGTAAATCAGGAAGATCTGCACCAGCAGCGGCGTACCGGTAAACAGGGTGATGTACCCGCGCACAATCCACACCAGCACCGGCGTTTTCAGCGTCAGGATGATGGTGAAGATGAGCGCCAGGATCAGCGCCACGATAATGGACGCCACGGTCAGCGTCAGGCTGGTGTGCAGCCCTTTCATCAACTCGGGAAAGTATTCAAGCATCAGCCTGGTCTCCGTTCAAAGCGCGTCGCTCGCAGGTCAATACGCTTGAGGATGTACTGACTGAGCAACGTGATCACCAGGTAGATTGCCGCCGCCACAATGTACCAGGTAAACGGCTCCTGGGTACGGGTGGCGATGCTTTTGGTTTGCAGCATCAAATCGTTAACGCTGATCAGGCTCACCAGCGCGGTATCTTTCAGCAGCACCAGCCACTGGTTGCCGAGGCCCGGCAGGGCATGACGCCACATCTGCGGCATCACCAGACGGAAGAAGATGGCGGATTTCGACAACCCTAACGCCTGACCCGACTCCCACTGTTCCTGCGGCACGGCTTTCAGCGCACCGCGCAGGGTTTGCGACGCGTACGCGGAGTAGAGCAGGGAGAGCGCAATGACGCCGCACAGGAACGGGCTGACGTCGAAGTTGTCAATCTGCATCTGCACCGGGATCTGCGCAAAGCCGAGATTAATCGTGAAGCCGTCCGAGAGCGTGAGCAGCAGCTGTGAGGAGCCGAAATAGATGAACAGGACCACCAGAATTTCCGGTAGCCCACGCAGCACGGTGACCAGCGCGGAGCCTGTCCAGGCGACGGGGAACCATTTCGCGGATTCCCACACCGCAAAGAACATCGCCAGCACCAGGCCGATAATCAGTGCGCAAACGGCAAGGCCGACGGTCATCCCGGCGGCGCTTGCTAAAGGAAAAATTTCATTCATCAGGAATTACTTCTGGAACCATTTTTTGTAGATGGTTTCGTAGGTGCCGTCTTTCTTCACTTTTTCCAGCGCAGCGTTGAATTTCTGCTGCAGCTCAGTGTTGCCCTGACGAACGGCAATCCCCAGACCGGTACCGAAGTAATCCTTATCGGTCACTTTGTCGCCCACTGGCGCCAGCTTGTCGTTGGCTTTCAGCCACTCGGTCACGACAGCGGTATCACCAAATACGCCGTCGATACGGCCATTCTGCAGATCCAGCTTCGCGTTCTGGTAGCTGTCATATGGCACGGTGGTGATTTCCGGATGCTTATCCATGATGAATTTCTGGTGCGTGGTACCGTTCTGCACGCCCACTTTTTTGCCTTTCAGCTGATCGACAGAGGTGAATTTGCCTTTCTGACCAATGAACAGGGCAGAGTTATCGTAGTAAGGGGTGGTGAACAGCACCTGCTTTTCACGCTCCGGGGTGATGTCCATACCGGCCATTACGGCGTCGATACGGCGGAACTTCAGGCTTGGGATCAGGCTGTCGAACGCCTGGTTGCTGAAGGTGCAGGTCGCATCGATCTCTTTACACAGGGCGTTAGCCAGGTCCACGTCGAAGCCAACAATTTTGTTGTTCGCATCGATGGACTCAAACGGAGGGTAAGAGGCTTCCGTGGCGAAACGAATGGTCTGAGCTGCGGTAGCGGAAAGGGTAACGCCAGCAAGCAGCACGGCAAGTAATACTTTTTTCATTATATTTCCCCTGACACAATCAATGAGATAAATAGTTTTTGAAGGCATCGGTTTGCGGGTTAGCGAAGCAGCTCGCATCACCTTGCTCAACGATATACCCGTTTTCCATGTACACCACACGGCTGGCGGTTTTACGCGCCACTTCCACTTCGTGGGTAACGATAACCTGCGTAATGTTGGTTTCCGCCAGCTCGCGAATAATGCTGACGATCTGAGCGGTGATTTCCGGGTCCAGCGCGGCCGTTGGTTCATCAAACAGCAGTACCGCAGGCTCCATCATCAGCGCACGGGCAATGGCCACGCGCTGCTGCTGACCACCGGACAGGTGCAGCGGGTAGCGGTCGCTGTAGGGCTTGAGGCGCAGACGCTCCAGCAGCTTTTCGGCACGCGCGATGGCCTGATCTTTGCTTAAGCCCAGCACGCGGCACGGGGCTTCAATCAGGTTTTGCAGCACCGTCAGGTGCGGCCAGAGATTGTATTGCTGGAAGACCATGCCGACGTTTTGACGCAGCTCGCGAATCGCTTTATCAGACGGCGTCTTTGCGAAATCAAAATGGTTACCGGCAATTGCCAGCGTACCTGAACGAGGCATTTCAAGCAGATTAAGGACGCGCAGAAGGGAACTTTTGCCTGCACCGCTTGGGCCAAGCAAAACCAGCGTTTCGCCTTCCGGGCAGTTCAGCGTGATGTCAAACAGCGCCTGGTGTGCGCCGTAGAAGCAGTTAATGCCGTTTAGTTTAATACTCATCGGGGCAGTCTTTACTCATCCAGGCAATCTATAGCAATTGAGGCCGCAGATAGTACCGTTGACAGAATAGTTATGCAATATTTCTGCGTTAAAAGTTAAATATAACCCGTATTTCCTCTTAAACATAGCACAAAATAGCGAAGGGCAAAGGCGGCGAGTATAAATGTCGGCATTCCGCGAGAAATGCCGGACATTTTACGGGGGTAACATTTTTATCACTGATGAATTAGCGGTTCTCAATCGACTGGCGCAGCGTGCCGGCCGGGGCATGCACGCTGCCGCCCACGTAGCGTACGTCGTCCACCGCCCAGCACTGGCCTTCACGGATCATCAGCACTTCGTCCTGCCAGGTTTGGCTGCCCTGCGTCAGCTTCACGCGCAGCGGAATATTACGGGCATCCGTGTTCGGGATGGTTGACGCGCTGGCCACTTCTGCGCTGTCCGGCAGCGTGGTGCGGCTGGAGAACGGGTCGGATTTCAGCAGCGCGTTGTGCTGCGGATCGCGGGAGGCATCGTTAAGCAGTTTTGCCAGACCATCGCTCAGATACGGGCGCAGGCCGGTGAGGTCGTTGCTGCGGTGCTGAATGCGGTAATCATAGAACTGCTGCGCCACGGTGTCCGGGCCGCCCTCAAAGCAGGGGCCGCTGCGGGTACCGATATCCTTAAAGGCTGGCGTGACCGTGGTGGTACAGGCGCTGAGCACCAGCGCGCAGGGCACTAAAAGTGTTAAAGCTGAATAGCGCATGTTGATTTCCTTATTTATTAACTATCCTTTCAATCATAGCGTAACGAACCGATAATGCTGTGCCTAAGGCATTGAACGCTAAAGAAGGAGAGAAACCATGCAGTTTTCAACAACGCCAACCCTGGAAGGACAGACAATAACCGAGTACTGCGGCGTGGTCACCGGCGAAGCGATTCTCGGCGCCAATATCTTCCGTGACTTTTTTGCCGGTATCCGCGATATCGTGGGTGGCCGCTCTGGCGCATACGAAAAAGAGCTGCGCAAAGCACGCGAAATCGCCTTTAAAGAGCTCGGCGAGCAGGCGGAAGCCCTCGGCGCGGATGCGGTCGTGGGAATCGATATTGACTACGAAACGGTCGGGAAAGACGGCAGCATGCTGATGGTGAGCGTAAGCGGTACGGCGGTGAAAACCCTGCGATGAGGCGTGCGTTTGCCACGCTCCTGCTGGCGCTGCTGCTGGCAGGGTGCGTTACGGAAAAGGGGATTATCGATAAAGGTGCCTACGAGCTGGATACGCGTCATCAGGCGCAGGCGGCTTACCCGCGCATCAAGGTGCTGGTGATCCACTACACCGCGGATGATTTTGACAGCTCGCTGGCCACGCTGACGGATAAAAACGTCAGCTCTCACTATTTGATCCCTGCCAGCCCCCCGGCGCCGGACGGCAAGCCGCGCATCTGGCAGCTGGTTCCCGAGAGCGAGCTGGCCTGGCATGCGGGCATTAGCTTCTGGCGCGGCACCAACCGGATTAATGATACGTCCGTGGGGATTGAGCTCGAGAACCGCGGCTGGCAAACGCGTGGCGGCGTGAAAACCTTTACCCCGTTTGCGCCTGCGCAGATTGCAGCGCTGATCCCGCTTGCCAGGGACATTATTGCCCGCTATGACATTCAGCCGCAGAACGTGGTTGCCCATGCAGACATTGCCCCGCAGCGTAAAGACGATCCCGGCCCGCTGTTTCCGTGGCAGCAGCTGGCGCAGCAGGGGATAGGAGCCTGGCCCGATCCCGCGCGCGTGGCGTTCTATCTTAACGGGCGGCCGCGCTATCAGGAGGTCGAGCGCGGTGCGCTGCTTGATGTGCTGAAACGCTATGGCTACGAGGTGCCGGACAACGCCACGGAACAGCAGCAGAAGAGGGTGATCAGCGCGTTTCAGATGCACTTCCGCCCCGCGCTGTGGAACGGCGTGGCTGACGTAGAAACCCTGGCCATCGCCGAGGCGCTTTTAGAGAAGTACGGGCAAGGGTAGTCCTCAGGGCTGCCCCTGACCAGGCCGTATTACCTTAGTTTTCTTGAGATTAATCTTAAGTACATTCTCAATTCATTTTTAGTTAATTGACTTAAAAGTACCCTCATTTAAGATAGACGTATAGCTTGCTAAGTATTTATAAAAAATAACACCTGCATAGTGATTTTTATTATCAATTCTCCTTGAAGTTTTTTATCAGGATTATACGAATAGTTTCGGTGGTTCCACCGTGGCCATTTTTTATCTAAAATTTACATCTTAATTCGGGTATAACAATGTTAAGCATTTACGGCAAAAAATTACGTCCTCATCATGAAATAGAAAAAATCATTTCCGCAACGGAAGGATTTGAAGAAAAATCGTTAAAGAAATGGCAAAAAATTTCCACCGTCGATAATGAATTTATTCATATTATCGTCAGCGGTGAAGTGGAATTCCGCCGCGAATCCGACGAGCTCTGCTTGTTCACCCTGCAGGGGCAGTGCATTTTTGGACTCTCTTCCATTTTTTATCATTCGTCCCATATGTATGGCCTGGTCCGCTCGAATACCGTGGTGCGCTCGATTCCGAAAAGCGTTTTCTCTCAACTGATGACCGAGAAAGGCTTGTGGCCTGAACTCACCAAGGTGCTGGCCTGGTATATCTGTCTCCTGAGCAAGCGCGATGACGTGCTGGTTGCCCGCAGCGCCTATTCTGTCGTGCGCGAATTTTTGCTGGAAATTAATGAACTGATTGTACATCATCAACGCGATATTAATGTTTATGATTATATTCAGGAATACACCAGCCTGGCACGCAGTACGATTATAAAAATCCTCTCCGATCTGAAAAAAGGTCAATACATTGTGGTGGAAAAGGGTCGGCTCCTTAATATCACCAACCTGCCTGAAAAATATTAACTATTCCAGCCGGTCTCCCTTTTTACTTAATGGAGACCGGGAACTTTCTTTATGTAATGTGCCCGCCTGAGTATTATCCTGCGTTTCGTCAATCGGCGGTGCGGGTATTTTCCCTTGCGAATAATCCTGCGCTTGTTCTTTTAACGCCTGCTTAAACAGTTCGGTTAATGATGCGTCGTCACCCTCCGTGCGGGGGGCGACGGCATCGTCGTGCGCTTCCGTTCCGGGGAGGGTATCCCGCGAGGTATCGTGCGGCACCGTGCCGTCAGGCATCTGCTGCCAGTCGGCGTCGTCGCTGTTAATCGGCAGATCCTGCATGGCAGGGACGTCGGCCTGCACCGGGACGGGTTTCGGGTGCGGATGCGGGAACGGCTTGCTCACGTACACGTAGTGCATATCGGAAAGCTGCGTCTCGGGCTTCGCCACGTTCACTTTTTTTACCGGCTCCGGCGCAGGGTGGCGCAGTTGCCAGTATACGTGGGCGTACAGCCCCGCCATCAGAATGACGCAGAGGCTTAATATTCTTAAAAAGGCGTTAGAAGCGATTTTTCTCAGGCGGGGAATGCGGTACGAAAACCAGACCGCCTCCCCGGAAACGTAGCTGCGCTGAGCCGCAAGACAGATGGTAGACATTAGGAATGCTTCTCCTGCGTTTTCGCGTCCGGTGCGGCATGGGGGGTCTGAAGCAGCACGCTCGGCGTGGTGTTAGTGTCGCGCATCAACTGCATCAGCGTCTCTTCACCCGGGATACCGTCGACGCGCAGATGCATTTTTTGCTGGAACTCGCGGGTGCGTTTCATCATCTCCGTCGTCCAGGTTTGAGCGTGGGTTTCCGGCTCGGCAAGGGCCTGGCTCAGCTGCTGATCCAGCCACCCCATGTCCTTCGCATCGCTGGTGGCGCTGATGGCGTCTTTGCCTTCCGGCGTCAGGCGGTGGAGCTGGGTATAATTGCCGGTGGCATGCTGGTTAAACCAGTGACGGCTTACCTGCCAGGTGCGGTTATTCATCAGCAGGTCGAGTGAGTTATCCCCGACGCGGGCGACCACGGCATAGTTAAGGTGGTTGCCGGTTTTCAGTTCACTCACCCACGGATACCCTTCCTGGGCCAGCGCGTCCGGTGAGGCATTTCCCTGCTTACACATCAGGTTCACCTTCGCGGCGTTCTGGCACAGGGCATCGTCCGCCGAGGCGTCATACCCCCACATCAGATAGAGCTGATGCATCGCATCCGGCTGATTAACCACCTCGTTGTCGATAGCCGGCACCACCGGCGCCTGCTCGATGGGCGTCTGCTGTTTCCAGCTCGCGGGCACCGGCAGTTGAATCGGAAGTCTTGCTCCGATCGAGGAGGTCAAATACCAGCCGCAGGCAGCGAACAGCACGGAGGCGAACAGCCCCACGGTAGCCAGGCGCATACCGTGTTTTTTCGCAGGCAGGATCTCACCGGCCGCCAGGCGCAGATGACGCGGGCTAACCTGTTCTGCGCTTTCGGTCCAGGCGGCGAGCATCGACAGGTGCGCCAGCTCGTTCAGCTTGCTGATATTCCCTTTGGTCAGCGCATGCATTTTACGCACGCGCGCCGGGGTCAACGGCGAGTGCTCACACCCGTGCGCTTCACACTGCGCCTGAACGTAGCTGAGAAACTCCCGGCAGGTAAGGGGTCGCAGGGTGTGGCAGGTATGCGCATATTCACGCAGTTCAGACTGCTGCATCAGAACGGCTTCCCGATCCGCTGCACCCATCAGTACGACGGACAGACGAAACTCCAGCTCCTGCGCGCGCGTCAGCAGCAGAGCCAGCACCTCCCGACAGGTCTCTTTCATGGCATCGGTATGGCTAATCACCAGCACTTTCGTCCTGCTTTTCCCCCCCTGCCACTGGTGCAGGATGGCATCCACCGCCTGAAGCCGGTTTTTGCTCTCTTTCGTTCCTGGGTTGAGTTTATACAGCAGGCTACTGGCACTCAGTTTTGGAAACGCGTTGATGGCAATAACGTCAGGGGTTGCGGATTTCAGGGCGTCGCTGAACTGGCCCAGCAGCGGGGCATCATCAGCAAAGAGCCCAATAATCCCCGCCTGTTGGGTTTTCTCTTTCAGCAGGTTGAAAATATCCTGGTGATACGGCACGAAGAAATCGCCCGAGGCGCGGGTGATTTTTCGAAAAGGCGGGTGATTAAATTTAAAATGACTCTGATACATAACGACTTACCGTCTCTGGGCATGAATAGCAATGGCCCAGAAAAGTACGGCAAGGGTGCGTCATGGTCAATTTACGGGCAGGGTAAAAATAACCTGTCGGCTACCTCTAACACTGGTTTTTTTGACGGTCAATCTTTTTCTTTATCAAAGTTAACGGCGAAGCAGGTGGTCGATTGTCAGGCCGCTAATTACTATTTATGTCACATATTGGCGCAGCATGACGCTGCTTATTTCCGCTTTGCTAAAGGCCAGATGAATAATGAGGCTCTCACTTTTTTCACGGTGGATAACGCCCTGTATTATGTTTGTATTGCTGATTTTTTGCGGTCAGCAAGGCTACGTCATTTTTAAAGATTATAAAAAAGTGACGAATAAACTCGCGAACGCAGCGGCGAAACCGCAAAAAAAACGTCAGGAAGAAAAGACATTTTCACTTTTCACCGCCGCCGTGCGTCAGGACAACCTGCCAGCGGCCGGAAAAGCCCCGCTCGCTGCCGAAATTGAGGGGATCGTCCGCAGCGACGATGCCTGGTTGTCCTTCGCCGTGATCAAAACGCCGGGTGGTCAAAAGAGCTATCGCGAAGGCGAAGCGCTGACCGGTTTTAACGATGCCTTTATTCAGGAAATAAACAAAGACAATGTGGTGGTTAATTACGAAGGTGCTACGCAGGTACTGGCGTTAAATAAACCTGACTATTTTAAGGGCGGCGTTGACAGCGGCCCGGTAACCCAATCGACGAAAGATGCTGGTGCTGAAAGCGTGCATCTGGATGATTATCTGGTGTTAAAGCCACTTATCGAAAAGGGCCAACTGGAAGGCTACAACATTAATCCAAGGAATGCCTCTGACTTCTACAGTCATGCCGGTCTGGAAAAAGGTGATGTGGCGGTAAAAGTCAATTCTGTCGATATGACCGATGCAAAAAAGGCAAAAGATATTATTGCCAACTGGTCGAAAATGAAAGAAGCGGAGGTCGTCGTCAGACGTCACGCTCACCTTGAAAATATTCGGGTCAATGTTCTAAACAATTAACAAGTGTACAGACATGAAGAAATTTCCTTGGGCGTGCGTGGCGCTGACCGCATTGTCGTTATATTCCAGTTCGCTGCTCGCAGCTAACTTTAGCGCCAGCTTTAAAAACACCGATATCCGCGAATTTATTGATACGGTAGGCCGCAATCTGAACAAAACCATTCTGGTCGACCCGTCCGTGCAGGGCACGGTGTCGGTCAGAACCTATAACGTGTTGACGGAAGACGAATATTACCAGTTTTTCCTGAGCGTGCTGGACCTGTACGGCCTGTCGGTGATCCCGATGGATAACGGCATGGTTAAAGTGGTGCGCTCGAGCATTGCCCGCACCGCCGGTGCGCCGCTGGCCGACGGTAAAAATCCGGGCAAAGGCGACGAGATCATCACCCGCGTCGTGCGCATGGAAAACGTGCCTGTTCGCGAGCTGGCGCCGCTGCTGCGTCAGCTCAACGATGCCACCGGCATCGGTAACGTGGTCCACTTTGAGCCGTCCAACGTCCTGCTGCTAACCGGTAAAGCCTCGGTGGTGAACCGCCTGGTGGATCTGGTTCAGCGCGTGGACAAAGACGGTATTCAGCGTCGTGAAATCGTGCCGCTGCGCTTTGCGTCCGCCAAAGAGCTCTCGGAGATGTTGAATAACCTCAACAACGAAGAGCAGAAAGGGCAGAACGCGCCGCAGCTGGCGACCAAAGTGGTGGCCGATGACGAAACCAACAGCCTGGTGATCAGCGGTTCGGAAGATGCGCGCGCGCGGACCCGCTCCCTGATCCATCAGCTGGATCGCGAGCAGAACAACGAGGGGAATACCCGCGTCTTCTATCTCAAGTATGCCAGCGCCACCAAGGTGGTGCCGGTACTCACCGGCATCGGCGAGCAGCTGAAGGACAAGGCCGGCGCGCCGAAGTCGAAAACCGCGCCAGCGTCCAGCGATCTGAACATTACCGCCGACGAAGCAACCAACTCGCTGGTGATTACCGCCCAGCCTAACGTGATGAACTCCCTTGAGAAGGTGATCGACAAGCTCGACATCCGTCGTCCGCAGGTGCTGGTGGAAGCCATCATCGCGGAAGTGCAGGACGGGAACGGCCTGGATCTCGGCGTGCAGTGGACCAGCAAGCACGGCGGCGTGCAGTTCGGCTCCACCGGCCTGCCAATCAGCCAGATTAAAAATGGCACCATGAAAGGGGCGAGCTTCACTGGCCTGGCGACCGGCTTCTTTAACGGTGATTTTGGTGCGCTGGTGACTGCGCTTTCCACCGACGGCAAAAATGACATCCTCTCCACGCCAAGCGTGGTCACGCTGGATAACAAAGAAGCGTCGTTCAACGTGGGCCAGGATGTGCCGGTACTTTCCGGTTCGCAAACCACCAGCGGCGATAACGTCTTTAACTCCGTTGAGCGTAAGACGGTCGGTACCAAGCTGAAAATTGTGCCGCAGATTAACGATGGCGACATGATCCATCTGAAGATTGAGCAGGAAGTCTCCAGCGTCGACAACAGCGCGACGGAAGACTCCAGCCTCGGCCCGACCTTCAATACGCGCACGATCAATAACGAAGTGATGGTCCACAGTGGCCAGACGGTGGTGCTTGGCGGTCTGATGGAAAATGTGACCAAACAGTCCGTGTCCAAAGTGCCGCTGCTCGGCGATATCCCGCTGGTCGGTCAGCTGTTCCGCTACACCTCCCAGGATACCTCCAAGCGCAACCTGATGGTGTTCATTCATACCACCGTCCTGCGTGACGACGACAACTACAGCGCGGCCTCGAAAGAGAAATATGACCAGATCCGGGTGCGCCAGATGCAGCGCGTGGAAGAGAAAAAGCTCGGTATTGTTGAGCCGAGCGACAATGCCGTCCTGCCCGCGTTTCCTTCAGCAAGCCCTCACGCCGCACCGGTGAAAACCCGCGCGACACGCAATCCGTTTAAAGAGTAAGGCGGAGGGGCAACGTGGACGAACTGAGTAAAACACTGTGTAGCAGCAGCTACGCAAAAGATAACGGCGTTCTGCTTTACAACAATGACGTCTATATCCGTGAGGACACCCCGGTGTTAGCACTGCTGGAAGTGCGCCGGGTGTTGGGCCGCGCGTTCGTCCCGGTTACTGTGACGCCGGAAGCGTTTGACGAGATGCTGGCCAAAATCTGGCAGCAGAGCAGCGGCGTTTCACAGCAGCTGGTGGACGACATGGATGCGGATATCGACCTGATGGCGTTAACCGAGGAGATCCCGGATAACGAAGATCTGCTTGATAACGACGAAAACTCGCCGGTGATCCGCCTGATCAACGCCATTCTCGGCGAGGCGGTTAAGGACGGCGCGTCGGATATCCATATCGAAACCTTTGAGCGCACGCTGAGCATTCGCTTCCGCGTTGACGGCGTGCTGCGCCCGGTGCTGCAACCGGCGCGTAAGCTCGCCCCGCTGCTGGTGTCGCGTATCAAGGTGATGTCGAAACTCGACATTGCCGAAAAACGTCTGCCGCAGGATGGCCGTATCTCACTGCGCATTGGCCGCAAGGCGATCGACGTGCGCGTCTCGACCATTCCGTCCCAGTACGGCGAGCGCGTGGTCATGCGCCTGCTCGATAAAAGCAATCTCAAGCCCGACATCAACAAGCTGGGCCTGATCGATGAAGAGCTGGAGAAGTTAAAAGGGCTGATTGAGCGCCCGCACGGCATTATCCTGGTCACCGGGCCGACAGGCTCCGGTAAAAGTACCACCCTGTACGCCATTCTTTCGGCGCTGAACGGTCACGAACGCAACATCCTGACCGTGGAAGACCCGATCGAATATGAGCTGGAAGGGTTGGGGCAGACGCAGGTTAACCCGCGCGTGGACATGACCTTTGCCCGCGGGCTGCGCGCTATTCTGCGTCAGGACCCGGACGTGGTGATGATCGGGGAAATTCGTGACGGTGAAACCGCGCAAATTGCGGTGCAGGCGTCGCTCACCGGTCACCTGGTCATGTCTACGCTGCACACCAACAGCGCCGCCGGGGCGATTACGCGTCTGCGGGACATGGGGCTGGAGTCCTTTTTAATCGGTTCATCGCTGCTCGGTGTCATTGCCCAGCGTCTGGTGCGTCGGCTGTGTACGCACTGCCGGACCACCAGTCCGCTGGATGCCAATGAAAAAGCGCTGTTTAGCTTTATGGAGGCGCCGCCAAAAGCCATTTATCGCGCGGTGGGCTGTGAACACTGCCGCCAGAGCGGCTATCAGGGCCGTGCCGGTATTCACGAGTTCCTGGTGGTGGACAGCGCCATGCGCCGCGCCATTCATGAAGATAAAGACGAAATGTCCATCGAGACGCAGCTCTTTAAGCAGGCTTACAGCCTGCGCGAAAACGGGCTGCTGAAGGTGATTAGTGGCGTCACCTCGCTGGAAGAGGTGATGCGTGTGACCGCCGAGCGCGGGGGGGATGCGTAATGGCCTTCTACGCCTGGACGGCGACGGATGTCGCAGGCAAAACCCAGCGCGGCACGCTGCAGGCCGAGGGGCAAAAGCAGGTTCGCCAGATGTTGCGCGAGCAAAAGCTGATGCCCGTCAGCATCAGCGAAACCCGTGAAGCGGCGTCTGCCGGAAAAGCAAAAACCGGAGCCAGGCTCTCCACGCCGGTGCTGTCGATGTTTACCCGTCAGCTCTCCACGCTGGTCAACGCCGCACTGCCGCTCGAGAGCGCGCTGAAGGCGATCTCGAAGCAAACGGAAGACAAAAAGCTGGCGGCAATGGTGGTGGAGATCCGCGAGAAGGTGGTGGAAGGTCACACCCTGTTCGACGCCTTCAGCCAGTTCCCGCGCGCCTTTGACAAGCTCTACTGCACGCTGGTGATGGCCGGTGAAAAAACCGGCCACCTGGGCGACGTGCTGGAGAAGCTGGCGGAGTACAACGAGCAGCGCCAGAAGATGAAGAGCAAGCTGACGCAGGCGATGGTCTACCCGATTACCCTCACCGTGGTCGCCATCGCGGTCATCAGCATTCTGCTGGTGGCGGTGGTGCCGCAGGTGATCGAGCAGTTCACCCACATGAAGCAGCAGCTGCCGATCACCACCCGCACGCTGATTGCGGTGAGCGATTTCCTGCAGGCGTACGGGATCTACATCGTGCGGATCCTCGGCGGCGGGTTTGTTGGCTTTAAGACCTGGCTCAGAAACGCCAAAAACCGTTTTCGCTGGCACAGCTGGCTGGTGAACGGCTCGCCGATTAAAAAGCTGGTGTGCGCGATCAACAGCGCCCGCTATATCCGCACGCTCAGCATCCTGCAGGCGAGCAGCGTGCCGCTGCTTGAAGGGATGTATATCGCGATGGACGGTATCGAAAACCTCTACGCCCGGCAGGTGCTGGAGCAGGCGGCGGATACCGTGCGTCAGGGGGCCTCGCTCTATGCCGCGCTGGAGCAGGCGAAATTATTCCCGCCCACCATGCTGTACATGATTGCCTCCGGCGAAGAGAGCGGCGAGTTAGGCAACTTAATGGACCGCGCGGCGGAAAACCAGGAGTCGGCGCTACAGCATCGTATTACGTTAACGCTCTCGGTATTTGAACCGGCGCTGGTGGTCTCCATGGCGACGATTGTTTTATTCATCGTGCTGTCAATATTACAGCCGCTTCTGCAACTTAATAATATGGTAGGTTAAATCATGGCTATAAAAACAAAACGTCTGGCTCGCCAGGCGGGGTTCACCTTGCTCGAATTAATGGTGGTGATCGTTATTCTCGGCGTTTTAGCGAGTATGGTGGTGCCCAATTTAATGGGTAATAAAGAAAAAGCGGACGCGCAAAAGGCGACCAGCGATATTGTTGCGCTCGAAGGCTCGCTGGATATGTATAAGCTCGATAACCACCGCTACCCAACGACCGAGCAGGGTCTGCAGGCGCTGGTGACCAAGCCTGAGATCGCGCCTATTCCCAACGGCTACCGCGCCGACGGCTATATTCGCCGCCTGCCGCAGGATCCGTGGGGCAACGATTATCTGCTCGTCAGCCCGGGTGAACACGGCGCCGTAGACGTCTTCTCTGCCGGTCCTGATGGCGAAGCCAACACCGCAGACGATATTACGAACTGGTCTCAGGATAAGAAAGAGAAATAATGAAGAATCAACGCGGCTTTACGTTGCTGGAAATTATTCTGGCGCTGGTGATATTTGCCAGTTGCGCCATGATGGTTGTCTCAACAATACCCTCACGCAGCGGTGCGGATATATTTGGTCAGCAATTAAAAGCCCTCGTTGATTATGGTTCAGACCGCGCGGTCATGGACGGAAATATTGTCGGGCTGGTGATCGCTACCGATAAATATCAGCTGGTCACGCTCGACGATAAAAACGGCGAACGTCACTGGGTGCCGTTATCCGCCGGCCGTATTACCACGAAGGGCGATTTCCCGGAAGAGATGCACGTGTCGCTCTCGCCTCAGCGTCTGGCGGCTAACGTCGAGGCCGACCCCCAGATCCTCTTTCTGCCGGACGGTGAGATTGGGCGTTTTACGCTGACGCTGCAAAGTTACGACAAACAGCATCACTTCCGCGTGGTGTCGCAGGGCGCGGCCCCGGTTTCGGTAGAGAACGATGACTAAAGGCAAGGTTAAGCAGAACGGGATGACGCTCCTGGAGGTGATGGTGGCGCTGGTCATTTTCTCCACCGCCGCGCTGGCGCTGATGAATTCCGTCTCCCTGAACGTGCGCTTCACCCACGGGCTGGCCGAAACGCTGCAGGCCAGCTGGGTTGCAGAAAATCAGCTGGCTGAAGCCCAGCTCAGCAAAACCGATTTTCCCGATGCCGAGGAGCAGGGGACGGAAATCATGGGGGGGCGCAGCTGGTACTGGCATAAGCAGCGGGTGAAAACCGCCAATAGCGGTTGGGCCAATGCCATCCGCGTTTACGCCGAAGGCGATAAAAGCCAGCCGGTCATTTCGCTTCAGATCATTGGGCCGGGAGAAGAGAGCAAGTGAAGACGAGCCGACGCCAGCGCGGTTTTACCCTGCTGGAGATCATGATTGCGCTGACCATTTTTGCGGTTATCAGCACCCTGGCCTGGCAAATTCTCGACGGCGCGATGCGCACCAGTTCGGCAACCGATACCCGCGCGGCGAAGCTTAATCAGCTTCAGCGTGCCTGGAGCCTGATGGAGCGCGATTTTTTCCAGCTGCAGGCGCGGGCGCCGCGCAACGCACCGGATCTGTTTTTACAGGATGGCGATGCCGTGGAATTCACCACGCTGAACGGCGTGAGTGGCACGGTCCAGCTGGAGCGCGTGCGCTGGCGGCTGGAAGAAGGGCGTCTGTATCGCGACGTCTGGCCGGTGATTGACAGCCCGGCGGACGTCAAACCCGATGAAGTGCCTATCGTCAGCGAGGTGAAAGCGATGCAGTGGCGGTTTTATCACCAGGGCTGGCAAAAAAGCTGGGGTGACTCTGCCCATCTGCCAGACGGCGTGGAGCTTACGCTGACCATGGAAAATGGCGACACCTGGCGCTGGGTGTTTACCACGCCGGGAGAGATACCAGAAGCGGCGGCACCGGCGGCAGAAAACGCGCCTGCCCCGCAAAATGCGCCTGCGCCGGACGTGAAGCCATGAGCCGGGTCCATCAGCAACGCGGTGTTGCCCTGCTGGTTGTGCTGATCCTGCTGGTCATGATGTCGGCCCTGGCGGCCAAAATCAGCCAGCAGTTCTGCCGTAATTTGCAGAAAACCCACTATCAGGTGAGCCAGCAGCAGCTGCGCTGGGCAATGCAGGCGCAGGAAAAAGTGGTGAAAGACCGGTTGCAGAACGACGCCAGCGGCGAGAGCAAACCGCTCGACCCGGCGGGCGACTGGCACCTGCCGCTGGAGACGCAGGGTGAAGACTATACGGTGGTCAGCCAGGTCGACGACGCGCAGGACTGCTTCAACGTCAATAACCTGCTGGCCGCAGACAAAGTGGCTCAGGATCAAAATGCGTCAACCGTGCCGGAAAAACCGCGAAAAGAGAAGATTGTCGAGCAGATCCTGACGGACGGCGGCATCAGCCAGACGGCGGCGGAAGAAATTTATCAGCAGCTGGTGGATTATCTCGACGGCGACGCCACGACGGTGAAAGAGGGCGCGGAGATGGACGCCTGGTCTGGCGTAGTGCCGGCGCGTCAGCCTGCGAATCAGATGATGCGCACCCTTGCCGAGATCAAGCTGCTGCCGGCGTTTCCTGCTGCAGCGTACCCGAAAGTGAGCAAGCTGTTATGCGCGCTGCCGGACTCGGCCAGCAAGGTGGATGTCAATACTCTGACGCCGGAGCAGGCGCCCTTACTGGCAGCCCTGTTCCCGGGAAAACTCACCGCGGACGATGCCGTACGCCTGATTGAGTCGCGGCCGGAAACCGGCTGGGAAAGTATGGACGTCTTCAGCAAAGCGCTGGAACAGGCCTTCCCGCAGTTGAAGGAAGAGTTGCCGCAGGTGGCCGGGTTGCTCTCCATCAACAGCCGGTATTTTCGCGTCAACTACACCGGCAATACCGATGAGTTAACGCTTCGCGTGGTGAGCCAGCTTCAGGTGAATAACGAAGCCGGTGAAATTGTGACGTGGCAACGTCGTTACCGAATGATTGAATAAGAAAAGTAGAACGCTATGAAACAGGTCCTTTTTGTTTGTCCCGACAGCCGTGAGGACGGGAAAATCATGTGGTGTGAGTCGGGAAGCGAACAGGTTACAACCCTGGACACCCCGCAGGCGCTGCATACCCTTGCCGACCATCCTCTGGCTGCGCGCGTGTGTCTGCTGCTGCCCGCCAGTGAGATGATCTTCCGCCACTTTACGCTGCCGAAGAAAATGGCGTCGCAGGCGACCGCCTTCTCGTGGATGGCGGAGGAGACTCTGATTGGTGAGGTGGACGATCTCCACTGGACGGTGCTGAACAAAAAAGGCGCCGAGGTGGACGCCGTGGCGATAGATTCCGCCCGCCTGCAGCAGTGGCTGACCCGCTTTCACGAGGCGGGCCTGAAGGTCATTCAGGTCCTGCCTGACGCCTGGCTGCTGCCGGTCACGGCGGGTGGAAGCACGCTGGTTGCGCGGGAAGAGAACTACTGGTTGCGCTTGTCCCCGCATATCGCCTGTAACGTTGAGGTTGGCCTGTTGCCGCTGCTGATGCAAAAAGCCGGAGAGGGCGAGGTCCGCTGCTACGGGGACATCCCGCCAGGCATTGGGGTTGACGAACAGCTGGCGGCAGAACATCCGCTGGTGCTGATCCAGCCGCAGTGGCGGGCGTGCCGCGTCAACGTGCTGCACGGTGCGTTCAGCGCGAAAGCGACCAGCGCGAGGGCGGCGAAAGGGATGAAGGCCGCCATCGCGGTGATGGGACTTCTCTCTCTGGGTCTGCTGCTCGGCCCCCGCATCACCCTGGCGTGGATGCTGGCAGATCGGGAAAATCAGGTGCAGCAGGAGATGGTTGAGCTTTATCAACACCATTTTCCGAGTATGCGTCACCAGACCAACCTTAAGTACCATTTTGGACAGAACATCAAGAAGCAGCCTAAAGGCATTTTTTTGCAGATGGACGAACTGGAAAAGATCCGTCAGTCCGTTCCGTCGATGGAAATTACGCTGTTTGAATATGACGACACGCAGGGAGCCCTGACATTAAGCGTGAGTGCGCAAAACGCGCAGGCATTACAGGAATTCATTCATCAGGCCAGCACGAATTTTGATTTTACGTTACAGCCTATTTCAAAGGACGCGCCGTATACGGCCATGATTACAGGGAAATATAAATGAAAGCGCGAATTGCACAGTTTACATCTCGTTATCAACAATACAGCACCAGAGAAAAATTCATTTTAAAAATAGCGGCGGGAGCTTTATGCAGCGCCGTCATCTATTACGCAGGGATAATTCCCCTGGATAACATGATAAAAAATAGCCAGGCGACGCTGGCGCGACAAATTGAAACGGTAAACTGGATGAAAACAGAAATTGATAAAAATCATCTGCCGGTGCTACAGGTGAAAACCGATAATCCACGCAGCGTGGTGGAGAATAGCGCGCATGAAATCAACCTGACGCTGACCGATATTCGTCAGGACGGTCAGACTCTGGCCTTTGTCGTGAACCGGGTCAACGTGTATGAATTAAAAAACTGGCTGCGAGAGATGAACCTCGCGTCAGGCGTCAGGCTGGAGAAAATGAACCTCACGCCCGTGGATCACCTGAGCGACGTGAAGGCCGAAATCCAGCTGACCTGGAAAAAAGTGGCATGAACGGGCTGATACTCGTCCGGGAGAGTTATCCCGTCGGGTTTGCCGCGATGAGCGGCGTATTCGGCGCGATCCTGGGGAGCTTTCTCGGCGTTGTGGTGGATCGCGTGCCGGGGATGGTGCTAGAGGAGGAGAGCCGCAGCAACCTGCTTTTCCCGGCGTCACACTGTCCCGTCTGCCAGCATGCTCTGCGCGCATGGGAGAACATTCCGCTGCTGAGCTGGCTGGTGCTGAGGGGACGCTGTCGTTGCTGCAAGTCGCCGATTCCGCTGCGGTTATTTTTACTCGAGCTGTTGACGGCGGTGTTCTTTGGCCTCACCGCCCGGTGGATACCGGACTTAGCATCCCTTTTCTCGCTGTGGGTGCTGGCGGCCTTTCTGCTGCCGCTGGCGATGATTGACGGACAGCACCAGCTGCTGCCCGACTGCCTGACGCAGCCGCTGCTCTGGGCCGGGCTGCTGTTCCACGCCTTCAGCCACGGGCTGCCCCTGCGTGATGCGCTGCTCGGCGCGGTGGCAGGCTATCTTTCGCTCTGGCTGGTGTACTGGGCGTTTCGTCTGCTTACTCGTCGGGAAGGGCTGGGCTACGGCGATTTCAAGCTGCTGGCGGCGCTGGGCGCCTGGTGCGGCTGGCAGTCACTGCCTGCGATTGAATTAATTGCCGCATTAAGTGGCATAGTGGGCTATTTGCTATTAAATAAATCGAATAAAAATAACCTAACCATCGCTTTCGGACCTTATCTGGCTTTTGCTGGAATAGCGCTCTATACCTGCCAGCTATTTGTGAATACCTATTAAATAACCGGGTCAAGTTTTTTTATCAATATTTTCGACGAGGAAAGAGAAGGACGACCTTTTATCCTCAGTGTATCGTAAAAGGCATAAGCTACACGGATTTTTAGCTTGTATCTTTTAATGGAGGAATACAACGCGTCTTTAAGGTTTGGATAACGGCTGTCTGCGTATTTAAAAACGCACTATGTGAATATCATTCCATGTTCTAAAGGAAGACATGGATCAATTTCGTTTACGAATAAATTTATCAGGAAAGAAAAATGAAATTTATTAAGCCTAAATATCTGGCGCTCTTTATTGCAGCGGCAACCGGTTCTGCATTCGCTGCTGCGCCAGGTGCACCGACCATCGGCTCCGGCAATGACAAATTTGCGCTGGTCGAGGTGGATCAGGCCGCGCAGGATTACAACAGCCTCGTCAAGGTACATAACGACGGCGTGGATGTGAAAGTCGAGTGGAACGTGTGGAGCGGCGACGCGCCAACGTCTGCAAAAGTGCTGCTGGATGGTAAAACCGTGTGGACCGGCGCAGCTGGTGCAAGCGGCTCAGCCACCTTTAAAGTGAAAAAGGGCGGACGTTATCAGGAGCAGGTGGAAGTCTGTAATGCCAGCGGCTGTACCAAAAGCGCCAGCAAGCTGATCATCGTGGCGGACACCGACGGCAGCCATCTGCTGCCGCTGAACGCGCCGCTGCAGGAGAACAACAAAACGTTCGCCAAACATACTGATAAAGTGGTTGCGGCGTATTTCCCTGAATGGGGCGTTTACGATCGTAACTTCCCGGTTGATAAAATCCCGGCAGCGAACCTTAACCACATCCTCTATGGCTTCATTCCAATCTGTGGCGGCGACGGCATCAACGATGGCCTGAAAACCGTTGAAGGCGGTAACAGCTTCTCCGTACTGCAGCGCGACTGCGCGGGTCGTCCGGACTATACCGTCGCCATTCACGATCCGTGGGCTGCGCTGCAAAAACCGCAGTCTGGCGTCTCCAACTGGGACGACCCGTACAAAGGTAACTTTGGCCAGCTGATGGCGCTGAAAAAAGCGCATCCGGACCTGAAAGTGCTGCCATCCATCGGTGGCTGGACGCTGTCCGATCCGTTCTTCCACATGGGCGACCCGGCAATCCGTGCCCGCTTCGTCTCCTCTGTGAAAGATTTCCTGCAGACCTGGAAGTTCTTTGACGGTGTGGATATCGACTGGGAATTCCCTGGCGGCGGCGGCGTGAGCGAACACCTGGGTAACCCGCAGCAGGATAAAGCGACGTATACCGCCCTGATGCATGACCTGCGCACCATGCTGAACGAGCTGTCTGCACAGACTGGCCGTACCTATGAACTGACCAGCGCCATCGGTGCTGGCCGCGATAAGATTGAACACGTGGATTACACCGCTGCTCAGCAGTACCTCGACCACATCTTCCTGATGAGCTATGACTTCTACGGCGGCTGGAGCAACACCGAGCTGGGCCACCAGGCCGCACTGCGCGCGCCGTCATGGCGTCCGGACACGAACTACACCACCGAGAACGGCGTGGACGCGCTGCTTGCTCAGGGCGTACAGCCAGGCAAGATCGTGGTGGGTGCGGGCATGTATGGCCGCGGCTGGACTGGCGTGCATGGCTACACCGGTGACAATCCATTCACGGGTACCGCAACCGGTATGGTGAAAGGTACCTGGGAACCTGGCGTGGTCGACTACCGTCAGATCGTTAACGAGTACAAAGGCAAGCCTGGCTGGGAATATGGTTACGACGCGAATGCTGAAGCGCCATATGTCTTCAATAAGTCTACCGGCGACCTGATCACCTATGAAGATGCACGCTCTACCGCCGCTAAAGGCAAGTATGTGCTGTCGAAAAACCTGGGCGGACTCTTTGCCTGGTCTATTGACTCTGATACCGGCGACATCCTGAACGCGATGAACGAAAGTCTGCTGGGCGGTTCTACCCCGGTCGATCCGGTCGTCACCAACCATGCGCCAATCGCGTCTTCTGCGGATCAGAACGTCTCTGGCCCGGCAACCGTCACGCTTGATGGTTCTGCTTCCAGCGATCCAGACGGCGATGCGATTACCTACAAATGGACCCAGGTTTCTGGCCCATCTGTAACTCTCTCCAACAGCACCAAAGCGAAAGCCACCTTCAACGTTGCGGCAGCGACCAGCGACCAGACCATGGTGTTCCGCCTGACGGTTACGGATGCTAAAGGCCTGAGCAACGCCATTGATGTGCAGGTTGTGAATAAAGCGCCAAAAGCTAACCAGGCGCCAGTCGTGAACGCAATGGAGGCAGTGACGCTGCAGGCAGGAGAAACCTATGCTCTGCACGCGCAGGCTGTGGATCCAGACGGTGATGCGATGACCTTCTCCTGGAGCGTGCCAGCGGATATGCATGCAACCGGTACCGATACCGCGAACGTGACGATCACTGCGCCAGACGTTGCCACCACGTCTACCTATACGCTGAGCGTAGTTGTAGGCGACGGCAAAACCAGCGTGCAGTCTAACGTGCAGGTTACCGTGAATCCGAAACCGGCTGACGTTACACCACCGTCTGATGAAGTTACGCCTCCGTCTGATGACGTGACCCCGCCATCTGACGAAGGGTCTGCAACCGGTAGCTGCGATGCGCCTGTCGATGCTAACGCCAGCAAATATGCCGCGTGGGATGCCAGCAAAATCTACAACAGTGGCGATACCGTGAGCTTCGACCATCTGGTGTGGAAAGCGAAGTACTGGACGCAAGGCAACCAGCCTGGCTTCGGTGTGGATGCCTGGGAGCTGGTCAGCAACGTGAAGATGAACTGGCGTTCTGACCTGGTTTATAACGGCGGCGAAACCACAACCTACCAGGGCAACGTTTACCGTGCCAAATGGTGGACCCGCGGTGACAACCCGGCTAACAGCGATGTATGGGTGAAAGAAGGTCCTTCAACAGACTGCAAATAACCTTCTGAACCGTGGATTGCGGGAATGATATCAACCCGCAATAGTTGGTCACACCCCACTTCGGGTGTGACCAACACTTCAGAATTATCGCTAATGATGAGCGGAAAGAGGTTCAGTATTTAAAAAGCAGGTGCTCATGAAACGCGTGATTATATTTTTACTGCTGTTTAGTCAAAGCGTATTCGCGAACTGTTGGGATAACGCCGGACATTATTATCATGTCGATCCGTGGTTATTGTATGCAATTGCCAAAGTCGAATCCGGAATGAATCCCCACGCGGTAGGCTGGAACCACGACGGCACGCGTGACGTCGGGTTGATGCAGATTAACAGCTCACACTTCAGTGAGTTAGAACGTCAGGGTATTGATGAAAATCAGCTTATTAATGAGCCCTGTACCTCCATTATGGTCGGCGCCTCCATCCTGTCCGGGATGATAAACGTGTATGGCTATAACTGGGAAGCGGTGGGCGCGTATAACGCCGGATTGAAAAAAGAAAATTATCCGCAGCGCATGCGTTATGCCCATAAAGTGTGGGCGAAGTATCAGCAAATAAAATCGGGTAAATAACCGTAGCATTATTTTTATTTTTTGAAGAATTCCTTTCGGTGTTCTTCAGAAAATGAAAAAGAACCACACTCTCTGGCTTATTTATTAAGGGAGTAATACATAAGCCGGGAATGTACTCACCCTAGTTGCTTAAATACAGGATTATTTGAAATGACGAAAAGGACATTACTGAGCGTTCTCGTGGCGGGGGCATGTATTGCACCCTTTATGGCCCAGGCTGCATCACTGCAGGCGGCCAGCAGTGAGCCGTACACCATGAAAGCCAGCGATCTGGCGAAAAAGGAAAAAGAGCTGACCAATTTCCCGCTGATGGTTTCGGTGAAGGATACCATTGCGACCCTGGACAATAGCCTCGTTGAGCAGATTGAGCCAGGTCGTGCCTCGAACCCTGACAACGTCAAGCGCGTTGAAGGGATCGTGAAGGCCAGCGACTGGGAATATCTCTTCCCGCTGCGCGCTCAGTCTTATACCTACAGTAACTTCCTGAAGGCTGTTGGTAAATTCCCGGCACTGTGTAAGACCTATAACGATGGTCGCGACAGCGATGCCATCTGCCGCAAAGAGCTGGCGACCATGTTCGCCCACTTTGCGCAGGAAACCGGCGGCCATGAGAGCTGGCGTCCGGAAGCCGAGTGGCGTCAGGCCCTGGTTCACGTCCGTGAAATGGGGTGGACCGAAGGCCAGAAAGGCGGCTATAACGGCGAATGTAACCCTGACATCTGGCAGGGACAGACCTGGCCATGCGGTAAGGACAAAGACGGCGACTTCGTAAGCTACTTTGGCCGCGGCGCGAAGCAGCTGTCTTACAACTATAACTACGGTCCGTTCTCTGAAGCGATGTTTGGCACCGTCCGTACCCTGCTCGACAAACCTGAGCTGGTGGCAGATACCTGGCTGAACCTGGCAAGTGCGATCTTCTTCTTCGCCTATCCGCAGCCGCCAAAACCAAGCATGCTGCAGGTTATCGACGGCACCTGGCAGCCAAACGATCACGATAAAGCCAACGGCCTGGTTCCGGGCTTCGGCGTGACCACCCAGATCATCAACGGTGGCGTAGAGTGCGGCGGCCCAACCGAGATTGCCCAGTCTGAAAACCGCATCAAGTACTACAAAGAGTTCGCGAACTACCTGAAAGTGCCTGTTCCGGCGAATGAAGTGCTGGGCTGCGCCAACATGAAGCAGTTCGATGAAGGCGGCGCCGGCGCGCTGAAGATCTACTGGGAGCAGGACTGGGGGTGGAGCCCGGATACGCCGGACGGTAAGACCTACTCCTGCCAGCTGGTGGGGTACCAGACGCCGTTCAGCGCGTTCAAAGAGGGTGACTACACCAACTGCGTTAAGAAGTTCTATAACGTGAACATCATTAACGACGACGGCTCAGCCGTGACCCCAGGGGAAGACAAAACCCCGGCTGACACCACGCCGCCAGCGGATACGACGCCAGCGGAAGATACCACCCCTGTTGAACCGGCTACCGTGAATCACGCCCCTGTGGCGCAGATTGCGGGCCCAATCGGGGCGGTTGAAGCGGGTGCGCAGGTTTCCCTGAGCGCGGAAGGCTCCACTGACGCCGACGGTAACAAGTTGACCTACACCTGGCGTTCCCAGGATGGCCAGACCGTGACCGGTCAGGACAAAGCGGTGGTGACCTTCAAGGCGCCAGAGTCGGCAACGGCTCAGCAGTACGAAATCGGCCTGACCGTCAGCGATGGTGAACTGACCAGCACCACGTCCTACCTGCTGAATGTGAAAGCGAAAGCCGAGTCTAAGGACGAAGGCACTTCCGGCTCTTACGCCGCCTGGAGCGCGAACAGCAAGTACAACGCAGGTGATATCGTGAACAACCACGGTAAACTGTTCCAGTGCAAACCGTTCCCGTACAGCGGCTGGTGTAACAATGCCCCGGCATACTACGAACCCGGCGCTGGCCTGGCATGGGCTGATGCCTGGACGGCTCTGTAAAAGCAAACGGCAACCTTCGGGTTGCCGTTTTCGTACATGAGGCTAATGGGGCGAGGGGGCAGTACGGAGCAGTTGTAGGCCCGGTCAGGCGAGACCGCCACCGGGCAAAAAGGCTAGCGATGCAGCTTCCCGTGATCCCGCAGCCACGCCGCCGTGCGCATAATCCCTTCATCCAGCGTCACAACCGGTTTATACCCCAGCTCATTCTCCGCCCGCGAAATATCCAGCGTGAAGTCAAAGTTGAGTTTAGAGACGCCGTAATGCGTCAGCGCAGGCTCTTTGGCTGTTTTACTGCCAAAGCGCTCCATGCTGCGGGCAATCATATCCAGCATTGGGTAGGGCACGGAACGGATACGGCAGTTGATCTGCAGCTCGTCGATCAGCCGCTGCACAATGCTGCGCAGCGTGCAGGGTTCGCCGTTAGTGATGTTGTAGGCGCGACCGGAGATCAGCTTATCGCAGTCCGGCTGGCTGGCCAGCCACATGGCGTGAACGGCGTTTTCGTAGTAGGTCATATCCACAAGGGCATCGCCGCCGCGCGGCAGCAGCACGCTGCCGTAATGGTGCATCATCTGCGCCAGACGCGGAATAAACACTTTGTCGTGTGGTCCGAAGAGGCTTTGCGGGCGCAGGACGGTAAAGCGGGTATGCGGGTTTGACTGCGCCAGCAGGTCGATCACCTCTTCGCTGGCCGCCTTGCTGCGGGCAAACTCGCAGGCAAAGCGAGCAGGGCGGAAATCTTCCTGCACGTCGCGATGGTGGTGATAATCAAAATAGAGCGACGGGGAGGAGATATGGATAAAGTTACGCACGCCCCAGGCAACGGCCCATTCCCCCAGACGACGGGTGGCCCGCACGTTGGCGAGATCGAAGGCTTCCTGGGTCCCCCACGGGGAGGTAAAACTGGAGCAGTGCCATAGCGTGTCGATACCGGCGAGCATCACCTTCGCCTGCGAGGAGACCAGCTCCGTCAGGTCGGCATGGACGAACTCTGCGCCCATTTTTTGCAGCAGTTTACCCATCGCTTCGTTGCGACCGGTAGCCCTGACGCTAATGCCCTTGTTGCGCAGAAATTCGACCGCATTTCGGCCTAAGCCGCTGGTCGCCCCGGTAACCAGTACCTTCATAGCTATCCACTGTGTTGAAAAGAATTTCGTGCGCATTCTTTCGTGAATTACGGCGCTATGCAATGGGAAAGGTGAAAGAAAGAGAGTTTTATTTAGATCTTTTCCGTCTTTTGTTCTGCCCGTTGCGCAATGCGTTTCGCCATTCCCCGGAAGATAAACAGGTGGGCAGGGATCATCAACAGCCAGTAGAACAGACCCGGCATTCCGTGCGGATGCCACCAGGCGCGCACGTCCAGTTCACGATGATCGCCTTTGTCTTTCAGGGTAAAGCTGAGTCGGCCCAGCCCCGGGGCTTTCATGCCGAACAACAGCGCCAGCTGTTTTTCCGGTTCGACGATGATCACCTTCCAGCTGTCGACTGCGTCGCCCACCTCAAGATACGGGCGTGCCGGGCGGCCTTTCGCCAGCCGGTGCCCCACCAGCAGGTCCATCGCCCCGCGCGTTTGCCAGAGGAGATTACCGAAGAAATACCGTTCTTTGCCGCCAATCTGGTTCACTACCTCCCAGAGCGCGGCCAGGCTCGCGGAGGTTTTCACCGTGCAGCCCGCCTGTTTCGGGTAATAACCATACTCAGGCCGCCAGCGTGCAAAGGCCTGGGCGTCGTAGCCCCAGTCGCTGGAGTTCACCAGCTGTTCTTCTTCCTTGAGCGTATTGCGCACGGCGTCGTCAAAGCGGATCAGATCCTGAGGAATTAAGGCGCGCAGCGCGCGATCGTCGGCCAGCAGATCGTGCTTCAGCCCCTGGATCAGCGCTTTGGCGGTCGTCGGCGGCACCGAGGTGATGACATTCAAAAACCACACCGAAATCCAGCGCGTCGGGAAGGGAATGGGGATCAGCCAGCGGCGGCGGCCGCTGACGCGCATGAAATGTTCGAACTGCGCCTGATAGCTCAACACTTCCGGGCCTGCCGCTTCCAGCACGCGATGTTTCTCCGCCGGGTGATCCAGCAGGGCCACCAGATAATGCAGGAGGTTCTCCAGCGCAATCGGCGTGGTGCGCGAACGGACCCAGCGCGGCGGCGTGAGTACCGGCAGGTTGTAGACCATATCGCGCATCACTTCGAAGGCGGCAGACCCCGCGCCGACGATGATCCCGGCGCGCAGTTCGGTGACGGGGATATTGGCCCCCCGCAGGATGTCCGCCGTCAGCTGGCGGGCGCGCAGGTGATCGGACTGCTCGCGTTCAGGTGCCTGAAGTGAACTAAGAAAAATCACCTGCTTCACCGGGGTTTGCAGCAGGGCATCGCGGACGTTCATCGCTACCTGACGCTCGTGGGCGATAAAATCTCCGCCTTCACCCATGCTGTGCACCAGGTAGTAAAGCGTGTCGACCCCTTCCAGCAGCGCGGGAAGCGCCTTTGGCCAGTTGAGGTCAACGTTGTGACAGGTAACGCCCGGCAAACCGAGTTTTTGCAGGCGTTCGGTATTGCGTGCCGCAGCCAGCACCTGGTGCCCCTGCTGGCTTAACGCCGCGGTGAGATGCTGACCGATATACCCGCTGGCGCCGAGCACCAGAATGCGTTGCGGCACGTGATGCTCCTTATCGCTGTAAAAACGCCTGCCAGTGTTTTACCACGTCGGCCAGCTGCTCGCGGTTGACGTCGAGATGCATGACCAGACGCATCACAGGTGAGGCGTTGATCAGCACGCCACGTGCTTTCATGAACTCGCCAAGCGCAGCGGCGTGGTCATCGCCCACGCGGACGAACAGCATGTTGGTGTCGTGGCGCATCACGTCGGCGCCAATTTCACGCAGCTGCGCCGCCATCCACGCGGCGTTGTCGTGATCGTCCTTCAGGCGTGCCACGTTGTTTTTCAGGGCATACAGCCCGGCAGCCGCCAGAATACCCGCCTGGCGCATGCCGCCGCCGGTCATTTTACGCCAGCGGTTGGCACGCTTGATGTAGTCCGCATTGCCCACCAGCAGGGAACCCACTGGGGTGCCCAGCCCTTTAGAGAGGCAGATGGTGAACGAGTCGCAATATTGCGTAATCTCTTTCAGCGCGCAGCCGTATTCCACCACGGCGTTGAAGATGCGCGCGCCATCCACGTGCAGACCGAGCCCGCGCTCGCGGGTAAACTCCCACGCCGCCTTCAGGTATTCGCGCGGCAGGACCTTGCCGTTGTGGGTGTTTTCAAGGCTGAGCAGCCGGGTGCGGGCAAAATGAATATCATCGGCTTTGATTTTCGCTGCGACTTTATCAAGGGGCAGGGTGCCGTCCGGCGCAGCGTCGATCGGCTGCGGCTGAATGCTGCCGAGCACCGCGGCACCGCCCGCTTCGTAGAGATAGTTATGCGCGCCCTGGCCGACGATATACTCTTCCCCGCGCTCGCAGTGGCTGAGCAGCGCCACCAGGTTGGCCTGCGTGCCGGTGGGCAGGAACAGGGCGGCCTCTTTTCCGCTCAGCTCTGCGGCATAGCGCTGCAGTTCGTTGACCGTCGGGTCATCGCCGTAGACGTCGTCCCCGACCGGGGCGGCCATCATCTCTTCGAGCATGGCGCGACTCGGGCGGGTAACGGTATCACTGCGTAAATCAATCATGGCATGTCCTTATATTTAAAAAGGCGATGCCAGATGTTTTACCTGAGCCAGTTGGTTTTTGCCAGTTCGATCACCTCGTCACCGCGCCCGCTGATGATCGCGCGCAGCATGTACAGGCTAAAGCCCTTGGCCTGCTCCAGCTTGATCTGCGGCGGGATCGCCAGCTCCTCTTTGGCGACGACCACGTCCACCAGCACCGGACCGTCGATGGAGAAGGCGCGCTGCAGGGCTTCATCCACCTCGGAGGCTTTCTCAACGCGGATGCCGGTGATGCCGCAGGCCTCGGCGATGCGGGCAAAGTTGGTATCGTGCAGCTCGGTGCCGTCCGTCAGATAGCCGCCGGCCTTCATCTCCATCGCCACGAAGCCCAGCACGCTGTTGTTGAAGACCACGATTTTCAGCGGAAGCTTCATCTGCACCACCGACAGGAAATCACCCATCAGCATGCTGAACCCGCCGTCGCCGCACATCGCTACCACCTGACGCTCCGGCGCTGTCGCTTTTGCGCCCAGCGCCTGAGGCATGGCGTTAGCCATCGAGCCGTGGTTGAACGAGCCGAGCAGTCGGCGTTTGCCGTTCATTTTCAGGTAGCGTGCCGCCCAGACGGTTGGCGTGCCTACGTCGCAGGTGAAAATGGCGTCTTCGTCTGCGAAATGGCTGATCTGCTGCGCCAGATACTGCGGGTGAATGGCTTTGTCGCTCGGTTTGGCCAGGTCGTCCAGACCCTTGCGGGCATCGCGATAGTCGCTTAGCGCTTTATCAAGGAATTTGCGGTCCGTTTTCTCTTCCAGCAGCGGCAGCAGGGCGGCAAGGGTGGATTTGATGTCGCCCACCAGCGCCATATCGACCTTGCTGTGCGCGCCGATGCTGGCCGGGTTGATATCAATCTGAATGATTTTGGCATCCGTCGGGTAAAACGCGCGGTACGGGAACTGGGTGCCGAGCAGGATCAGCGTGTCTGCGTTCATCATGGTGTGGAAGCCGGAAGAAAAACCGATCAGCCCGGTCATGCCTACATCGTAGGGGTTATCGTATTCGACGTGCTCTTTGCCGCGCAGGGCGTGGACAATCGGGGCTTTCAGCTTTCCGGCAAATTCCAGCAGCTCTTTATGCGCGCCCGCACAGCCGCTGCCGCACATCAGGGCGATATTGCTGGCGTAACGCAGCAGCTGCGCCAGCTTTTTCAGCTCCTCCTCGGCAGGCGTCACCACCGGCTGCGGGGCATGGTACCAGTGGGTGCTGGCTCCTTCCGGCGCGGCCTTGAGCGCCACGTCGCCCGGGATAACGACCACGGACACGCCGCGATTCAGCACGGCCTTGCGCATGGCGATCGCCAGAACCTGCGGGATCTGCTCCGGGGATGAAACCAGTTCGCAATAGTGGCTGCATTCACGGAACAGCTCCTGCGGATGCGTCTCCTGAAAATAGCCGCTGCCGATTTCGGACGAGGGGATATGGGCGGCAATCGCCAGCACCGGCACGTGATTGCGGTGGCAGTCGAAGAGGCCGTTGATCAGGTGCAGGTTACCCGGCCCGCAGGATCCGGCGCAGACGGCCAGCTCACCCGTAAGCTGCGCTTCAGCACCTGCGGCGAACGCGGCAACCTCTTCATGGCGGGTCGGCATCCATTCGATGGTCTTCATCTTGTTGAGGCTGTCGCTGAGTCCGTTCAGGGAATCGCCGGTGACGCCCCAGATACGTTTTACGCCAGCCTGTTCGAGCGTTTTCGCTATATATGCAGCCACGGTTTGTTTCATGGTTGTCCGTCTCCTTTTTGTGATAACGCTTACAAGCTTAGAAGAAAGTCTCCGTATTGCCCGTCAGATCCCCCCAATTAAAAGGTGCTTTTCACGCGCAACGCTTCAGCATAATCTGGTCATATCTCAGTGAAAACAGGAATCATTTCAAATGGTTAAATCATTGTTAATTGCTGTTAATGAAAAGCTATCGTGCGACGATCTTGGCAAACTCTTGTTACGACTTGCCGTCGGCGGGCTGATGCTCTTTCACGGTTTGCATAAGCTGTTTGGCGGGGTGGGCTTTATCAGCGGTATGCTGGTGGAGAAAGGGCTGCCGGGGTTTATCGCCTACGGCGTATTGATTGGCGAAGTGGTGGCGCCGATCCTGATTATTGTCGGGCTCTTTACGCGCCCGGCCGCGCTGGTGCTGGCGTTTACGATGATCGTGGCATGGCTGATGGTGGGATTGGATGAGACATTCGCGCTCGACAAGGTCGGCGCATGGGCGATTGAAAGCCTGGTGTACTTCTTTATCGGCTCGCTGGCGGTGGCGTTTTTAGGGGCAGGGCGGTTTGCGCTGGGGAAAGCACCTGCGTGGCGGTAGGGGGGTTGTAGGCCGGGTAAACGCAGTGCCACCCGGCAAAAAAGCCCGGTGGCGCTGACGCTTACCGGGCCTACGAACGAACGTTTATTGTTTATGCGAGGACCAGATCGCCCTGCGGATGGCACGAGCATGCCAGCACGTAACCCTCGGCAATCTCCGCGTCGGACAGCGTCATGGTGCTGGTGACGGTGTACTCCCCGGAAACCACCTTTGTTTTACAGCAGCCGCACACCCCGGCACGGCAGGCTGCCGCCACCGGTACGTTGTTGCTTTCCAGCGCCTCCAGCAGCGTCGTGCCCACGCGGCCAAAGAAGGTCTGCGCAGGCTGCAGTTTGGTGAACTGAATCCCGCTGGTTGCCGCTTCTGCCACCGGCGTGAAGAACTGCTCTTTGAAGAAACGGGTCACGCCGAGCGCTTTCACGTCTTCTTCCACGATAGCCATGTACGGCGCCGGGCCGCAGGTCATCACGGTGCGGTTCGCGATATCCGGCACGCTTTGCAGCAGCTCGCGGCTCAGGCGACCGGGCACAAAACCGTGCGTCGCGTTGTGCTCAGCCACCAGCGTCACCGGATAATCACGCCACTCCTCGGCAAAAATGACATCGTCCGGAGAGCGCACGCTGAAGATCGCCTGCACGTCGGCCTGCGGGCGGTTTTTTGCCAGCCAGCGGCGCATCGACATGATCGGCGTCACGCCACAGCCCGCCGCCAGCAGCAGGAATTTATCGTCCGCTTTGTCGTCGCAGGTGAATTCACCCTGCGCGTCGGAGAGCCAGATATAATCCCCGCGCTTCACGTCACGGGTCAGCCACTGCGAGCCCGCGCCGTCATCAATGCGGCGGACGGTGAGCGTGATGTATTCGCTGACGCCCGGCGTGGAGGAGAGGGTGTAGGCGCGCAGGGTGTCCGCAGAATGGCGAACGCTGACCAGCGCATACTGGCCTGCTCGGTACGGATAGTAGTCGTGGCACAGCAGCGACAGCGTCCACACATCCGGCGTCTCCTGATGGATGTGATGCACCTGCATCCGCCACGGGCAGTGTGAGGTTGGCATGGTCATGAATAGCTCCTTACGCGCTCAGCAGTTGCTTCATATCGTCTTCAACGTTGGTCACGGAACGCAGGCCGAATTTCTCGTTCAGCACGGCCAGCAGGTCCGGCGTCAGGAAGCCTGGCGCTGTCGGGCCGGTCACGATGTTGGTCACGCCCAGAGAGAGCAGGGTCAGCAGGATGACAATCGCTTTCTGCTCAAACCAGGAGAGCACCAGGGAGAGCGGCAGATCGTTGACGCCGCAGCCCAGTTTTTCCGCCAGCGTGACCGCCAGAATAATGGCCGAGTAAGCATCGTTACACTGGCCCGCATCGATCAGGCGCGGCAGGCCTTCGATGTTGCCGAAGTCCAGCTTGTTGAAACGGTATTTACCGCACGCCAGGGTCAGGATCAGGCAGTCTTCCGGCACGCGGGTGGCGAAATCGGTGAAGTAGTTACGCTCGCCGCGCGCGCCGTCGCAGCCGCCGACGAGGAAGATGTGGCGCAGCTTTTCGCGGCTGACGAGATCGATCAGCGAATCGGCGGCACCGAGCAGGGTTTCACGACCGAAGCCGACGGTGATCAGATGCGGGATCTCACTGTACGGGAAGCCTGCCATCTGCTGCGCTTGCGCTATCACCGGTCCGAAATCGTCACCTTCAAGATGGCTCACGCCCGGCCAGCCGACGATGCTGCGGGTCCAGATGCGGTCGTCATACGCGCCCACGGTCGGGTCGATGATGCAGTTAGAGGTCATCACGATAGGACCGGGGAAGCGGGCAAATTCCACCTGCTGGTTCTGCCAGCCGCTGCCGTAGTTACCGATCAGGTGCTTGAATTTACGCAGCTCCGGATAGCCGTGCGCTGGCAGCATTTCACCGTGGGTATAGACGTTAACGCCGGTGCCTTCGGTTTGCTTCAGCAGGTTGTAGAGATCTTTCAGGTCATGACCGGAGATCAGGATGCATTTGCCCTCGGTCGCTTTGACGTTGACCTGCGTCGGCGTCGGGTGGCCGTAGGTGCCGGTTTCACCCGCATCCAGAATGCTCATCACGCGGAAGTTCATCTGGCCGATTTCCATTGAGCATTCCAGCAGCGCGTTCATATCGGCAGGCCAGGTGCCCAGCCACGCCATGATTTTATGGTACTGGGCGTAGATGTCGTTATCGTACTGACCGAGCACGTGCGCGTGTTCCATATAGGCCGCAGCGCCTTTCAGGCCGTACAGGCACAGCAGGCGCAGGCCGAGAATGTTCTCGCCAATCGCCGCTTTGTCTTTGTTTGGGGTGAATTCGGCCGCCTGACGCTGCAGATCGCCGAGATCGTCGCTTACCAGCTGGAGGTCAGACATCGGGTTTTCCACGCGGGCGTTAGCATCCGCCTTCAGGCACTGCGCCTTCAGCGCTTCACGCAGGGCAATGGCTTCGCGGGCATAGCCGACAATGCGCGGAGAGTCGAAGTTAACGTTGGTCAGCGTGGAGAAGAAGGCGCGCGGGGCGAAGCTGTCGACGTAGTGGTCGATGATGCCGTATTCGCGGGCTTTGTACGCCCATGCGGAAAGGCCTTGCAGGGCGGCAATCAGCAGGTCCTGAAGGTCAGATGTTTCTGCGGTTTTGCCGCACATACCCTGTGCGTAAGAGCAGCCATTGCCTGCCGGGGTACGGATGGTTTGTTCACATTGCACACAAAACATAATCACACCTGTTAAAGTTATATTTGATATACATGTTTAAGATTATGCCTGTGCCAGAACGGAGAAAAGGGCTTTCTGCTACAAAATAGAGGGAGATTGATTTAGCGCAATTTTGGCGGCAGGCACCCTACCGCCAAAGAGGTATCAGGCCGAGAAGACGGCCATCAGAACCGGAACCAGCAGGCTTAAAATAAAGCCGTGAACGATGGCGGCGGGCACCATCTCCAGTCCACCAGAGCGTTGCAATACTGGCAGGGTAAAGTCCATCGACGTCGCGCCGCACAGGCCCAGCGCGGTAGAGCGGCTGCGGCGAACCAGCCCCGGGATCAGCATAATGGCGAGCAGCTCGCGCGCCAGATCGTTAAAGAAAGCGGCACTGCCGATGACCGGGCCAAAGGATTCGGTCAGCAGGATACCGGAGAGGGAATACCAGCCAAAGCCTGACGCCATCGCCAGACCGGTTTTCAGCGGCAGGTCGAGAATAAAAGCGTTAATCACGCCCGCCACCATGGAACTGGCGACCACAATGACCGCAACCATCATTCCCCGACGGTTTAAAACAATTTGCTTCAGCGTCATGCCATTATTTCGCAGCTGGATACCGATCAGGAACAGCAGGAAAATTAGCGTATATTCACTGGCCTCTGTCGCGTGCTGTAAAAATGCCCAGCCGGTCAGCCCAAGAAGAAAACCGAGCACCACGACGCCGCACAGTTTTAATGATTCCAGCGCCATCGCAATTCGGGAAGGCAGTTTTTCCTGATGATGATGGTTTTTCCACGGAATGGTGCGCTCAAGCCAGAATAATGCGGCGATATTACACAGCAAAATAACCACCACGGTGACCACAGAATAATGCAGGATGGAAAGCAGATTCGACGCCAGATTATCCAGGAAGGCCAGGCTGATCCCCATAAAGAAAAGAATGACGTAAACAATCCAGCTGAGAAAACGGTTGATAAGCCGTAATGCGGATTCTCTGTGCAGCGGGATGAGATAGCCCGCAATCAGGGGCAGCAGAATAATGAGGAGTCCTGAAAACATGAACAGCCGGTCCTTTTGAGTATCTGTTGAGCGCCAGAGACACTACCCAATAAAGACTGTTCAGTAAAGCGGCAATAAAAAAGCCGGGTGGCGGCTGCGCCTTACCCGGCCTACAAGTGCACACTCACGTAGGTCGGGTAAGCGTTAGCGCCACCCGACACCGCGCGCAATTAATCGCGTTTTTCCAGCAGGGTGCGGTACAGCACGCCACCCAGGATACCGCCGATAATCGGCATCACCCAGAACAGCCAGAGCTGCTCAAGCGCCCAGCCGCCCTGGAAGATGGCGACGGCGGTGCTGCGTGCCGGGTTAACGGAGGTGTTGGTAACCGGAATGGAGATCAGGTGGATAAGCGTCAGTGCCAGACCAATGGCAATCGGCGCGAAACCGGCTGGCGCGTGTTTGTCGGTTGCGCCGTGGATCACCAGCAGGAAACCTGCGGTCAGCACAATTTCAATCACGATGGCAGACAGCATGGAATAACCGCCCGGAGAATGCTCGCCGAAGCCGTTAGAGGCGAAGCCGCTGGCCGCCGCGTCGAAGCCAGCTTTACCGCTGGCAATGACGTACAGAACGCCCGCTGCGATAATACCGCCCACCACCTGAGCGACAATATAACCAATTACCTCTTTCGCCGGAAAACGACCGCCGGCCCATAAACCTAATGTCACTGCCGGGTTAAAATGACCGCCGGAAATATGCCCCACGGCAAATGCCATGGTTAATACGGTTAAACCAAATGCCAGCGCGACGCCGACAAAACCGATACCTAATTCCGGGAATGCTGCTGCCAGAACGGCGCTACCGCAGCCACCAAATACCAGCCAGAATGTACCAAAGCATTCTGCTGCCAATTTTCTAAACATAACCACCTCAAATAATTTTCCGCACGCTTTCCCGCGCGCGGGATATATCGCCATAAAGGGATGACGACTCAAAGAGTCCGTATTTTAGAAACCAATAACACCCCTTCGCCACTTAAATAAATTCGATTAATTTGATTTAAGGCAATGTGATGTCAATCCTTGTTCAAATCAGCGGTAAATAGAGCATAGACCAATTCTCGTCAGGGTGAATGTTGTGCTGTCGTGACAGGGCGCCTCCCGCTATACTGCTGATAACTTAAAGGAAAAAGTGAACATTGCGCGGGGGATTTATGCTTCTCGAACGTGTGGAAATTGTCGGGTTTCGCGGTATTAACCGCCTGTCGCTGCAGCTGGAACAGAACAACGTCCTGATCGGCGAGAACGCCTGGGGTAAGTCCAGCCTGCTGGATGCGCTGACGTTACTGCTTTCGCCCGAAGACGATCTTTATCACTTCGTTCGCGACGATTTCTGGTTCCCCCCCGGCGACGTGACGGGGCGCGAGAAGCACCTGCATATCATCCTGACGTTCCGCGAATCCGAACCCGGGCGCCATCGGGTGCGTCGCTTCCGCCCGCTGTCACCCTGCTGGGTACCGTGCGATGACGGTTTCCACCGGATATTCTACCGGCTGGAAGGGGAGATGGCGGAAAACGAGGGCGTGCTGACCCTGCGTGATTTTCTTGATGAGAAGGCCAGCCCGATCCCGCTGGACAATATCGACGATCTGGCCCGCCATCTGATCCGCCTGACGCCGGTGCTGCGACTGCGCGACGCGCGTTTTATGCGGCGCATTCGTAACGGTACTGTACCGAATATGCCGGAAGTGGAAGTCACCGCCCGCGAGCTGGATTTTCTGGCGAGAGAGCTGGTGTCGCGTCCGCAGAATCTGACCGACGGTCAAATTCGTCAGGGGTTGTCCGCAATGGTACAGCTGCTGGAGCACTATTTTTCCGAGCAGGGAACGTCGGAGTCGCGCCATCGCCTGATGCGCCGCCGCTCTCATGACGAACAGCGCAGCTGGCGCTACCTCGATATCATTAACCGGATGATCGACCGGCCCGGCGGTCGTACCCATCGGGTGATTTTGCTGGGTCTGTTTTCAACGCTTCTGCAGGCCAAAGGCACCGTTCGTCTTGACCGGGACGCCAGGCCGCTGCTGCTGGTGGAAGACCCGGAAACGCGCCTTCATCCCATCATGCTCTCCGTGGCATGGCATCTGCTGAACCTGCTGCCGCTCCAGCGCGTTACGACCACCAATTCCGGTGAATTATTATCGCTGACGCCGGTCGAGCACGTCTGTCGTCTGGTGCGTGAATCTTCCCGCGTCTCCGCCTACCGGTTAGGTCCGGGTGGATTGAACGCGGAAGACGGGCGGCGCATCGCGTTTCATATTCGCTTTAACCGCGCGTCGTCGCTCTTTGCCCGCTGCTGGCTGCTGGTGGAAGGAGAGACGGAAACCTGGGTCATCAACGAACTGGCGCGCCAGTGCGGCCACCATTTTGATGCGGAAGGCATCAAGGTGATTGAATTTGCCCAGTCGGGACTCAAGCCGCTGATAAAATTTGCCCGCCGGATGGGGATCGAGTGGCACGTTCTGGTCGACGGTGATGAGGCGGGCAAAAAATATGCCTCGACCGTGCGTAGCCTGCTGAATAACGAGCGCGAGGAAGAGCGCGACCATTTAACCATGCTGCCCGCCATGGACATGGAACACTTTATGTATCGTCAGGGGTTCGACGACGTATTCCACCGAATTGCCATGGTGCCGGTCGATGTCCCGATGAACATGCGGCGCGTGATCGCCAAAGCTATTCATCGTTCTTCAAAACCGGATTTAGCCATTGAAGTGGCGACGGAAGCGGGGAGACGGGGCGTGGAGGCGGTGCCGACCCTGCTGCGGAAGATGTTTTCCCGCGTGCTGTGGCTGGCACGCGGGAGAGCGGATTAACGTTGAGTCGCCTGGTTCACCTGCTGAATCAGGCTGTCCAGCAGCGCGTAGCGGCGGCGATATTCGGAGCGTTTTTTGCTCGCAATCTCTTCCATCGGTTTACGCGGCATGACGAGGGGCAGCATGAAGTTGCCGCTATCCTGCTTTTCGCCGCCGATGGAGATCCAGAAACTGTCGTAATCGGCCAACAGTTTCCCCTCTTTTTTCTTGCGGTAGCGCCAGCTGCGATAAATATGGGTGTCGTTACTGACGGCGACAATCTGTTCTACCGGGAAGGCGGTGCCGAGAGTCATGGCAGCTTCGACCAGCAGACGTTTTGGGAACAGACCATGGCAGGCCTTCGTCGCACCCTGGATCAGCTCATGGGGAACGTGGGCTTTTGCGCCCTGCAGGCCGCCGATAAACAGCGTCGATTTTCCCTCAAACTGGCACAGGGTGAAGGTCATCTCGGCCAGCACCGTATTCTGATGGTCGCAGAAGGCGAGGGTGGCTTCCCCTTCTTTATCCAGAAACGCATCGGCGCACAGGCGGACGGTAAATGGCTCTTCATCTTTACCGGTTAAGGTGAGCAGCGTGAAGCCCTTTTTCGACAGATAGCCCGAGAGCAGCGATGCCGGCATATGGCGGCTCATCGTTTGATAGTGCCAGTTAAGGGACTCAAGGGCCTGCTGGCGATCCATATTCACCGTCAGCCAGGGGCGATGCAGACGGCACGGCAGTCCTGGCTGCACCTGCAGCATTTGCATCAGGCTCGGCTGTTTTGCAAGGCTCGTCAACAGGCGAGCGGTACTTACAGGCGTCGCCAGCGAACGTAGCATGAATTTACGTCGATAGGCTGGGTTTTGCCACGCCAGCCCTGGCGTGAGCTTACCGGAAGCCAGATGACTGAAGAGCTGCCAACCCGATGCAGGCTGTGGCAGGTTTGAAAAAGGTGTATCGACGATGGAAGACATGTTAGATCCTGCTTCTTGATGAAGATTTCTATTTCAGCAGACGAACGTTCAACGTCTCGTAAACAAATTGTGACGATTTCGGAGAACAGGGGTTTCGTTGAGGAGTCGTTTAGATAGAATCAGCATTTATCATTGCCAGAACATTTATTTGGAATATTTATGAACCTCAAGGGAAAACGCAGAACGCTGTTTCTGCTGCTGGCGGTCGTGGTGTTAGCCGGTGGGTACTGGCTATGGCAGGTGCTGAATGCGCCGGTGCCGCAGTATCAGACGCTGATTGTTCGTCCGGGCGAACTGCAACAAAACGTCCTCGCGACGGGCAAACTTGATGCCCTGCGCAAGGTTGACGTTGGCGCACAGGTCAGCGGTCAGCTGAAAACGCTGTCGGTTGAGATTGGCGATAAGGTAAAAAAAGGCCAGCTGCTCGGCGTGATCGATCCTGAACAGGCCGAGAACCAGATCCGCGAGGTGGAAGCCACGCTGATGGAGCTGCGCGCGCAGCGCGCGCAGGCGCAGGCAGAGCGTAACCTGGCCCAGGTGACGCTGACCCGTCAGCAGGCGCTGGCCAAAACCCAGGCGATCTCGCAGCAGGATTTAGATACGGCCACCACGGAACTGGCGGTGAAGCAGGCGCAGATTGGCACGATTGACGCGCAAATCAAACGCAACCAGGCCTCGCTGGATACGGCGAAAACCAACCTCGACTACACCAAAATCGTTGCGCCGATGGCCGGGGAAGTGACGCAAATTACCACGCTGCAGGGGCAGACGGTGATTGCCGCGCAGCAGGCGCCCAACATTCTGACGCTGGCGGACATGAGCACCATGCTGGTCAAAGCCCAGGTCTCGGAGGCGGACGTTATCCATCTCAGGCCGGGGCAGAATGCCTGGTTTACGGTGCTGGGCGATCCGCAGACGCGCTACGAAGGCGTGCTGAAAGACATTCTCCCGACGCCGGAAAAGGTTAACGACGCCATCTTCTACTATGCCCGTTTTGAAGTGCCGAACCCGCAGGGCGTGCTGCGTCTCGACATGACCGCGCAGGTGCATATCCAGCTGACTGGCGTGAAGAACGTGCTGACCATTCCCCTCTCCGCGCTGGGTGAGTCCGCCGGTGATAGCCGCTATAAAGTGAAAGTGCTGCGCAACGGCGAAACGCGCGAGCGCGAAGTGGTGATTGGCGCGCGCAACGACACCGACGTGGTGGTGGTGAAAGGACTGGAAGAGGGTGAGGAGGTTGTCATCAGCGAAAGCCTGCCCGGAGCCGCGAAATGACGGCATTGCTTGAGCTGAAAGACATTCGCCGCAGCTATCCGTCGGGCGATGGCCCGGTGGAGGTGCTAAAAGGCATCTCCCTTCGGGTGGAGGCGGGCGAGATGGTGGCGATTGTCGGGGCATCGGGCTCCGGTAAATCGACGCTGATGAACATTCTCGGCTGCCTGGATAAACCAACCAGCGGCACGTACCGCGTGGCCGGGACGGACGTCTCAACGCTGGACGGCGACGCGCTGGCGAAGCTGCGTCGGGAGCACTTCGGCTTTATCTTCCAGCGTTACCATCTGCTTTCTCACCTCAATGCCGCTCAGAACGTAGAAGTTCCGGCGGTCTATGCGGGCGTCGAGCGGAAAAAACGCCTCGAGCGCGCGCAGATGCTGCTGACGCGCCTGGGGCTGGCGGAGCGGGTGGAGTATCAGCCCTCGCAGCTGTCCGGCGGCCAGCAGCAGCGCGTGAGTATTGCCCGTGCCCTGATGAACGGTGGGCAGGTGATCCTCGCGGATGAGCCAACCGGGGCGCTCGACAGCCATTCCGGCGAAGAGGTGATGGCGATCCTCCACCAGCTTCGCGATCAGGGGCATACGGTCATTATCGTGACCCACGATCCGCAGGTGGCGGCGCAGGCGGAGCGAATCATTGAGATCCACGACGGCGAGCTGGTCAGCAACCCGCCGCCGCGTGAGTCCAGGGCTGCGGCGCCGAAAGAAGTGCTTCCGGCATCAACCGGATGGGGGCAATTTTCCAGCGGCTTTCGTGAAGCATTGACCATGGCCTGGCTGGCGATGGCGGCCAATAAAATGCGTACCCTGCTGACCATGCTCGGCATTATCATCGGTATCGCCTCGGTGGTGTCGATTGTGGTGGTGGGCGACGCGGCCAAGCAGCTGGTGCTGGCCGATATCCGCGCAATCGGGACCAACACCATTGACGTCTATCCCGGCAAAGACTTTGGTGACGACGAGCCGCAGTATCAGCAGGCGCTGAAATACGACGATCTGGCGGCCATTCAGAAGCAGCCGTGGGTCAACTCCGCCACGCCTGCGGTTTCGCAGAACCTGCGCCTGCGCGTGGGCAATGTTGACGTGGCGGCCAGCGCGAACGGCGTCAGCGGGGATTATTTCAACGTCTACGGTATGACCTTCAGCGAAGGCGCCACCTTTAACGCCGAACAGCTGGCGGGCAGGGCGCAGGTAGTGGTGCTGGACGCAAACTCGCGCAGGCAGCTCTTCCCCAATAAAGCCAACGTGGTGGGCGAAGTGATCCTGGTCGGCAACATGCCTGCCACGGTCATCGGCGTGGCGGAAGAGAAGCAGTCGATGTTTGGCAGCAGCAAGATCCTGCGCGTCTGGCTGCCGTACACCACCATCTCCGGGCGGATTATGGGCCAGTCCTGGCTCAACTCCATCACCGTGCGCGTGAAGGAGGGCTACGACAGCGCCATGGCCGAGCAGCAGCTTGAGCGGCTGCTCACCCTGCGCCACGGGAAGAAAGATTTCTTCACCTGGAATATGGACGGCCTCTTGAAAACGGCAGAAAAGACCACACGTACTCTTCAGCTGTTCCTCACGCTGGTGGCGGTGATTTCGCTGGTCGTCGGCGGTATCGGGGTGATGAACATCATGCTGGTGTCGGTAACCGAGCGTACCCGGGAGATTGGCATCCGCATGGCGGTCGGGGCCAGAGCCAGCGACGTGCTGCAGCAGTTTTTGATTGAAGCCGTGCTGGTGTGTCTGGTCGGCGGTGCGATGGGGATTGCGCTCTCGATGATGATCGCCTTCGCGCTCCAGCTCTTTTTACCCGGCTGGGAGATTGGCTTCTCGCCGGTGGCCATTATTACCGCATTCTTGTGTTCAACCTTTACCGGCATTTTGTTTGGCTGGTTGCCCGCCCGCAACGCGGCGCGGCTGGATCCGGTGGATGCGCTGGCTCGGGAATAACCCGAAAATAAAAATGCCAGCCGATCGGGCTGGCATTTTGACTGCGGGATGTACACAATAAAACAGAGAGCTATGCAACCGTCTCTGCTTCAATGGGGACGATAAGGCTTGCATGATTGCCTTTTGGTCCCTGGTGGACATCGAACCGGACGGACTGCCCGGCTTTGAGCGTTCTGTAACCATCCATCTGAATGGTGGAATAGTGAGCGAAGATATCCTCGCCGCCGCCTTCGGGGCAGATGAAGCCAAACCCTTTGGCGTTGTTGAACCACTTAACAGTACCCATTTCCATGCTTCGACATCCTTCGTAAATCTTATAAGTTAAGATGGAATGAACCGGTGGTGGAGTGGGGGCTGTTCAAAACCTCGCCATCTCACGCTTGTACAATTTAGAGAAACGAAAGACGTCGTCAAGCGTTTGGCGCTGGAGATGGGACAATAATCAACCAAAGTTTGAAGCAGTTAACGCTATTGCAACAGTTTGTGACAGACATCGCGGATGACAGTAATAGATGATTGTTATCTAACATCTGAGGTAGATTCAAAGTGGTTATGCAAAATGGGTAAGACCAACGACTGGCTGGATTTTGACCAGCTGGCGGAAGACAAAGTGCGTGACGCGCTAAAACCGCCATCTATGTATAAAGTTATGTTAATGAACGATGATTACACGCCGATGGAATTTGTTATTGACGTGCTACAAAAGTTCTTTTCTTATGATGTAGAACGTGCAACGCAACTGATGCTTACCGTTCATTATCGTGGCAAAGCTATCTGCGGCATCTTCACAGCCGAAGTGGCGGAAACCAAAGTGGCGATGGTGAACGACTATGCGAGGGAGAACGAGCATCCGTTGCTGTGTACGCTGGAAAAGGCCTGATAAGGCATAAAATTGGGGGAGGTGCCTATGCTCAATCAAGAACTGGAACTCAGTTTAAACATGGCTTTCGCCAGAGCGCGTGAGCACCGACATGAGTTTATGACCGTCGAGCATTTACTGCTCGCACTGCTTAGCAACCCATCTGCCCGCGAAGCGCTGGAAGCCTGCTCCGTGGATCTGGTGGCGCTACGTCAGGAACTCGAAGCCTTCATCGAACAAACCACACCGGTGCTGCCTGCCAGTGAAGAAGAGCGCGACACGCAGCCGACGCTCAGCTTCCAGCGCGTGCTGCAGCGCGCGGTATTCCACGTCCAGTCTTCCGGACGTAGTGAAGTGACTGGCGCAAACGTCTTAGTCGCCATCTTCAGCGAGCAGGAGTCACAGGCTGCCTATCTGCTGCGCAAACACGAAGTCAGCCGCCTCGACGTGGTTAACTTTATCTCTCACGGAACGCGCAAAGACGAGCCTAACCAGGCATCGGATTCCAGCAATCAGGTCAATAACAATGAAGAGCAAGCAGGCGGGGAGGATCGTATGGAAAACTTCACCACCAACCTTAACCAGCTTGCTCGCGTTGGCGGTATCGACCCGCTGATTGGCCGCGATAAAGAGCTGGAGCGCGCGATCCAGGTGCTGTGCCGTCGCCGCAAGAACAACCCGCTGCTGGTGGGGGAATCTGGCGTGGGTAAAACCGCGATTGCCGAAGGCCTTGCCTGGCGCATTGTGCAGGGCGACGTACCGGAAGTGATTGCCGACTGCACCATCTACTCGCTGGACATCGGCTCGCTGCTGGCGGGCACCAAATACCGTGGTGATTTTGAAAAACGCTTCAAGGCGCTGTTAAAACAGCTGGAGCAGGACACCAACAGCATCCTGTTTATCGATGAAATCCACACCATCATCGGCGCAGGGGCGGCCTCCGGTGGCCAGGTGGATGCGGCTAACCTGATCAAACCGCTGCTCTCCAGCGGCAAGATCCGCGTGATTGGCTCCACCACCTACCAGGAGTTCAGCAACATCTTTGAGAAAGATCGCGCGCTGGCGCGCCGCTTCCAGAAGATCGACGTGACCGAACCGTCCGTCGAGGAAACGGTGCAGATCATCAACGGCCTGAAGCCGAAGTATGAAGCGCACCACGACGTGCGTTACACCGCGAAAGCGGTGCGTGCGGCGGTGGAGCTGGCGGTGAAATACATCAACGACCGTCATCTGCCGGATAAGGCGATTGACGTGATTGATGAGGCCGGGGCGCGTGCGCGCCTGATGCCGGCCAGCAAGCGTAAGAAAACCGTTAACGTGGCGGATATTGAGTCCGTGGTGGCCCGCATCGCGCGTATCCCTGAGAAGAGCGTTTCTCAGAGCGACCGCGACACGCTGCGCACCCTCGGCAACCGCCTGAAAATGCTGGTCTTTGGTCAGGATAAAGCCATTGAGGCCTTAACCGAAGCGATCAAGATGGCCCGCGCAGGACTGGGGCATGAGCACAAGCCTGTCGGTTCCTTCCTGTTTGCCGGCCCGACCGGCGTGGGGAAAACCGAGGTAACGGTTCAGCTCTCTAAAGCACTGGGCATTGAGCTGCTGCGCTTTGATATGTCCGAGTATATGGAGCGTCACACCGTCAGCCGTTTGATTGGTGCGCCTCCGGGCTACGTGGGCTTTGACCAGGGCGGGCTGCTCACCGACGCGGTGATCAAGCATCCGCACGCGGTACTGCTGCTCGATGAAATCGAGAAAGCGCACCCGGACGTGTTCAACATCCTGCTGCAGGTGATGGACAACGGGACGCTGACCGACAACAACGGGCGCAAAGCGGACTTCCGTAATGTGGTGCTGGTGATGACCACCAACGCCGGGGTGCGTGAAACCGAGCGTAAATCCATCGGCCTGATCCACCAGGATAACAGCACCGATGCGATGGAGGAGATCAAGAAGATCTTCACGCCGGAGTTCCGTAACCGTCTGGACAACATTATCTGGTTCGATCACCTCTCTACCGAGGTGATCCATCAGGTCGTGGACAAGTTCATCGTCGAGTTGCAGGTTCAGCTGGATCAGAAAGGCGTGTCGCTGGAAGTAAGCCAGGAGGCCCGCAACTGGCTGGCCGAGAAAGGCTACGACCGTGCGATGGGGGCCCGTCCGATGGCGCGCGTGATTCAGGACAATCTGAAGAAACCGCTCGCGAACGAGCTGCTGTTTGGCTCGCTGGTGGACGGCGGCCAGGTGACCGTGGCGCTGGATCAGGCGAAGAACGAACTGACGTACGATTTCCAGAGTGCAGCGAAGCACAAGCCGGAAGCGGCTCACTGATTTCTTACGTAGGTCTTAAAAACCGGGCAATAGCCCGGTTTTTTTATGCCTGCCTTTCGCCCTCTCCCTGTGGAAAAGGACTGGGATGAGGCCACCAGGTTGCCAAAAAATACATCCCCCGGCATAGCCAAATTAAAGCCACAAATAAAAAAGGCCGGGTTTAACCCGACCTTTTAAATATTCATCTGCCATTACAGGCGAAAACAATTAGCGACTACGGAAGACAATGCGGCCTTTGCTCAGGTCGTACGGGGTCAGTTCAACAGTCACTTTGTCGCCCGTCAAAATGCGGATGTAGTTTTTGCGCATTTTACCGGAGATGTGCGCAGTTACCACGTGACCGTTTTCCAGCTCTACGCGAAACATGGTATTAGGCAACGTATCAAGTACGGTACCCTGCATTTCAATATTGTCTTCTTTGGCCATCTAATCCTCTGGGGTATCACTACCAAGTTTTGAACCGGCAAGATAATGCCGAAATTCATCAATTAAGTAAAGAATTGCGCGTTTGAAACGCAGCAAAACAGTTTCGGCGCATTGCCCAAGCGTCACGGTACAACCGAACGGAAAGCGCATTCGTAAAGGGGATACAACAGGATAAACGTCAGGACGTTATCTGAAGCGAAGGTCCCAAACGGCGGCGGGGCAACAGGCAGAAGCTACTCTGCGGCGTAATTATAACACCCTCACAAAAAATATGCGGAAAACATTTAGGCATTGGGCATAAAGAGCGTTCTCGGTATCCAGAAGTCGCGCGGGAGCTTTTCCTGACGGCTGGCATCCAGATGCTCGATGTACTGGCGTCGCGGTATCTCAACGGCGCCGAGGGAAGCCGTGTGCTCATTGAGCACCTGACAATCGATCAGGCGTCCGCCGCGCTGGGCAAACGCCTGGCAGAAGACCAGCAGCGCCGTTTTCGAGGCGTTAACCGCGCGGGAGAACATCGACTCACCACAAAACAGCGTCCCCTGCGCCACGCCATACATGCCGCCGACCAGTGCTCCGCCGTCCCACACCTCAATGGAGTGCGCGTAGCCAAGCTCGTGAAGCTGGTGATAGGCGGTAATGATATCGCGGGTTATCCATGTTCCCTCAAACCGGTCTTCGGCACAGCCTTCAATGACCTGACCAAAGGCGTGGTTCAGGGTGACGCGGTACGGTGATTTTGCATGGAAACGCTTCATGCTGCGGCTCAGGTGAAACTGCTCTGGCCACAGCACGGCACGCGGATCGGGAGACCACCATAAAATCGGGTCGCCGGGAGAAAACCAGGGGAAGATGCCGCGCTGGTACGCCATCAACAGCCGCGCAGGGCTGAGGTCACCACCAAGGGCCAGCAGCCCATTGGGCTCACGCAGCGCCCCTTCAGGAGAAGGGAACGCGATGTTATGACGAGAAAGCTGGACCAGGCGCATGACAGCAAAACTCCAGTACGCGAGTGAGGACGCTACAAATATAGTCTACAGACGCTGTTTAAACTGGAAGTAGCGACCCTGTTTCGCCAACAGCTCTGCGTGACTACCTTGCTCAATAATGTGTCCGTTGTCCATCACAATTATCCGATCAAAACTCGCCAGTCCGCGCAGGCGGTGCGTGACCATCAGGACGGTTTTACCGGTCATGACATTGGCCAGCAAATCAAGGATTTGGCTCTCGGTCGTGGCATCCAGCCCTTCGGTGGGTTCGTCAAGCAGCATCAGCGGCGCATCGTGCAGCAGCGCGCGCGCAATCGCCAGACGGCGCAGCTCTCCGCCGGAAAGCTGACGACCGCCTTCACCGAGCCAGCTGTTCAGTCCATCGCCCTCAAGCAGCTTATGCAGACCGACCTGTTCCAGCACGGCGCGAAGCGCATCATCAGAGGCCTCTGGCGCAGCCAGCAGCAGGTTATCGCGCAGGGTGGCGCTAAACAGATGCACCCGCTGCGGAACGACGCTGACGGTTTTGCGCAGGGCCTGCTCGCTGAAATCGGTCAGCAACGTATTATTAAAACGAATCTGACCGCGCTGCGGGTCCCAGGCGCGGGTCAACAGCTGCAGCAGCGTCGATTTACCGCAGCCGGTACGGCCGAGGATCGCAATCCGCTGGCCGGCATTCACAGAAAGGGTGATACCGTCCAGCGCGTTCTGCGCCTGTTTGTCATAGCTGAAGGTAACATCTTCAAGCGTCAGCGCAACCTGCTCAGGGACAGCGGTCTGCCCGGCACTGAACGTGACTTCAGGCTCCTGCTCGGCAATCTGGGTGATGCGCAGGGCAGAGGCGATGACCTGCCCCAGATGCTGGAAGGCGCCCGTCACCGGAGCCAGCGCTTCAAACGCGGCCAGCGCACAGAAAACGAAAAGGGCAATAAGCGGACCCGGCTGTGTGTTTCCCCCAATATCGCCGGAAGCCAGCCACAGCATGGCAATCACCGCCACGCCGCCGATCAGCATCATCAGCGCCTGAGAGAAGGCCGTCAGCTCCGACTGACGGCGCTGGGCCTCATGCCAGTTCAGCTCCGTACTTTCCATCCGCGCGCGGTAGCGCTTGCTGGCACCAAAAATGGTCAGCTCTGCCTGCCCCTGAAGCCAGGCGGTCAGCTGCTGGCGGTAGTCCCCGCGCAGGCGCGTCAGGTTTTCCCCGGTGGATTTCCCGGCGCGGTAAAACAGCGGCGGCAGAACGATAAGCGTCAGCAGCATGATCCCGCCCAGCGTCAGCGCAACGGGAACATCCAGAACAGACAGCCCCAGCGTGACCACCACAATCACCACAAACGCGCCCACGATAGGGGAAATCACGCGCAGGTAAAGGTGATCCAGCGTGTCAACGTCCGCCACCACGCGGTTAAGCAACTCGCCCTGACGAAAACGCGCCAGCCCGGCAGGGGAGAGGGGCAGCAGTTTGCTGAAGGTATAGATACGCAGGTGCTGCAGCACGCGGAAAGTGGCGTCGTGGCTGACCAGCCGTTCGAAATAGCGCCCGGCAGTACGGGTGATGGCGGTACCGCGAACCCCGGCGGCCGGAAGCATATAGTTGAAGCTGTATAAACCGGCGAACCCCGCAACGGCCGAGGCCGACAGGAACCAGCCGGAAAGCGTGAGCAGGCCGATGCTGGCGAGCAGCGTGACAATCGCCAGCACAATCCCCAGCGTCAGCATCCATTTGTGGCGTTTATAGAGCGCAAGATAAGGCAGCAGAGCGCGCATCAGATATCCTCCTGACGGTTCGCCAGCAGGGTCGCAAATGGCCCCTGGGCGGCAACGAGAGAGGCGTAGTCGCCTTGCTCAACAATACGGCCGTTTTCCATGACCCAGATCTGGTCCCAGTCGGCAATCCCTTCCAGCTGGTGGGTGACCATCAGGGTGGTTTGCTGCAGGGAGGCGGCGTTAAGCGCTTCCATTACGCGCTGCTCGCTGTGTGCGTCAAGGCTGGCTGCGGGCTCGTCCAGCAGCATAAGCTGGCATGGGTTAAGCAGCGCGCGGGCAACGGCCACACGCTGCGCCTGCCCGACCGACAGCCCGGCGGACTGGTCGCCGACTACGGTATCCACCCCTTGCGGCAGCAGCGGCAGAAATTCGCTGACCCAGGCGCGGTCGAGAACCGATTGCAGCTCATCTTCACGCGCGTCCGGGCGCGCCAGAAGCACGTTTTCGCGCAGCGTCGCGGCGGGAAGCTGCGGGTTTTGGCCTACCCAGCTGAGCTGTTTACGCCAGGCGTCAGGATCGAGGTTGCGCAGTTCGGTTTTGTTGATCCGCAGTGAACCCGTGTAGGCCATAAAACCGGACAACGCGTTCAGCAGAGAACTTTTCCCGGAACCGCTGATGCCGACAAGCACCACGCGTTGTCCGGCAGGTAAGGTAAAGTTCAGCGGACCGGCGAGCACTTTGCCTTCGGGCGACAGAATGGAAAAGTCCTGCGCTTCAATGGTCACGGAGTCTTTAGCATTCAGCGTTACATCACCGCGCTCCGGGTGGGCCAGCGGCGTTTCCAGGAACGTTTTCAGGCTATCGGCGGCGCCAACCGCCTGGGCTTTGGCGTGATAGAAGGTCCCCAGATCGCGAAGCGGCTGGAAAAACTCCGGCGCCAGGATCAGCGCCAGGAACCCGGCGGAAAGGGTCACCGCCGTGCCGTAATGGCCGAAATCCAGCGCGCCGAGGTAGGAGAAGCCGAAGTAGACCGCCACGAGGGCAATCGACAGCGAGGTGAAGAATTCCAGTACGCCGGAGGACAGGAAGGCAAGGCGTAACACTTCCATGGTGCGCTGACGGAAGTCCTGCGACGCCAGGCGAATATTTTCGGTTTCCGCTTCACCGCGGCCAAAAATGCGTAACGTCTCCATGCCGCGAAGGCGATCGAGGAAATGACCGCTCAGTCGACCCAGAGCCAGGAAGTTTCTGCGGTTGGCATCCGCTGCCCCCATCCCGACCAGCGCCATAAAAAGCGGGATCAGCGGGGCGGTGCCCAGCAGAATCAGCGCTGCCATCCAGTTCACCGGGAAGATGGCGATCACGATCAGCAGCGGAACGAAGACGGCAAGGGCCATCTGCGGCAGATAGCGCGCGTAGTAGTCATGCATATCGTCAATCTGCTCAAGGATCAGCGTCGCCCAGCTACCGGCCGGTTTACCCTGGATCCACGCGGGCCCGGCTTCCTGAAGCCTGTCGAGCACCTGACGGCGGATCTCGTAGCGGATGTGCTGTCCGGCGTGAAAACCGACGCGCTCACGCAGCCACACCACCCAGGCGCGCAGGATAAAAATCAGGATCAGGACAATAAAGGGCAGCAGGAGCGCTTCGCGAGGAATGTTCTCCATGATCATGTGATTAAGAATGCGGGCCAGCAGCCATGCCTGGGCAACAATCAACAGACCGCTGATGAAACCCAAAATACGGGAAATCGTAAGCCAGCGGCGGGAAAGAACGCTTTGCTGTTTCAGCCAGCGTGTTAACTCTTGTTGACGGGTTTTTTCCATTGCGTACTTTGCAGGTGACGTTATTAGAAGTTGGGCAGCGCAATGTTACAACGGGGAGACAATAAAGGCGACTTATCGCCGCCTTTATTTACGTTTGTTACTGACTTGTAAAGATTATTTACCTTGTTCAGCCAGTCCATCGAGGTAGCGTTCAGCGTCCAGCGCGGCCATACAGCCGGTGCCCGCAGAGGTGATCGCCTGACGGTAAATGTGGTCCATTACGTCGCCGGCCGCGAATACGCCCGGGATGCTGGTTTGAGTCGCATTACCGTGAATGCCGGACTGCACTTTGATGTAGCCGTTTTCCAGCTCCAGCTGGCCTTCGAAGATCGCGGTGTTCGGGCTGTGGCCGATAGCCACGAACAGACCCGCCACTTCCAGCGTTTCGACGTTATCGGTGTTCTGGGTATCACGGATACGCAGACCGGCAACGCCCATCTGGTCGCCCGTCACCTCTTCCAGGGTGCGGTTGGTGTGCAGCACGATGTTGCCGCTTGCCACCTTATCCATCAGACGTTTGATCAGGATCTTCTCCGCGCGGAAGGTCTCGCGGCGGTGGATCAGGTGCACTTCAGAGGCAATGTTCGCCAGATACAGCGCCTCTTCCACGGCAGTGTTGCCGCCGCCGATGACCGCGACCTTCTGATTGCGATAGAAGAAACCGTCGCAGGTGGCGCAGGCAGAAACCCCGCGGCCTTTAAACGCTTCTTCGGATGGCAGACCGAGATAACGGGCAGAGGCGCCGGTAGCGATGATCAGCGCGTCACAGGTGTATTCGCCGCTGTCACCCGTCAGGCGGAACGGACGGTTCTGCAGGTCGACCTTGTTGATGTGATCGAACAGAATTTCGGTTTCGAATTTAGCGGCATGCTCGTGCATGCGCTCCATCAGCAGCGGCCCGGTCAGGTCGTTCGGGTCCCCTGGCCAGTTTTCCACTTCGGTGGTGGTGGTCAGCTGACCGCCTTTTTCCATACCGGTGATGAGTACCGGGTGCAGGTTAGCGCGTGCAGCATAGACCGCCGCGGTATATCCCGCAGGTCCAGAACCAAGGATTAGCAGCTTACTGTGTTTGGCCGTGCCCATGAGATCCCCATTGTTGTTGGCAGACATTTGGCTGGATTGTAGGGAATTTGTTGCCGTAAAAAAAGAGCGCAGCAATTTTGATATCAATCTGTGTAATAGCCGTGGACGATGAATCGCGCGCGATAACATCACGCTTTCTTAAGAAAACCGGTCGTTTATAAGGCAATAAAATGAGGATTAATACCCTGTCGTAATGAATATCCGGCATGTTGTACTAAAAAACGATGTTTTGCTTTGACAATCCCCTGCGCTTTTGCGAAAACATTCAAGGAAGAAAAAAAACCGCGTTAACCGTATGCCGCATAGGCATGCACGTAAATGCCATTTTTACCGGGTCAGTGAAATCTACGCATGGCGTGGACAGACGCCATACGTGATGTCGGTGACAGCCTTCGGGCAACGGTCTTCTTACCAACAGAACCCGAATCCGCATCGCGTCTAATACAAAACCAGGCGATGTGATGACTAACGGGTACAGGCTCTGAACAGTGATGTGCACAGGGTCCAGGCAGGAGTAGGGAAGGAATACAGAGAGACAATAATAATGGTAGATAGCAAGAAGCGCCCTGGCAAAGATCTCGACCGTATCGATCGTAACATTCTGAATGAATTGCAAAAGGATGGGCGTATTTCCAACGTCGAGCTTTCAAAACGTGTGGGACTTTCCCCGACGCCGTGCCTTGAGCGTGTGCGCCGACTGGAAAGACAGGGTTTTATTCAGGGCTATACGGCTCTGCTGAACCCGCATTATCTGGATGCCTCACTTCTGGTATTTGTTGAGATTACTCTGAATCGTGGTGCGCCGGATGTGTTTGAGCAATTTAACGCCGCTGTACAAAAACTTGAAGAAATTCAAGAGTGTCATCTGGTGTCCGGTGATTTCGACTACCTGTTGAAAACCCGTGTGCCAGATATGTCCGCCTACCGTAAGCTGCTGGGGGAAACCCTGTTGCGTCTGCCGGGCGTGAACGACACCCGTACTTATGTGGTAATGGAAGAGGTCAAACAGAGCAATCGTCTGGTTATTAAGACGCGCTAACACGGAACAGGTGCAAAATCAGCGTAGTTTGATTACACTCCTGTTAATCCATACAGCAACAGTGCCGGGGAGTCCCGGCGCTGTTGTCCGTTTTAGCAAACAGGCAGGATATGCCTGATACCTGGAGAGCCTTTCTTGAGCCAGGAATACACTGAAGACAAAGAAGTCACACTATCGAAGCTAAGCAGCGGACGTCGTCTCCTCGAGGCTTTGCTGATTGTTATTGCCCTTTTTGCCGTCTGGCTGATGGCAGCCTTACTCAGTTTCAACCCCTCTGATCCCAGCTGGTCACAAACTGCATGGCATGAGCCTATCCATAATTTAGGCGGTGTCCCCGGTGCCTGGCTTGCGGACACGCTGTTTTTCATTTTCGGTGTGATGGCCTACACCCTTCCCGTCATTATCATTGGCGGATGCTGGTTTGCGTGGCGTCATCGTCAGAACGATGATTACATCGACTATTTCGCTGTCTCGCTGCGCCTGATTGGCGCGCTGGCGCTGATTCTCACTTCCTGCGGGCTGGCAGCGATCAATGCGGATGATATCTGGTACTTCGCCTCTGGCGGGGTAATCGGCAGCTTATTAAGTTCCGCGCTTCAGCCGATGCTGCACAGCAGCGGCGGCACGCTGGCGCTGCTGTGCATCTGGGCCGCCGGGCTGACGCTGTTTACCGGCTGGTCCTGGGTGAGCATTGCCGAGAAAATTGGCAGCTTTATCCTCACCATTCTGACCTTCGCCAGTAACCGTACCCGTCGTGACGATACGTGGGTGGATGAAGACGAATACGAAGATGAAGAGGAAGACGACGCGCCTGTGCAGCGTCGCGAGTCTCGTCGTGCCCGAATTCTGCGCGGTGCGCTGGCGCGTCGCCAGCGTGTTGCTGAGAAATTTGCCAACCCGCTGGGCCGTAAAACCGATGCGGCGCTCTTCTCCGGTAAACGCATGGATGAAGACGAGCAGGTTGAGTATCGTGCAGCAGGGACCGCCGTCGATCCTGATGATGTGCTTTTTTCCGGTAGCCATGCCACGCCGGGTGACTTCGACGAATACGATCCACTGTTGAACGGCCACTCGGTTACCGAGCCGGTTGCGGCTGCCGCCGCCGCGACGACCGCTGCGCAGGCGTATGCCGCGCCTGTCGACGCCGTGATGCCATCCGCGCCGGTCCCGCCGCCGGAATCCGTTATTCAGCAGCCTCAGGTTGACTGGCAGACTGCGCCGGGTGTTCATACGCCGGAGCCCGTTATTGCGCCTGAACCTGAAAGCTACATCCCCGTGCAGCAGGAACAGTGGCAGCAGCCTTATCAGCCGCCGCAGCCTGAGTATGCACCGCAGCAATATCAGCAGCCAGTGTCCCAGCCTTATCAGGAGTACGTGCCTGAGCCCGTTGAACCTGTGCAGCCTTACGTTGCACCGCAGCCTGAACCTGAACCTGAGCCTGAAATCGTGGAAGAGGTGAAGCCTGCGCGTCCACCGCTGTACTATTTCGAAGAAGTCGAAGAGCGCCGTGCGCGTGAACGCGAACAGCTGGCCGCCTGGTATCAGCCTGTGCCTGAACCGGTGCAGGAGCCGGTTACGAAGGCGCCTTCTGTTCCGCCGGTCGACCCGACGCCTGCTGTAGCACCCGTAGCGGAAGGCGTTAAGCAGGCTACTGCGGCCGCAGCAGCGGCGGCACCGGTCTTTAGCCTGGCAACAGGGGGCGCACCGCGTCCTCAGGTGAAAGAGGGGATTGGTCCGCAACTGCCTCGTCCTAACCGCGTCCGCGTGCCAACCCGCCGTGAGCTTGCTTCTTATGGCATCAAGCTGCCTTCCCAGCGCATGGCTGAAGAAAAAGCGCGCGAGTCTGAGTACGACGATGAGGCTGATGAAATGCAGCAGGACGAGCTGGCCCGCCAGTTCGCTGCGCAGCAAAATCAGCGCTACGGTCAAGACTATCAGCACGACGAACCTGCGCTGGAAGACGAAGATGATGCGGCAGAAGCTGAATTAGCGCGCCAGTTTGCGGCAACGCAGCAGCAGCGTTACTCCGGTGAACAGCCGGCAGGGGCAAATCCGTTCTCGCTGTCGGACTTTGAATTCTCGCCGATGAAAGATCTGGTGGATGATGGCCCAAGCGAGCCTTTATTTACCCCGAGCGTGATGCCGGAAGCTGAGCCTGTGCGCCAGCAGACACCATCGACCTACGCACAGCAACCTGTTCAACAGCCGTATGTGCAACCACAGCAGCCGCAGCAACAGCAGTTCCAGCAGCCTGCGCCACAGCCGCAGGAGAGCCTGATTCACCCGCTGCTGATGCGTAACGGTGACAGCCGTCCGCTGCAGCGTCCAAGCACGCCGCTGCCGTCGCTGGATCTGCTGACGCCGCCGCCAGCTGAAGTCGAGCCGGTTGATACGTTTGCGCTGGAGCAGATGGCCCGTCTGGTTGAAGCCCGTCTGGCTGACTTCCGTATCAAGGCGGACGTGGTGAACTACTCGCCGGGTCCTGTGATCACCCGTTTTGAACTGAACCTGGCGCCGGGCGTAAAAGCCGCGCGTATTTCCAACCTGTCCCGCGACCTGGCGCGTTCGCTGTCAACCGTTGCGGTGCGCGTGGTGGAAGTGATACCGGGCAAACCGTACGTTGGTCTTGAGCTGCCGAACAAGAAACGTCAGACCGTCTACCTGCGTGAAGTGCTGGATAACACCAAGTTCCGTGATAACCCATCTCCACTGACCGTGGTGCTGGGTAAAGATATCGCTGGCGATCCGGTGGTGGCAGACCTCGCAAAAATGCCTCACCTGCTGGTCGCGGGTACCACCGGTTCCGGTAAGTCCGTCGGTGTGAACGCCATGATCCTCAGCATGCTCTATAAAGCGCAGCCGGAAGATGTGCGTTTCATCATGATCGACCCGAAAATGCTCGAACTGTCGGTCTATGAAGGTATTCCACATCTGCTGACTGAAGTGGTCACCGACATGAAAGACGCCGCCAACGCCCTGCGCTGGAGCGTGAATGAGATGGAACGCCGCTACAAGCTGATGTCTGCGCTGGGCGTGCGTAACCTGGCCGGCTATAACGAGAAAATCGCCGAAGCGGCGCGCATGGGCCGTCCGATTCCGGATCCGTACTGGAAGCCGGGTGACAGCATGGATGCCCAGCATCCGGTGCTGGAAAAACTGCCTTATATCGTGGTGCTGGTCGACGAATTCGCTGACCTGATGATGACCGTCGGTAAGAAAGTGGAAGAGCTGATTGCCCGTCTGGCGCAGAAAGCGCGTGCGGCCGGTATTCACCTTGTGCTGGCGACCCAGCGTCCTTCCGTGGACGTTATCACCGGTCTGATTAAAGCGAACATTCCGACGCGTATCGCCTTCACCGTATCAAGTAAAATTGACTCCCGTACCATTCTTGACCAGGGCGGTGCAGAGTCGCTGCTGGGTATGGGTGACATGCTCTATTCCGGGCCGAACTCCACCTCTCCGGTGCGTGTTCACGGCGCGTTCGTGCGCGACCAGGAAGTGCACGCGGTCGTGCAGGACTGGAAAGCGCGCGGTCGTCCGCAATACGTCGATGGTATTACCAGCGACACGGAAAGCGAAGGCGGCGGCGGTGGCTTTGACGGCGGTGAAGAGCTGGATCCGTTATTCGATCAGGCGGTGAATTTCGTTACCGAAAAACGTAAAGCGTCTATCTCTGGCGTACAGCGTCAGTTCCGCATCGGCTATAACCGCGCTGCGCGCATCATCGAGCAGATGGAAGCGCAGGGCATTGTGAGCGAGCAGGGGCATAACGGTAACCGCGAGGTGCTGGCTCCGCCACCGTTTGATTAACCTTCCGCGATTGCAAAGAAGGGTAAATCAGCCAAAATTAAGCATTTTCTTCTGTCGCCTGCCTCCGGGCAGGTCCAGAATAGAAGTCGGAAACCCCATATCGGGAAGACGTATTTTAAGGAATAACAATGAAAAAAATCGCCATCGCCTGTGCATTACTCACCAGTTTTGTCGCCAGCAGCGTCTGGGCTGATGCAGCCAGCGACCTTAAAAGCCGACTGGATAAAGTAAGCAGCTTCCACGCCAGCTTTACGCAGAAAGTGACGGACGGCAGCGGCAACGCGGTGCAGGAAGGTCAGGGGGACTTGTGGGTAAAACGGCCAAATCTGTTTAACTGGCACATGACCCAGCCGGATGAAAGCATCCTGGTGTCTGACGGTAAAACTTTATGGTTCTACAACCCGTTTGTTGAGCAGGCTACTGCGACCTGGCTGAAAGATGCCACCAGCAATACGCCATTTATGCTGATTGCCCGTAACCAGGCCAGCGACTGGCAGCAGTACAATATTAAACAGACGGGTGACGAGTTTGTCCTGACGCCGAAAGGCAGCAACGGCAACCTGAAGCAGTTCACCATTAATGTCAGCACCAACGGTACCATTAATCAGTTCGGCGCGGTTGAGCAGGACGATCAGCGCAGCAGCTATCAGCTCAAATCTCAGCAGAACGGCGCCGTTGATGCATCGAAGTTCACCTTTACCCCGCCGAAGGGCGTAACGGTGGACGACCAACGCAATAAGTAAGAGGCGTGAGTGGGCAATCTGTCGCTCGATTTTTCAGATAACGCGTTTCAACCTCTGGCCGCCCGTATGCGGCCAGAAAATTTAGCGCAGTACATCGGTCAGCAGCACCTGCTGGCTGCCGGTAAGCCCTTGCCGCGCGCCATTGAGGCGGGGCATTTGCACTCCATGATCCTCTGGGGGCCCCCAGGCACCGGCAAGACTACGCTTGCAGAAGTGATTGCCCGTTATGCCAACGCGGACGTTGAGCGTATCTCAGCGGTGACGTCCGGCGTGAAGGAGATCCGTGAGGCTATCGAGCGTGCGCGTCAGAACCGCAACGCCGGACGCCGCACCATTCTTTTTGTCGACGAAGTCCATCGCTTCAACAAGAGCCAGCAGGATGCCTTCCTGCCGCATATTGAAGACGGCACGATCTTCTTCATTGGGGCGACCACCGAAAACCCGTCGTTTGAGCTGAACTCGGCGCTGCTTTCCCGTGCGCGCGTTTATCTGCTCAAATCGCTGACGACCGAGGATATCGAAAAGGTTCTCACTCAGGCGATGGACGACAAATCGCGCGGCTACGGCGGACAGGATATCGTTCTGCCTGACGAGACGCGTCGTGCGATTGCCGAGCTGGTTAACGGCGATGCGCGTCGGGCGCTGAACACGCTGGAAATGATGGCCGACATGGCCGAGGTCGATGATGCCGGCAAGCGGGTGCTAAAACCGGAACTGCTCACCGAAATTGCCGGGGAACGCAGCGCGCGTTTCGATAATAAAGGTGACCGTTTTTACGATTTGATTTCGGCGCTGCATAAGTCCGTGCGCGGCAGCGCGCCGGATGCGGCGCTGTACTGGTATGCGCGCATTATTACTGCGGGTGGCGATCCGCTATACGTCGCGCGCCGCTGTCTGGCGATTGCCTCAGAAGATGTCGGCAACGCCGACCCGCGTGCCATGCAGGTCGCGCTGTCGGCCTGGGATTGTTTCACCCGGGTTGGACCTGCGGAGGGCGAGCGTGCCATTGCGCAGGCGATTGTCTATCTGGCCTGTGCGCCGAAAAGCAATGCCGTCTATACCGCGTTTAAGGCCGCGATGTCTGACGCACGCGAACGCCCGGACTACGATGTACCGGTTCATCTGCGTAATGCGCCGACCAAACTGATGAAAGAGATGGGGTATGGGCAGGAATACCGCTACGCTCATGATGAACCCAATGCCTACGCTGCCGGGGAGGAATATTTCCCGCAGGAGATGGCACAAACGCGCTATTATCACCCCACAAACAGAGGTCTTGAAGGCAAGATTGGTGAAAAGCTCACCTGGCTCGCCGGACAGGATCAAAATAGCCCTATAAAACGCTACCGTTAGTTCAATCGTTGCGGTAATGTTGGCAATTGTATCCTTGTGGCCGCAGGCTGTGGTCACATTTCCTATTTTAATTCGATAAGCACAGGATAAGCATGCTCGATCCCAATCTGCTGCGTAATGAGCCAGACGCAGTCGCTGAAAAACTGGCACGCCGGGGCTTTAAGCTGGATGTAGATAAGCTGCGCGCTCTTGAAGAGCGTCGTAAAGTACTGCAGGTACAAACTGAAAATCTGCAGGCAGAGCGTAACTCTCGATCGAAATCCATCGGCCAGGCGAAAGCGCGCGGGGAAGATATTGAGCCATTACGCCTGGAAGTGAACAAGCTGGGTGAAGAACTGGATCAAGCGAAAGCTGAACTGGATGTTCTTCAGGCCGAAATTCGTGATATTGCCCTGGCTATCCCGAATATTCCTGACGACAGCGTGCCTGTCGGCAAAGATGAAAACGACAACGTTGAAGTGAAACGCTGGGGTACGCCTCGTGAGTTTGACTTTGAAGTGCGCGATCACGTGACGCTGGGCGAAATGCACGCGGGCCTGGATTTTGCGGCAGCGGTTAAGCTGACCGGCTCTCGCTTCGTGGTGATGAAAGGCCAGATTGCCCATCTGCACCGCGCGCTGGCGCAGTTCATGCTGGATCTGCACACCGAGCAGCATGGCTACAGCGAAACCTATGTGCCGTATCTGGTCAACCACGATACGCTGTACGGTACGGGCCAGCTGCCGAAATTTGCCGGCGACCTGTTCCATACCCGTCCGCTGGACGAGGAAGCAGACAGCAGCAACTACGCGCTGATCCCAACCGCGGAAGTGCCGCTGACTAACCTCGTGCGTGATGAGATCATCGACGAAGACGACCTGCCAATCAAACTGACGGCGCACTCTCCGTGCTTCCGTTCTGAAGCAGGATCTTACGGTCGCGACACGCGCGGTCTGATCCGTATGCACCAGTTCGACAAAGTTGAGATGGTGCAGATCGTCCGTCCTGAAGAATCCATGGACGCGCTGGAAGAGATGACCGGCCACGCTGAAAAAGTGCTGGAGCTGCTGGGTCTGCCATACCGTCGTATGGCGCTGTGCACCGGTGATATGGGCTTTGGTGCCTGCAAAACCTTCGATCTGGAAGTGTGGGTACCTGCGCAGAACACCTACCGTGAGATCTCCTCCTGCTCTAACGTCTGGGATTTCCAGGCGCGCCGCATGCAGGCACGTTGCCGCAGCAAATCTGATAAGAAAACCCGTCTGGTGCATACCCTGAACGGTTCTGGCCTGGCTGTGGGCCGTACCCTGGTTGCCGTGCTGGAAAACTATCAGCAGGCAGACGGTCGTATCGAGATCCCTGAAGTGCTGCGTCCATACATGAAAGGCCAGCAGTACATCGGCTAATAATTTGTCTTAAAACAAAAAAGCGCCTCAGGGCGCTTTTTTTATGCCTTTGGTTTGATACGACGCAATAACCTCTCCCTCTAAAGTAGTAATACTCCTTCGAATGAAAGCCAGCATAAAAAGCTGATAACGATAATATTCGTTATATATAAAACTACATAGCGGTTTGCGCCGCCTCTCTTTTTTTTGTGAGCAACCAAAGTGAGTCTCTATGAAAATCAACGCGCCTGAAGCATTAATGGCTGCCGAGGTCACTCGCCGTGGGTTGATGAAAACCACGGCAATAGGCGGCCTGGCGGTAGCCAGTAGTGCCTTCACGCTCCCTTTTACCCGACTGGCGTCGGCGGCAGATGCTCTGTCTCCGGCCACTTCGCCGGAAAAAGTGGTGTGGAGTGCCTGTACCGTTAACTGCGGTAGCCGTTGTCCGCTGCGTATGCATGTGGTGGATGGCGAAATTAAATATGTCGAAACCGACAATACCGGGGACGATAACTACGAAGGGTTACATCAGGTGCGTGCGTGTTTGCGTGGTCGCTCCATGCGTCGCCGCGTCTATAATCCGGACCGCCTGAAATATCCGATGAAGCGTGTCGGTAAGCGTGGGGAAGGGAAGTTCGAGCGGATTAGCTGGGATGAGGCCTACGACATCATCGCCACCAATATGCAGCGCCTTATTAAAGAGTACGGCAACGAATCCATCTACCTGAACTACGGTACCGGGACGCTCGGCGGCACGCTGACCCGCTCCTGGCCACCGGGAAAAACGCTGGTGGCGCGCCTGATGAACTGCTGCGGCGGTTATCTCAATCACTATGGTGACTACTCTTCTGCGCAGATCGCGGCTGGCCTGAACTACACCTATGGCGGTTGGGCGGACGGCAACAGTCCGTCCGATATCGAAAACAGCAAGCTGGTCGTGCTGTTTGGTAACAACCCGGGGGAAACCCGCATGAGCGGTGGCGGGGTAACCTACTACCTCGAACAGGCGCGCGCCAAATCCAATGCCCGCATGATCATCATCGATCCGCGCTATACCGACACCGGTGCCGGACGTGAAGACGAGTGGATCCCAATACGTCCGGGTACCGATGCGGCCCTGGTCTCAGCGCTGGCGTGGGTGATGATCACCGAGAACCTCGTCGATCAGCCTTTCCTGGATAAATACTGCGTCGGCTATGACGAGAAAACCCTGCCAGCCAGCGCACCGGCAAACGGACATTACAAAGCTTACATTCTCGGTCAGGGTAGCGATGGCGTGGCAAAAACGCCGGAGTGGGCGTCCACCATCACCGGCATCCCGGCAGAGCGTATCGTTCAGCTGGCGCGTGAGATTGGCTCAGCCAAACCAGCTTACATTAGCCAGGGCTGGGGTCCGCAGCGTCATGCGAACGGTGAAATTGCGACCCGTGCCATTTCCATGCTCTCCATTCTGACCGGCAACGTCGGTATTCACGGCGGTAACACCGGCGCGCGTGAAGGCTCATATGAAGTGCCGTTTGAACGTATGCCAACGCTGGATAACCCGGTTCAGACCAGCATTTCCATGTTTATGTGGACCGATGCGATTGAACGTGGCCCGGAAATGACCGCCCTGCGCGACGGAGTGCGCGGTAAGGACAAGCTGGACGTGCCGATCAAGATGATCTGGAACTATGCCGGTAACTGTCTCATCAACCAGCACTCTGAAATCAACCGCACCCATGAAATCCTGCAGGACGACAAGAAGTGCGAGATGATTGTGGTGATCGACTGCCACATGACCTCCTCGGCAAAATATGCCGATATCCTGCTGCCGGACTGCACCGCCTCTGAGCAGATGGATTTCGCGCTGGACGCCTCCTGCGGCAACATGTCCTACGTGATCTTTACCGACCAGGCGATTAAACCGCGCTTCGAGTGCAAAACCATTTATGAAATGATCTCTGAGCTGGCGAAACGTCTAGGCGTTGAGCAGCAGTTCACCGAGGGGCGTACTCAGGAAGGGTGGATGCGTCATCTGCATGAACTCTCCCGTAAGGCGATTCCTGACCTCCCTGACTTTGATACCTTCCGAAAGCAGGGGATGTACAAACAGCGCGATCCGGAAGGACACCACGTGGCGTACAAAGCGTTCCGTGAAGATCCGCAGGCGAACCCGCTGACCACGCCGTCGGGCAAAATCGAAATCTATTCCGAAGCGCTGGCAAAAATCGCCTCCACCTGGGAGCTGCCGGAAGGGGATGTTATCGATCCGCTGCCGATCTACACGCCGGGCTTTGAAAACTATAACGATCCGCTGACGGCGAAATTCCCGCTGCAGCTGACCGGCTTCCACTATAAAGCGCGTGTTCACTCCACCTACGGTAACGTCGACGTGCTGAAAGCCGCCTGCCGCCAGGAGATGTGGATCAACCCGATGGACGCGAAAGCGCGCGGCATCAGCAATGGCGATCGCGTGCGCATCTTCAACGGTCGCGGCGAGGTGCATATTGAAGCCAAAGTCACCCCACGCATGATGCCCGGCGTGGTGGCGTTAGGGGAAGGGGCCTGGTACAGCCCGGATGCCAACCGCATCGACCAGGCAGGCAGTATTAACGTACTGACCACACAGCGTCCGTCGCCGCTGGCGAAGGGTAACCCATCCCACACTAACCTTGTCCAGGTTGAAAAGGTTTAAGGAGTAACCGATGACAACTCAGTATGGATTTTTTATTGATTCCAGCCGTTGTACCGGGTGCAAAACCTGCGAGCTGGCCTGCAAAGATTACAAAGACCTGACGCCGGACGTGAGCTTCCGTCGCATCTACGAATACGCCGGGGGCGACTGGCAGGAAGATAACGGCGTCTGGCATCAGAACGTCTTTGCGTATTACCTGTCAATTGCCTGTAACCACTGTGAAGATCCCGCCTGTTCAAAAGTCTGCCCGAGCGGGGCGATGCACAAGCGCGAAGACGGTTTTGTGGTGGTGGATGAAGATGTCTGCATTGGCTGTCGCTACTGTCATATGGCCTGTCCGTACGGCGCGCCGCAGTACAACGCCGCTAAAGGCCACATGACCAAATGCGACGGCTGCCACACCCGCGTAGCGGATGGCAAAAAGCCGATTTGCGTCGAGTCCTGTCCGCTGCGCGCGCTGGACTTCGGCCCGATTGAAGAGCTGCGTCAGAAACACGGTCAGCTCGCCGCCGTGGCACCGCTGCCGTCTGCGCACTTCACGAAGCCGAGTATTGTGATTAAACCTAACGCCAACAGCCGTCCTACAGGTGACACCACCGGCTACCTGGCAAATCCGAAGGAGGTGTGAGATGGGAAGTGGATGGCATGAATGGCCGCTGATGATCTTCACGGTCTTTGGTCAGTGCGTAGCGGGCGGCTTCATTGTGCTCGCGCTGGCGTTGTTGAAAGTTCGTCTCAATGCTGAACAGCAGCAGCGCCTGGTGTTGAGTATGTTTGGCCTGTGGGTGCTGATGGGGATCGGCTTTATCGCCTCTACGCTGCACCTGGGTTCGCCGATGCGCGCGTTTAACTCCCTGAACCGCGTGGGTGCCTCATCCCTCAGTAACGAGATCGCCAGTGGCGCAATTTTCTTTGCCGTCGGTGGGCTGGGCTGGCTGCTGGCCGCTATGAAGAAGTTGCCTGCGGGTCTGCGCAGCCTGTGGCTGATTGTGACCATGGTGCTGGGCGTGGTGTTCGTGTGGATGATGATACGTGTCTATAACACCATCGATACCGTCCCCACCTGGTACAGCGTCTGGACGCCAATGAGCTTCTTCCTGACGATGTTTATCGGCGGGCCGCTGCTGGGCTACCTGCTGCTGCGCGTGGCGGGTGTCGACGGATGGGCAATGCGTCTGCTGCCCGCTGTTTCGCTGCTGGCGCTGGTAGTGAGTGCGATAGTCGCCCTGATGCAGGGTTCTGAACTGGCAACCATTCACAGCTCTATTCAGCAGGCCTCTGCCCTGGTGCCGGACTACGGTGCGCTGATGGCCTGGCGTATCGTTCTGCTGGTCGCCGCGCTGGTATTCTGGATTGCCCCTCAGCTCAAAGGATATCAGCCGGCGCTGCCGCTGCTGTCACTGGCTTTTGTGCTGGTACTGGCGGGTGAACTGATTGGTCGCGGCGTGTTCTACGGGTTGCATATGACCGTTGGTATGGCTGTCGCCAGTTAACGGTGTATTGGGTTATATCAAGCCGGGCCAGAGTGCCCGGCTTTTTCTTTTTTCGATCATGAAATTTTTCGTCTGTCGTTTTGTTTTAATTTTGCCCATTAATAAATGAAAACAGAGACATAATTAATATCTATAGCAGGCGTGGCATTAGCAGGATAAGTTTTTTAAATCGACAGGGAACATATTGTGCGAGGCGGCTAAATCAGTGGATTGACTTTGTTTTTGCCAGTGGCATGATGCGCACGAAATCTGAACTTCCTCACGGTTTTTAATCCATGACCACCTATACCCGGCCAGTGCTGCTGTTGCTCTGTGGCCTGCTTTTGTTGACCCTGGCGATCGCAGTGTTAAATACGCTCGTCCCGCTGTGGCTCGCCCATGAAAACTTACCGACCTGGCAGGTGGGTATGGTCAGCTCGTCCTTTTTTACCGGCAACCTTCTTGGAACGCTGGTGACCGGGAGCCTGATTAAGCGCTTTGGCTTTAACCGCAGCTATTATCTGGCCTCGCTGATTTTCGCCGCCGGATGTGCGGGGCTGGGCCTGATGGTCGGCTTCTGGAGCTGGATGGCATGGCGCTTTATCGCCGGTGTAGGCTGCGCGATGATTTGGGTGGTCGTTGAAAGTGCGCTGATGTGCAGCGGTACCTCCCGCAACCGCGGACGCCTGCTGGCTGCCTACATGATGGTTTACTATGTCGGCACTGTGCTGGGACAACTGATGGTGAGCAAGCTGCCAACCGACCTGATGAGCGTTCTGCCGTGGGTAACGGGCATGGTGCTGGCCGCAATCCTGCCGCTGCTCTTTACCCGCATTGTGAACCAGAATAGTGAACACCAGGAAGCAACCCACGTCTGGCCCATGCTGAGACTGCGTCAGGCGCGTCTGGGCGTTAACGGCTGCATTATCTCGGGGATTGTACTGGGCTCGCTCTATGGCCTGATGCCGCTTTATCTGAACCATCAGGGCGTCAGCGACTCCGGAATTGGCTTCTGGATGGCGGTGATGGTGAGTGCGGGTATTGTTGGACAATGGCCAATTGGCCGTCTGGCTGATCGCTTTGGCCGTCTGCTGGTGCTGCGCGTTCAGGTCTTCGTGGTGATCATGGGATGCCTCGCCATGCTCAGCAATGCCGCGATGGCACCCGCGCTGTTTATTCTTGGAGCGGCAGGTTTCACGCTTTATCCGGTCGCGATGGCGTGGGCCTGTGAGAAAGTTGAGCATCACCAGCTCGTGGCAATGAACCAGGCGCTGTTACTGAGCTATACCATCGGCAGCTTATTAGGGCCGACGTTTACCGCGATGCTGATGCAAAATTATTCCGACAATTTACTGTTTATCATGATCGCCAGCGTGTCGTTTATTTATCTCTTAATGCTTCTGCGTAAAGCGGGCGAACATCCAACGCCTGTGGCACACGCCTGATTAAATAAAAGCCTGTCATCGACAGGCTTTTTTGTCCCTGTCACATATAAGACTTTTACGTATTGTTTGTTTTTCCCGCCTGGCGATAATTCAAATGAGTTCTACCACTAAAAGGCAACAATCATGTCTATACGTCGTTTTTCCACTACCGCACTTGCCGTAGTGTTGTCTTTAACGTTTGCAACGGCTCCGGTCATGGCTAATCCTGGCAACGGGAACGGCGGTGGTCACGGAAACGGTGGCGGACAAGGTAATGGCGGCAATCATGGTAACGGGAATTCTGGTAACTCCGGTAACCATGGTAATAAGCAAAATAGCGGACAGGATAACCCTGGAAGATCGGATAAGAACTTCAAAAACAGCAAAGATGTCGGTAATGACGTTGATGCTCGCGTGAGCTTCGATCATGTCCGTCATCTGGCCGTGAATTACGGCTTAACGGGCTATAAGTCTCTGCCCCCGGGGATCGCAAAAAACCTGGCGCGCGGTAAACCACTGCCTCCGGGTATTGCGAAGAAGGCCGTTCCGGCCTCAATGCTGGACCAGCTTCCTTCCTATCCCGGCTACGAATGGCGCGTAGTGGGTGACGACCTGGTCTTAATTGCGTTGAGTACTGCGATTGTGACGTCCGTTATTAACGGCGTCTTTAAATAGAATATAAAAAGGCCCGGTTTTCACCGGGCCTTTTCTTTAATACATCACTTTGTGACCGTACTGTTCAAGAATACCTTTGACGCGTTCCATCGTCTCTTTTTTCGGCGGCTTCACGCCATCGAGCTTGTACTCTTCACCCATGGCCACCCATTTATGTTTACCCAGCTCGTGATAGGGCAGAAGCTCGATTTTCTCGACGTTGCCCATGTCGCGGGTGAATTCCCCCAGGCGGTGCGCGGAGTCGTCGTCATCTGACCAGCCTGGTACCACCACGTAGCGGATCCAGGTTTTGATGCCTTTATCGGCAATGTATTTGGCAAACTCCAGCGTGCGGTGGTTGGAGACGCCCACCAGGTTCTGGTGGATCTCATCATTCATCTGTTTGAGATCGAGCATCACCAGATCGGTCACCTCGAGTAGTTCATCAATCACCGGATCGTAGCGACGTACAAAGCCATTGGTATCCAGGCAGGTATGAATGCCTTCTTTGTGGCAGGCGCGGAACCAGTCGCGGACAAATTCAGCCTGAAGAATGGCTTCACCGCCGGATGCGGTCACACCGCCACCGGAGGCGTTCATAAAGTGGCGATAGGTCACCACCTCTTTCATCAGATCGTCGACGGTGACTTCTTTACCGCCGTGCGTGTCCCAGGTGTCGCGGTTATGGCAGTACAGGCAGCGCATCAGGCAGCCCTGGAAAAAGGTGATAAAGCGGATACCCGGGCCATCGACGGTGCCACAGGATTCAAAGGAGTGAATACGACCAATAGTTGACATTGCGGTGATATCTCCATCATCGGCCCGTCCCGGGCCTGTGTATGCACAGCTCAAAGCCGGCTGTGTTAAGTCTGTTTTGGCTGTTATCCATTCAGTATAGATAGCGGACAAAAGAGACTGAGGTGGAGAGGGTGCTAAAAAGGCCCCACTGACGTGGAGCCTTTATTGTACGCTTGTTAACGCGTGATTTCAGTCAATTCCACTTACATGGACTGAGTGAAAGTACGGGTGATAACGTCCTGCTGCTGTTCTTTAGTCAGGGAGTTAAAACGTACTGCGTAGCCAGATACGCGGATGGTCAGCTGAGGATATTTCTCAGGGTGTTCCATCGCGTCGAGCAGCATTTCACGGTTCATGACGTTCACGTTCAGGTGCTGACCACCTTCGATGGACGCTTCGTGGTGGAAGTAACCATCCATCAGACCCGCGAGGTTAGTTTTACGCACTTCGTCGTCTTTACCCAGCGCGTTTGGCACGATAGAGAAGGTGTAAGAGATACCATCTTTCGCGTAAGCAAACGGCAGTTTAGCAACGGAAGTCAGAGAGGCAACCGCACCTTTCTGGTCACGACCGTGCATTGGGTTCGCACCTGGGCCGAATGGCGCGCCAGCACGACGACCGTCTGGGGTGTTACCGGTTTTCTTACCATACACAACGTTAGAGGTGATGGTCAGAACAGACTGAGTCGGGATAGCGTTACGGTAGGTAGTCAGTTTCTGAATTTTCTTCATGAAACGTTCTACCAGGTCAACCGCCATGTCATCAACGCGAGAGTCGTTGTTACCAAACTGCGGATATTCGCCTTCGATTTCGAAGTCGATAGCCAGACCGTCTTCGTCACGAATTGGTTTAACTTTCGCATATTTGATTGCAGACAGGGAGTCAGCAGCAACGGACAGACCTGCGATACCACACGCCATGGTGCGGATAACGTCACGGTCGTGCAGCGCCATCAGAGAAGCTTCGTAGCTGTACTTGTCGTGCATGTAGTGGATAACGTTCAGCGCAGTGACGTACTGTTTCGCCAGCCAGTCCATGAAGTGATCCATGCGGTCCATCACTTCGTCGAAGTTCAGAACGTCGCCTTTGATCGGTTCAGACTTAGGACCAACCTGCATTTTCAGTTTTTCATCAACGCCGCCGTTGATTGCGTACAGCATGGTTTTCGCCAGGTTTGCACGCGCACCGAAGAACTGCATTTGTTTACCAACAACCATTGGGCTTACGCAGCAAGCAATAGCGTAATCGTCGTTGTTGAAGTCCGGACGCATCAGGTCATCGTTCTCGTACTGCAGAGAAGAGGTGTCGATGGACACTTTAGCGGCGAATTTCTTGAAGTTCAGAGGCAGTTTTTCAGACCACAGAACGGTGATGTTCGGCTCCGGAGAAGGACCCATGGTGTACAGGGTGTTCAGGAAGCGGAAGCTGTTTTTGGTCACCAGAGTACGGCCGTCAACGCCCATACCGCCGATGGATTCAGTTGCCCAGATTGGGTCACCGGAGAACAGCTCATCGTATTCAGGCGTACGCAGGAAGCGAACCATACGCAGTTTCATGACCAGGTGGTCAATCATTTCCTGAGCGTCTTGCTCGGTGATTTTGCCTGCTTTCAGGTCACGTTCGATGTAAGCATCCAGGAAGGTGGATACGCGACCGAAGGACATCGCTGCACCGTTCTGAGACTTAACTGCGGCCAGGTAGCCGAAGTAGGTCCACTGGATAGCTTCCTGAGCGTTGGTAGCAGGACCAGAGATATCGCAGCCGTATTTAGCCGCCATCTCTTTGATCTGACCCAGCGCGCGGTGCTGTTCAGCGATCTCTTCACGCAGACGGATAGTCGCTTCCAGGTTTACGCCGTTTTCCAGATCGGACTGCAGGGAAACAAACTGCGCGTACTTGTCTTTCATCAGGAAGTCGATACCGTACAGCGCAACGCGACGGTAGTCACCGATGATACGGCCACGGCCATACGCATCTGGCAGACCAGTCAGAACGCCAGATTTACGGCAGTTCAGAATGTCTTTGGTGTAAACATCGAATACGCCCTGGTTGTGGGTTTTGCGGTATTCGGTGAAGATTTTTTTCAGCATTGGGTCCAGCTCGCGGTTATACGCTTTGCAGGAACCTTCAACCATTTTAATACCACCGAACGGGATGATTGCGCGTTTCAGTGGTGCTTCAGTCTGCAGACCAACGATTTTCTCAAGGGCTTTGTTGATATAGCCAGCATCGTGAGAAGTGATGGTGGAAGCAACGGAGGTGTCAAAATCAACTGGCGCGTGAGTGCGGTTTTCCAGTTTAACGCCTTCCATTACGCTGTCCCACAGCTTGGTGGTCGCGTCAGTTGCGCCAGCCAGGAAGGATTCGTCACCTTCATACGGGGTATAGTTTTTCTGAATGAAGTCACGTACGTTTACTTCATTCTGCCAGTCACCTTTCGCAAAACCTTCCCAGGCTGTGGCTAACTTTTCATTAAGCTCGGACATGTAACACCTACCTTCTTAAGTGGATTTTTTATTTACTGCCTGAGAAAACCATCAATGATGATCGTCGCCACGCAGGTAAATGACCCAGTATGTCAACCCAACTAACAGACCCCCACCGATAATGTTCCCGATAGTGACAGGGATCAGGTTATCAGTAATGAAATTCATAATAGTCAGGTGAGAGAAACTTTCCGGGGATGAACCAACTGCGGTCCAGAACTCCGGGCTCGCAAAGTCGCGGATAACAATGCCCATTGGGATCATGAACATATTCGCGATACTGTGCTCAAAGCCGCTGGCAACGAACATCGCAACCGGCAGAACCATAATTAAGGCTTTGTCCATCAGGCTACGACCCGAGTAGCTCATCCATACAGCCAGGCAGACCATCAGGTTAGCGAGGATGCCGAGAGCAACGGCTTCGATAAATGTGTGGTGCATTTTGTGGTCGGCGGTTTGCAGGACGTTAAGGCCCCAGCCACCGTTGGCGGTCATGTACTCGCCAGAAAGCCACATCAACAAAACAAAGAGCAGACAGCCAACCAGGTTACCCACGTAAACATTAAGCCAGTTACGTGCCAGCTGACCCCAGGTAATTCTTCCGCTGGCCTTTGCCACGACAATCAGCACCGTTGAGGTGAAGAGGTCGGCGCCGCAAATGACGCAAAGAATCAGACCCAGTGAGAAACAAATGCCGCCAATCAGTTTGGCCATGCCGAAAGGCATTCCGGCAGTACCAGTGGTGGCGGTGATGTAGAAGACGAAAGCGATAGAGATGAACACACCAGCCGTGATCGCCAGATAGAACGTCTTCATCGGGTGTTTCGTTGCTTTATAGACACCTGCTTCTTCGGCAACTTTGGCCATCGCAGCAGGGAGTAAAAGATCAAAAGGGTTGTCAGCTTTCACACTAACTCTCTCTTTATTAAGTCGGCGACGAGATACTAACAAAGCATTATAGAAGAGAAATTGATATAGATCATATCTCGCCTGGCTTATAGGCCCGCAGTGTGTATGGATTTACAGTAAATGCGGAGTAAGTATTTGATTATACGTATAAAAATAAATTTTAAAAGTTATGAAAAGAGTTGAATTTTCTCGTTCGGCCACCTCTTTATCAGTTAATTAATATGGAGTATTAACCATAAAAAGTAACAGTAAAGCCCAGATCAATATTATTATATTTACCCGTGTTTAACTTTATTATTACAATCAACAATCCTTGCCGAAGGAAATAAAAAAAGGGGCAATGAAATTGCCCCGTAATATAGCCCAGACGATTGAATACGCCTACTGCTGGTAATGTTATGTGCGCTTATTTTGACCAGTAAGCGGCTTTTGCTTTCTGCAGCTTTTCGTAGGCCTTCAGCAGCGACTGATGCGCCGGGAAGGCTTTCAGATCGCTATCAACAGCCTGCAGGCCATAGAACGGCGCTTCGCCGCTCAGGGCTGCGCTGGCTGCTTCAACGGCCTCAGCGCCGTACATACGCACGAAAGCATTCAGATATTGCAGCGGTTCGCGATCCTCTTCCTGTGCAAGCAGCAGCAGGGTTTGCAGGCAGCGGTAATAGTTGGTGCGCTCGGCAGAGAAGACCGACTGGTTGAACTCCATGGTCCACTCGGTCCAGGCCAGGGCCTGATCCAGATCGCCGCCCGCCAGGGCCAGCATCGCTTTCAACTCACCGATGCGCAGGGTGTACCAGCCGTTGTCTTTACCGGTCGCCAGGCCCAGGAGTTCGCGTACGCGGGTGAAATCATCATGGCCTTCTTCGTCCAGCTGGGCGATCAGGTTCAGATAATCCTCTTTCTCCCATTCGCTGCCCGGCAGAGCCAGCAGCGTTTCGCGCAGATGCGCGCCCATGCTGTTGTTCGCCAGCCACAGATCTTCCGCCGGATAGATATCAGACATGCCAGGCACGATGATGCGGCACGCGTAAACGCCCAGGTGCTCGTAATCGGCAATGTACACTTCCTGGTCTTCCGCGTTAAAGATCGCCATCAGCGTCGCGAACTCTTCTTCCGTGGTACCGGCGAAGCTCCAGTCCACGAACGGATAGTCCGCGTCCTGCTTGAACATATCCCAGGAAATTAAGCCGCTGGAATCGATGAAGTGGGTTTCGAGGTTGGTATGCTCGGCCACTTCTTCATCGTCAAACGTTGGCGGCGTAAACACGTCGAGATCTTTCAGGCTACGGCCCTGCAGCAGCTCGGTGACGGTACGCTCCAGCGCCACGCCGAAGTCCGGGTGCGCGCCGAAGGAGGCGAAGCAGGTACCGTTGGTCGGGTTAAACAGCACGACGCAGATCACCGGATACTTGCCGCCCAGCGAGCCGTCATACGCGAAGATTGGGAAACCTTCTGCTTCCAGTTTGGCGATGGATTCCACTACGCCCGGGTAGCGCGCCAGGACGTCTGCCGGAATTTCAGGCAGGCTGATGGATTCGGCAATAATGCGGTTTTTGATGTGGCGCTCGAAGACTTCAGACAGACCCTGTACCCGCGCTTCATTGCGGGTGTTACCGGCGGACATGCCGTTAGACACATACAGGTTGCCGACGATGTTCATCGGGATATAGACGGTCTGCTCGTCAGACTGACGGGTAAAGGGCAGGGCGCAAATACCGCGATCGTCGTTGCCGGACTGCAGATCGATCAGCATGCTGGCGGTCAGTTCGTTTTCCGGATCGTAGAAAGCACGCAGACGCGCGTCAAGAATACCTTCCGGCAGTTCGTCGTCTTCCGTCAGTGGGAACCATTTTTCGTTCGGATAGTGAACGAACGGGCCGTTGGCGATGGTTTCGCCCAGCCAGAAGTCAGCGAAGAAATAGTTGGTGGACAGACGCTCAAAATACTCACCCAGCGCGGAGGCCAGTGCCGCTTTTTTCGTCGCGCCTTTACCGTTGGTAAAGCACAGGGCACAGTCTTTATCGCGAATATGCACGGACCAGACATGAGGCACCGGATTGAGCCAGGAGGCTTCTTCGATGTTAAAACCCAGGTCGGTCAGTTTCTGCTGGAAGCGAGCGATGGAATCTTCCAGAGCGGCGTCTTTGCCGGGGATAAACGTTTGAGTCATGGCGTTCACTTTTATCGTACGTAAAGCGCGCAATGATACGGGTTTTGCGTGACGGGTGCTATCTTCGGCGAAAATAAATGCCTGAGCTATGCTTACACTCAGTAACCTACTGTTAAGGCATAGAAAAATGAAAGCGTTTGATCTCCAGCGGATGGCGTTTGATAAAGTCCCTCCAGAGTTTTTAGGCGAAGTCGCGCTTCGCAGCCTGTATACCTTCGTCCTCGTCTTCCTGTTTCTCAAAATCACGGGCCGCCGTGGCGTACGGCAGATGTCGCTCTTTGAAGTGTTGATTATCCTGACGCTGGGTTCCGCGGCGGGGGATGTCGCCTTCTATGATGATGTGCCGATGGTGCCGGTCTTCATCGTTTTTGTCTCCCTGGCGCTGCTTTACCGGCTTGTCATGTGGCTGATGTCGAAAAGTGAAAAGCTGGAAGATCTGCTTGAAGGGAAGCCGGTCGTTATCGTCGAGGACGGTCAGCTGGCCTGGGAAAACGTTCAGAGCGCCAATATGACCGAGTTTGAGTTCTTTATGGAGCTACGCCTCAACAGCGTGGAACAGCTCGGGCAGGTGCGTCTGGCGATCATGGAAACCAACGGGCAGATTAGCGTCTATTACTATTCTGACGATGAGGTGAGGCCGGGACTGTGCATCCTGCCGGATATGCTGATCGAGCGTTTCAGAACCGTACCTGAGCCAGGCGAGTATGCCTGCGTGAGATGTAGCCATGTCGTCGCGATGCAGCCGGGGGATCGTCAATTATGCCCCCGCTGTGCAAATCCGGAATGGACGAAGGTTAGCCGGGCTAAACGCATCACCTGACAGCCATTTTGTCGGTTTTGTCCTGGCGAGGCGGCAGATTGTTTTGTGTGACGTGGGGCACATTTCACGGGTCATAAGTTTTAGACATTGCGGCGCGTGTCACTGAATGATAAAACCGATATCCACAGTTATAACTTATGGCTTTTAGCGTGGTGAGGGGAAATGGCTCAAGTCTTTAATTTCAGTTCAGGTCCGGCAATGTTACCGGCAGACGTGCTTAAACAGGCTCAACAGGAACTTTGTGACTGGAACGGTCTCGGTACGTCGGTGATGGAAATCAGCCACCGGGGTAAAGAGTTTATTCAGGTGGCGGAAGAGGCAGAAAAGGATTTTCGCGATCTGCTGAATATTCCCTCGAACTACAAAGTATTGTTCTGTCACGGCGGCGGGCGCGGCCAGTTTGCAGGCGTACCGCTAAACATCCTGGGCGATAAAACGACGGCAGACTACGTTGACGCAGGCTACTGGGCGGCCAGTGCGGTGAAAGAAGCGCACAAATACTGCACGCCGAATGTGATTGACGCCAAAGTGACCGTTGACGGCCTGCGCGCCGTGAAGTCAATGAGCGAATGGCAGCTTTCTGATAACGCAGCGTATCTGCACTATTGCCCGAACGAAACCATTGACGGGATTGCCATCGACGAGACGCCGAACTTCGGTAAAGACGTCGTGGTTGCCGCTGACTTCTCCTCCACCATTCTTTCTGCACCAATTGACGTCAGCCGTTATGGCGTGATCTACGCGGGCGCGCAGAAAAATATCGGCCCTGCAGGCCTGACGATTGTTATCGTGCGTGAAGACCTGCTGGGTAAAGCGCATACATCGTGCCCGTCCATTCTTGATTACACCGTGCTGAACGACAACGATTCTATGTTCAACACCCCACCGACGTTTGCCTGGTACCTCTCCGGCCTGGTCTTCAAATGGCTGAAGCAAAACGGCGGCGTGGCGCAGATGGACAAAGTGAATCAGCAGAAAGCCGAACTGCTGTATGGCGTGATCGACAAGAGCGATTTCTACCGCAACGACGTGGCGAAAGCTAATCGTTCCCGCATGAACGTGCCGTTCCAGCTGGCGGACAGCAACCTGGATAAAGTGTTCCTGGAAGAGTCCTTCGCGGCCGGCCTGCACGCGCTGAAAGGTCACCGTGTCGTGGGCGGCATGCGTGCCTCCATCTATAACGCGATGCCGCTGGAAGGCGTTAAAGCGCTGACCGATTTCATGATCGACTTCGAACGTCGCCACGGTTAATTGCGCTGTTTTCACCCCCGTAGCCCTGCTGCGGGGTTTTTATTATGTTGAGTTGAGAGTTAAGTTTTCATGGAATCCCTGACGTTACAACCTATCGCGCGGGTAGATGGCACCATTAATCTGCCTGGTTCAAAAAGTGTCTCGAACCGCGCTCTGCTGCTGGCAGCACTGGCAAACGGCACCACCGTCCTTACAAACCTGCTGGACAGCGATGACGTGCGCCATATGCTCAATGCGCTGAAAGCGTTGGGCGTTCATTACACTCTCTCCGACGATCGTACCCGCTGCGAAGTGACCGGCAACGGCGGCGCGCTGCAGACGGGTGAAGAGCTTGAGCTGTTTCTGGGCAACGCGGGTACCGCGATGCGTCCGCTGGCGGCGGCCCTGTGTCTGGGGCGCAACAACATTGTGCTGACCGGCGAGCCGCGCATGAAAGAGCGTCCGATTGGCCATCTGGTGGATTCCCTGCGTCAGGGCGGCGCGCAGATCGAGTATCTGGAGCAGGAAAATTATCCGCCACTGCGTCTGCGCGGGGGCTTTACCGGCGGTCACGTTGAGGTTGACGGCAGCGTCTCCAGCCAGTTCCTGACCGCACTGCTGATGACCGCGCCGCTGGCGCCGCAGGATACGGTTATCACGATTAAAGACGAGCTGGTCTCCAAACCGTATATTGATATCACGCTGCACCTGATGAAAACCTTCGGCGTTGAGGTGGAAAACCAGTCTTATCAGCGTTTTGTCGTGCGTGGGGCGCAGCAGTACCAGTCTCCGGGCAGCTATCTTGTTGAAGGCGACGCCTCGTCGGCATCTTACTTCCTGGCGGCAGGCGCGATCAAAGGCGGTACCGTGAAGGTGACCGGTATTGGTCGCAACAGCGTACAGGGTGACATTCGTTTTGCGGACGTGCTGGAAAAAATGGGCGCGGTTGTGACCTGGGGTGATGACTTCATCTCCTGTACCCACGGCGAGCTGAAGGCCATCGACATGGACATGAACCATATTCCGGATGCGGCGATGACCATTGCCACGGCGGCGCTGTTTGCAAAAGGCACCACCACGCTGCGTAACATCTACAACTGGCGCGTAAAAGAGACTGACCGTCTGTTTGCGATGGCGACCGAACTGCGTAAGGTCGGTGCTGAGGTGGAAGAGGGCGAAGACTACATTCGCGTCACGCCTCCTGCAAAACTGCAGGTTGCCGAGATCGGCACCTACAACGATCACCGTATGGCGATGTGCTTCTCGCTGGTGGCACTGTCCGACACGCCTGTGACCATTCTCGATCCGAAATGTACGGCGAAAACGTTCCCGGACTACTTTGAACAGCTGGCACGCATTAGCACGCTGGCCTGATGACGCTTGCCGCATCACCTGATGCGGCATTTCCTTACGCTTCCTGACGAACACTTCCGTTCATTTCTTCTACACTCTGCTTCAATCAATCCGTAATTTGCACGCAAAGGTAACAGTTGCGCACGTTGACGCGTATAATGCGCGGCGTTCATGTAAACGGTATGCCTTATTTAAGGAGAAAAAGATGACGGCAATTGCCCCGGTAATCACCATTGACGGGCCGAGTGGCGCAGGGAAAGGGACTCTGTGCAAAGCGATGGCGGAAGCATTGCAATGGCATCTTTTAGATTCGGGAGCAATCTATCGAGTGCTGGCTCTGGCTGCGCTGCATCACCATGTGGACGTGGCGTCAGAAGAAGCGCTGGTTCCGCTGGCTGCGCATCTTGATGTGCGTTTCGTGTCGACCAATGGCAACCTGGAAGTCATCCTTGAAGGGGAAGACGTGAGCGGGGAAATCCGTACTCAGGAAGTGGCGAATGCGGCCTCTCAGGTAGCGGCCTTCCCGCGCGTTCGTGAGGCGCTGTTACGCCGTCAGCGCGCGTTCCGTGAGGCCCCGGGTTTGATCGCGGACGGACGCGATATGGGAACCGTGGTATTCCCTGATGCACCTGTGAAAATTTTCCTTGACGCCTCTTCGGAAGAACGCGCTCAACGCCGCATGCTTCAGTTGCAGGAAAAGGGGTTTAGTGTTAACTTTGATCGCCTTTTATCCGAGATAAAAGAGCGCGATGACCGCGATCGTAACCGCGCCGTCGCCCCACTTGTTCCAGCAGAAGATGCATTAGTTCTGGATTCAACCAGTTTAACTATTGAGCAAGTGATTGAAAAAGCGCTACAATATGCGCGCCAAAAACTGGCACTCGCGTAATCGCGACCGATTTAGCAGTACCCCCGCTGCAATGGATTGACGGCGGGTATGTGAAACAACCCCATCCGGCATGGAGCCAGGTGGACGTTAATATTAACCTGAAGATTAAACATGACTGAATCTTTTGCTCAACTGTTTGAAGAATCCTTAAAAGAAATCGAAACCCGCCCGGGTTCCATCGTTCGCGGTGTTGTTGTTGCTATCGACAAAGACGTAGTACTGGTTGACGCCGGTCTGAAATCTGAGTCCGCCATTCCGGCAGAGCAGTTCAAAAACGCCCAGGGCGAGCTGGAAATCCAGGTTGGCGACGAAGTTGACGTTGCTCTGGACGCAGTAGAAGACGGCTTCGGTGAAACCCTGCTTTCTCGTGAGAAAGCGAAACGTCACGAAGCATGGATCACGCTGGAAAAAGCTTACGAAGAAGCTGAAACTGTGGTCGGTGTTATCAACGGCAAAGTTAAAGGTGGCTTCACTGTTGAGCTGAATGGTATTCGTGCGTTCCTGCCAGGTTCTCTGGTAGACGTTCGTCCAGTTCGTGACACCCTGCACCTGGAAGGCAAAGAGCTTGAGTTCAAAGTAATCAAGCTGGACCAGAAGCGTAACAACGTTGTTGTTTCCCGTCGTGCCGTTATCGAATCCGAAAACAGCGCAGAACGCGATCAGCTGCTGGAAAACCTGCAGGAAGGCATGGAAGTCAAAGGTATCGTTAAGAACCTCACTGACTACGGCGCATTCGTTGACCTGGGCGGCGTTGATGGCCTGCTGCACATCACCGACATGGCGTGGAAACGCGTTAAGCACCCAAGCGAAATCGTGAACGTGGGCGACGAAATCACTGTTAAAGTGCTGAAGTTCGACCGCGAGCGTACTCGTGTATCCCTCGGCCTGAAACAGCTGGGCGAAGATCCATGGGTAGCTATCGCTAAGCGTTACCCAGAAGGGACTAAACTGACTGGTCGCGTAACCAACCTGACTGACTACGGCTGCTTCGTTGAAATCGAAGAAGGCGTTGAAGGTCTGGTGCACGTTTCCGAAATGGACTGGACCAACAAAAACATCCACCCATCCAAAGTTGTTAACGTTGGTGATGTAGTGGAAGTGATGGTTCTGGATATCGACGAAGAACGTCGTCGTATCTCCTTGGGCCTGAAGCAGTGCAAAAACAACCCATGGCAGCAGTTCGCGGAAACCCACAACAAGGGCGACCGTGTTGAAGGTAAAATCAAGTCTATCACTGACTTCGGTATCTTCATCGGCCTGGACGGCGGCATCGATGGCCTGGTTCACCTGTCTGACATCTCCTGGAACGTTGCAGGCGAAGAAGCAGTTCGTGAATACAAAAAAGGCGACGAAATCGCTGCAGTTGTTCTGCAGGTTGACGCAGAGCGTGAGCGTATCTCCCTGGGCGTTAAACAGCTCGCAGAAGATCCGTTCAACAACTGGGTTGCACTGAACAAGAAAGGCGCAATCGTAAACGGTAAAGTCACTGCAGTTGACGCGAAAGGCGCAACCGTAGAACTGGCTGACGGCGTTGAAGGTTACCTGCGCGCTTCTGAAGCTTCCCGTGACCGCGTTGAAGATGCCACTCTGGTTCTGAACGTAGGCGACGACGTTGAAGCTAAGTTCACCGGTGTTGACCGTAAGAACCGTGCAATCAGCCTGTCTGTTCGTGCTAAAGACGAAGCTGATGAGAAAGATGCAATCGCAACTGTTAACAAACAGGAAGATGCAAACTTCTCTAACAACGCAATGGCTGAAGCTTTCAAAGCAGCTAAAGGCGAGTAATATCAGGTTCTCAGCATCATTTGCGCTGTAACGCATTTACAGCGCGAAGGATGAGGAGCAAACTTGACAGATTACAGGATTCGTCCTGTAATCAATAACAAAGGGCGGCTACGGCCGCCCTTGTTTAATGAGCTGTTCAGCTAATTGGTTTGAAAGGAACCGGAGGAATCATGACCAAGTCAGAATTGATTGAAAGACTTGCCAGTCAGCAACCGCATATCCCTGCCAAGGCAGTGGAAGATGCCGTAAAAGAGATGCTGGAGCATATGGCCTCCACTCTTGCCCAGGGCGAGCGCATTGAAATCCGCGGTTTCGGTAGTTTTTCTCTGCACTATCGTGCTCCACGTACCGGGCGTAACCCGAAAACTGGCGATAAAGTCGAGCTGGAAGGTAAGTACGTTCCACACTTTAAGCCGGGTAAAGAACTGCGCGATCGCGCCAATATTTACGGCAACTGAGTTTAGCCAGCCGGTTAAACTGGGTTCGAAAGAAAGCACCTGCGGGTGCTTTTTTTGTACCCGTCGCTTTCTTTCTGAAGGTGCCCCGCATTTTCCGTTTCGTTTTCTGCAACCCGTTAAATACCTTGCTGCGCTTGCCGTAAATCGTATTCTTCACACCTGACGACCGCTCAGCTTGCTTGCATACTGCCACCCTGAAACAGGGAGGTAGCAATGGGAATTCCCGCGCTTAGCATCTGCGCCATTCTGGCGATAGTTCCGTTACTCTGGTTACCTGAACTGCCTTCCCCCTACACCGTGTGGGCAATGTTGGCTGGCGGGATAGTGCTAGCGGTATGGCAAAACAGTCGACTGAGGTATGCGGGTATGACGCTGTTATTTTGTGCCTGGGGCATTTTGGCCGCGCAGGAGAGCGTCTGGCCGATGCAGCATTTAACAACGGGGGCCGTGCAGGCTGAGATAGAGCTCACCGCGACCGACGGCGCCACTCAACATCAGGGAAGCATTCTAAGCGTCAATGGCAAGCGCTGGTGGGCCTCTACCGGCGTAACGCTGTATGGCAATTATCTGCCGCAAAAGGCGTGTGCAGGGCAGCGCTGGAGCGTGACGCTCAGGCTCAGGCCTGCACACGGCGAACTCAACGACGGCGGTTATGATTCTCAGCGCAGCGCTTTTGCCCGACATCAAACGCTGAGCGGGCGCTTCACCCGTGCGGAGATCGTCGACGGGCGCTGCAGCCTGCGAGCGCAATATCTGATGTCGCTGCAAAACCGACTTTCAGCTTACCGATGGGGAGCGGTTATCCTGGGGCTTGGGATGGGAGAACGCCTGGAAGTACCCCGTGAAATAAAAGACCTGATGCGGGAAACCGGCACGTTGCATCTGATGGCGATTTCGGGTCTGCATATCGCGCTGGCAGCCTCTCTCGTCTGGTTACTTGCACGTGGACTCCAGTTTTTATTACCCAGCCACCGCGTCCACTGGAAAATGCCTCTCCTTGCCGGGTCGTTCTTTGCTGCTTTCTACGCCTGGCTTACCGGTCTGCAACCGCCTGCGCTGAGGACGATCATCGCCCTTGCGGTGCTTGCTCTGTTGCGGATTACTGGCCGTCAATGGTCTCCCTGGCAGGTTTGGAGTTGCTGCATCGCGGCGATACTGATTAACGATCCCCTGGCCGTACTTTCGCAGAGTTTGGTTCTGTCAGCCTTTGCCGTCGCCGCGCTGATTTTCTGGTTTCAGTGGCTGCCTCTTCCCGACTGGAATTGGACACGACGGATGCGACCGCTACTGAACCTGATTTATCTGCAGGTCGGGATGTTGCTGCTGCTCATGCCGTTACAGGTTCTGATTTTCCATGGCTTCAGCTTCTCCTCCCTGGTCGCGAATCTCTTTGCCGTTCCCCTGGTAACGTTTGTCTCCGTCCCGCTGATCCTGCTCGGTATGCTGCTCCATTTGCTACCGCTGGCTGCGGTAGAAAGTGCCATCTGGTTTGCCGCCGATAAGTCGCTTGCGGGACTCTTCTGGCTACTGATGCGCCTGCCAGATGGCTGGCAGAATGTTGATCAACGCTGGCAAATCATGGCATTACTGCTGTGGTTGAGTATTATTGCCTGGCGTTTTCGTGCCTGGAAAACCGTTCCTGCCATTTGTTTTGCAGGCAGCGTCTTACTGACATTTCCCCTCTGGCGAGCGGAAAAAAGCGAGAGCTGGACGCTGCATATGCTGGACGTGGGGCAGGGGCTGTCCATGGTGATTGAAAGGCAGGGAAAAGCCATTCTCTTTGATACCGGGCTCGCCTGGCCGGGCGGAGACAGCGCGCAGCGGTTAATTATTCCCTGGCTTCGCTGGCATCACCTACGGCCAGAAGGAGTGATTCTCAGTCATGAACACCTCGACCATGCAGGAGGCCTCGCGTCGTTGCAAAAAGCATGGCCGGATATATGGGTAAGAAGTCCGTTACGCAGGACGGGGCACCGCCCTTGTTTTCGTGGGCAAAAATGGGAATGGCAGGGATTAACCTTCACCGTCCATTGGCCTCCTGAAAATTACCCGGCCCAGGGGAATAACCATTCCTGTGTGGTAAAGGTGGACGATGGGGAGCAAAGCGTTCTGCTAACAGGGGACATTGAAGTGCAGGCGGAACAGGCTATGCTTAGCCATTACTGGCGTCATCTGAGGGCCACGCTCATACAGGTCCCCCATCATGGCAGCAATACCTCGTCTTCATTGCCGCTGGTACAGCGGGTGGAAGGACAAATCGCCCTGGATTCTGCGGCCCGCTATAACGCATGGCATTTCCCGTCGGCAAAAGTCGTTCGACGTTATCGAAAAGAGGGGTATATCTGGCACGATACCCCTCATTCAGGACAAATATCGGTGACATTCTCGCAACATCACTGGCAAATCCGGCGCTTGCGAGAGCAAATTTTACCACGTTGGTATCATCAGTGGTTTGGCGCGCCCGTCGATAACGGGTAGAATATGCGGCTATTTCAACAATGCTGGTTTTTTGAATGCATAACGACAAAGATCTCTCCACGTGGCAAACGTTCCGCCGACTCTGGCCGATGATTGCCCCTTTTAAAGCAGGCTTGATCGTGGCGGGTGTAGCGTTAATCCTCAACGCAGCCAGCGATACCTTTATGCTATCGCTTCTCAAACCGTTACTGGACGACGGTTTTGGTAAAACGGATCGCTCAGTGCTGCTATGGATGCCTCTGGTGGTTATCGGACTGATGATCTTACGCGGTATCACCAGCTATATCTCCAGCTACTGCATTTCCTGGGTATCCGGGAAAGTGGTGATGACCATGCGCCGTCGGCTGTTCAGTCACATGATGGGCATGCCGGTTGCGTTCTTTGACAAGCAGTCAACCGGGACGCTGCTGTCGCGGATCACCTACGACTCCGAGCAGGTTGCCTCTTCCTCTTCCAGCGCGCTGATTACGGTTGTGCGCGAGGGCGCGTCGATTATCGGCCTGTTCGTGATGATGTTCTACTACAGCTGGCAGCTGTCGCTCATCCTTATCGTTCTGGCACCTGTGGTTTCTATTGCTATCCGCGTCGTCTCAAAACGCTTCCGTAATATCAGCAAGAATATGCAGAATACGATGGGGCAGGTGACTACCAGCGCAGAGCAGATGCTGAAAGGGCATAAAGAAGTGCTGATTTTTGGTGGTCAGGACGTTGAAACCAAACGCTTTGATAAAGTGAGCAACAAAATGCGTCTGCAGGGGATGAAAATGGTCTCGGCCTCTTCTATCTCCGACCCGATTATTCAGCTGATTGCCTCACTGGCGCTGGCGTTCGTTCTGTATGCGGCAAGCTTCCCGAGCGTCATGGAGACGCTGACGGCGGGTACCATCACCGTGGTCTTCTCCTCAATGATCGCCCTGATGCGTCCGCTGAAATCACTGACAAACGTCAACGCCCAGTTCCAGCGTGGGATGGCGGCCTGTCAGACCCTTTTCAGCATTCTGGATTCCGAACAGGAAAAAGATGAAGGCAAACGCGTCATTGAGCGCGCGAACGGCGACGTTGAGTTCCGCAATGTGACCTTTACCTATCCTGGCCGCGAAACACCGGCTCTGCGCAATATCAACCTGACCATTCCGGCGGGGAAAACCGTTGCGCTGGTAGGCCGTTCCGGCTCGGGTAAATCGACCATTGCCAGCCTGATCACCCGTTTCTACGACATTGACGAAGGTGAAATTCTGTTAGACGGTCACGATCTGCGGGAGTATACCCTGCAGTCGCTCCGTAACCAGGTGGCGCTGGTCTCCCAGAACGTGCACCTGTTCAACGATACCGTGGCAAACAATATTGCTTATGCACGCACTGAAGAGTACAGCCGCGAGCAGATTGAGAACGCCGCACGTATGGCCTACGCCATGGACTTTATCAACAAGATGGATAACGGTCTGGATACCATCATCGGCGAGAACGGTGTACTGCTCTCCGGTGGGCAGCGTCAGCGTATCGCCATTGCCCGAGCGCTGCTGCGCGACAGCCCGATCCTAATCCTGGACGAAGCGACCTCTGCGCTGGATACGGAATCTGAACGCGCGATTCAGTCGGCGCTGGATGAGCTGCAAAAGAACCGCACCTCGCTGGTGATTGCACACCGTCTGTCGACTATCGAGCAGGCTGATGAAATCGTCGTGGTTGAGGATGGGGTCATTGTTGAACGCGGAAGCCATGCTGATCTGCTGGAACACCGCGGCGTTTACGCTCAGCTTCATAAGATGCAGTTCGGCGAATGATTGCACGCATCTGGTCCGGTGAATCCCCGCTGTGGCTGCTGCTTTTGCCGCTCTCCTGGCTCTACGGCCTGGTGAGCGGCATTATCCGTCTGCTTTATCGTCTTGGGGTGAAGCGGGCCTGGCGCGCGCCGGTGCCCGTTGTGGTTGTCGGTAATCTTACGGCGGGCGGCAACGGCAAAACGCCGGTGGTGATCTGGCTGGTGGAGCAGTTGCAAAAGCGCGGTATACGCCCGGGCGTGGTATCGCGGGGATATGGTGGTAAAGCGGCGCATTACCCGCTGTTGCTGACAGCGGAAACCACGACGGCTGAAGCGGGTGATGAACCGGTATTGATTTTCCAGCGTACTGGCGCCCCTGTTGCGGTCTCCCCGGTGCGCAGCGATGCCGTCCGGGCCCTGCTTGCCGAACATGCGGTACAGATCATTATCACTGACGATGGTCTGCAGCATTATGCCCTGGCGCGAGATAAAGAGATTGTGGTCATCGACGGGGTTCGCCGTTTTGGGAACGGCTGGTGGTTACCTGCCGGACCCATGCGCGAACGCGCTTCGCGTCTGACGTCCGTGGATGCGGTGATCGTGAACGGTGGTGAGGCGAAAACGGGTGAAATCCCGATGCACCTGCAGCCGGGTCTGGCAATCAACCTGGTGACGGGTGAACGCCGGTCGGTTTCAGAGTTGCCTTCACTGGTAGCGATGGCGGGCATTGGTCATCCGCCGCGCTTCTTCGCGACGCTGGAACAGTGTGGTGCCCGGCTGGAAAAACGCGTTCCGCTGGCCGACCACCAGGCGCTGGTGGAAGGGCAGGTCGCTGCCCTGACCGTACCCGGGCAGTCGCTGATCATGACCGAAAAAGATGCGGTGAAATGCCGCGCCTTTGCGAAAGATAACTGGTGGTATCTGCCGGTTGACGCCGAACTCAGCGGTGAGCAGCCGGAACATTTGCTCAAGGAACTGATTGCGTTGGTGCACTAAAGGCTTACGCGGTTCTGGTGGCGCTTTGACTGACAGGAAAACGCATGTCTTTACCGCAACTCTCGCTCTCAGCCGCACGTAATCTCCACCTTGCCGCGCAGGGGCTGCTCAAAAAGCCCCGCCGCCGCGCGCAGCCTGCCGATATTCTCTCTACCGTACAGCGCATGTCGCTACTCCAGATCGACACCATTAATATTGTGGCACGTAGCCCTTACCTGGTGCTGTTCAGCCGCCTGGGGAGCTATCCTTCTCAGTGGCTGGATGAGGCGCTCAGCAAGGGGGAGTTGATGGAGTACTGGGCGCACGAAGCCTGCTTCCTTCCCCGCAGCGATTTTGCCCTTGTGCGTCACCGTATGCTTGCGCCGGAAAAGATGGGCTGGAAATACCGGCAGGCGTGGATGCAGGAACATGCGGCTGAAATAGAGCAGCTCATCGCGCATATTCAGGAAAACGGTCCTGTACGCTCCGCCGATTTTGAACACCCGCGCAAAGGTACAAGCGGCTGGTGGGAGTGGAAGCCGCACAAGCGTCATCTCGAAGGCCTGTTTACCTCAGGCAAAGTCATGGTGATTGAGCGGCGTAATTTTCAACGCGTCTACGACCTCACGCATCGCGTGATGCCCCACTGGGACGACGAGCGCGACCTGCTTACTCAGGAGGCGGCCGAGGCCATTATGTTAGAAAACAGCGCCCGCAGCCTGGGGATTTTTCGCTCGCAATGGCTGGCAGATTATTATCGCCTGCGCCAGCCCGCGCTGAAACCGCTGCTGGACATGTGGCAACGCGAACAGCGCGTCATTCCCGTTACCGTGGAAACGCTGGGCGAAATGTGGCTACATGCGGATCTCCTCCCGCTATTGCCTCAGGCCCTGGAGGGGAAACTGCAGGCGACCCACAGCGCAGTATTGTCGCCTTTCGACCCGGTCGTCTGGGACAGAAAACGCGCCGAGCAACTCTTTGATTTCAGCTACCGGCTGGAATGTTATACCCCGGCCCCAAAGCGCCAGTATGGCTACTTTGTTTTACCGCTCCTGCATAAGGGGCAGCTGGTCGGGCGCATGGATGCCAAAATGCACCGCAAGACCGGCACGCTTGAAATCATTGCGCTTTATTTGCAAGAGGGCGTGAGGGTGACGGCGAGCCTGGAAAAAGGGTTAACGTCCGCCATTAGCGAATTCGCGCGCTGGCAGGGGGCCGACGACGTGACGCTGGGCCAGGTACCTGACGGATTGTTTACATCCTGTCGAAGTGGCTGGGAAACAGGCACGCCCTGAAAAAGGAATGTGTTAAGCTTTAGCGATTACCCATACGGAGGAACTATGGATCACCGTTTACTTGAAATTATTGCCTGCCCGGTATGCAACGGCAAACTCTACTACAGCCAGGACAAACAAGAGCTCATTTGCAAGCTGGACAGCCTGGCTTTCCCGCTGCGTGACGGTATTCCGGTATTGCTGGAAAACGAAGCCCGTTCCCTGGTGGCAGAAGAGAGCAAACCATGAGTTTTGTTGTCATTATTCCTGCGCGTTACGCTTCAACCCGTCTGCCGGGTAAACCGCTGGTGGATATCAATGGCAAGCCGATGATCGTGCATGTCCTTGAACGTGCGCGTGAATCCGGTGCTGACCGCGTGATTGTTGCCACCGATCATCCGGATGTCGCTCGTGCGGTTGAGGCGGCAGGCGGTGAGGTATGCATGACCCGCGCAGATCACCAGTCCGGCACCGAGCGTCTGGCGGAAGTGGTTGAGAAATGCGGTTTCAGTGATGATACGGTTATCGTAAACGTGCAGGGTGACGAGCCGATGATCCCCGCTGTCATTATCCGTCAGGTGGCCGAAAACCTGGCGCAGCGTCAGGTCGGAATGGCCACGCTGGCGGTACCCATTCATCATGCAGAAGAAGCTTTCAACCCGAATGCGGTGAAGGTCGTCATGGATGCGGAAGGCTATGCGCTCTATTTCTCCCGTGCCACGATCCCGTGGGATCGCGATCGCTTTGCGCTTTCTAAAGAGACCATCGGTGATACCTTCCTGCGTCATATTGGGATCTACGGCTATCGCGCCGGCTTTATTCGCCGCTATGTGGCCTGGGCGCCGAGCCCGCTGGAGCATATCGAAATGCTGGAGCAGCTTCGCGTGCTCTGGTACGGCGAGAAAATTCACGTTGCTGTTGCTGAGGAAGTACCCGGCACGGGCGTAGACACCCCTGAAGATCTTGAGCGCGTTCGCGCCGAACTGTGTTAATCTTACCAGCATCTCTCCGTTGGGAGAGATGCACTCTCCGGTTTATTTTTCACTTTCTTTTTCCTGATTGATCTCTTCCGGGTGACATCTTCATTAAGGACGCTCATTATAAAAGCAGTAGTCTTAATGGGGGTAATCTCATATGGAACAGCTGCGTGCCGAACTTAGCCATCTGCTGGGTGAAAAGTTAAGCCGGGTCGAATGCGTGAGTGAAAAAGCCGATACCGCGCTCTGGTCGCTTTACGACAGTCAGGGTAACCCAATGCCGCTAATGGCAAGAAGTTTCACGTCACCCGGCGTTGCCAGGCAGCTTGCATGGAAAATGTCGATGCTGGCGCGGGAGGGAACCGTGCGTATGCCGACGGTGTATGGCGTGATGACCCATGAGGAACACCCCGGCCCGGACGTACTGCTGATTGAACGTTTACGCGGTGTGCCCGTTGAAGCGCCCGCGCGAACGCCGGAACGCTGGGAACAGCTAAAAGACCAGATTGTCGAGGCGCTGCTGGCCTGGCACCGTCAGGATAGCCGTGGACTTGTCGGACCGGTTGACAGCACCCAGGAAAACCTCTGGCCGCTGTGGTACCGCCAGCGGGTTGAAGTGCTGTGGGGAACGCTTAACCAGTTCAACAATACCGGTTTAACCATGCAGGACAAACGTATCCTGTTTCGCACCCGGGAGTGTTTACCGGCGCTGTTCGAAGGTTTTAACGATAACTGCGTGCTGATCCACGGTAACTTCACCCTGCGCAGCATGCTCAAAGACGCCCGCAGCGATCAGCTTCTGGCAATGGTGGGGCCGGGCATCATGCTCTGGGCACCGCGCGAATATGAGCTGTTCAGGCTCAGCGACAGCGGGGCGGCGGAAGGCTTACTGTGGCATTACCTTCAACGCGCCCCCGTTGCGGAAGCGTTTCTCTGGCGACGCTGGCTCTACCTGCTCTGGGACGAAGTCGCGCAGCTGGTGAACACCGGACGATTCAATCGCGCAAACTTCGATCTGGCAACAAAATCACTCTTGCCCTGGCTCGCCTGAGGATCCTTTCAGCCACTGCCAGAGGCGTCCGAGCGTCTCGTAGCCGACGCGGTCGCTGTGCATCAGCCATACCGGGGAGGGGATCGCACGTTCCCACGGGTTGAGCGGTGCGTCGATGGCCATCTGGTTTGCTGGTGCGGGAAGCGGGTGCAGGCCTTGCTTCTCAAAGAAAATTATCGCGCGCGGCAGGTGCGAGGCGGAAGTCACCAGCAGGAACGGGGCATCGCCAATCGCCTGCTTCACTGCAGCAGCCTCTTCTTCGGTGTCTTTCGGGCTGTCCAGCGTGATGATTGAGGAACGCGGCACGCCGAGAGATTCCGCGACCCTGGCGCCTGCTTCAGCCGTACTCACCGGGTTCGTTTTGGCCGCCGCGCCGGTGAAGATCATTTTTGATCCCGGATTTGCCAGCCACAGGCGAATACCTTCGTTCAGCCGTGGCAGGCTGTTGTTGATCAGGTTTGAGCTCGGAGCCCAGTCAGGATCCCAGGTATATCCACCGCCCAGCACCACGATGTACGACACTTTCTGATTTCCCTGCCATGTTGGGTACCTGTTTTCGATGGGGCGTAACAGGCCATCCGCGACCGGCTGCAGGCTCAACAGCAGCAAGACCAGCCAGCCGAGCGTGATAAGCGTTTTGCCACTCTTCTGAAAGCGGCTGAACCACACCAGCGCCAGCCCCAGCGCGATGATGATGAGCAGCAGCGGAAGGGGAAGCATCATCCCTCCAATGTATTTCTTAAGGGTAAAAAGCATCCTTTTTGGTTCCTTTTTTGACCATATAGCAGGTGATTGCCGGTGATATTACACCAGAGAGGTTCATTCTCCGCGCGGGTGTGACAAAATAGCGGTTTTGCAGTTAGCGAGTGGAACTCTCCCAATGCGGGATCGCAATTTTGATGACATCGCGGAAAAATTTTCGCGCAACATTTATGGCACCACGAAGGGGCAGCTCCGTCAGACGATCCTCTGGCAGGATCTGGACACCATTCTGGCTACGTTCGGCGGCCAAACGTTGCGCGTGCTGGACGCCGGTGGTGGTGAAGGGCAGACGGCCATAAAAATGGCTGAACGCGGTCATCACGTCACGCTTTGCGATCTTTCTGCTGAAATGGTCGCCCGCGCGACGCGTGCGGCAGAAGAGAAAGGTGTGAGCGACAACATGCATTTTATACAATGCGCCGCTCAGGACATCGCACAGCATTTGGAAACCCAGGTTGATCTGATATTGTTTCATGCGGTGCTGGAGTGGGTTGCCGATCCGCAAAGCGTGTTACAAACCCTGTGGTCGATGTTGCGCCCGGGCGGCACGCTGTCGCTGATGTTCTACAATGCTAACGGCTTCCTGATGCACAACATGGTTGCGGGAAACTTCGACTATGTCCAGGTCGGGATGCCCAAAAAGAAAAAGCGCACGCTTTCCCCGGACTATCCGCGCGATCCACAGCAGGTTTATGGCTGGCTGGAAGCGATTGGCTGGCAGATTGTCGGGAAGACGGGCGTCAGGGTGTTTCATGATTATCTGCGTGAAAAACACAAACAGCGTGACTGTTTTGACACCTTAACAGAATTGGAAACGCGGTATTGCCGTCAGGAGCCTTTTGTCAGCCTTGGCCGCTATATTCACGTCACCGCGCACAAGCCGCAGATGCAAGGATAACCTATGAGTGAATTTTCCCAGACAGTCCCCGAACTGGTTGCCTGGGCCAGGAAAAACGATTTCTCCATCTCGCTGCCGGTAGACAGACTCTCTTTCCTGCTGGCGGTCGCCACGCTGAACGGCGAGCGGCTGGATGGTGAAATGAGCGAGGGTGAACTGGTGGATGCGTTCCGCCACGTCAGTGATGCGTTTGAGCAAACCAGCGAAACCATTAGCGTCCGTGCCAACAACGCGATCAACGATATGGTGCGTCAACGTCTGCTGAACCGCTTTACCAGCGAGCAGGCGGAAGGAAACGCCATCTATCGCCTGACGCCACTGGGCATCGGCATCACCGATTATTATATCCGCCAGCGTGAATTTTCCACGCTGCGTCTTTCCATGCAGCTGTCGATCGTGGCGGGTGAGCTTAAGCGCGCCGCCGATGCGGCAGATGAAGACGGTGACGAATTCCACTGGCACCGAAACGTCTATGCACCGCTGAAATATTCAGTGGCGGAAATCTTCGACAGTATCGATCTGACCCAGCGCCTGATGGACGAACAGCAGCAGCAGGTGAAAGACGATATCGCACAGCTGCTGAATAAAGACTGGCGAGCGGCCATCTCCAGCTGTGAACTTCTGCTGTCAGAAACCTCCGGTACGCTGCGTGAGCTGCAGGATACGCTGGAAGCCGCAGGGGATAAGCTGCAGGCGAACCTGCTGCGCATCCAGGACGCGACGCTGGCGCACGACGATCTGCACTTTATCGATCGTTTAGTGTTCGACCTGCAGAGCAAGCTGGACCGTATCATCAGCTGGGGCCAGCAGTCGATCGACCTGTGGATTGGCTATGACCGACACGTGCATAAATTTATCCGTACCGCGATCGATATGGATAAGAACCGCGTCTTTGCCCAGCGTCTGCGCCAGTCGGTGCAGACCTATTTCGATGCGCCGTGGGCGCTGACCTACGCCAATGCCGATCGTCTGCTGGATATGCGCGACGAAGAGATGGCGCTGCGCGATGAAGAGGTGACCGGTGAACTGCCGCCGGATCTCGAATACGAAGAATTTAACGAAATTCGCGAGCAGCTTGCGGCGATGATCGAAGAACAGCTCGCGGTCTATAAAACCAGACAAGCTCCGCTGGATCTTGGACTCGTGGTGCGCGACTATCTGGCGCAATATCCGCGCGCGCGCCACTTCGACGTTGCCCGCATTGTGGTAGACCAGGCGGTTCGCCTGGGTATCGCGCAAGCAGACTTCACCGGACTGCCGCCGAAGTGGCAGCCAATTAACGATTACGGAGCCAAGGTACAGGCGCATGTCATTGACAAATATTGAACAAGTGATGCCGGTTAAGCTGGCACAGGCGCTGGCGAATCCGTTATTTCCGGCGCTGGACAGCCAGCTGCGTGCCGGTCGTCACATTGGCTTAGACGAGCTGGATAATCACGCCTTTTTGATGGACTTCCAGGAGTATCTGGAAGAGTTTTACGCACGCTACAACGTGGAGCTTATCCGCGCGCCGGAAGGGTTTTTCTACCTGCGCCCGCGCTCCACGACGCTGATTCCGCGTTCCGTGCTCTCCGAGCTGGATATGATGGTCGGCAAAATTCTTTGCTACCTCTACCTCAGCCCGGAACGTCTGGCGAATGAAGGGATCTTCACCCAGCAGGAGCTTTACGACGAGCTGTTGACGCTGGCAGATGAGAGCAAGCTGCTCAAGCTGGTGAACAACCGCTCCACAGGGTCGGATCTTGACCGTCAGAAATTACAGGAAAAGGTTCGCTCTTCCCTGAACCGTCTGCGTCGTCTGGGGATGGTCTGGTTTATGGGTCACGACAGCAGCAAATTCCGCATTACGGAATCTGTCTTCCGCTTCGGCGCCGACGTGCGTGCGGGCGATGACGCGCGTGAAGCGCAGCTTCGCATGATCCGCGACGGTGAAGCGATGCCGGTGGAAAACCATTTGCAGCTCAATGATGAGCATGAAGAGAATCTGCCGGATAGCGGGGAGGAAGAGTAATGATTGAACGCGGTAAATTTCGCTCACTGACGCTGATTAACTGGAACGGCTTCTTTGCCCGAACGTTCGATCTGGATGAGCTGGTCACGACGCTCTCCGGCGGTAACGGGGCGGGTAAATCCACCACCATGGCGGCCTTTGTCACGGCGCTGATCCCTGACCTGACGCTGCTTCACTTCCGTAACACCACTGAAGCGGGTGCCACAAGCGGCTCCCGTGACAAAGGTCTGCACGGGAAGCTGAAGGCCGGCGTCTGCTATTCGGTTCTGGACGTCATTAACTCCCGCCATCAGCGCGTGGTGGTGGGCGTACGCCTGCAGCAGGTTGCCGGTCGCGATCGTAAAGTCGATATTAAACCGTTCGCCATCCAGGGGCTGCCAACGTCCATGCAGCCAACGGCGCTGCTGACGGAAACCCTGAACGAACGCCAGGCGCGCGTGCTGACGCTCCAGGAGCTGAAAGATAAGCTCGAAGCGATCGAAGGCGTGCAGTTCAAGCAGTTCAACTCGATTACCGACTACCACTCGCTGATGTTCGATCTCGGCGTGGTGGCGCGTCGTCTGCGTACCGCATCAGACCGTAGCAAATACTACCGCCTGATCGAAGCGTCCCTGTACGGCGGTATCTCCAGCGCCATTACCCGCTCCCTGCGCGACTACCTGCTGCCGGAAAACAGCGGCGTGCGTAAGGCCTTCCAGGACATGGAAGCGGCGCTGCGTGAAAACCGCATGACGCTGGAAGCGATTCGCGTTACCCAGTCTGACCGTGACCTGTTTAAACACCTGATCAGCGAAGCCACCAACTACGTGGCGGCGGACTACATGCGCCACGCCAACGAGCGCCGCGTCCACCTCGATCAGGCATTAGAATATCGCCGCGAGCTGTTTACCTCCCGCAAACAGCTGGTGGCCGAGCAGTACAAGCACGTCGAAATGGCGCGCGAGCTCGGTGAGCACAACGGTTCCGAGGGCGACCTGGAAGCCGACTACCAGGCCGCCAGCGATCACCTGAACCTGGTGCAAACTGCGCTCCGTCAGCAGGAAAAAATCGAGCGCTATGAAGCGGACCTCGACGAGCTGCAAATTCGTCTTGAAGAGCAAAATGAAGTGGTGGCCGAAGCCGCCGAGATGCAGGAAGAGAACGAAGCCCGCGCCGAAGCGGCCGAGCTGGAAGTGGATGAGCTGAAAAGCCAGCTTGCCGATTACCAGCAGGCGCTGGACGTGCAGCAGACGCGCGCGATCCAGTACACCCAGGCACTGCAGGCATTACAGCGCGCGAAAGAGCTGTGCCATCTGCCTGACCTGACGCCGGAAAGCGCCGACGAGTGGCTGGATACCTTCCAGGCCAAAGAGCAGGAAGCCACTGAGAAACTGCTGTCCCTCGAACAGAAAATGAGCGTTGCGCAAACGGCACACAGCCAGTTTGAGCAGGCCTATCAGCTGGTTGTGGCGATTAACGGCCCGCTGGCGCGTAACGAAGCCTGGGACGTTGCCCGTGAACTGCTGCGCGACGGCGTGAACCAACGCCATCTGGCCGAGCAGGTTCAGCCGCTGCGTATGCGTCTGAACGAGCTGGAACAGCGCCTGCGCGAGCAGCAGGAAGCCGAGCGTCTGCTGGCGGAATTCTGCAAACGTCAGGGCAAAAATTACGATTTTGACGAGCTTGAGGCCCTGCATCAGGAACTCGAGGCGCGTATCGCTGCGCTTTCAGACACGGTCTCCAGCGCCAGCGAACAGCGTATGACCCTGCGTCAGGAGCTGGAACAGCTGCAGTCCCGTTCGCAAGCGCTTCTGCAGCGTGCACCGGTCTGGCTGGCGGCCCAGAGCAGCCTTAACCAGCTCAGTGAGCAGTGCGGCGAGCAGTTTGAATCCAGTCAGGAAGTGACCGAATACCTGCAGCAGCTGCTGGAGCGTGAGCGCGAAGCCATTGTTGAGCGTGATGAAGTCGGCACGCGCAAGCGTGAAGTCGACGAAGAAATTGAACGCTTAAGCCAGCCGGGCGGTGCGGAAGACCCGCGTCTCAATGCCCTGGCGGAGCGTTTTGGCGGCGTGCTGCTGTCCGAGATTTACGACGATGTCGGTCTGGACGATGCGCCATACTTCTCCGCGCTGTACGGTCCATCCCGTAATGCGATTGTGGTGCCGGATCTGTCGCTGATTTCTGAGCAGCTTGCCGGCCTGGAAGATTGCCCGGAAGATCTTTACCTGATCGAAGGGGATCCGCAGTCGTTCGATGACAGCGTATTTAGCGTCGACGAGCTGGAAAAAGCGGTGGTGGTCAAAATCGCCGACCGTCAGTGGCGCTATTCCCGCTTCCCGGAACTGCCGCTGTTTGGCCGCGCCGCGCGCGAAAGCCGCATCGAAAGCCTGCACGCCGAGCGTGAAACGCTATCTGAACGTTTTGCGACGCTGTCGTTTGACGTGCAGAAAACCCAGCGCCTGCATCAGGCGTTTAGCCGCTTTATCGGCAGCCATCTGGCCGTGGCCTTTGAAGCTGATCCGGAAGCGGAAATTCGCAAGCTCAATACCCGTCGCGGCGAGCTGGAGCGGGCGATTGCCAGTCATGAAAGCGACAACCAGCAGAGCCGCGTCCAGTTCGAGCAGGCGAAAGAGGGCGTCGCGGCCCTTAACCGTATTCTGCCGCGCCTGAATCTGCTGGCGGATGACACCCTGGCCGATCGCGTGGACGAGATCCAGGAGCGCCTGGATGAAGCGCAGGAAGCCGCGCGCTTCGTGCAGCAGCACGGCAATCAGCTGGCGAAGCTGGAGCCGGTTGTCTCTGTCCTGCAGAGCGACCCGGAACAGTTTGAGCAGTTGAAAGAAGACTATGCCTGGTCGCAGCAGGTGCAGCGCGAGGCGCGTCAGCAGGCGTTCGCCCTGACGGAAGTGGTGCAGCGTCGCGCCCACTTCGGCTACTCCGATTCGGCAGAAATGCTGAGCGGTAACAGCGATCTGAATGAAAAGCTGCGTCAGCGCCTTGAGCAGGCGGAAGCGGAGCGTACCCGCGCCCGCGAAGCAATGCGCAGCCACTCCGCTCAGCTGAACCAGTACAACCAGGTGCTGGCCTCGCTGAAAAGCTCCTTCGACACCAAGAAAGAGCTGTTAAACGACCTGCAGAAAGAGCTTCAGGATATCGGCGTCCGTGCCGACAGCGGGGCGGAAGAGCGCGCGCGCATTCGTCGTGACGAGCTGCATGCTCAGCTCAGCAATAACCGCGCGCGTCGCAATCAGCTGGAAAAAGCGCTGACCTTCTGTGAAGCGGAGATGGATAACCTGACCCGTCGCCTGCGCAAGCTGGAGCGCGACTACCATGAAATGCGCGAGCAGGTCGTGACCGCCAAGGCAGGCTGGTGCGCGGTAATGCGCATGGTGAAAGACAATAACGTTGAGCGTCGTCTGCACCGTCGCGAGCTGGCGTATCTCTCTGCCGATGAGCTGCGTTCCATGTCGGATAAGGCGCTGGGTGCGCTGCGTCTGGCGGTGGCGGATAACGAACACCTGCGCGATGTTCTGCGCATGTCCGAAGATCCGAAACGCCCTGAACGTAAAATCCAGTTCTTCGTGGCGGTTTACCAGCACCTGCGCGAGCGTATTCGTCAGGACATCATTCGTACTGACGATCCGGTCGAGGCTATCGAGCAGATGGAAATCGAGCTGGGGCGTCTGACGGAAGAGCTGACCTCTCGCGAGCAGAAGCTGGCGATCAGCTCCCGCAGCGTGGCGAATATCATCCGCAAAACTATTCAGCGCGAGCAGAACCGCATTCGCCAGCTGAACCAGGGTCTGCAGAGCGTGTCGTTTGGCCAGGTGAACAGCGTGCGCCTCAACGTCAACGTGCGTGAAGCCCACGCGACGCTGCTGGAAGTGCTGTCTGAGCAGCACGAGCAGCACCAGGATCTGTTCAACAGCAACCGTCTGACCTTCTCCGAAGCGCTGGCGAAGCTGTATCAGCGCCTGAATCCGCAGATTGATATGGGCCAGCGTACGCCGCAAACCATCGGTGAAGAGCTGCTGGATTACCGTAACTACCTGGAAATGGAAGTTGAGGTTAACCGTGGTTCAGACGGCTGGCTGCGTGCGGAGTCCGGGGCGCTCTCTACCGGTGAAGCCATCGGTACCGGGATGTCGATTCTGGTGATGGTGGTGCAGAGCTGGGAAGATGAGGCACGTCGTCTGCGCGGCAAAGACATCTCCCCATGCCGACTGCTGTTCCTGGATGAGGCGGCGCGTCTTGATGCGCGCTCCATTGCCACGCTGTTTGAGCTTTGCGAACGTCTCGATATGCAGCTCATCATTGCCGCACCGGAGAACATTAGCCCTGAAAAAGGGACAACCTACAAGCTGGTGCGTAAAGTGTTCCAGAACAGCGAGCACGTTCACGTTGTCGGGCTGCGCGGCTTTGCGCCGCAGCCGCCGGAGTCACTGCCGGAAACTACGGCGGACGCTTCCTGAAGTGTCTTCTGACCCGAAGCGGCGCTCTGGCGCCGCTTTTTTTTTAAACTTAACTTGTGCTTAGGGCTGCGTTATCTTTAAACTTCTTTACATAAGGTAAGGCAACAGCTTAGCCGTCTACCTATAATGAAAGAAAGCCCCAACGTGATGGGCATGTCGTGAAAACAGGGGGCAAGGGATGTTGCTTAAGAAAGAATGTGGTCGTCAGCTGTCGGCGCTAAGTTTATGTCTGGCAGTGATGTTTGCTCCACTGTTAACCGCCCAGGCCGACGAGCCTGAAATTGTGCCGACTGACAGCTCGGCAACGACAGGCACGCAGCCTACGTCGTTGTCCCAGCCGCTGGAGCAATCTCCGGCGACAGCGATCATGGCCGGTATTAAGCCGCTGCCGGAAGGCATCGACGCCGAATCGCTCAGCCAGCAGCTGCAGTCGGGGCTGCCGTCAGGCTACACGCCTGTCTATCTCAATCAGCTCACGCTGCTTTATGCCGCCCGCGATATGAAACCGATGTGGGAAAACCGCGATGCCGTGCGTGCCTTTCAGCAACAGCTGGCGGAGGTCGCAATTGCAGGGTTTCAGCCGCAGTTTACAAAGTGGGTTGAGCTGTTAACCGATCCTGCCGTAACAGGGGAGGCGCGAGATGTGGTGCTTTCCGATGCCATGATGGGTTACCTGCAGTTCGTGGCGGGTATTCCGGTCAATGGCAACCGCTGGCTGTACAGCGATAAGCCGTACAAGCTCGTGACGCCAGCGCTGTCGGTGATTAACCAGTGGCAGTTAGCCCTCGATAATGGCGAACTGCCGCGCTTTATTGCCAGCCTCGCACCGGCGCATCCACAATACGCCACGCTTCACCAGTCTCTCCTCGCGCTGGTGGGCGACTCGCGCCCATGGCCGCAGATGCGCGGCACCGCGACGCTGCGTCCGGGGCAGTGGAGCAGCGATGTGCCTGCTCTGCGCGAGATCCTGACGCGCTCGGGTCTTCTTGAAGGCGGGCCACATATCGCCCTGCCAGGCGACGATCCGCAAAATGCGGCGGTCAGCCCGTCAGCGCCCGTGAAAGAGAAAAAAGCGATTGCCGTCAGCAATAAACCCGCAGCATACGATCGCGAGCTGGTTGCGGCAGTGAAGCAATTCCAGGCCGCTCAGGGGCTGGGAGCCGATGGCGTCATTGGCCAGACGACGCGAGACTGGCTGAACGTATCGCCTGCGCAGCGGGCAGGGGTGCTGGCGCTCAATATCCAGCGTTTGCGCCTGCTGCCGGGAACCCTCTCTACCGGCATTATGGTTAACATTCCGGCGTATTCCCTGGTCTATTACCAGGACGGTAGCGAAAAACTGGCGTCGCGCGTGATTGTCGGGCGTCCGGACCGCAAAACACCGATGATGAGCAGCGCGCTCAATAACGTAGTCGTTAACCCGCCGTGGAACGTGCCACCGACGCTGGCGCGTAAAGACATTCTGCCGAAGGTCTGGAACGATCCGGGTTATCTGGAACGTCATGGCTATACGGTGATGCGTGGATGGAACAGTAAAGAGGCTATCGATCCTTATATGGTCGACTGGTCGACAATCACGGCGTCAAACCTGCCGTTCCGTTTCCAGCAGGCACCGGGGGCGCATAACTCTTTAGGGCGTTACAAATTCAATATGCCGAGTTCTGACGCTATCTATCTGCACGATACGCCGAACCACAACCTGTTCCAGAAAGATACGCGCGCGCTGAGTTCTGGCTGCGTGCGTGTGAACAAAGCCTCGGAGCTGGCCAATATGCTGCTGCAGGATGCAGGGTGGAACGATACGCGCATTTCGGATGCCCTGAAACAAGGGGATACGCGTTACGTTAATATTCGCCACAATATTCCGGTCAATCTCTACTATCTGACGGCGTTTGTGGGCGAAGACGGGCGGACTCAGTACCGTACAGATATTTACAATTATGATCTCACCGCGCGATCCGGCGCACAAATTTTGCCAAAAGCGGAACAATTAATCAGGTAAATGAAGCAGTTCGGGAAAAATGATTGTCGTAAGTTAGGGTGAATAAGGGGCAATATCGCTGCAAGCCGCGTATTCACTGGGGTTGGGCGCCTTGACGTACCCGGTTTTGCCAGTTAAGGTGCCCTTCGTGCGCTAAGCATATTACGATTTCTTTTACCTGTAGACCTGATTATCATGGACAAATTTGACGCTAATCGCCGCAAACTGCTGGCGTTAGGTGGTGTTGCGCTTGGCGCAGCGGCCATCTTGCCGACGCCAGCATTTGCCACCCTCTCGACACCTCGTCCGCGAGTTTTAACGCTCAACAATCTTCATACCGGTGAGTCGTTAAAAGCGGAATTCTTCGATGGCAGAGGCTATATTCAGGATGAATTAGCAAGACTTAACCATTTTTTCCGTGATTTCCGCGCGAATAAAATTAAAGCCATCGACCCAGGACTGTTTGATCAGCTTTACCGCCTTCAGGGCCTGCTGGGCACCAGCAAGCCGGTGCAGCTTATTTCTGGTTATCGCTCTGTTGATACCAATAATGAACTGCGCGCCCACAGTCGCGGGGTAGCGAAAAAAAGCTATCACACGAAGGGACAGGCAATGGATTTCCATATTGAGGGCGTTTCGTTAGCCAATATTCGCAAAGCTGCGTTATCTATGCGCGCAGGTGGTGTAGGATATTACCCCAGCAGCAACTTTGTGCATATTGATACCGGTCCGGTTCGGCACTGGTAATAACGAAACACAGGAGCAGTATGAACTATCGTATTATTCCGGTTACCGCGTTCTCCCAGAATTGTTCACTCATCTGGTGCGAACAGACTAAACTGGCCGCGCTTGTCGATCCCGGTGGTGACGCTGAGAAGATCAAGCAGGAAGTCGCCGACAGCGGCGTGACGCTTATGCAGATTTTACTGACGCATGGTCACCTCGACCATGTGGGCGCAGCGGCTGAACTGGCTGAACACTACGGCGTGCCGATTGTCGGTCCGGAAAAAGAAGATGAGTTCTGGCTACAGGGGTTACCCGCCCAAAGCCGCATGTTTGGCCTGGATGAGTGTCAGCCCCTGACGCCCGATCGCTGGCTGAACGAAGGAGAGCGCGTTAGCATAGGGAATGTGACTTTACAGGTGTTGCATTGTCCTGGGCATACGCCAGGCCATATCGTCTTCTTTGATGACCAGTCCCGTCTGCTGATCTCCGGCGATGTGATTTTCAAAGGTGGCGTAGGACGCAGCGATTTTCCGCGCGGCGATCACGGGCAGCTGATTCAGTCGATTAAACAGAAGTTATTGCCGCTGGGTGATGATGTGACGTTTATCCCTGGGCACGGTCCGATGTCGACGCTGGGCTATGAACGGCTCCATAATCCGTTCCTTCAGGATGAAATGCCTGTCTGGTAACCCGCATAAAAAAAGCCTGCATAACGCAGGCTTTTTTGTGGGCGCAAATTACAGTACGGCGACAATCGCTTCGCACAGCGGCGCCATGTTGTCAGGCGTCATGCCTGCAACGTTCACGCGGCCAGACGCCACGGCGTACACGCCGAACTCTTCACGCAGACGCAGAACCTGCTCTTTGGTCAGGCCGCTGAACGAGAACATGCCGTTCTGTTTGATGATAAAGCTGAAGTCGCGATCCGCGCCTTTCTCCGCCAGGGTGTTCACAAACAGCAGGCGCATGCGCTGAATACGCTGACGCATATCGTTCAGCTCTTGTTCCCAGATGGCGCGCAGCGCATCGTTGCTCAGGATAGTCGCAACGACAGATGCACCGTGTGCCGGCGGGTTAGAGTAGTTAGCGCGGATAACGGATTTCATCTGGCTGAACGCGCGATCGACGGTCTCATCGTTAGCCGCAACCAGCGTACAGGCACCTACACGCTCATTGTACAGACCAAAGTTCTTGGAGTAGGAGCTTGCAACGATCAGCTCCTGATGCACCGCGGCGAACGCGCGCAGGCCTTCGGCATCTTCTTCCAGACCACGGGCGAAGCCCTGGTAGGCAAAGTCAAACAGCGGCAGCCAGCCTTTTTCTACGGACAGCTTCGCCAGATGTTCCCACTGCTCAAGCGTTGGATCGATACCGGTTGGGTTGTGACAGCAGCCGTGGAACAGCACCACGTCACCCGCCTGCGCTTCGCTCAGGCTTGCCAGCAGGCCGTCAAAGTCCAGAGAGTGGTTTGCTGCGTCGTAGTAGGCGTATTCACGCACTTCCAGACCCGCAGAATTAAACACGCTCTTGTGGTTCGGCCAGCTTGGATTGCTTACCCAGACACGCTTCACAGAGGTGTTTTTCGCAAGGAAATCCGCCGCCACGCGCAGCGCGCCGGTACCGCCCGGGGTCTGTGCCGTACGGGCACGTTTGTCACTCACAATTGCACTGCCTTTACCGAACAGCAGCTCCTGGGTGCAGCGACCAAATTCAGGGATACCATCAATACCGAGGTAGTTTTTGGTGGTTTCGTTTTCCAGCAGATACTGCTCAGCTTTCTTAACGCTGGTCAGTACCGGAGTTTTGCCGGTTTCATCTTTATATACACCAATACCCAGGTTGATTTTGCCAGGGCGGTCGTCGGCACGAAACAGATCGGCCAGGCCCAGAATCGGGTCGGCAGGAGCGGCGGTAATGTTCTCAAACATGACGAAGTTCCATTGTGATTACAGAAGTGAAATCCGCTATCAGGTTAACGGTAGATTTACAAAATGCCAACCGTTTGCGACGAAAAGCGTGCGGCTTTTCAAAAGTCGCCATTATTTTCTGTCAGGCATAAAAAAACAGGGCCGAAGCCCTGTTCATTAAGCATATAACAAAGAGGTGTACTGATTAGAACTGGTAGACGAGACCCAGTGCTACAGTGTCATCGTTGTTGATGCCCAGTTTGTTGTCATCTTTCAGCTGGTTGATCTGGTAGTCAACATAGGTGGACATGTTTTTGTTGAAGTAGTAAGTCGCGCCAACTTCGATGTAGTTGATGAAATCTTCATCACCAATGCCTTCTACGTCTTTCGCTTTAGATTTGTAGTAAGCGATGGATGGACGCAGACCGAAGTCGAACTGATACTGAGCGACAACAGAGAAGTCCTGAGATTTGTTAGCGAAACCTTTGCTGCTCAAACGCGCGGCGTTGTGCATTTCGCCGTACAGTGCTGCCAGGTAGATGTTGTTTGCGTCATACTTCAGGCCAGTTGCCCACTGCTCAGCTTTATCGCCTTTACCCCAGTCCAGTTTTTGCTGGCTGTTGGTACGGTCAGCTGCGCCGTATGCACCCACAACGCCAAAGCCTTCGAAATCATAGCTAACTGAGGTTGCCCAACCGTCACCGTTAGAACGTACTGCATCATCACGGTCATTTTTGCCCAGGTACTGAACGCCAAAGTTCAGACCGTCAACCAGGCCGAAGAAGCCGCTGTTACGGTAAGTCGCCAGACCACCATTACGGCTGGAGAAGAAGTTATCGCTCTTGCCGGTGTCGCCACCCCATTCTGGCAGCATATCGGTGATGCCGATTGCATCGTACACCAGGCCATAGTTACGACCGTAGTCGAAGGAGCCTGCATCACCGAATTTCAGACCTGCGAACGCCAGACGGGTTTTATTACCGCTCTGAGCATCGGCGCCTTCGGAGTTGTTACCCTGGAAGTTGTATTCCCACTGGCCATAACCGGTCAGCTGGTCGTTGATTTTCGTTTCGCCTTTGAAGCCCAGACGAGCGTAAGTCTGGTCGCCATCGTTGCCAGCATAGTCAGAGAAGTAATGCAGACCAACCGCTTTCCCGTAAAGATCCAGTTTATTAGAGTCTTTGTTATAGATTTCTGCAGCGTTGGCTGCACCGGCTACCAGCAGGGCAGGGATTACCACTGCCAGAATATTGCGCTTCATCATTATTTATTACCCTCATTGGTTTTTTTATGACACTCGCCACTGCCGTCAATAAATTCTGTCAATAAATATTTCCGGAACTATTGATGAGAGTTTGGTGTCTTTATGTATCTGACAGGCATCTTTCCATTCGCCGAAGCGTTTCGCTAGCCTGAAAGTGCTACAATTCTCAAGATTGAGTTACCAAAAGAAAATATATGTAACTAAATGTGTATTTTTGGGAACTTTGTGAACCACCTCAAACTTCAGAACGCCCTGGTGAATTAAGCGACAGTATCTATCCTATATATATGAATTCCTTATGATTAATTTGGATAAAGGCAATTCATATAAACAGACGATAAACGACTCGTTTTTTCTTATGACGCCGAAAAGCCTTCTGGATGGCTGTAAAACTGGTTGAAATTTGTGCTATTGCTTGAGGATGTAATAAGCGCAATAAGAATGTGGTTTATTTTTTGTGGCTGGATATTTTGCGGAAACAAAACGTAACAGGTAGTGGTTGTGACGGGGTGAAGGTTTGAAGATGCTGACTTTACGCTGACGAAAACTGACAATGCAGAATAAAATAATGGCCAGCACAGGCTGGCCATTTTAGTCTTTTGCCGATTAGAAGCTGGCGTTACGGGGCGTACGTGGGAACGGAATCACGTCACGAACGTTCTGCACACCGGTCACGTAGGCGATCAGACGCTCGAAGCCCAGACCAAAACCAGCGTGCGGTACGGTACCGTAACGACGCAGATCGCGGTACCAGCTGTAGTCCGCAGGGTTAAGACCCATCTCTTCCATACGCGCGTCCAGCACGTCCAGACGCTCTTCACGCTGAGAGCCACCGATGATTTCACCGATGCCCGGCGCCAGGACGTCCATCGCTGCCACGGTTTTACCGTCTTCGTTAAGGCGCATATAGAAGGCCTTAATGTCTTTCGGGTAGTTTTTAACGACAACCGGCGCTTTGAAATGCTTCTCGGCCAGATAGCGCTCGTGCTCAGACGCCAGGTCTACGCCCCAGTAAACCGGGTTCTCGAACTTCTCACCGCATTTCTCGAGGATCGCCACCGCGTCGGTGTAGTCCACCTGCGCAAAATCGGCAGAGACGAAGCGCTCCAGACGGGCTACCGCGTCGCTGTCTACGCGCTCGGCGAAGAATTTCATGTCGTCCGGACGCTCTTCCAGCACCGCTTTGAAGACATACTTCAGCATCGCTTCCGCCAGACCCGCGACATCGTCCAGGTTGGCGAACGCCACTTCAGGCTCCAGCATCCAGAATTCCGCCAGGTGACGGCTGGTGTTGGAGTTTTCGGCACGGAAGGTAGGGCCAAAGGTGTAGATTTTAGACAGCGCGCAGGCGTACGTTTCGCCGTTGAGCTGACCGGATACGGTCAGGAAGGCCTCTTTACCAAAGAAGTCTTTGTCATAGTCCACTTTACCTTCCGGGGTGCGCGGCAGGTTTTCGAGATCCAGCGTTGAGACGCGGAACATCTCACCGGCGCCTTCCGTATCGGACGCGGTGATCAGCGGGGTAGACACCCAGAAATAACCCTGCTCATCGAAGAAACGATGCAGCGCCTGCGCCAGCGTATGACGTACGCGAGCAACCGCACCAATCAGGTTGGTACGTGGACGAAGGTGCGCCACTTCACGCAGATACTCAATGCTGTGACGTTTAGCCGCCATCGGATAGGTATCCGGATCTTCAACCCAGCCGGTGACTTCAATGGCAGAAGCCTGAATTTCGAAACTCTGACCCTGGCCCGGGGATGCCACGACCACGCCGGTGACAATAACGGAACAGCCCGTCGTCAGGTGCAGAACGTCATCATTGTAATTGGGCAGAGAATTATTAATGACGGCCTGTACAGGATCAAAGCAGGAACCGTCATAGACGGCAAGGAAGGAGATGCCAGCTTTAGAATCTCGGCGGGTACGCACCCATCCGCGCACGGTGACTTCCTGGTCAACGGCGACACGGCCCTGGAGTACGTCGGCTACAGGCACAACGCTCATAATATTCTCTCTGTTAATAGTCGGAAAAAATAAACACTTGTCCACCCTTATGGGGGGATATCTATGTTACCTGCCATCCGCTATCAGACAAGTAAATTTCGCGGTCAAAAGGGAAGAATTGAGAAATAAATAAGAAGAGGGGAGCCATGAAGGCTCCCTTAAGCGCTTAACTGGCTTTTTTGATCTGGGGAAGATCGAAGGCTTTGCGCAACGCGCGGACAAACGCCTTGTCATGGCAGATGGTTTTGCCCGGGCTGTCGGAGAGTTTCGCCACCGGTTTGCCGTTACATTCCACCAGCTTTATCACGATATTCAGAGGTTTTACCTGAGGAATGTCGCAGGTTAACCGGGTACCGATCCCGAAGCTCAGGTTCACTCTGGCGTTGAAATGGCGATAGAGTTCGACGGCTTTCGCCAGATCGAGATTATCGGAGAAGACCAGCACCTTGCTCATCGGGTCAATGCCCAGTTTCTCGTAATGAGCAATCGCCTTCTCGCCCCACTCAACCGGATCTCCGGAATCGTGGCGCAACCCCTGATAACGCTCCGCAAATTCAGGTCCAAAGTCGCGCAGGAAGGCATCCATCGTAATACAGTCCGTGAGGGCAATTCCGAGTTGATTCGGGTACTCCGCAAGCCATGCGGCCAGCGCTGCGCGCTGGCTGTTGGCGAGGTCAGGGCTAATTTGCTGATGCGCCTGGAACCACTCGTGCGCCTGGGTACCCATTGGCGTCAGATTGAGGCGACGGGCCAGATCGTAGTTACTGGTGCCCACGAACCACGGCTCCTGCTGCAGACGTTTAACGATGGCCTCCTGTACGTCGCGCGAAAAACGGCGGCGGGTGCCAAAGTCCATCAGGCGGAAGCGGGACATGTCCAGCCCTGCGGTCAGCGTGGAGAAGTCAGCGAGTTTTTTTTCCAGCGAGGCCACCGCCTGCGCTACGCCTGTTTCCGGGGAACGGTAGCGGTGAGCCAGCTCACTGATTACCGCCAGAAGCGGCACTTCCCACATGATCACTTCCCGCCACGGACCTGCAAGGCGAATATCCAGCTTGCCGTTATCGTTAACCACGGTGACCTGCTCCGGCTTATAGCGGAAGTCGCGCAGCCAGTTCAGGTAGTCGGCTTTGAAGAAAGGCAGGCCAGAAAGCCACTGATATTCCTCGTCCTGCAGCGTCAGATGCTGCATAGCATTGACCTGTTCACGAATGGCGTCTGCGTAGATACCGAGCAAGTCGTCGCCACGGCAGCGGAATTCCGCCGCGACATGAACGTCATAGTAATGGTGGAAAACGGCTTGCTGCATGTGCAGTTTATACGCGTCGGTATCCAGCAACGTATGCAGAACTGGAGAAGCGAATTGAGTCATAGGTGCGCAGTAGCATCCTCTCACAGGAGCGTTTAGTACAATAAACAACTCCGGAGTATACCTTGTTTAGTGATTTATTGAACCCCGATCACAACATAAGCGCGTTTTATGGTCGAGGGCATTTTGTGCCCCGTGTTATACAAATGTAGCAATAGAGCTGCTAACCACTTGAATTTACAGATTACTACTGTGCTACAACCATGCTTTGGGGCAGTGATGGGGCAAAGCGTGAAAGCGCCTGGTTGAGCAGGGAAACCTGTTCGGCACTCTTCTCTGACATCCACTTTCCATACACCTTGTAAACCATCTGTGCATCGGTATGTCCCATTTGAGTTGCTATAAAGTTTGGGTTTGCCCCAGCTGATAATGACCAGCACGCATAAGTATGTCGCGACTGGTAGGCGTTGCGGTACCGTATTCCGGCGCGCTTGATTATCGGGGCCCAAATTTTATTAATCGAATTAACCGCGTAGTGATATCCTCTACGAGGCCCATGCTTGACGCATTGAGGACTGAAAACGAAAGTGCAAGGGTGTATGACTGACTGACCATATTCCCGCAATTTCACTTCAATCTCATACTGCCGGCCAAGGCGCGTCAGCTGGGCCTGATTCCTCAGGGCATCAATAGCTGGTTGAATGAGATAAATCACCCTGTCAGTGCCTGCGTCGGTTTTTGGCAGGGTGAACTCATTCGTCTGGGTAAGGTTGCGTTTCACTGTGATGGTTCCGGCATGCAGATCGATATCTTCCCACGCCAGACCGCACAACTCCCCATGCCTCATTCCAGTATAGACTGCCAGCGACCAGAGATTTCTCATCTGCTGGTGGCCGCAAGCCTGGATAAACCGGATAAACTCTTCTGTCGTGAGTGGATCTGGTTCACCTTTCGCTTTTTTGAGGCGGTTAATTCCGCTAAACGGGTTTTCCTTCGCATAACCGTTATCCGCTCCGAACTGGAAGATCTCGGCCATCAGCATCATGTAATTATTCACGGTCGAAGACTTCCTGCCTTTAACCTGTGTCCGGTGATCCTTCTTCATTACATGAAAACCCGTCAGCAACTCCTTTCTCACGTACAGCAAATCCTCAGTGGTCACCGCAGAAACCATTTTGTTTTCGCCGATGCGCGGAAGCATGTTTTTTATGATGGATTCGTACCGACTCATAGTGTTAGAGCTGATTTCCATCCTCTTCAGCTCAGACCACTTTTCGGTAAGCTCCAGCACAGTAATTTCCTTTCTATCCTGACCGAACCGGGCAAGGTTCGGTGAGTTTGGGAATTTTTCCGCATAGTCAAAATTTCCCATCCTTATCGCAAAACAAACTGAAGAACGAAGCTCGCCGGCTATCCTGCGATTTTTGGCAGTATCAGGGACACCGAGGTTTTCCCTGACACGCTTGCCTTTATATACAAACCAGATGCGGAGTGAACCGCCGTGGTTTTCGACGCCTGTCGGGTATGATGCATTAGCCATTAATCCCTCCTGACGTCCAGGAGCGTTGACGAGTGTACTGCTTTTCATGCTGTCTTCGCACCTGGTTGATTTTTTTTCTGAGCCTCGATCCACTGATCAACTGCTTTTCTGTTGTACATGCATTCGCTCGAAGGCTTTGGATTGCCATCTGGTGAAATGTGCAGGTACTCGCGACCAAGCATCCAGGATTCTTTTCTGGCTCGGGTGATGGTTCCGGGCTTAAGCCCGGTAACCGCAATCAGAACCTTTTCGCTAACCCAGTCATTCGGCACCAGAAGAATAATTTCAGCACTGGTTTGCATGGTTCTCCTCCACTTTTTCTTTAGCCAGGCGAACGCACCGCGCGAAAGAAGAGGGCGTTACAATTTCGCGAAGAGCCTGAACCAGAAAATCATTGTGCTGCTGGTGCAGCTGCAGGTTGCGTTCCTTCTCCTCATGGCGCAGGACAGCCAGACGAGCTGTGATGATGCGTCGCTTACCTTTGATCACCCGTAGCGCGTTTTCAGCCTTTTTCCGCCATGCGCTCCAGTCACTGCAGCTGTTCGATCTCGCCAGTTGCTCTTCAATGCTGAGCTGCGCTTCTTCTGCGTTAACAAGCTGCTGCAGGCAATCGCTGATAGTGTTCAGGTTGTTTGTCTCCACGAAGAATTTGTGCATTCTTAACCCTCCCACCCAATCGCCTGGAACAGGCCCATTTTAGGGTGATACCAGCGGGTGCCGCGCGGTTCAGCTTCTGACATCATCTGGCGAAACGCGGCCATAAACGGCTCCAGTTCGACGATAGCCCTACGTGACAACAGCCCGTCTGGAGTCATAAATTCGTGCGTGTCTGTAGGGATGCGGTAGGCATTGACCAAATTTCGGCACTTGGCGTCACTCATTCCGCTTTTGGCTACCACCTGGCGGTAACCGACATATCCGGCGCGCATGGTCCCGCGTTTGATGTTCTCCACAGCTTCTGTGACTGTTTCGATCTGCTCTTCAACATGATTCAGGCGCTTTTGCTGGCGAACGGCATCGGCGGCCATCGCGGCGATCATCTCGATTTCAGTCAATGGTTGTGGTTGCTGATGACGGAAATAACCACTTACCAACTCGCGTTGTACTTTCCAGGCCAGATCATCGTTAAATGGTTTCGTCAGCATCAGGTAGCCTGATTCGAAGAGGACAATACCTGATGGCGCATATTTCGAAAAAACGCCAACGGGAAGGTCCGTACGTATGGTGTCTGCACCTAATTCTTCATAATCCTCACCACGAACAAAGCGGTCTTTATTGCGATTAAATGCTGCACGGGCGGTGCCTTCTGGTCGCTGGTGGACTTCATCAATCATCGCCAGCGTCACAACGCGCTGACCACGATATTCGACTGCCGGCAGCTGTTTGTTATTGATCGTTACAGTGTTCATTTTCGTCCTCCTCAGTGCATAACCGGCATGTCAGGCATACCTTCTTTCTGAATCTGTTCAATGAAGCTGTCATGAAGGAGATTAAAACCTTCCCGGCCCATTTTTGAGAGTTGAAGCCCGTTCTCAGGGTCCGTATCTAACATGTCCCGGTACATGCGCAGCGCCATCTGCTGGCCGAGTTCCTGACCGTATTTCTCAATGGCTAACCCTTCCACATGGCTTGCGAGTGCGAACCGCTCTGGCGCGGGATAAACACTGATTGAACCGAGTTGTCCTGAGTAGATAACTGCGGTGTCAAAACCTCCAGAATCGTTGGCAACCTCAACCGTGCCGTTCTTTGCCTGCTCCTCGGTAATGAAGACGGCAACAAGCATCCAGCGCCAAATGATGATTTCTTTCTCGATGCCCGGGGTAAACCAGCCGCTTTCAATCGCTTCCATCACGCAAGCCAGCAGATCTAATCCATCCGGAATTCGTTTGTCATAGATGCCATTGTCGAGCTGGCGAACAGCGACGGAATAACCAATGACGCGGTTACCAAAACGGATGCCTGTTGATGTCGGCTCCGGAGTAAAGGCTGAATTAACCATCACTGAACTCCTTTCGGCTTGATGGCCTGCAGTGCATCAACCTCTTTAACGAATCGGTCATGCATCGCGTCCCATTTCTCACACCATTTCTCCATTTCTCGCTTACGCGCCAGGATGCGACGCAGACGGCGAACACAACGCTGGTGGGCGGCCAGATACTCAGCCTTTGTTTCCCCGTCTCGCCACACCTCCCTGTCATCGCGATCAATACGTACCCGCGGGTGACGCTGCTTAAATCCAGAGCGTCTGAAAGCTTCAGTCGTCATGAAGAACGCCAGATACCTGATTGCTGTGTCTCGGGTGAAGCATTTTTTAGTGCGCCCGTGGCGTACTGCCACGAACAGTGGACCAACTGGCGTATCGTGTTTCTGTAACGCTAGGTCAATCGAACTTATGGTGCGTTTATCGTTCATTTCCGATCCTTAACTTTGCTATAGCGTTCGTGTGACATCACTTCCCAGTTCTGGCCGCCGTCTCGGGACAGCAGCCGCCAGCGACGATTAACCCTCAGGCTCAGATTTCCGGAGCCGTGCATACGGCAGGGATGAATTCGCCTGGCTCTGAACTGGCGGAGTACATGGACCGCCTGCAGGTGTACCCACTCAGGAATTCGTATCGCTGTCAGCGCCATCAGATCCGGGCCTCCACTTTTTGTTTTTTGACGAACTCAACCAGCTCAGAAATGAGCTCGTCGATTAATTCCTTCCCGCTATCCGTAAGAAATTCACCACTGCCATTAACATCGACAGCGCTGCTGTAAATTCCCTTGATAGCTTTTACGCCTTCGACATTCCCGTACTCACTGATCGCGAGCCTTTCGAATTTTCGTAATAATCCATCGAGAAGAATCTCTGTTAACTCGACCGTGTTAATTCCGCCTTTATTAAGCTTTATAACAATGCAGTTACTGCCTGTTTTACGCTGGTGGCGTAATAACGCTGCTTTTAAAGTTCGTCGGCGATATGTTTCAATTACGTTGTTTTTCACGGCGTTCAAACTCCGAATCCATCCACATAGAAACCTGAGCCGATAAATCGAGGCAGAGGCCTGATAAGGAAATTATTTGCTCAATATCCATATCAGTAATGTTCGAGTTAATTAACTCCATTAACTGATAAAGGTTATCTGCTGTGTTTTTAGCGGTTTCGATTGAACTATCTTTGCTAAGCATATTCAGACTCCATAAGCTTTGCGCATGAAAAGGTCTGTGATATGGCGGTATTCTTCGCCATAGGCCTCGAAGAAAAGCCGCGCAGTTTTATAAGCTGCTCTGTCTTTGATGAAAGTCATACGAAGCGCCTCATAGTCATTGAGGCAATCACACGGCCATGCACCTGCATATCGCTCTGCTCGTCGGCATCAAGCGTAAAAGTCTCGTAATGATGATTGTCAGAAATTATCACCAGAGCGCCGCTTGGCATTGGCTCAACACGCTTGACGAATACGCATGGTCGCCCGAAAACATCACGGGTAAAAACATAAATACCCGCCTCTGAGATCTTTCCGCCACAGTCAGCGAAAGCGATCAGTTCGCATGGCTGGATGGTTGGCTGCATAGAATCCCCGCCCATCTGACATGTCATTATTTTGCCTGGTGTATACTTGCCTTTTTCGTCAACAAATAATTCACGAGGATAATCTACTGGCTTATTTATTGGGTTAAGTAAATTATGCATATTCACTTCCTTAGGGTGAGTCTGTCCTCACCCGTAAAGGTGTTAATTAAATTCAGATTTATTAATTAATATCTTAATTGATTGGCGGAAAACATCCGCTTAATGTCCGGATGATCATCGATTATATTTTTAGCGTCATCACATGCTTCATCATAGGACTTGAAGAAATCAACTAACACGAAACAATTATCAATGCGCTCGTAAACCGCAAACTCTACCCCATCTACACAGGTTGTTCTGAACTGGTAATTAAAACCTTCATCATGAGGCTGGGCTGAAAAACGATGAGACCAGTGAGTATTGCTACCTCTGAGCTTGTCGTGGATATTAAATTTTTTGCTGCCTGTATTTTGATGGGAAGATTTCTTCATCTCATTGGCTCCGTTGTTTGCCGATGGATGAAATATACCTATAGGTAACATTGCAAATCAATACCTACGGGTAATAAAAAGCGATTTATTTTCTAATTATATGATTGTTATAGATTTTTATTTCTTTATCTGTTTGGCTTGTGATTTCAGGGATAAAAAAACCCGGATGAACCGGGTTTGAGGTGTAGGATCATAGGCTTCTAAACGAGGCGCATTTTCGTTTCTATAGCAACCCCTATAATGCGGCAATTACCATTTATAGGCACCACGGGCCACTGTGGGTTCAAACCTTTCAGATAGGATTTTCCACCGTCGAGCACAAGTTTTTTAAAAGTTGCCTCATTGGAGTCGTAAAGCTTAGCTATAACCAGACTACCGTTGATAGGTTCCCTGCCTGTGTCAAAAAGAACATACGTACCTTCGGGTATGCTAAGGCCTGTGGGTGAAGTCATCGAGTCGCCCTCAATCTTCAGCCAAAATGCATCACCTTGTACATGAGCATCAGATTCAAGCCACATGTCTATGTCTTTTAAGCTATAGGCTTCCACAGCTTCACACCATGCACCGGCCTGAACATTACTTATAACAGGATAAGATCTGCTCGGTTTGTAAGGACCTACGTAGCTAACATTTGCATTCTCTAGGCCTATTTCATCCATCCATCCCCTTGGCAAATTAAAGGCCTTCTCAATAACTTCTATCATCCCGTCAGCGATTCGTTTTTTGCCTGCCTTACCTTCTGGCCACAGCATTCGCGATACGTAGGAAGGCTCTCGCTCCAGTTTCCTGGCGAGTTCTGATGCGTTGCCATTGCAGTATTCATCCCGCAACTGGATGAGCCTTAAGCGGCGTTTCTCGTATTTGTCCATAGCTTTCATTCTAGCAGTTGTTACCTGTTGGTAAATTACCTGTGGGTATTGATTATTGTATTACCTGTGGGTAATATCAATCCTGTTGATTTATCCAGAGGCATCATATGGAAACGTTAAAGAGATACATGGCTAGTCTTTCACCAAGACAGAAAAGGGCTTTCGCGGAAAGTTGCGGGACAACAATCAACTATTTGCGCAAGGTTATGAGCACCGGCTCAGTGATTGGTCCTGAAATTTGCGTACAAATTGAGATCCAAAGCGGAGGAGCTGTAAGCCGTCAGTCACTCAACCCTGAAAACTGGCAACGCATCTGGCCAGAACTAAAGGGTACAGAGTCCACCCCTGAGAATAATGAGGTGTGACATGTCACGGCATGCTGGAGGAATCATGAATCACTCTGACTTCGTACGTAAATATTCATTCGATAACCCACTTCAGCGGTTGGTCATGCTTCGCATTTTGATGGGCGGCTCTATGGATGGAGAAGGGGAACGAGTAATCGATCATCAGGTACTTTACGAATTCTGTTGCTGCTCAAAGCAGGCAATGTTTAAGGAGATCAAGGCCCTTGAACGTGCAGGTTTCCTGAAAGTGAGAAAAATTGGTGCTCTCGATAACGGGCTTGCAGTTCGTCTTGAGCCAGCTCGCGGCTACACAATCACGCCAGTTCAGGAGTTTGTATGAGTAGCAAAATTCTCGGTAACGTCTGGGACGCATGCGCCGCGCATGACGTTAAGGGTGCAAAGCTGGTGATTATGGCACGCCTGGCTGACTACTCGAATGATGATGGTGTGTGCTATCCGAGTGTTGAAACTATTTGCCGCCAACTGGGGCTCGGGGAAAGCACGGTCAGGACCGCCATTGCAGAACTGGAGTCTTCCGGTTGGCTGCGTCGTGAATCACGTCGTAAAGGTAATCGCAACACGTCCAATCTTTATCATTTGAATGCCGATCGTCTCGAGGCTCTGGCACGCATTGAGAAGGACAAAGTGGCAGCGCTGAAAAAGCAGCGCAGGACTAACGGTTTTCACCCGTCAGAATCTGACCCTTCAAAATCTGAACCGTCAGATTCTGTATGTTCAAACGGTTTTCACCCGTCAGATTCTGACAAAAATGGCGTTTTCACCCGTCAGAATCTGACCCCAGATCCACAAGTAAATTCAAAACATGATCCACAAGTAAATTCAAAACAAGAATCACAAGATATTAGCGCACGTGGGAAAGCCCCTTCTGAAAACCGCTCTTCCAAAGAGAACTATTCCAACGAGTTCGAGCAGGCATGGCAGGCATACCCAAAACGTGCTGGTGGTAACTCCAAGGCAGCTGCCTGGAAAGCCTGGAAAGCTCGAATCAAAGACGGTGTTACCACTGAGGCAATGCTGGCTGGTGTAAGCCGTTATGCCGGGTATGTTCGCGCCACAGGTAGCGAGGGGACTCAGTTCGTCAAACAGGCTGCAACGTTCTTCGGTCCTGATCGGCACTTCGAAGATGTATGGCAGCCTCCCGCAGGCAAAACCAACGTACGAACCGGAATGCTCCCTGTATCAGGGTTCAGTGAACAAGATTACGGCCAGTCAGACTGCAACTGGTAAGCAGGAGATATCACAATGCTGAATATTAAACAACGCGAAGAAAGGGAAGCTCTGGTGGCAAAGCGCGAAGGGCTTCGTGAAGAACTGGCGTTTGCTGTAGAGCATAAAAAACCATGGCAGTGGGGGAGTTGGGAATCTGGCGAGGTACACGCTGCCACCTGTGAAATGCATGGTGACTATCAACGTATTTCCCTAACTGGAAAAGCCTATCGTGGCGTTGAAAACGTCAAGCATTCCCAATGCCCGGAGTGCGTGAAAGCGGAACTGGCGGACATCGAATCCAGTCTGCGTGCATTACGTGTGGCCGACCTGCTGGACAATGCGGGGATAGCACGACGTTTCGAAGCATGTGAATTCGATAACTACCAAGCTATCAATCAGGATGCGGCCAAAAATCTCGCGTCCTGTCAGCGTTACACCCACAGTTGGCCTGAGCGTCTGAAAGCCGGAACCGGGTTAGTCATGACCGGAAACTGCGGTACTGGTAAAAACCACCTGGCAGTTTCTATTGCGAAAAGCATCATTCGCGATCACCTCGCTAAAGTGGAAATAACCGACGTCATGCGCCTCACACGGGCTGTGAAAAGCACGTGGCGCCACAATGCTGATGTGACAGAGGAAGATGTCATTGAGCGATTTGCTTCACTGGATCTGCTGATTATCGACGAAGTGGGTGTTCAGTTCGGTAGCCCGACTGAAATGACTATCCTGCAGGAAATCATCAATGCCCGGTACGAAAGTATTTTGCCAACAATCCTGATCAGCAATCTCACCTTCGACCAGCTGAAAGAGACGATTGGTGAGCGAATCGTGGATCGGGTTACAGATGGTGGACGCAACCGTCTGGCATTTGGCTGGGGAAGTTTCCGCGCTATTGCGTCAGGAGTAGTAGCATGACCCCTGTCTGGAAAAATGAAGATCTGGAAGGTGCGGTAATCGGCGCGATTTTTCTGCGTGGTGCTGACCCTGAGGTACTGGATATTCTCTCCAGAGTTCCGTCCAGCGCCTTCTCGGTACCACAGTATCGAGAAATCTACACTGGGATCTGCCGTCAGGCGCGAGGGGCCGGTGTTATCGACCCTGTATTGCTCTGCGAAAGCATGCCAAAGCACAGCGCAATCATTCTGGACTCAAGCCGTATCGCATGGGCGAAGTCGGCGCTTGTTTCCTACGTTTCGACGCTGGAGCGTAATGCAGCTGTTCGCGATGCCGAAGCTGTTATTGAAAGGGCGCTGGCAGATCTGCGGAGTGCTCACAATGGTGATGCAGCTTTATCGGCATTCAGGGCCGCACAGAACAGCATTGCCGCAATTTCTCTCGAAGAAAAGACCGTTCAGCCAGTTCACATCGACGACATTCTTCCTGCTGTAGTGGATCGGGTAGATGCACGCAACCGCGGGCTCGAAGAAGCCAGAAGCCTCATGACGGGTATTGAAGAGCTTGATGCAAAGACTGGCGGCATTGAACCAACAGACCTGGTGTTTATCGCTGCGCGTCCGTCGATGGGTAAAACTGAATTGGCGCTGGATATCATCGACAAAGTTTCTGAGCAGGGCCGTGGTGTGCTGTTCTTCAGCATGGAAATGCCAAATATCCAGATCGGAGAGCGAATGGTATCTGCTGCCGGCGGCATGTCAGTTTCGCGCCTGAAAAAGGCTGCTGATTTTGAAGATGAGGACTGGGCCAGACTGACAAACGGTGTAGAGCGCCTGACAGGCCGTAGTATCTGGATGGTTGATTCCACCGATCTGACAGTAGATCAGATTCAACAGATAGCTACCCGCCTACAACTGGCGCATCCGGAAATAGCGCTGGTGGTTGTGGATTACTTGGCACTCATCAAAATCGAAAGCACTGCACGATATGACCTTGCCGTTGGTGAGGTGTCAAAAGGACTCAAGCGTCTGGCTAAATCTAATAAAACGCCGGTGCTTGCCCTGAGCCAGCTTTCTCGTGGCGTTGAGTCGCGGCCCAATAAGCGACCGATGAACTCAGACCTCAAAAACTCTGGTGAGATCGAGGCAGATGCTGATCTGATCATGATGCTTTACCGCGACGAAGTTTATAACCCTGAGTCTCAAGCGAAAGGTATCGCGGAAATTAACGTGACCAAACAGCGCAACGGTGAACTAGGCACGATTTACCGACGATTCTATAACGGGCACTTCCTGCCAATTGACCAGGAGTTAGCAAAGCAGCGTTCGGCGCCACAGCAGAAAACTCAAACCAGACGATACGCAAAAGATAGGCAATCCAGCAATGCAGACTATTAAAACCATTAAAACAGCGGGGGCAAGCGCATGAAACTGGAAGCATCACTCAAACATTTTAGTCCTCAGGGAATGCATATCGGCGACGACGTGAAGGGAACTTCTCCGGACCGCCTTACAGGAACAGATGTAATGGCGGCAATTGGTACCACCAGCAGCCGCGCGCGCTTCGGCCTGGCGGCGTTCTTCGGTAAAGCGGGAATCAGCAAAACGGATGAACAGCTCGCAGTTCAGGCGCTGGCGCGATATGCGATGGATGTCGCACCGAAGAATGTTCGCAAAGCAGCTGGTGGGCAGTTCGGATGGTGCATGCAGATGTTGGCACAATTTGCCTTTGCTGATTATTCACGTTCGGCGGCTACAAGCGTGACGTGTCACAGCTGCAGTGGTACCGGACGAACAACCCGCGAACAGATTACCCGCAAGGTTTCGTACCCATGGGGTAAAGCTCCATACTGGGCCTGCCGCTCTCGTGCTGTTCGACCGTCTGACTGGGAGCAGTGGATGGAGGTAACAGAGGTTGTACCGGCGGTCTGTGATGCTTGCGAAGGCAAGGGAACGATCAGCGCCCGTTGTCGTTGCGGCGGTAAAGGCGAGGTTCTAGACCGCAAGGCCACAAGCGAGCGCGGCGCGCCGGTGTTTAAAACCTGCGAGCGCTGCAGCGGAAATGGATTTTCTGCGGTGCCGTCTACCGCAGCCTATAAAGTGATACTGAAGCGCGTTCCGGATCTGCACGTCAGAACATGGACTCGCAACTGGAAACCGTTTCTTGAGGCGCTGGTAAGCATTTGTCAGCAGGAGGAGGGAAACGCCGCAAGAGAATTTCAATCTGCAACCAGTTTAGGCGAAGAAGGTGACGAAATTTAGCATTATTACGACATAAGGCTTGATTTTGTCCGAAGTTGTCGTGTATGCTTCTAATCATGCGGAGTAACGCCTGAAAGATTTCAACAATAAGCCCCTTGCGGGGCTTTTTTATGGCAGCGAGTTAACGAAAGAACTGAAAAGGGCCTTATCTTTATTGCTAATTGATTTTTTCAAATGTAGTTGATGATTTAAAGGTTTAAAGTTTTCCTTTGTGAGATATATACATGCTTTCTCAAAACGATCCTGAAGGAATTGAAATCTTTCATTCAGCCTGGAAACTTTTAATCCTAATGACATGACCTTCTTCTCAGGAATATCGTCAGGATTGCAATTATTGAGTTCTTCCAGCACAAGGCGAATATCTCTTTCGAAGATTAGCGCTATGTTATAATCGTTGAGGAGGCATTCAGGATTACGAACAATGCCAATTACTTCGTCGATGAATTGTGGTTTTACATTATCCTCAGCATTTTCATCTTCGTTATCGGAAGGTTTTTGAGACATAACATTCGACAACTGCATTTCTTCCTTGGTTTTCCTTCTGGGAAGTAAAACTTTTCCATCTCCTAAAGCAGCCATACGTTTCAAAGCTTGACTCCCGGCTCGGCCAACTACTTTAGAATCTCTTAAATCTAAAATTTTATGTGCGACCCATTCTAATGATGGTTCACTGGCTTCGATTTTGGCTTTTGCTTGGTAATGGAGAAAAATATTTTTCTTGGCTTCCTTGAGGGCTGTTAGATATCTGTGGAAATTTGCCTTTTTCTCGAGGTCAGTGGCTAGGTTTTCAAATGCTATACCGAAGACTTTTGTACCGCAAACGTGACCCAGGTTCGTCTCCAGACCATCCTCAGTAAGAACAAGAAACCCTTTTTTATGGCCTGTTCGACAGCTCGACTTGCCACACGGGATTTCTTCCGGGAGGTCATCATAATAACCAAAAACATCGGATAATTGTTGATCGGTCAGTTCCAGCCTGGAATGATAGCTTTCCCGAGCTTGAATTTCTGTCCAGTCATTAATGCGATCAAAGCTATTGCCGTTTTTAATAAAAATCATATCTTCCCTTGCTCTGGTTAGATTGAAAGCACTGCCGCTTGATATTTAACCATTTCCCTGATTGTTTTTCATCATAAAACCATATTATTGCAAGGGTAGTTTTACCTATGTATCTTCTTGCTCCCGGCCCTTTAGCTCAGTTGGTTAGAGCGTGCGACTCATAATCGCCCGGTCGCTGGTTCAAGTCCAGCAAGGGCCACCAGACCGCCACTAGCTCATCGGGAAGAGCGGCAACCCAGGTGTTGTGGTACGGGGTTCGAGGCTCCGGTGGCGGACCACTGCCGACTTAGCTCAGTAGGTAGAGCAACTGACTTGTAATCAGTAGGTCACCAGTTCGATTCCGGTAGTCGGCACCATATGCGGGCATCGTATAATGGCTATTACCTCAGCCTTCCAAGCTGATGATGCGGGTTCGATTCCCGCTGCCCGCTCCAGTTTAAGCTTTTCGGTCTGCGATGATGGGGTCCCCGGAGTGACTGAAAAGCGACCTAGTTTTGAATGGGCGCTGCTTTTTGCAAAATTGCTGTGTGAAAATGCTGACCTTTGGGTTCAGCGCTCATCCAAAAGCATCTCGTTAAAATCCAGTTAACCTCGGGTGGTTTGTTGGGTGAGGTGCCTCAAATTCAAATAGCCTCGCTTCGGCGAGGTTTTTTCATTTGTAAGACAACCATCAGGAAGCAATGGCTAATCTCATTGACTGCAGGAATAAGTTCGGCGTAATTTATTTCTGTGGTGAATCCTTTCTAAGCGAAAGGGCGTTCCAGCCAACTGCTATCTGCAGGTATGCGCGCGACTTTGCTGACTGGGGTAGAGTCACCGGGAGGCACCCGGCACCATGACAACAACAATACAAGTTTCAAATTCCTTGAGAGCCTGCCATAAAACGCAGGCCTTTTTTTATGGTTTTGCAAACTGCTGCTACGCTTTGAGTTGTGGGAAGTAACTGAATGCCCGGTGGTTCTCCTGGACCGATAGTGAATCAGCCGATACAGCTTCACCTCTGAGCATAAGTCTTACTCACACCTACCTTACAAATAGTCAACTCATTAGCCCGCCATCAACAGCGGGCTTTTATTATTTCCCCTCAAACTTACTGAGAGGATTCATAGCAATTACAGAGGGGGCGTAATGTCCGATCCATTAACCGGCACTGGTGCAGTTCTCGGCGGAGGCCTGCTGGGTTCAGTCCTGTATGGTGTCTTTACTCATACAGATTTCGGCGTGGTGTTTGGAGCGTTTGGTGGTGCGGTGTTTTACGTCGCGACAGCTGCAAACCTTACGCGTGCTCGCCTGGCTGCATATTTCCTTACATCATTCATTGTTGGAGTGCTTGGCGCCGGGTTTGTTGGTTCATGGCTAAATGCTGCCTCGAGTTATGAAAAACCACTGGATGCACTCGGTGCAGTGATTTTGTCTGCACTGTGTATAAAAATCCTAACTTTTCTTAATAACCAGGACCTGAACACCCTGTTCGGTTTTTTCTCACGGTTACGCGGAGGAGGGGGAAATGGTAATTGACCCGTCAGCTGTCTTTAACGCGTTTATCTGCTCGGTGATCGTCGTCGTTCTGATGTTCTACCAGCGCCATGGTGCCCGGCACCGTCCTTTTATCTCAATCCTGGCGTATATAACCATCCTGGTTTACGCAGTAATCCCATGGCAATTCATCTTCGGCCTCTATCGTGACTCCAGTTGGCTGGTGGTGATGTCGAACCTCCTGATATGCGCAGCTGTTATGAAGGTCCGGGGAAATCTGGCACGTCTGGTTGATCTTCTGAGGCACTAATGACAAAAGACGAAATTTTTGACGCCATTCTTGGCAAAGAGGGCGGTTACGTTAATCACCCCGACGATAAAGGTGGCCCAACAAACTGGGGAATCACGCAAGCGGTAGCACGTGCCCACGGTTACAGCGGTGATATGCGTAACCTTACCCGCCAGCAGGCGCTGGATATCCTGACGGCTGACTACTGGGCAGGGCCACGCTTCGACCTTGTTTCTGAGGTATCACCAGCCATCGCCGCCGAATTGTGCGATACCGGCGTTAACATGGGCCCATCAGTTCAGACCAAATGGTTCCAGCGCTGGCTGAACGTGTTCAACATTCAGGGCACGCTTTATCCCGATCTGATTGCAGATGGTTTTATCGGTCCGCGAACTATCAGCGCGTTAAAAAGCTATCTTTCCCGGCGAGGAAAAGAGGGCGAACTGGTTATGCTCCGGGCCCTGAATTGCAGCCAGGGTCAGCGTTATCTCGAACTGGCAGAACAGCGCAGCGCGAACGAGACGTTTGTATATGGCTGGGTGAAGGAGCGGGTGGTTATATGACGCTTGAGATGATTACCGGGCTAGTTGTCGCTGTATTTGCTGTTATCGCCGCCGCGTTTGGCTTGGGCCATATTCGCGGCACCAGCAAAGCTGAAGTGAAAGCCGACCAGCAGCGCACCGAAGATAACGCAGCGGCAACGGTCGCAGCAGCCGAACGCCGGGTAGAAGCAACGAAAGAGGCCAGCAATGTACAGCAGACTGTTAACCATATGCCTGGCGACGATGTTGATCGCGAGCTGCGGGACTCGTGGCAGCGCCCCGGTGGTAGTTGATACCGCCTGTGACTGGGTGAAGCCAATCTACCTGACCGAGCATGATATTGATGTGCTGGATAAGCAGACGAAGAAAGACATCCTGGCGCATAACAAAGCGTGGCAGGCGAACTGCCAGAAAACCAAAGAAAGGAAATAAAGTGGATAAATTTAAGTTCGACCTTAACCAGTTTGTTGAGTTGTCAATCAGTGGCGAAATGGGCCATATCAAATCCCGCGCTGAGAGCATCAACCACTGCAATCAGTATCTTGTTCACTACAAAGCCGCAGATGGCCGTGCTCAAGAAAGTTGGTTCGATGAAGATGATATCGCAGCAGTTGAAGATGATGAGCATCCTGGCGCGCCCATTTACGCCGTGAAAGCTGACGATGTGAAGGCCTGATAGCCATTACAAAGCTCACCTGCTGGTGGGCTTGATAATGGTTATCTACTCTAATACCAAAGCAGTTATATTCCCTGGGATGGGAAATGCATCACATCATTCGCTCACTGACAGTTTCAGATAATATGATAAATTATTTCCTCACCTTCGACGTGGGGAAGCAAAATGAAGCACCTTCTGCACAGCTTTTTATCAAAATCTACTGATGGTTCTACATTTAAATACGAGATTTATTCTAAGTATCAGGAGTTGGGATATCATAAAAAAATTCCTGAAGGGACATGCCAGATCGTCCAGTCAGTGTTTGATGTGGATAGCAACCTGTTTAAGGTGGTTGATATCGACTTGAACATTGATGAATTATTTAAAGCCAATCAGCCGAACCCTAATACTTGGTATTCTGATGGACAGGACCGCGTCAGTCTTGACATGGTTATTAGCTATCTTGATGCTTTAAATTAATCGCAAAATGAATGTATATGAGCCTCGCAATAGCGGGGCTTTTTAATGCGCATCGCACGCGCACATCGAAGAAAGTCTTTCAGCTGTGAGCCTGGGCAAACCGTTAACTTTCGGCGGATTTGCCGTGCGACAGGCTCACGTCTAAAAGGGTAGTAAATCATGTCAGAGAAAAACATTAAGTTATCCGACCGCGCGACAGATGTTTTGTATGCTCTGTTTTTCCGTGGTGCGCTGCAAAGTGGCAACCTGCCATCTAAATCTGGTGTAACACAGCTGCGCGACCTGGGGTTAGCTGAAACCCGGCATACTGCAACGCCATATCAGGGGGAAAACTATTTTACTTTCCTTACTGCTGAAGGCCAGAAGTTTGCCATTGAGAACCTGGTCAAAACTCGCTTTGGTGTGCCTGTTGGTGGTTACCTTGGGGAAACTTCAGGCAAGCTGTACTCTGCCGGTATTGGCATCAGTATTGAAGGTGATCAGCGCAAAGTAGTGTTTGAGGCTGACCGATTTAAGGTGAATGAAGCTGCTCAATCAGCCATCAAGAACGCTGCGGTTTGTAGCGGGAAGATAACGGTATCGGCTGTGCTTAGTGATGAAATGAAACAGGCAGTGAATGATGCAGTTGGCGATGCTATCCGCAACATGCTGAGGCCTGGCGGTCTGCTCTATGGTAAGCGCTAATGCCAGCGGCCATCCCCCGCGCCTGTCGTAAGCGTGGCTGCTCCGGGACTACAACAGACCGATCTGGATATTGCGAACATCACCGCAATGAAGGCTGGCAGCAGCATCAGCGAGGACAGAGCAGGCATCAGCGAGGTTATGGCAGCAAGTGGGACAGGCTGCGCCCAATCGTTCTCGACAGAGATAAGCACCTTTGTCAGGAATGCCTGCGAAATGGAAGGTATACACCCGCTGAGACGGTGGACCACATCAAGCCGAAAGCTCACGGCGGTACTGACGACCTCTCTAATCTGGAATCAATATGCTGCGGCTGCCATAAAGCCAAGACAGCACGCGAACGCCTGAACAGAAATTAAGTAACGAGGTGAAGATGACTGAATCGAAACATGGTTCAGGACTTCCGCACGCCCATGCTTCCTGCATAGTGGATGGATGCGAACTATCGGTACGATCCCGTAACAGCCACTACTGTGAAAAGCACTACATGCGCGTCCGGCGTCATGGAACGACAGAGAAGCTCAGCACAAGAAAGGATGGCAAGCTGGAGCACGCTGGCGGATATCTGCTGGTGTATGCGCCCGATCATCCTTTGGCATGTGGGAGTCCTCGTGTTTACGAACACCGGAAAGTCTATTACGACAAACATGGGGCTGGACCGTTCCGTTGTCACTGGTGTGCAAAAACCATTGGCTGGGACACCCTTCACATCGACCACCTCGATGACTGTAAGACCAATAACGAGCCTGACAATCTTGTGCCAAGTTGCCCTGTGTGCAATCAGAAGCGAGGCGTAGACAAGATGAGAAAGACAATGCGAGAGAACTCCGACCGCAGATATACCGCTCACGGCAAGACGATGTGTCTTAACGAATGGGCGGATTACCTGGGTATTTCGAGAAACTCCATTGAGTATCGACTGAAGGCAGGCTGGGACATCAGTAAGGTGTTCAGCCCTCGCATTGGTAACAGTGGTCCCCCGAGCCGGAAACTGGCGAAAATCGTGCATGAGTCGGTTAAATGATATCTGCTCTCATTTGCGCGGTCTGGGGGAGGGCGGGTAAAAACCTCAGGGAAATCAGCCTAAAGGACCGCCGCCTAACCTCTTTTCACATCGCCGCAGGTTAGAAAACTTTTTTATGGGGTCCCCCATTCGATGATTAATAGGAGTTTTCGATTATGTCTGGACCACCGAAAACCCCGACCCATCTACGTTTGGTTAGGGGTAACCCATCAAAACGCCCAATTAATGAAAACGAACCTAAGCCAGCTGCAGGGGTACCCCCAACGCCGAAGCATTTCGACAAGCAGGGGAAATACTGGTTCAGGCGTATGGCTGAAGAGCTTGATGCGCTTGGCGTCATGTCTCAGCTGGACGCGAGAGCGCTTGAGCTTCTGGTTGAGGTTTACACCGAGTACCGGCATCACTGCGATACGCTGGAGAGAGAAGGTTACACCTACGCCGTTTATAGCGACGAAGAGCCAGACGAAGGCAAAAAGCGAGAGATTCGCATGATCAAGGCTCACCCGGCCGCCATCATGAAAGCTGATGCCTGGAAACGTCTGCGCGCCATGCTCGGTGAGTTCGGCATGACGCCAGCAAGCCGCTCTAAAGTGAATGCAAAAGGTCCTGATGCGGTTGACCCGCTGGCCGAGTTTATGAAAGCGAGGGATTAATGGCTAAGGTTGCAGAAGGCATCCGCTACGCCGAAAGGGTGGTGGCGGGAGAAATTATTGCCTGTGAGTATGTGCGCCTTGCCTGCCAGCGTTTTCTTGACGATCTGGCACACGGCGAAGAGCGCGGTATTTTCTTCAGTGAGCCACGCGCGCAGCACATTCTGAATTTCTATAATTTTGTTCCTCACGTAAAAGGCGCTCTGGCAGGCCAGCCTATTGAGCTGATGGACTGGCATGTTTTCATCCTGATTAATATTTTTGGTTTTGTTATCCCGCTGGTTAACGAAGAGACGGGGGAAACCGTTCTGCGTAAAGACGGCAGCGGTCGGCCGGTGATGGTTCGGCGTTTCCGTACAGCAGATGTTGAGGTGGCCCGTAAAAATGCCAAATCAACACTTTGCTCCGGCGTTGGGCTCTATATGGCTGGCGCTGACGGCGAGGGTGGTGCGGAGGTTTATTCCGCTGCAACCACCCGTGACCAGGCGCGAATTGTTTTTGAAGACGCGAAAAATATGGTCAAGAAGGCGAAAGCCACTCTTGGGCGGATCTTCGAATTCAACAAGCTCGCTATCTACCAGGAGCAAACGGCCTCCAAATTCGAGCCTTTATCATCAGATGCGAACAACCTCGACGGCCTGAACATCCACTGTGCCATCGTCGACGAGCTGCATGCTCATAAAACCCGTGACGTCTGGGACGTTCTGGAGACGGCCACAGGCGCTCGCCTGCAATCGCTGCTTTTCGGTATCACCACCGCCGGCTTCAACAAAGAAGGTATCTGTTACGAACTACGCGATTACGCAATCAAGGTCCTGCGCGGCCTGGTTAAAGACGATACGTTTTTTGCCATCATCTACACCTTAGATGAAGGTGACGATCCATTTGATGAAAAAGTCTGGCAGAAGGCGAATCCGGGGCTGGGTATCTGTAAGCGCTGGGATGATCTGCGCCGCCTGGCTAAAAAGGCGAAAGAGCAGGTTTCGGCCAGGATTAACTTTTTCACCAAACACATGAACATCTGGGTTACCGCTGAGTCTGCCTGGATGGACATGATGAAATGGGAAAAATGCGAGTTTATCGCCCCGCAGCACGAACTTAAAACCTATCCCTCCTGGGTGGGCGTTGACCTTTCAAACAAAATTGATATCTGTGCAGCCGCTAAAGTCTGGCGCGCGCCAGGTGGCCACGTGCATGCGGATTTTAAATTCTGGCTGCCGGAAGGACGCCTTGAGAAATGTTCACGCCAGATGGCAGAGCTGTATCGTAAGTGGGCCGAGATGGACAAGCTGATCCTTACCGACGGGGATGTAATCGACCATGCTCAGATTAAGGAAGAGCTGCAGGTGTGGGTTGCTGGCGAGAGTCTGAAAGAAATTGGCTTCGACCCATGGAGTGCGACGCAGTTCAGCCTTGCGCTGGCAGAAGAAGGGCTGCCGCTGGTGGAAGTGCCGCAGACGGTTCGCAATTTCTCTGAGGCGATGAAAGAGGTCGAAGCGCTGGTATACGGTGGCCGCTTCCATCACAGCGATCACCCGGTGATGAACTGGATGATGTCCAACGTAACTGTCAAACCTGACCGGAACGAGAACATTTTCCCAAACAAGTCCACACCAGAGGCCAAGATTGATGGCCCGGCGGCATTGTTCACCGCAATGAGCCGCGTTCTGGTTAACGGTGGCAACGACCAGCAGGATCTCTCCGGATTCTTCAATAATCCCATCATGGTAGGTTTCTGATGAAAAAAAACAAACAGCCAGGCAGGGTGAAAAGCGCTCTGCTTAACTGGCTTGGTGTGCCTATCAGCCTGACTACCGGCACGTTCTGGGAGGAATGGTTTGGCACCAGCAGCAGCGGAAAGGTGGTCACGGCCGATAAAGCCATCCAGCTATCGGCTGTGTGGGCATGCGTAAGGCTGTTAAGCGAGTCTATTTCAACCCTTCCGCTGAAAATATACGTTCGACAGCCTGACGGTTCGCGTAAAGCGGCAACTGATCATCCGGCCTATTCGATACTGTGCCGCCGACCCAATTCAGAAATGACACCATCACGCTTTATGTTGATGGTCGTCGCCAGTATTTGCCTGCGCGGGAACGCCTTCATTGAGAAGAAATTCATCGCAAACCGCCTGGTTTCGCTGGTGCCTTTACTGCCGCAGAACATGGTGGTTAAACGTCTCACTACCGGTGCGCTGGAATACAAATACACTGAAAACGGAAACGAGCGCGTCATTCCGGTCAAAAACATCATGCACATTCGCGGGTTCGGTCTGGACGGTGTTTGCGGCATGATGCCGATGAAGACTGGCCGGGATGTGATTGGTTCAGCAATGGCCGTTGAAGAGTCCGCGGCGAAGATATTCGAGCAAGGGTTACAGAGTTCTGGCTTCCTGACAGCGGAGCAAGCATTAAACGATGAGCAGAGGGAAAGGCTCCGGGAATACATGGCAAAGTTCACCGGTTCAAAGAATGCCGGAAAAATAATGGTGCTGGAGGGAGGGCTCAAGTACCAGGGCGTTACCATGAATCCTGAAGACGCCCAGATGCTGGAAAGCCGCTCATTCAGTATTGAGGAAATCTGCCGCTGGTTTCGGGTGCCTCCTTTCATGGTTGGCCACACCACGAAACAAAGCAGCTGGGCATCCAGCCTGGAAGGTATGAACCTGCAGTTTCTGACTCATACCCTTCGACCGCTGCTGGTGAATATTGAGCAGGAAATTGGCCGGTGCTTACTCGACAGCGATGACGAAGTGTTTGCAGAATTCTCTGTTGAAGGTCTACTGCGAGCCGATAGTGCCGGTCGCGCGGCATACTATACCAGCGCGCTTCAAAATGGCTGGATGTCCCGTAATGACGTTCGTCGTCTTGAAAACATGCCGCCGATTGAAGGGGGCGATATTTACACCGTTCAGCTCAACCTGACGCAACTGAAAAATCTCGAAAGCAGCAACCCTGCTGTTCAGGCCCTTGCTCTGCGAGAGCTGCATAACCACGTTTTCCCCGACATTTCCTTTGAGCAATCTCCGCTGAAACAGGCCGCTTAGGAGCACTTTCCTGATGAGCAAAAAACAACTTCCGGTAGCACCGGCGGGTCGCCCCTGCGCGCGCGTTACCTGTGAAACATTACCGTCCGCACTGGACCGCTGGGACGGCGGGATCAAAGCAGCGGCCACCGACGATAACAGCATTTCTGTTTTTGATGTTATCGGGCAGGACTACTGGGGCGAAGGGGTAACAGCTAAACGTATTGCTGGTGCGCTTCGGGCTATGAACGGCGCCGACGTCACGGTGAATATCAACTCACCGGGCGGCGACATGTTCGAAGGTCTGGCTATTTATAACCTGCTCCGCGAATACGAAGGCCGTGTAACGGTGAAGGTGCTGGGCATTGCCGCCAGCGCCGCCTCGATAATTGCGATGGCCGGGGATGATATTCAGATTGGCCGCGGTGCCTTCCTTATGATCCACAACTGCTGGGTATACGCGATGGGAAACCGCCATGATTTTGCAGAACTGGCACAGTCACTGGAACCCTTCGATACCGCTATGGCTGACATCTACGCGGCGCGCTCCGGCCTTGATATGGCTGCTGTGCAGAAGCTGATGGACGCGGAAAGCTATATCGGTGGCAGTGATGCTGTGTCGAAGGGACTGGCAGACAGCTTGCTTTCTGCTGATGCGGTCAGCGACGGCGACGAATCGCCTGCAGCCGCGCTTCGCAAACTTGATGCATTGCTGGCCAAGACCAACACCCCGCGCTCTGAGCGCAGAAAACTCATTAAAGCCTTATCCGGTGGCATGCCTGGCGCTGTCACCACCAACGACGGTACGCCGGGCGCTGCCGAAGACATCAAACCTGAAACCATCAATTCACTTGAAAACGCCCTGGCGGCGCTAGTCAAATAAGGACCCTTTATGTCTGAAGTAAACGATATTCTGAAAAAAGTCACTGCCAGCATTGAAGAGGCAACCGGCAAGTTCAACGCGAAAGCAGAAGACGCACTCAAAGAGGCGCAGAAGTCAGGCAGGCTGTCAGAAGAAACAAAGGCTGCCGTTGATAAAATGGCTTCTGAGTTTAATGCGCTTCGTGAAGCTGAAAAAACGCTGAAGGCCGCTATGGGCGAACTGGAGCAACATGTTGCCCAGATGCCGCTGGCAAACGCGAAACAGGTTGTCGAATCCGTTGGCCACCAGGTGATTTCCGCTGAAGCCCTCAAAACCTTTGCGTCCAGCGTGGAAGGCGGTAAACGCATCAGCATCCCGGTTAAGGCCGCCCTGACTTCGGTGGATGTGCCTGATGGTGTTGTGGAGCCACAGCGCCTGCCGGGAATTGATACGGCACCGAAACAGCGCCTGTTCATTCGCGATCTGATTGCTCCAGGACGCACATCCTCCTCAGCTATTTTCTGGGTGCAGCAGACAGGCTTTACCAATAACGCGAAAGTGGTTCCTGAAAATACGCAGAAACCATACAGCGAAATTGAGTTCACGCCGAAAATCACTGGCGTCAGCACCATTGCTCACCTGTTCAAAGCCTCAAAGCAGATCCTGGATGACTTCGCACAGTTGCAGTCCACCGTTGATGCCGAAATGCGCTACGGGCTGAAGTATGCAGAAGAGCAGGAAATTCTCTTCGGTGATGGTACCGGCGTTCATCTGCATGGCATCGTTCCTCAGGCATCCGCTTTTAATCCGGCGTTCACTGTCGAACAGCAGAGCGGGATTGATGATCTGCGTCTGGCAATGTTGCAGGCGCAGCTGGCGCGCTTCCCTGCATCCGGTCACGTTCTTCACTTCATTGACTGGGCGCGGATCGAGCTGACAAAAGACAGTCTGGGCCGTTACATCCTGGCTAACCCGGCGGCACTGACTGGCCCGACACTGTGGGGTCTGCCGGTTGTTGCAACGGAAGCGGCAGCCTTCCAGGGTAAATTCCTGACAGGTGCATTCAACGCTGGCGCGCAAATCTTCGACCGCGAAGATGCGAATGTGGTGATCTCCACGGAGAACGCCGACGACTTCGAGAAAAACATGATCACCATCCGTTGCGAAGAACGTCTGGCGCTGGCTGTGAAACGCCCTGAGGCGTTCGTGTACGGTTCATTCAGCACCGGCGCGGGGAGCTGATAAATATTGCGGCCTTCGGGCCGCTTTTTTTGGGGCAAACAGATGCTTGATCAGAATGTGGTGAAACAGCATTGCCGCATTGATACCGACTTTACGGGTGATGATGCTCTGCTGGAGATTTACACAGGTGCGGCGGCGCGTTACGTCCAGACATGGACAAGGCGAACGCTCTATGAAAATCAAAGCTCCCCTGGCTACGCAGATGACCCGGATGCGATTCTACTGAATGATGATGTTAAGGCGGCAATGCTACTGTTGATTGGTCACTGGTATGCAAACCGAGAGGCTGTGAACATCGGAAATATTACATCAGCGGTGCCTTTCGCCGTAGAAGCTCTACTGCAGCCATACCGAATTTACGGGGTTTAGGAGGACTTTATGCAGGCCGGAAGACTGAGAGACATGGTGGTGGTTCAGAACATCACAACATCCAGAGATCCTTCTGGCCAGCCTGTTGAAACATGGCATGACGGCGCAGAAACCTGGGCAGAAGTAAAGGGCATTAGTGGGCGCGAGTTGGTAGCCGCTGGTGCTGAAACAGCAGTCGCCACTATAAGGGTATGGACACGATTTCGTAGCGATATAACTGCTGCGTCCAGACTCAGGGTTATGACTGGCGCGTTCAAGGGGGCCATTTTGAATATCATTGGTCCGCCAATCCCTGACTCTCGCGGTGTTCAGCTCGAAATTCTTTGCAAACAGGGTACCGAAAAATGATTGAGACGAGCCTCGATTTTTCCGGTCTGAATGACATCGCAAAGGATCTGGAGGCGCTTAGCCGCGCTGAAAACAACAAGGTTCTGCGTGATGCCACGCGCGCCGGAGCCGAAGTGCTTAAGCAAGAAGTGATCGCCCGCGCTCCCGTGCGTACCGGGAAACTGAAAAAAAACGTGGTGGTGGTGACCCAAAAAAGCCGCCGCCACGGGGACATTTCTTCCGGTGTCCACATTCGTGGTGTCAACCCGCGTACCGGAAACAGCGATAACACGATGAAGGCGAATAACCCGAGAAATGCCTTTTACTGGCGGTTCGTCGAAATGGGTACGGTGAATATGCCGCCACATCCGTTTGTGCGACCCGCTTACGATACGCGCGAGGAAGAGGCCGCCAGCGTCGCCATTGCTAGGATGAATCAGGCTATTGATGAGGTGTTGAGCAAGTGAATGAAGATGATATCTACGCTTTGCTTTCTCCCCTGGCAGAAGGGCGGGTATATCCCTACGTTGCGCCATTAGGTAGTGACGGAAAACCGTCTGTCTCGCCACCCTGGATTATTTTTTCCATCGTCGATGATGTTTCCGCTGACGTGCTGTGCGGCCAGGCAGAGAGCAGGGTTTCCATTCAGGTAGATGTGTATTCCACTACGATCACTGAATCACGCACCCTGAGAGATTTGGTGCTCGCTTCGCTTGAGCCGTTAACCCCTACAGAGGTGGTAAAAATCCCCGGGTACGAGCCAGATTATCGGCTCTACCGTGCCACCCTGGATTTTAAAGTTACCCCCTGACAATTAATTCACCCAACGAACCCGCCTGATGGCGGGTTTTCTTTTTCCAGGAGACAACCATGTCTGCACTTTATGAAAAGTCTCAGCTGACGAAAATCCTCATTTCGTCACTGCCAACAACCAAAGAGGCAATGGATTCTGCCACCTACCTTGATCTGAGTTGCACCCTCAAAGAAGCTCAGTTTACAGGTGGACAGAAACAGGATATTGACACCACCACACTGTGTTCCACTGAGCAGGAGAACACCAACGGCCTCCCGGCTCCTTCAGAGATTTCTCTGTCTGGTAACTTCTTCCTGAATGCCGCGCAGAACGCATTGCGTGATGCTTATGACAACGACACCACTTACGGCTTCCAGATTATCTTCCCGTCAGGTAATGGTTTTAAGTTTCTGGCCGAAGTTCGCCAGCATACCTGGTCATCTGGTACCAATGGTGTTGTGGCAGCTACATTCTCACTGCGCCTTAAAGGCAAGCCTGTCCCGATTGACTCTGTACTCAAACTGACCACTGATCTTCCTTCCTCACTGTCTGTAGCGGTGGGGGCTGCGATCAGCATGGCTGTAGTAGCTGCCGGTGGTAAGCCTCCGTATGCCTACACCTGGAAGAAGGCAGGTAGCACCGTCAGCGGGCAGACATCCGATACCTTTAATAAAGCCAGCGCAGTTTCAGGTGATGCAGGTGATTACACCTGTGTGGTTACGGATTCTTCTTCTCCGGTCAAAACGGTTACCTCAGCTACCTGTACCCTTACTATCAGTTAATGGAGATGCCGGGTTGTCCCGGCATGGATAAGCGATGTCGCAAACTTTAAAACAATTAGCCATGGCGAAAATGGCTGGCTTTCGCCATAAGACGGTCGTTGTCCCTGAGTGGGAAGGTGTCAAAGTTGTATTGCGTGAGCCATCCGGTGAAGCCTGGCTTCGCTGGCAGGAAGTGGTGAAAGCAGGCGCGGAAGATGAAAATGTGTCGGTGTCTGAGAAGGCACACCGTAATCTTTGCGCTGATGTGGTTCTGTTCATTGATGTTCTGTGTGATACCGATAAGCAGCCGGTATTCAGTGCTGAAGAAGAAGAGCAGGTGCGTGAAATTTACGGACCCATCCATTCACGCCTGCTCAAACAGGCGCTTGACCTGATCAACAACGCGGACGAAGCGCGGGAAAAGTCTCAACCCCCGGCGTAAAGTTTCTGATGTCGCTTGCGCTCCGGATGGGGCGCACGCTCTCAGAGCTTCGGCAGAATATGACGGCAAGCGAGCTTCTGATGTGGATTGAGTACGACAGGCAAAGTCCGGTTGGCGATATTCGTGGTGACATTCAGGCCGCCCAGCTCGTCTCTGCCATCTACGGCTCGCAGGGGGCAAAAGTACCGCTTGACGATGCGATCCTGCGCTGGGGTGGCGATGAGCAATCAGAACCGAAGGACCCGTTTGCTGGGCTTGAGGCTGCACTTACTGCCGCGACGCAGTGACTTTTGACCCAGATAATATTAGGATTCTTAGACTGATAATGCTGGGGAACCAAAATGGAAATTTTACTAGTTTCAATTGTTATAGGCTTAATTCCAGCCTTAATTGCTCAAAGCAAAGGAAGATCTTTCTTTGCATGGTGGGTGTATGGTGCTCTGCTATTCATAATTGCTTTTGTACATTCTTTGGTAATAAAGAAGGATGTTGCGGCAGAAGAAAAAGACTTAATTGAAAACGATGGTATGAAGAAGTGCCCATTCTGTGCAGAGTTAATCAAAAGCGAAGCTATTAAATGTAAGCACTGTGGTAGTGATTTAGCAGTCGATTCCCCACCGGTTAAGACTGATGAAGAATACCTCGAAGAAGCCAGGCAAAAGGTCTGGAAACAATAAAAATAAAACCGCTTCGGCGGTTTTTTTACGTCTGGAGTTAGACTAAATGGCAACTTTACGTGAGTTAATAATCAAAATTTCCGCTAACTCGCAATCATTCCAGACGGAAATTTCCCGCGCTTCACGTATGGGGCAGGATTATTACCGCACCATGCAAAATGGTGGCCGTCAGGCTGCCGCTGCCGCCCGAGAGAGCGAAAGGGCGTTATCTGATCTGACCGCTGGGTTTGCATCGGCAGGAAGAGCCGCTGCTGCTGCTACGGCCGCTTTTGCGACTGGTAAGCTCGTGCAGATTGCTGATGAGTGGAATTCAGTAAACGCCCGTCTTAAGCAGGCATCATCTTCAGCTGATGATTTTGCTGCCTCTCAGCGCCAGTTAATGGAAATCAGCCAAAGAACTGGCACCGCGTTTTCAGACAACGCAAACCTTTTTTCACGCGCAGCTGCTTCAATGCGTGAGTTTGGGTATAGCTCTGACGAAGTTCTGAAAATTACCGAAGCTGTTTCTACCGGCCTTAAACTTTCGGGGGCTAATACTCAGGAAGCGAGTTCTGTTATCACTCAATTCAGCCAGGCTCTGGCGCAGGGCGTTCTTCGCGGTGAAGAATTCAACGCCGTTAACGAAGCAGGTGATCGTGTTATCCGCGCACTTGCCGCCGGAATGGGCGTGGCCCGCAAAGATCTGAAGAGCATGGCTGACCAGGGGCAACTTACGATTGATAAGGTTGTTCCTGCATTAATGAGCCAGTTGGGCTCATTACAGGGTGAGTTTGCCAGCATGCCGCAAACAGTTTCCGGATCCCTGCAAAAAGTCACAAACTCGTTCATGGCATGGGTTGGAGGTGTCAACCAGGCTACAGGTGCTACCGATGCGCTATCTGGTGGCCTAGACGGAGTTGCCCAAACGCTTGATTCATTTACCTCTTCGGCAGTAAGCGGCGCACTAAGTGATGTTGCAGACAATATGTCCACGATCACAACAGTGGCGGGTGCACTTGTTGGCGTTGGGCTGGCAAGGTATCTCAGTGGAGTAGTAACTAGCGCCACGAGCGCAACCGGCGCGCTAATTTCTGCGGCTAAGTCAGAGGTTGCTCTTGCCGTTGCACAGGATAAGGCTGCGCAGTCTGCCGTTGCCGCCTCAAGGGCGGAGGTTTATAGGGCTCAGCAAGCTGTACAGAGATCGCGTAGCGCAGATGTTCAGGCTGCGCAGCAAGAGAAAATTGCTGCGGCAGAAGCAAAAGTCACTGCAGCCCAGGCCAGGCTGACTACCGCTCTAGCCAGCGGTTCCGCTACAGAGAAAGTCAGAGCCAGAACAGCGCTTGAGCGTGCGCAGGCAGGTCTGGTGGCAGCAAAAAACGCCGATGCACAGGCTATCGCTGAAAGACGCCTGGCTTCCGCGGAGGCCGCCAGAGACCGGAACCTTGCAAATCGTGTTACCACCCAAAGCAATCTCAATAGTGTCACATCTGTTGGCACCCGCCTTTTAAGCAGTGCCCTCGGGCTCATTGGCGGCGTGCCGGGATTGGTGATGCTTGGAGCCGGTGCCTGGTATGCGGTGTATCAAAATCAGGAGCAGGCTCGGCGCTCTGCTCAGGAGTATGCCAGCACGATAGATGAAGTCAGTAAAAAGACGAGGGCAATGACCCTTCCTGAAGCTTCAGATAATGCAGAGAAAACTCGTGCCGCTCTGAATGAACAAAACAGGCTAATTGATGAACAAAAGAGCAAGGTTGAAAGCCTGAAAGAGCAGATAGCTGGTTATCAGTCAGTGATTAGCAATCCCGGTCCAACTACCAGCGGTGGTTTCATGATTAACCACCTGACATATTTGGACACTGTGACTCGTGGGCTGGCTACGGCTACAGAGCAGTTATCTGTTGAGCAAGAAAGACTTGCTCAGATGCAGCAAGAATCCGCTTCTATTCAACAGGTTCTGGAAGGGCTTGAACATCGCCGGGTGGCACTCATTCGAGAAGAGGCTGCTAATCAAAACCGGGCTTATCAATCTCTCCTGTTGATGAATGGGCAGCATGACGAATTTAACCGTCTGCTGGGGCTGGGAAATCAGCTATTAATGGCTCGGCAAGGGCTGGCGAACGTCCCTCTCAGACTTCCTCAGGCCGACCTCGACAAAAAGCAAACCGATGCCCTCGAAAAGAGCCGTCGGGATCTTGAGTTGTCACGCCTGAAGGGTGAGGCCAAAGAGCGCCTGCGTCTGAGTTATGCAGCCGATGACCTGGGGTTAACCAGTGATCCGCAATTCCAGACAGGCCGTCAGGAGTTGATTAATAACGGTCTTGCTGAATGGCGGAATAATGAGGCCAACAAACCTAAGGCGAAGGGTGGTAAAACCGAAGGCGAGAAAACCGAGGATGTGTATAAGCGCCTTATCAAGCAGCAAAAAGAGCAGATTGCCCTGCAAGGCCAGAATACTGAACTGGCGAAGGTTAAATACCAGGTCAGCCAGGGCGAGCTTGCTTCTCTGACAGAAGCCCAGAAAAAGACGGTATTGCAGAATGCTGCGCTCATTGACCAGGTTAAATTGCGTGAGCAACTGCGAAATTACGAAGCCAACCTTGCTGACAGTAACGCCAGCGCCCGCGCAGCCAATGAAGCGCAACTGCTGGGCTATGGGCAGGGAACCAGGTTCCGTGAAAGACTTCAGGAGCAGTTCAATCTGCGTAAGGAGTTTGAGCAGAAGAATACCGATCTTCTCCGCCAGCGTCAGGCTGGTGAAATCGACGAGACGTTCTATCAGCAGGGGCTGGCACTTAATAAGCGCTACCTCGAAGAGCGCCTGCGCGACCAGGAGGGATATTACGCAGCTTCTGATGCTCAGCGTGACGACTGGATGACGGGACTGTCTGAGGGTTATGCGAACTGGGTGGACGAAGCCACTGATTATTCTTCCATGGCCGCTGACGGCATGAAGCAGGCCATGGGTGGCGCGGTCACCACGATCACCGACATGCTCAATGGCAACGTTGACAGCTGGAAGGACTGGGGCGTGAGCGTACTGAAGATTATCCAGAACGTTCTGGTGAACATGGCTGTTGCTAATGGCGTCAGCTCAATTGGATCACTGTTCAGTTTTGGTGCCTCGTCAGCCGCAACCGCCAGCAGCGGTACCGCTATTCAGAATGCTGGCGCGAACTTCACATTTAATGCGAAGGGTAATGTTTACGACTCTCCGTCCCTGAGCGCTTACAGCAATGGCGTTTTCCAGACGCCTCAGCTGTTTGCTTTTGCCAAAGGCGCAGGGGTTTTTGCCGAGGCTGGTCCGGAAGCCATTATGCCGCTTACGCGCGCCGCTGATGGTTCGCTGGGCGTTCGTGCGGTCGGAGGTGGCGGAGGTCAGTCTGTATCTTCGGCGCCACAGGTTTATATCACCATCGATGGCAGCGGCAACACTCAAACACAGACCTCGCCAGGCCTTGAGCAATTTGGTGCCGAGGTCGGGGAATTTGTTGATCGACGTTATAAGCAGAATGTGATGCGTGACATTCGTCCCGGCGGCGACATCTGGAACGCAATGAAAGGAACCCGATAATTATGGCCATTGAAACTTTCACCTGGTGCCCACGGATTAACGCGGAGGCTGATACAAGTTTCCGCGTCAGGAAAGCCCAGTTTGGCGATGGATATGAGCAGGTTTCAGGGGATGGATTAAACCCTAAAAGCCAGCAATGGACGCTTAATTTCACCGGCAATGAAACCTACATTTCCGCCATAAAGACTTTTCTCGACAGGCATGAAGGAACGAAAGCCTTTCAGTGGAAGCCGCCGCTCGAGCATTTGGGTTTGTATCGTTGCGAAACGTATAAAACCACCGGGCTAGGCGCGGGGAAATTCAACCTTGAAGCAACATTCATCCAGGCATTTAAACCATGAGCTTAAACGCTGACTATCAGAAGCTTGAATCCGGAAACGATGTTCGTCTGATTGAGGTGGACGGTTCTTCCTTTGGTCTAACGGACGTTCTCCGCTTTCACAATTACAGCATTCCCCACACAGAAGCTGAAATCATCGCCGCTGGTGGGGATGAGTCCAAGCTTCCGGCGAAACCAATCTGGTGGCAGGGAAATGAATACGCCGCCTGGCCGTATCAGCTGGAAGGCCTGGAAAAATCAACCAGTGGGAGCAATGCAACGCCATCACTGACGGTTGCGAACATCGAAAGTTCTATTTCTGCCCTGTGTCTTGCCTATGACGATCTGCTGCAGGCGAAAGTCACTATTCACGACACAAAAGAGAAATATCTCGATGCCAGAAATTTCGCGGACGGCAACCCCACAGCAGACCCGACTCAGGAAAAGCTGCAGGTCTGGTATATCGACGGGAAAACGAGCGAGCTTGCCGGTGAAACCGTTGAATTTGTTCTGTCCAGCCCGATGGATCTGCAGGGGCAAATGATCCCGACGCGACAGCTTCATTCCCTGTGTACCTGGTGCATCCGGAATAAATATCGTACCGGCGACGGCTGCGACTATGCCGGCACCCGCTATTTCGATAAAAACAACAACCCGGTAAGCGATCCGTCGCTGGATGAATGCAATGGCACGCTGACTGCCTGCAAACTCCGATTCGGCGAAAATAACGAACTCTCGTTTGGGGGCTTCCCGGGCACGTCTTTGATCAGGAGCTGATATGCGTCAGAAAACCATCGATGCGATTATGGCGCATGCTGCAGCTGAATATCCTCTTGAGTGTTGCGGCGTGGTGGCGCAGAAAAGCCGCGTTGAACGTTATTTCCCGAGCCGGAATCTTGCCGCGGCGCCGGAGGACAATTTTGTCCTTTGCCCCGAAGACTACGCAGCTGCTGAGGACTGGGGAACGGTGATCGCCATCGTTCACAGTCACCCTGACGCCACAACGCAACCGAGCGAACTGGATAAAGCGCAATGCGACGCAACGCTTTTACCCTGGCATATTGTGAGCTGGCCGGAGGGGGATTTACGCACTATCCAGCCGCGCGGAGAACTGCCGCTGCTGGAGCGTCCGTTTGTGCTTGGACACTTCGACTGCTGGGGGCTGGTAATGAGCTATTTCCGGCAAACGCACGGTATCGAGCTCCATGATTACCGGGTGGATTATCCCTGGTGGGAAAACGACTATCCGGACAACTTCTATCAGGATTGCTGGTATGAGTGCGGTTTCCGGGAATTCGACGGGCCACCGAAACCCGGCGATATGGTGATCATGCAGGTCCAGGCTGATAAGTGGAACCACGCGGGAATTCTGCTGGAGGGAAATATGCTGCTGCACCACCTGTACGGCCATCTGAGCCAGCGCGTACCGTATGGGGGCTATTGGCAGGAAAGGACGATGAAGATTTTACGTTTCAAAACGCTAATCTGAATTCGCTGGGGCGGCATATTTCTGAAAGGGTACTGAGCCTGTTATCATTAACCTTCAAACATAAAGGGGGAAAAATGAAACGCTTAGCACTATTGATATTGGCATTTGTTGGAATGCACGTTGAGGCAAGACCAATTACTGAAGATGAAAAATCTGCAGTAGAAAATGTTATCAGAGAAGAAATGAAGGACCCCGATGCTGCAAAATTCTACCATATGGACTTTCCCTATCCAGATACCACTTTTACTTATTGTGGATATGTTAACGGTAAGAATTCATACGGCGCATATGCCGGAAAACAACTGTTTGCAACATTCTTAGGTAAAAATGCAGATGGTAAACTTATTGCGGCATCATTTGATGTTAACTCTCAAACTGGTGAGCCTATTGACCAAACAGTGATTTCTACGCTGTGTGCAAGCGCAGGATATGATATCCCCGTTAAGAAAATGTTTTTCAAAGATGTGAATAAAAACAGGGCAGAGAAAAACATCCCCAAATTAAGCTCTCAATATATGAGGCCTTAGATAACTTAAAAATTAAACCGCTTAGGCGGTTTTTTTTATTTAGGAGAACATATGCAAGAGATAATTACCAGAATTGAACTTGGTGGCGTTCTGGGTAAAACGTTTGGGAGAGTACATCATCGTCTAATACGTACCACCTCAGAAGCAATCAATGCTCTTGCAAAAACAATCAATGGTTTCGAGACGTTCTTGAATACAAGCAAGGCGCGAGGCCTTACTTACGCCGTTTATAAAGATAAAAAGAATATCAGCGTTGATGATTTAGGGTTCCCTGTAACGGGTGAAGTCATTCGTATTGTGCCTGTAGTCATCGGCAGCAAAAAGGCTGGAGTGTTGCAAACTATTTTGGGAGCGGCCCTCGTTGCTGTTGGCGCAGTACTTAATTTTACTCCCTGGGCAGCAGCATCTCCGTTTTTCTATAAATTTGGCGCTGCGGTGATGCTGGGAGGTGTTGTCCAAATGCTATCTCCTCAACCTGCAGGTCTGGCCAGCAAACAAAGCGCAGATAACCGCGCATCCTACGCATTCGGCGGTGTTACAAACACCGCGGCACAGGGGTACCCGGTGCCTCTGCTTTATGGTAAGCGTCGAATCGGCGGAGCGATTATTTCTGCCGGAATTTATGTCGAAGATCAGCAGTAGATAACTAACCTTTTTTCTGGCCACCTTCGGGTGGCTTTTTTTATGGGCGCAATATGGCTACAGAAAAAGTTTTAAAGGGCCGCAAGGGCGGCAGCTCAAGTTCCCGAACCCCTACCGAACAGCCTGATGATCTGCAATCTGTAGCGAAGGCAAAAATCCTTGTTGCGCTTGGGGAAGGGGAGTTTGCAGGGCAGCTAACCGGAAAAAATATCTACCTGGACGGCACGGCGCTGCAGAACTCCGACGGCTCCCAAAACTTTAGCGGCGTGACGTGGGAGTTTCGCGCAGGAACGCAGGCGCAAAATTACATCCAGGGCATTCCCGGTACCGAAAACGAAATCAGCGTTGGTACCGAAGTATCCAGCACTACAGCCTGGACGCGCACATTCACCAACACGCAGCTTTCAGCGGTTCGCTTGCGTCTGAAATGGCCGTCACTGTTTAAACAGGAAAACGACGGTGATCTGGTCGGCTACTCAATCAACTATGCTATCGACCTGCAGACGGACGGCGGCGCCTGGCAGACGGTACTCAATACCAGCGTGACCGGGAAAACGACATCAGGTTACGAGCGCAGCCACCGAATTGATTTACCGCAGGCTGGCAGCACCTGGACAATCAGACTGCGTAAGATTACAGCCGATGCCAATAGTGCGAAGATCGGCGACACGATGACTCTGCAGAGCTTCACGGAGGTGATCGACGCCAAACTGCGCTACCCAAACACAGCATTGCTTTATATTGAGTTTGATTCAAGCCAGTTCAACGGCTCTATCCCGCAGATCTCATGCGAGCCACGCGGGCGCGTTATTCGCGTTCCGGATAACTACGATCCTGAAACCAGAACATATTTCGGCACATGGACCGGCGCCTTTAAATGGGCATGGACCGATAACCCGGCGTGGATTTTTTACGACCTGGTGGTTTCCGACCGCTTCGGTCTTGGTCACCGGCTAAGCGCGGCAAATATCGATAAATGGACGCTGTATCAGGTAGCTCAGTATTGTGATCAGAGAGTTCCTGACGGGAAGGGTGGCAGCGGTACCGAACCACGGTACACCTGCAACGTGTACATTCAGGACCGGAACGACGCCTACACAGTCCTGCGTGATTTTGCTGCTATCTTTCGGGGCATGACCTACTGGGGCGGCAATCAAATTGTTGCTCTGGCTGACATGCCGCGTGATGTTGATTACAGCTATACGCGCGCAAACGTTATTGACGGTCGCTTCACCTATTCGAGCAGCACCACGAAAAGCCGATACACTACTGCGCTGGTATCATGGTCCGATCCAGATAATGCCTACGCCGACGCTATGGAGCCGGTATTTGAACAGTCGCTGGTTGCGCGGTACGGTTTTAACCAACTGGAAATGACCGCCATCGGCTGCACCAGGCAGTCAGAGGCAAACCGAAAGGGGCGCTGGGGTATTCTCACCAACAACAAGGATCGCGTTGTTTCGTTTGATGTAGGCCTGGACGGAAACATACCACAGCCAGGCTACATCATCGCCGTGGCTGACGAACTGCTGTCAGGAAAGGTAATGGGTGGCCGCATCAGCGAAGTTAACGGTCGCGTTATCAGGCTTGATCGTGTTCCTGATGCGACTGCAGGTGATCGCCTTATTCTGAACCTTCCATCTGGAGCTTCGCAGAGCCGCACCATTCAGGCGGTAAACGGTGAGTCGGTAACTGTCACAACCACGTACAGTGAGACGCCACAACCTGAAGCAGTTTGGCTGGTGGAATCAAACGAGCTCTACGCGCAACAGTACCGCGTTGTCAGTGTGAGCGATAACAATAATGGTACCTTCTCAATCACTGCGGCATTTCATGACCCGGACAAATACGCCAGGATTGATACCGGCGCGATTATCGACCAGCGACCGATTAGTGTTATTCCGCCGGGAAACCAGTCCGCACCAGCCAACATCGTAATCAGCTCGTTTTCTGTGGTTCAGCAGAATATCAGCGTCGAAACCATGCGCGTAAGCTGGGACCAGGCAAAAAATGCCATCGCCTATGAGGCACAGTGGCGCCGTAACGACGGGAACTGGGTGAACATGCCGCGCAGCTCGACTACGTCATTCGATGTTCCTGGCATTTATGCAGGGCGTTACCTGGTGCGCGTGCGCGCCATCAATGCTGCCGAAATATCATCAGGATGGGGGTATTCAGAAGAGAAGGCGCTGACAGGCAAAGTAGGCAACCCTCCGAAGCCAGTGGGATTTATGGCTACTGGCATTAACTGGGGTATTCGTCTGAACTGGGGGTTCCCGGCAAACACCGGCGATACGCTAAAAACAGAAATCCAGTACACGGCCAACAGTGACTTTTCAGATCCGCTACTTCTGTCAGACGTGCCTTACCCATCTGCTGAATATACTCAGCTTGGACTGAGGGCGGGGCAGGAATTCTGGTACCGCGCACAGCTGGTGGACAAAACAGGAAATGAATCAGGCTATACCGACTGGATTCGCGGCATGTCTAACGATAACGCCGATGATTATCTTGGTGATATAGCCGATGACTTCCTGAGCTCTGCTGATGGCGAACGGCTTACAAGCGATATCGATACAGATTTGGAGGCTGCACTTCAAAACGCTCTGGCGAACCACGCTACGGTTGATCACCAGTGGGCGCAGTATGGTGAGGTTCGTGCTGAAATCCTCATTGTCAGAACGACAATAGCCGAAGTCGATAAAGCTATGGCTGAACTCTCCACGACTGTACAGGCGCAAATTGAGGATGTCACTGCAACGCTTGAAGATAAGCTGACTGCTGTTGTTGATGCGGACGGCGCCACGGCGATTTATACCCTGAAGGCAGGAGTTCGCATCAACGATGTGATGTATAACGCCGGGATGTCCATTGCCGTGCTGGCTGAGGCTGGCAAACCTGTTGTGACGCGGGTCGGTTTCAACGCTAACCAGTTCGTGCTGATGAGTGGTAGTGGAGATACGCAGTATTCTCCTTTCGCAGTGGTGAATGGTCAGGTGTTTATCAGCTCGGCGTTTATTCAGGATGGCACGATCACCAATGCCAAAATCGGCGGCTTCATCCAGTCCAATAACTACGTTGCTGGGTCTGTCGGATGGAGGCTGGATAAATCAGGAACATTCGAGAACTACGGTTCGACAGCTGGAGAGGGAGCCATGAAACAGACAAACCAGACAATCAGTGTGCGTGACGCCAACAATGTGTTGAGGGTGCAGATCGGGAGAATTACGGGAACGTGGTAAACATTGGGCCTCAGACGGGGCTCTTTTTTTAGGATGAACAGCTATGGCTCAGTACGGTGTTGAAACCTGGGACGCCTCAGGCAGGGTGAACAACTATGGGATTAAGCCAGTCAGTGTAAGTGGATATCTTCAGTTGGCTCAGAACCAGAAAACAGGCACTTACTCAGTCGTGCTTCCGCCGGGGTGTAAGCTTACTTACTTTCAGATCATGAACGGTGATCAGTGGGGAACGAGCCGGAGGAAGATCACTATCTCAGGTGGCACCGCAACGGTATCGGCAGTAGGCGATACCGACTACTCTGCAGGGACTGAGCCAGCGGCTGCGGCGTATCTCATTTTCCAGATAGAGAGGGCATAAATGGCGCAGTATGGCGTTTTACTGACAACGACTGCAGGCGAAGTATGGGTAACCGCGAACAGTTCGCCAATTGCTCTACAGGCTCGAAAGACAGCGGCCCTTCAGGGAACATCAGGTTTCAACACTAAAGTGACGCATACATTTCCCTCAGGCCAACCCGTTGTCGCCTTCGTTCATTGCACGGTTGAGGTGGAAATTACCCAGACGATAAGCGGGAACACCATTACGGTTGATTTTCTCAGACCAAATGCAACCGGCACAGCGTACGTTTATTTTTTCTCTATTTTCCCACAGACAAAGCCAGACTACGGGCTGGCCGTCTGGGATGCGTCAGGGACGCTTATTTTGACAAACGAAACGCGCACACTCAGTGATGTGGTAACCCTCGGTACTGCCGGAGTAGATGCAAGTTCAGGTTATAACATCAATACCACGCTGGCGGGGAAATGGGCCTGTATGCCTTGCATGCTGGGTCTAATTACTGGAGTTATATCGGCTGGCGGCCAGCCGCAGCCCTACTCGGCGATTTACAAGAGCATGGCAAAACTTGAGGGAGGCAATACGCGAATATTCGCCAGACCACAAACAACGCCCGGAGGAAACCTTCAGAACGTCGCGTATTCAAATATGAGAAACGTGATTATGGCCATCAACTGCGCCAACTACGATTGATCGTTTTCAGCGATCAATCTTATGAAATTGATCTACAGAATCAATTATATCCCTTTGATTCATCTTGTTATTGTTTATCTTCGTTAATACCCTGGGATATAACCACGATGAAAAACATGATTCTTTGCCTGGCGGTGGCTGTATTGCTCTCCGGTTGCGCTGGCGTTCTTCAGAAGCAGCAACCCATATGTACCGGAACGGCCCTGATCGGCGGACAGGAAAACATCGTCCAGATTTACGGAGTGCGCAAGCAAAGTAACCAGACCCAGTACCGCGCCGGTTACCCATTTAACTGGTCATGGGTCAGCGCAAACACGTTCAGTAGTACCACCTGCCATTAACTCAAACATTTTTGAATAAACCTCGCTCAGGCGGGGTTTTTTATTGCCCGAAAGGAGCGCATATGTCTGCAGGAACTATCACCCTGACAAACGGGTCCGCTATTGTTGCTGGAATCGGAACTTCTTTCAGAACCGAACTTGCAGCAGGTGACTTCATTGTCTCAACTGTGGGTGGTATCACGTATACCCTGCCGGTGAAAATAGTCGACAGCGATATCGAGTTGACGTTGGTTAGCAAATTCCCCGGCCCAACACAATCTGCTTCTGCCTGGAATGCCGTGCCGCGTTCTACCCAGAATCTGGTGACGGCCGCGCTGGTGGCGCAGACAACTGAGGCTTTGCGTGGTCTTAACTATGACAAGCAGAACTGGCAGGCTATCTTCAGTGACGATGGTAACATCACTGTCAGGCTTCCTGACGGTTCAACGTTCTCCGGCCCGTCATGGCTGAAGATTGTCGAGTTACTTAACAGCATCGATGTGGATGCTCTTCAAATCCTGGCTGCTCAGATTCATGTGGACGCGCAACAGGTAGCTTTGGATAAGACAGAGGTTGCGCAGAATAAAACCGCCTCCGAAAGCGCAGCAACTACAGCAACACAGAAAGCTGATGCCGCGGCTCAGTCGGAGGCGAGCGCTGCACAGTCAAAGACTGATGCGGCCCAATCAGCTGAGGAAGCAGAAGCGGATCGTATTGCTATCGGTGATGTTGAAGCCGCGCTTGCTGCCATAAACGGCGTGGCCACTATCCCGCTCGGTCTGCCAATGTATTCGCCCACGCGCGCAACAATCCCCACTGGTGGCGTTGCGTATGACGGGCAGATATTGCCTTATGCGACCTACACCAGCGTTAAGTCTGCAATGACCTCAGGATCACTACCTGTGGTCACTAATGCTCAATGGCTGGCAGACCCTAAGCTGCGTCAGGCATTCGCAGAGGTTGATGCGGACCACTTCCGCTGCCCTGATTACAATGGCGTGCAGGCTGGCTCTATTGCGCAGGTGGCATTAACCGGTGGTACAACAGCTCAGGCAGGCATTTTCCACGGGGAAGCGCCAAACGCCAAAGGTACGATCGGCGCGTCCGGAACGGGTGTTTTTGCTAATACAGCGTCAACCAGCGGCGTATTCGCGCCCACGAATACCTATCCAAACAGCGCTCAGGCGGGAAGCGCTTCAAAAACGACCGCGTCACAGGTGAGTATTGACCTTTCCAGGGCAAGTGATGTCTATAAAGACACCGCCAGCGATATTCTGGCAGCGCGTGCCGTTGGTGTTATCTGGGGACAACTCTTTGGCCGCATCAATAACCCCGGCAGCATGGATGCCGCGACACTGGCGGCAAGAATTGAGCAGGTAAACACTCGTGTAACTGATTCGATCAATAAGCGCTTTATCCGTGGTTTAGATCTGACCGTGTCGACAACGACAGTAACGGTTTCTGCTGGCGCAGCTGTGATCCCCTCTACGGGCGCTCCCCTGGAGGTATCGGCGCCAGTAACGGCAAATATCGGAACTACCACAGCGTCAACCTGGTATCACGTTTACCTGTATTCAAACAATGGAACGCCTGCGATTGAAATCTCTACCACTGCGCCAACACCATACGCTTATCCGGCACATACAAAGACAGGCGATACGTCACGTCGATATTTAGGGAGTTTCCGTGTTGACAGTGCAGGCACGGTGCGGGGACTTGATGCCATAGACGGTGTGGCAATGTATCGTGGCGATTGGAGTATTGTTGGTCGTATGCTGGCTGGCGGTACGGCGCAGAGCATTACGGCGGTGGCCATTGATACTGTTGTACCAGTTACGGCACAAACCATCATTCACACAACCGACAACAAGGCATCGGCAGGTGTAAGCCAATTCCTTACCACATCAGGCGCAGATGGTTATATGTCCACCTGCTTTCCTGGTGGGAAATACATCAACCCTAATACGCCGTTACGATCCTACCCTAACATCTATTATCACTACGTCACCGAGCCTACTGGTGGCGGACTCTATATCGACATTGGAGGCTATAAATATGCAAGGTAACGAATATTGGGCGGTAACTGGGACTGGCTATCGCGCGATTAGCACACCGGATGATTTGGCAGAGGGTGAAACCCTTGTAGAAGGGGCACGCCCGGTTATCCCTTATCTTGACAACCTCTACACTCAACAAGAACAGAGAACAAAAGCGGATGCCATTATCGAATCGCTGCAGGAAGCGGTAGATGTTGATCTGGCCAGTGATGATGAAAAAGCCAGGTTGCTGGCCTGGAAGCGTTATCGTGTGCTGCTTAGCCGTGTCGATCTGCGCGCTGCAACACCAGGCTGGCCGACACTTCCAGACTAAGGAAATAAACAGCCGCGGCCCATTGAGTTCAGGAAAGGGATGCGGCTTGTTACTTAGTATTCATACCAAGCCTCTGAGCTATGGTTTACCTGAGGCGTTCTCTTGCGTCTCTTCTCATAATATGTCTGGCTTTCCATTCAGAATAATCTTTTAGTAACCATCTCGAACTTCTGCCGAGCTTTATCGGGGCAGGGAACTCACCCCGCTTCATTAGCGAGTAAAAATATTTAGCGGTGAATCCTGAATCGTTAGTTATGTATTTCAGGTCAATGAGTGAATCTTCGGTAAGGTCTGTGCGTGTTTTTGGCATGATGTATACCCCCGAAAAGCGTTTTGTGTAAGGATGGCTGTATACGAACAGGATTGCGAGGGCACCCATGGAAAAGCTAACGTTGACACGAAAGGAAGCTGCCGAACTACTCGGTATCTCAAGGGGGACTGTGACGCGATGGGTTTTGGAAGGAAGGCTAAAGGCTTACCGTATAAGTGATAGACCTCGAGCTCCGCTTCTATTTACACGTGAGGATTGTATAGCTGCATTGCAGGCTGTGCCGGTCGAACCTGTTCTTATGATTGAAAGGGAGATGAAGCGTGAAAAAGAGGAATCTTTCTTCCTGCGTCGCAAAGACGCAAGTAAAGAACTGGATGCGTTGCTGAAAATCAGGACCGGAAAGAGCAGAAAAGCCGAGTGAAAAACCCGGCGTGGTGGCCGGGTTGAGTAAACTTAGGACAGTCGATTGTTAAGCTGCTGTTTTTAAAATTATGTTAGCTGCATGCTCAACAGAATAAACTGGTTTGATTCTGACATCATACGTATCAGCCAAATCCTCAAGTGCAAGGTAGGCGCTGTTAATGGCAGCAATATTTTTGTCAGTATAAGCAGGATCATCATCAGTAGGTCTAAACACGAGCATCTCATGAATATCTCTACGGAAAAGTTCTCCATGCTTTTTTATCATAGATAAATCAGATATTTTTGCTTTCCCATCTTTGACAAATTCCGTCAAATTTGATGGCAGTAACTTACCTGTGTTAATTGCTGCACTATCGCTCATGTAGAAAATTTTGGCAGGTCTATGTCCGTCAGTGAAACTAAATTGTCGATTGAAGAACAGTTCCCTTTTTGCATCTTGATTGAGAACAGCCTCGATTAGTTGAGTTGACCAACGGTCTTTCTCTCGTGTGGTTTTAACTTTTTCATTAGCAACACGCTCAGTCTCAAGCAATGATGAGAGGCTGGAGGTCAATGATACTGCTTGCCGAAGTATACCTGTTGAAGTTGATGAGGCCGCATCTCTAGGTGTGCCAACGGTTACACCCGTAATAGGGGGTACCCATTCTTCAAATTTATTATTTTTCTCAAGATGGAATTTCAAACTCTTTGCAATCAAATCCACCATGTTATTGAACGAAGATGATCTCAAGCCATACATTGCTTCAATGACTTCTTTTCTTATCGCAGGTCTAACCAGAACTTCGCCATCTGAAGCTACTGCTGCAACGATGATCGTAAGCCTCTCTCCCGAGCCTAACATTGGTTCGAGATAAACAGATGCCCATTTCCCAGAGATAGAGGGTAATGGTGGAAGCGTTTGAAGGAGATGATCAAGATTGAGCATTGTAGTTCATCTGTGTTTGCTGAGGTTTAATCTGTTCATAAAGTATATCACCTAGTATTTCTATTCTAGCGGCCAGGAACGATATCAACTGATTTTTTGTCTTATCTTGAATGCTTTCATGCAATGTTGCGTCAAGGCTCTCCATCGCACCGTTTCGGCTGGCAACAGACCAGGATCTAGCTTCATTTGCAGCCATTTGAACTGCGATATCGTTGGTTCTGTCCAAAAGATAGTTTGCCACTTGTAGTAATTGGTTGGAGTAATAATCAATGCCGCTTTGCTCAGGGGAAAGCCCAGATGGAATTGCTGATTCATGGTCTATGAGGAAAAAATCATCTCCATTAAACAACAAGTTACCATTATGCCTATCATCCATTGCAATCCATTCATCAAAGTATGCTGCTTTTTGCAACAACGGCCATGACTCCAATTTTTCCCGAATCCCTGCGTCTGTGGAGTCGTTGATAAATTGTGCAAAGCTTGGGTATGGTATATCAACGCTACCAAAATACGCATTGTTGGTATCATCAATCAGAATCACCGGCTCGGGTATTGGCAAGGAAAGAAATCTCCCTAGAGCAGCGCATGTCACTTCTATGGAAATGCTCCGCAATGGAATTTTTTTAGCATAGACGACCAATTCTTCGGTCCCCCCATCACTAGTAGAGAGAAGAGCGACCCCTTTAGTAGGGCGATGTTGACCTTCCTCAATGACAACCCCACCGGGAAGCAGCCTTCCAATTCTTATCAACTCCGGTTCTCCAGTTACTTATTAGCGTCAGCATGCATAACCTTGCGATGCAAAACGAATATGTATGGAATAGTACTGCTATTTCTGTGCGGAGATAACCTGGAGTTTTATCAGGGTCTTCAGGGCTAGTCTTCCACCAGCCACATATCGGACTCTTCAAACATTTCCTCCAGCATGCGGTTCAGTTTTTCCCGATCGCTTTTGCTGGCATCGCTATTCAGGCCGTTTGCCTGCATCGGCTTCACCTTCACTTCGGCATCAGGGAAAATCTGGTGCACCCGCTTCGTCAGCTCGGCCAGAATGATCTCTCTGGCCCCTTCGAGCCCCTCAACATTACGCTTGTCATAAACCAGTTCTACGAACATAAGTGCTCCGCTAATCACTGTTTGAATATACAGTATTTTTGCTTTGGCGGTTTTGTCTGTCAAGGCATGAACCACTTGTTTTTAAATTTTGGGGAACATACTGCTGGCGTGTTTGTTATCGATTTGCCCTACAGGGCTGATGTGGTCTGGCGCTGACTAGAATTATGCGTGGGGCATGGATGGGGCAAAAGTGGTCTGTGAAGTTCGTTAAAGTTCGTTAATCAAGCTTTATCTCGATCTCGCTCATCCCTTGTTTAAAGCGCTCCTGGACGATCTTTATCGATTTTAAAAACTATGAGTTCATATTATACAAATGTAGCAAAAAAAGGTATTGACCCTGAAAAGATGAACATTCTGCATAGCGCGTTATGCGCAACAGGAATATATTGAAACGTTACTCGACAAACGATGCATAAGGTTTTCTATGACACAACAGCCACAAGCCAAATACCGCCACGACTACCGTGCGCCGGATTATCTGATTAGCGAAATCGATCTGACTTTTGACCTGGATGCCACTAAAACCGTTGTCACGGCGGTGAGTCAGGTGACGCGCCACAGCGCAACTGCTGTGCCGCTGCGTCTGGATGGCGAAGACCTGACGCTGGTCTCCCTGCATATTAATGATGAAGCCTGGTCAGACTATAAAGAAGAAAACAACCAGCTGGTCATCGACAACCTGCCGGAACAGTTTACGCTGCGCATCGTGAATGAAATCAGCCCGGCCGCCAACACCGCGCTGGAAGGGCTTTACCAGTCAGGCGTGGCGCTGTGTACCCAGTGTGAAGCGGAAGGGTTCCGCCACATTACCTGGTATCTCGACCGCCCGGACGTCCTCGCGCGCTTCACCACCAAAATCATCGCCGATAAAACCCTGTATCCCTTCCTGCTCTCCAACGGCAACCGCGTAGGCGAAGGCGAGCTGGAGAATGGCCGTCACTGGGTTCAGTGGCAGGATCCGTTCCCGAAACCGTGCTACCTGTTTGCGCTGGTGGCGGGGGACTTCGACGTGCTGCGCGATACCTTCAAAACGCGCTCAGGCCGCGAAGTGGCGCTGGAGCTGTTTGTTGACCGTGGTAACCTGGACCGCGCGCCGTGGGCGATGACCTCGCTCATCAACTCCATGAAGTGGGACGAAGAGCGCTTTGGCTTCGAATATGACCTCGACATCTATATGATCGTTGCCGTTGATTTCTTCAACATGGGCGCAATGGAGAACAAAGGCCTGAACGTCTTTAACTCCAAATACGTGCTGGCGCGCACCGATACCGCCACCGATAAAGATTATCTCGATATCGAACGCGTCATCGGCCACGAATATTTCCACAACTGGACCGGTAACCGCGTCACCTGCCGCGACTGGTTCCAGCTGAGCCTGAAAGAGGGCCTGACCGTCTTCCGTGACCAGGAGTTCAGCTCCGATCTGGGGTCACGCGCGGTGAACCGCATCAATAATGTGCGTACCATGCGCGGCCTGCAGTTTGCGGAAGATGCCAGCCCAATGGCGCACCCGATCCGTCCGGATAAAGTCATCGAAATGAACAACTTCTACACCCTGACGGTGTATGAGAAAGGCGCTGAAATTATCCGCATGATCCACACCCTGCTGGGTGAAGAGAACTTCCAGAAAGGGATGCAGCTTTACTTCGAGCGTCATGACGGCAGCGCGGCCACCTGCGACGATTTTGTGCAGGCGATGGAAGATGCTTCTAATGTCGATCTTTCCCACTTCCGCCGCTGGTACAGCCAGGCCGGTACGCCAGTTGTTACCGTCAAAGACGACTACAATCCGGAAACCGAGCAGTACACGCTGACCATCAGCCAGCGCACGCCGCCGACGGCAGAGCAGGAAGAGAAATACCCGCTGCATATTCCGTTCAGCATTGAGCTGTACGATAACGAGGGCAAAGTCATTCCATTGCAGAAGGGCGGCCACCCGGTACACCACGTGCTGAACGTGACCCAGGCCGAGCAGACCTTTATCTTCGATAACGTCTACTTCCAGCCGGTGCCTGCGCTGCTGTGTGAGTTCTCCGCGCCGGTGAAGCTGGAGTACAAGTGGAGCGATCAGCAGCTGACGTTCCTGATGCGTCACGCCCGCAACGACTTCTCCCGCTGGGATGCGGCGCAAAGCCTGCTGGCGACCTACATCAAGATCAACGTAAACCGTCACCAGCAGGGTCAGCCGCTGTCGCTGCCTGTTCACGTGGCTGACGCGTTCCGCGCGATCCTGCTGGATGAGAAGATTGACCCGGCGCTGGCCGCTGAAATTCTGACCCTGCCGTCAGCAACGGAAATCGCGGAGTTGTTCGAGATTATCGATCCGATCGCGATCGTGGCGGTGCGTGAAGCGCTGACCCGTACGCTGGCTGCTGAACTGGCGGACGAGTTCCTCGCCATTTATAACGCCAACAAGCTTGACGCTTATCGCGTTGAGCACGCGGACATTGGTAAACGTTCTCTGCGTAACACCTGCCTGCGCTATCTGGCGTTTGGTGAAACTGAGCTGGCGAACACCCAGGTGAGCAAGCAGTATCACGAGGCGGATAACATGACCGACGCGCTGGCCGCGCTGGGCGCAAGCGTTGCCGCCGAACTGCCGTGCCGCGATGCGCTGATGCAGGAGTATGACGACAAGTGGCATCAGGATGGTCTGGTAATGGATAAGTGGTTCATCCTGCAGGCGACCAGCCCGGCGGCCGATGCGCTCAGCAAGGTGCGCAGCCTGCTGAAGCATCGTTCCTTTACCCTGAGCAACCCAAACCGCGTACGCTCGCTGATTGGCGCGTTTGCCAGCAGCAACCCGGCCGCATTCCACGCCGAAGACGGCAGCGGTTATCAGTTCATGGTGGAAATGCTGATCGAGCTGAACAGCCGTAACCCGCAGGTGGCGTCGCGTCTGATAGAGCCGCTAATCCGTCTGAAACGCTACGATGAGAAGCGTCAGGCGAAGATGCGTGCCGCGCTTGAGCAGCTGAAAGGGCTGGAAAACCTGTCTGGCGATCTGTACGAGAAGATTGCTAAAGCGTTAGCGTAATAAAAGTTTACCCTCCCTCTCCCTGTGGGAGAGGGCCGGGGGTGAGGCATCAGGCATTAGCCTTAGCTCGCTGTAACTCCGTGCTCCCGCGTTTCATCACCCGATCCAGCACTTCTGCCTCCAGCTCCGCCAGTCTTGCCGAGCCCACGCGACGAGGCCGTGGAAGATCCACCGTCAAATCCAGACCGATTTTTCCTTCCTCTATTAACAGCACCCGGTCGGCCATTGCGACGGCTTCGCTCACGTCATGCGTCACCAGCAGTACCGTAAAGCCGTGCGTCTGCCAGAGGGAACCAATCAAATCCTGCATTTCGATTCGCGTCAGGGCGTCGAGCGCGCCCAGTGGTTCATCGAGCAAGAGCAGGCCCGGACGGTGAATCAACGCCCGCGCCAGCGCCACGCGCTGCTTCTGCCCACCCGAGAGTGCGGCAGGCCATTCATCGGCGCGATTTTCCAGCCCAACGGCGGCCAGCGCCTGGCGGGCTTCATCCCGCCAGTTACCCTTAAGACCGAGCCCGACATTGTCGATAACCGATTTCCACGGCAGCAGGCGTGCATCCTGGAACATCATGCGGGTATCGCCCTGAATATTCGAAAGCGGCGTCGTTCCTGCCAGAATGTCGCCGCCGTTGGGGGCTTCCAGTCCGGCCAGCAGCCGTAGCAGCGTACTTTTGCCGCCGCCGCTGCGCCCGACTACGGCCACAAACTGTCCGGCGGGAATATGCAGATCCAGCCCGTTAAGAATAGTGTTATCGCCGTAGCGTTTGGTGACACCGTTCAGCAGTAACGGGGTCCCCTGATTCAGTCGTGCAGTATTCATGCTTCCGCCTCCTGAAGGGTATAGGCCGGATTCCAGCGCAGCCAGCTGCGCTCCAGCCACTGGGCGCTGACGTCGGCGAGTTTGCCGAGCAGGGCATAAAGGATAATGGCTACTACCACCACGTCCGTTTGCAGGAATTCGCGGGCGTTCATCGCCAGATAACCAATCCCGGAGTTAGCTGAGATGGTTTCCGCCACAATCAGCGTCAGCCACATCAGGCCGAGCGCGAAACGCACCCCGACCATAATGGAGGGCAGGGCGCCCGGCAGAATCACGTGAACAAAGAGGGAAAAACCCGATAAGCCGTAGCTGCGCGCCATCTCCACCAGACCACGATCGATATTGCGGATGCCGTGCCAGGTGTTGATGTAAATCGGGAACAGCGTGCCCAGCGCCACGAGGAAGATCTTGGCGCTCTCATCAATCCCAAACCACAGAATGACCAGCGGGATCAGCGCCAGATGCGGCACGTTGCGCAGCATCTGGATGGAGGTATCCAGCAGCCGCTCGCCCCAGCGTGAAAGGTCGCTCACCAGACCCAGAACCAGCCCGATACTGCCGCCGATGGAAAACCCGATCGCGGCGCGCCAGGAGCTGATCGCCAGATGCTGCCACAGCTCTCCGCTGACGCTCAGCGACCAGAACGCTTCTACAACGCCCTCCGGAGAGGGCAGAATGCGGCTCGACAGCCAGCCGGTGGACGATGCGAGCTGCCAGAGCGCTACAATGCCGACGGGTAAAAACCACGGCGCGGCGCGCAGCAGCCATTTTTGTGAGGTGGCAGACATGGTCCCTCCTTAGCTCTGTGCGGCTTTGCGTGGAATAAATTCGTTTGCCACGGCTTCGCCCTGCAGCTGGAGCGGCTGCGGCTGCGGAACCTCCGGAATGGCGACATCAAGATGCGGGAACAACAGCTCGCCGACCTTGTACGCCTCTTCCAGGTGCGGATAACCGGAGAGAATAAAGCTGTCGATACCCAGTTCGGCGTATTCATTGATGCGCGCGGCCACGGTCGGGCCGTCGCCGACCAGCGCCGTACCCGCACCGCCGCGCACCAGACCGACGCCCGCCCACAGGTTCGGGCTGATCTCCAGATTCTCGCGCTTGCCGTTGTGCAGGGACGCCATCCGGTGCTGCCCGACGGAGTCGGTTTTGGCAAACGCGGCCTGCGCTTTGGCGATGGTCTCATCGTCCAGATGAGAAATCAGACGGTCCGCCGCCCGCCAGGCCTCATCATTGGTTTCACGCACAATCACGTGCAGGCGAATACCGAAGCGCACCTTGCGGCCATGGGCGGCCGCTTTCGCGCGGACCTGAGCGATTTTTTCTTTCACCAGCTCAGGCGGTTCGCCCCAGGTCAGATAGAGGTCGACCTGCTCCGCCGCCAGATCCTGGGCTACATCCGACGACCCGCCAAAATAGAGCGGCGGGCGCGGCTGCTGCACCGGCGGGAAGTAGAGCTTCGCGTCGCGAACGTGAATATGCTTGCCTTCAAAGGTGACGGTTTCCCCTTCCAGCAGGCGTCGCCAGACGCGGGTGAACTCGGCGGAGGCCTCATAGCGTTCGGTATGGTCGAGGAACACGCCGTCGCCCGCCAGCTCCTGTGGATCGCTGCCCGTCACCAGGTTAAACAGGGCGCGGCCGTTGGACAGCCTGTCCAGCGTGGCCGCCTGACGTGTCGCCACGGTAGGGGAGACGACGCTCGGGCGTAACGCGACAAGGAACTTCAGACGCTGGGTGACCGGGATCATCGACGCGGCGACCAGCCAGGCATCTTCACATGATCGTCCGGTCGGGATCAGCACCCCGGTGAAACCGATTCGGTCCGCCGCCTGTGCAATCTGCTGCAGGTAGCCATGGTCAACCGGGCGTGAACCCTCTTCTGTACCAAGATAGTGTCCATCACCGTGGGTGGGTAAAAACCAGAAAAGATTCAGACTCATGATTTAGCTCCTTCTTTGCCTGCGGGTTGCCAGATGCGTTCGCGAATAGTGACCTGTTTTGGAACCAGGCGGTTTTGATAGAAGAGGTCAGCCGTTTGTTGCTGAAGTGCGGCGACGTGTGCGTCCACCGGCGTAATGGTGGTCGGCGGACGGTGGTTGAGATAGCTCGCGATCACCGGCTCAGGTAAGCCCATGGTTTTCGCCAGCAGGGCAATGCTCTCCTGACGCTGGCTCTGAGTCAGGGCATCGGCCTGGGTAAAGGTATCCAGCACGCCCTGAATAAATGCGCCGTTCTTTTCCGCATAAGGGCGCGCGGCCAGATAGAACGAGCCGGTCTGCTTCAGCGTGGTACCGTCTTTCAGCACGCGAACGCCACCCTGCAGCAATGCGGCGGAGTAGTACGGGTCCCAGATGGCCCAGGCATCAACGTTCTTCTGCTGGAACGCGGCGCGCGCGTCGGCAGGCGTCAGGTAGACGGGCTGAATGTCGGTGAACTTAAGCCCGGCCTCTTGCAGAGCGCGTAGCAAAAGGTTGTGTGAGCTGGAACCTTTCTGGAAAGCGACCTTATGGCCTTTAAGATCGGCGACGCTTTTAATGTCGCTGTTTTCAGGCACCAGAATGACTTCGGCCTTAGGCTTTGGCGGCTCAACGCCAACGTAGAGGAGGTCCGCTCCCGCGGCCTGGGCGAATATAGGTGGGATATCGCCCGTGCTGCCGAGATCGATACTGCCCACGTTCAGGGCCTCCAGCATCTGCGGGCCGGCCGGGAACTCCACCCAGGAGAATTTGGTGTCCGGGAAGCGTTTTTCCAGAAGCTGGTGGCTTTTTGCCAGCACCATGCTGACGCTGCCTTTCTGATACCCGATACGTAAACTTTCCGGAGCCGTTTCTGCGGCATGGGCCAGCGAGGTAAGCGCCATCAAACCTGCCAGTCCGATGCGGGTTAACGTTTTAAACATGTGCGACTCCTTGAGGCTGACCAAACGCCGGGGCCTGGATATCCCGGCGAAGCAGGGCATGCCAGAACGTTTCCAGAGCATTATCGAGGCGGGTTTGCAGGTTAGGCGTAAAGTGGGGTTTGTGTTGATAGTCTATGACCTGTGAGTCATCGGCGAAAACGCCGTGGAGGATCTCCTGCGCTTTCAACGCGTTCAGCACCGGCTTCAGGGCATAATCCACGGTCAGTAAATGGGCAACCGTACCGCCCGTTGCCAGCGGCAGCACCACCTTGCCGTCCAGCGCGCGTTCCGGAAGCAGATCGAGCAGGGTTTTCAGGGCCCCGGAAAAGGAGGCCTTATAGATGGGCGTTGCTACGATCAGGCCGTCCGCGCCGTTAAGTTGCTCAATGAGGGTTTTCAGCGCGGGGCTGTCGAAACGGGCGTAGAGCAAATCTTCAGGTTCGAAGTTATGCAGGTTCCAGTGGCACACTTCCACATCCAGAGCATTCAGTTTTTCACGGGCATATTCCAGCAGGGCGCTGGAGCGCGACGGGAATCGTGGACTTCCGGCCAGGGTAATGACGCGCATACTTCCTCCTTATAACTAATTGTTTGCTTTTATCTAACATTCATAACAATTTTAAGGAGTGTGACACCGCGCGTTTATTCCACTAAATGATTTATCTGCAATTAAAATGCGAAAAAGTGCATAAGAAATAGACGGGGAGGTAAACGATTGCGTTTTACGCGGGTTTTTTGCCGCAGGTCAATTCCCTTTCTCGCCGGGATCGCCCATAATCCCCTCCCGGTTTGCACACCGGGAATCCAGGAGAGTTCATGTACTACCCCTTCGTTCGTAAAGCCCTTTTCCAGCTCGACCCTGAGCGCGCTCATGAATTGACATTCCAGCAATTACGTCGTATTACCGGAACGCCTCTGGCCGCGCTGGTGCGCCAGCATGTGCCGGTAAAACCTGTGCAGTGCATGGGGCTGACTTTTAAAAATCCGCTGGGTCTGGCGGCCGGTCTGGACAAAAATGGCGAGTGCATTGATGCCCTGGGCGCGATGGGCTTTGGCTCCATTGAAATCGGTACCGTCACCCCGCGCCCGCAGCCGGGAAATGACAAACCGCGCCTGTTCCGACTGGTGGAAGCCGAAGGGCTGATCAACCGCATGGGCTTCAACAACCACGGTGTTGATCACCTGGTCGAGAACGTAAAAAAAGCCCACTTTGACGGAATACTGGGCATCAATATCGGCAAAAATAAAGACACGCCGGTCGAGCAGGGTAAAGATGACTATCTGATTTGTATGGAAAAAGTCTACGCCTATGCCGGTTATATTGCGGTGAATATTTCCTCACCCAATACCCCGGGCCTGCGATCCTTACAATATGGTGAAGCGCTGGACGATCTTCTGAGTGCCATTAAAAATAAGCAAAATGAACTCCAGGCGATCCACCACAAATATGTTCCGGTCGCGGTTAAGATCGCCCCGGATCTTTCTGCCGAAGAATTGATCCAGGTTGCCGACAGTTTGGTTCGCCATAATATTGATGGTGTAATTGCGACCAATACCACGCTCGATCGTTCCCTCGTGCAGGGAATGAAAAACTGTGACGAAGCGGGTGGGTTAAGTGGCCGTCCGGTGCAATTAAAAAGCACCGAAATTATTCGCGCCCTGTCTGCGGAATTAAATGGCCGCCTGCCGATTATTGGCGTCGGCGGCATTGACTCCGTGATTGCTGCGCGTGAGAAGATGGCGGCGGGTGCGTCACTGGTGCAAATCTATTCCGGCTTTATTTTTAAAGGACCGCCGCTGATTAAAGAAATCGTTACGCATATCTAATCTTTTCTCGTAATCAGACAACCGGGGCTTTATTTCCAGCCCTGGTTGTTTTATATTCCGTCACTGTTGCTTATTTAGACATTATAGTCTTTTATTAATGGTGTTATAAACGAAGCGGCAAACAGGACATTTTTAGTACAGGACGTTTCGGGGACGGGAGAGAAACATGCGAATTAAACCTGACGATAACTGGCGCTGGTATTTTTGCGACGAGCATGACCGAATGATGCTCGACTTAGCCAATGGCATGTTGTTTCGCTCTCGTTTTGCCCGCCGAATGTTAACCCCGGACGCTTTTTCCCCGTCAGGCTTTTGCGTTGATGACGCTGCGCTTTATTTCTCCTTTGAGGAAAAATGTCGCGATCTGATGCTCTCGAAAGAGCAGCGCGCCGAGCTGGTATTAAATGCGCTGGTGGCTATCCGTTTCCTGAAGCCGCAAATGCCAAAGAGCTGGCATTTCCTGCCGCACGGCATGAACTGGACCCCGGCAACGGGCGATGCGGCCAGCGTCAACCTGAGCGATACCGCAGAAGAGGTGAGCCTGCTGGTGGTGGAGCCAGGCGAAAATGCCGCGCTCTGCCTGCTGGCCCAGCCTGGCGTGACGATTGCCGGGCGGACGATGCAGCTCGGGGATGCCATTAAGGTCATGAACGACAGGCTGAAGCCCCAGCTTCGCGTGGATGCCTTCAGCCTCGAGCAGGCGGTTTAAGCGTCCAGCTGTACGGACGTTTTCGGTACGCAGCTACAGCACAGAATTGTGCCGTCATTTCCAATTGCCGACTTTTTCAACGCACTCACTTCGCCATCCACCAGTCTGATACGACAGCATCCGCAAATGCCCGCGCGGCAGGAATAGGGTATGCGGACCCCCGCTTGTTCCAGCTGCTCAAGCAGTACCTGCTGGTTGTTACCCCGGATGACGTTGCCCCGCCAGTGAATATCTACCGCAGAGGCGACGTTCGTCTCAACGTCGACAAACTCCTCCTCCTGACCCGAGCCGTACACTCTCGCTGGCCCACGGGCAAGAATTTCGACCTCATCGCCGACGCGGATCGCGCCGCTGGAGCGTGGGATCAGGTTCTGGCCGAAATCGACATCGCCATTATCCCGCGCGGTGCGGAATGATTGCAGGGTTTTCAACGGTTCGCCGGAAGGATGCTTCTGACCTTTCTCCGGGCTCACCGTGGTGAAAATGCAGCGGCTGCAGGGCTTCACCACGTCAAAAATGACGCTGCCAATGCGGATCACTTTCCAGGTATCTTCGTCCCAGGCCTCGGCACCCGTCACCACCAGGTTCGGACGGAACTGTTCCATCTGAACGCTGGCTTTGCAGCGGCCTTGTAAATCACGCAGCGAGGCTTCGTTCGTCAGCAGGAACGGGAAGCCATCGGCGAAGGAGAGGGGAACGGCGTCGTGTCGCTTCACGCGACGCGTCAGTTCAGGCCCAACCCACCGCATCTGCACGTCGCGGGAGAAGAAGCCGCTTAACCAGCGGTTAATTTCATCCGGGGCGATGCGCGCGGTAAAGTGGTTCCCCCACACTTCCGTTGGCGCATCGACGGGCGCAAAATCAGCAAAGCGAATCACCGCGCTGGAACCGTCCGGCGCGGTAAGATGCAAACCGTCGTGAAGCGGGGAAGGGGTAAAGCGAACCATCTGAGGGAACTGGCGTGCGGTAATAAAGGTACCGTCAGGCTCGGTGACCATAAAAATTCGATCGAAGGCGAATCCGCTCATGTCGGCCAGCGCGTGAGAGACGCCGATGCCGCGCATGGATTTCACCGGATGAATAAAAAGCCTGGATAACGTCGCCACTGCACACTCCCTCGAATGAAAATAAGCCTTCAACTTTATGACATACACGCCATATTAGCTATAATGCGCGACAATTTTCTAAGAGTAAAAGTGACGATATGAATTCTCTGTTTGCCAGTACGGCCCGTGGGCTGGAAGAGCTGTTAAAAACTGAACTGGAAAGCCTGGGCGCACAAGAGTGTCAGGTGGTTCAGGGTGGTGTCCATTTTGAGGGCGACACGCGGCTTATTTACCAGAGCCTGATGTGGAGCCGCCTGGCGTCGCGCATCATGCTGCCGATGAAGGAGTGCAAGGTTTATAGCGACCTTGACCTCTACACCGGCGTACAGATGATCGACTGGACAGAGATCTTCACCCCGAATGCCACCTTTGCGGTCCATTTCAACGGCGTGAACGACGAGATCCGCAACAGCCAGTACGGTGCCCTGCGCGTAAAAGACGCCATTGTGGACTGCTTTACGCGTAAAAATAAGGAACGTCCGAACGTCGATCGTGAAAACCCGGATCTGCGTATTAACGTCTGGCTGAACGGCGACACGGCGAGTATCTCTCTCGATCTGAGCGGCGCGGGCCTGCACCTGCGCGGCTACCGCGATCGTACCGGCATGGCACCCATCAAAGAGACCCTGGCGGCCGCCATTGTGATGCGCTCCGGCTGGCAGCCAGGCACGCCGCTGCTCGACCCGATGTGCGGTTCCGGTACCCTGCTGATTGAAGCGGCCATGCTGGCCACCGACCGCGCGCCGGGGCTGCATCGCGGTCACTGGGGCTTCAAAGGCTGGGCGCAGCACGATGAAGCACTCTGGAAAGAGGTCAAAGACGATGCGCAGACCCGCGCGCGTAAAGGCCTGGCGGAGTACACCTCCCACTTCTACGGCTCCGATAGCGACCCTCGCGTCATTGAGCGCGCGCGCAGCAACGCCCGCCGTGCCGGTATTGGCGAGCTGGTCACCTTCGAAGTGAAAGACGTGGCAAACCTGACCAACCCGCTGCCAAAAGGCCCGTACGGTACGGTGATCAGCAACCCGCCATACGGCGAACGTCTCGACAGCGAACCGGCGTTGATTGCCCTGCACAGCCTGCTGGGCCGCAACATGAAGGACCACTTCGGCGGCTGGAACCTGTCTCTGTTCAGCGCCTCGCCGGAACTGCTGAGCTGCCTGCAGCTGCGTGCCGACCGCCAGTTTAAGGCGAAAAACGGCCCGCTGGACTGCGTGCAGAAAAACTACCATCTGGCGGAGAAGGCGGCCGACAGCAAGCCGTCCGGCGTGGCGGAAGATTACGCTAACCGTCTGCGCAAGAACCTGAAGAAATTTGAGAAGTGGGCGAAGCAGGAGGGCATTGAATGCTACCGCCTGTATGATGCCGACCTGCCGGAGTACAACGTGGCGGTTGACCGCTACGCGGATTGGGTGGTGATTCAGGAATATGCGCCGCCGAAAACCATTGATGCGCAAAAAGCGCGTCAGCGCATGCTGGACGTTATTGCCGCCACCATCGCCGTGCTGGGTATTGCGCCAAACAAGCTGGTGCTGAAAACCCGCGAGCGTCAGAAAGGGAAAAATCAGTACCAGAAGATGGGCGAGAAGGGCGACTTTATCGAAGTGGGCGAATATAACGCCCGTCTGTGGGTCAACCTGACCGACTATCTGGATACCGGCCTGTTCCTCGACCACCGTATCGCCCGCCGCATGCTGGGTCAGATGAGCAAGGGCAAGGACTTCCTGAATCTCTTCTCCTATACCGGCAGCGCCAGCGTGCATGCGGGTCTGGGCGGCGCGCGCAGCACCACCACGGTGGATATGTCCCGCACCTATCTGGAGTGGGCGGAGCGAAACCTGCGTCTTAACGGCTTAACCGGGCGTCAGCATCGTCTGATGCAGGCTGACGTGCTGGGCTGGCTGCGCGACACCGACGAGCAGTTTGACCTGATCTTTATCGATCCGCCGACCTTCTCCAACTCCAAGCGCATGGAAGATAGCTTTGACGTTCAACGCGATCACCTGCGCCTGATGACCGACCTGAAGCGCCTGCTGCGTAAAGGCGGCACCATTATGTTCTCGAACAACAAACGCGGCTTCCGTATGGATCATGACGGCTTAGCAGCCCTGGGACTGAAAGCACAAGAAATCAGCCAAAAAACGCTGTCTCAGGACTTTGCCCGTAACCGTCAAATCCATAACTGCTGGTTGATTACCGCGGTCTGAAAGGAAAAATAAATGTCTTTAATTAGTATGCACGGCGCGTGGCTCTCTTTCAGCGACTCACCGCTTCTCGACAATGCAGAGCTGCACATCGAAGATAACGAGCGCGTCTGTCTGGTGGGCCGTAACGGCGCGGGTAAATCCACGCTGATGAAAATCCTTAACCGCGAACAGGGCCTGGATGACGGGCGCATTGTTTACGAGCAGGATCTGATTGTCTCCCGCCTGCAGCAGGATCCACCGCGTCACGTGACCGGCAGCGTGTACGATTTCGTGGCGGAAGGGATCTCCGAGCAGGCTGAATACCTGAAGCGCTATCACGAGATTTCGCATCTGGTGATGACCGATCCGAGCGACAAAAACCTCAACGAGCTGGCAAAAGTGCAGGAGATGCTCGATCACCACGGTCTGTGGCAGCTTGAAAACCGCATTAATGAAGTGCTGGCGCAGCTCGGGCTGGAACCCGACATGGAGCTGTCGGCGCTCTCCGGCGGCTGGCTGCGTAAAGCGGCCCTGGGTCGTGCGCTGGTCAGCGGGCCGAAGGTGCTGCTGCTGGACGAACCGACGAACCACCTGGATATTGAGGCGATCGACTGGCTGGAAGGCTTCCTGAAAACCTTCAGCGGCACCATCATCTTTATCTCGCACGACCGTTCGTTTATTCGCAATATGGCGACGCGCATTGTCGATCTCGACCGCGGCAAGCTGGTGACCTATCCCGGCGATTACGATACGTATCTGCTGGAAAAAGAAGAAAACCTGCGCGTGGAAGAGCTGCAGAATGCGGAGTTTGACCGCAAGCTGGCGCAGGAAGAAGTCTGGATCCGCCAGGGCATCAAAGCCCGCCGTACCCGTAACGAAGGCCGCGTGCGCGCCCTGAAGGCGATGCGTCGCGAGCGCAGCGAACGCCGTGAAGTGATGGGCAGCGCCAAAATGCAGGTGGAAGAGGCGTCCCGTTCCGGCAAGATTGTCTTTGAAATGGAAAACGTTAACTATCAGGTTGACGGTAAAGTGCTGGTGAAAGACTTCTCGGCACAGGTTCAGCGCGGCGACAAAATTGCGCTCATCGGCCCGAACGGCTGCGGTAAAACCACGCTGCTGAAACTGATGCTCGGCCAGCTGCAGGCCGATAGCGGCCGCATTCACTGCGGGACCAAGCTGGAGGTCGCCTACTTCGACCAGCACCGCGCGGAGCTGGATCCGGACCGTACGGTGATGGACAACCTCGCCGAAGGCAAGCAGGAAGTGATGGTGAACGGCAAGCCGCGCCACGTGCTGGGCTACCTGCAGGACTTTCTGTTCCATCCGAAGCGTGCCATGACGCCGGTGCGCGCGCTGTCAGGCGGTGAGCGCAACCGTCTTCTGCTGGCGCGCCTGTTCCTGAAGCCAAGCAACCTGCTGATCCTCGATGAACCGACCAACGATCTGGATGTCGAAACGCTGGAACTGCTGGAAGAGCTGATTGACGGTTATCAGGGTACCGTGATGCTGGTCAGCCACGATCGTCAGTTCGTTGACAACACCGTGACCGAGTGCTGGATCTTCGAAGGTGAAGGGCGAATTGGTCAATATGTCGGCGGTTATCACGATGCAAAAGGGCAGCAGGCACAGTCGCTGGCGACGAAGCAGTCAAAGTCCAAAATAAGTTCTGAACCTGCTGTAACAAAAGCAGAAACTGTCAAGAAAACCTCGGCTAAACTAAGCTATAACCTGCAGCGCGAACTGGAGGGGCTACCGCAGCGTCTTGAAGAGCTGGAGGCTGCGCTTGAGGATCTGCAAAAACAGGTTGCTGATGCGTCATTCTTTACCCAATCGCATGACTATACTCAGAAAGTATTGGCTGAAATGTCCGCGGCTGAAAAAGCCCTGGAAGACGCCTTTGAGCGCTGGGAGTACCTTGAGTCTCTGAAAAACGGCGCATAAACAGGGATAACATATGTGTGACCAGCACCATGCCGACAGGCATATTTTATGCTCGCAATGCGATATGCTCGTGGCGTTGCCAGAGCTTGGTCACGGACATAAAGCCCTGTGTCCACGCTGTGGCGCGACGTTGACAACCGAGTGGGACGCGCCGCGGCAGCGTCCCACTGCTTACGCGCTGGCAGCACTATTCATGCTGCTGCTCTCTAATCTCTTCCCCTTCATCTATATGAAGGTGGGGGGGATCACCAGTCAGGTGGATCTGCTTGAAATCCCGGGCGTGATGTTCTCGGAAGATTACGCCAGCCTGGGGACCTTCTTTCTCCTGTTTGTCCAGATAGTCCCGGCTTTTTGCCTGGTCGTCATCCTTTTGCTGGTGAACCGCGTCAGGATGCCGGCACCGCTGAAAATCCGACTTGCGCGTATTCTGTTTCAGCTCAAAAGCTGGGGGATGGCGGAGATCTTTCTGGCGGGGATCCTGGTCAGTTTCGTGAAGCTGATGGCGTACGGCGACGTGGGGATTGGCAGCAGCTTTATTCCCTGGTGTCTGTACTGCGTCCTGCAGCTGCGCGCTTTCCAGTGCGTGGACAGACGCTGGGCGTGGGATGATATCGCCCCGGCACCGACGCTTGCGCAGACGGTGAAGGTCGGCGTGCCCGGCATTCGCCAGGGGCTTCGCTCGTGCCCGTGCTGTACCGCCGTGCTGCCCGCCGATCTCGACGTTTGTCCGCGCTGCGAAACGAAAGGGCACGTGCGCCGTAAAAATAGCCTGCAGTGGACGATGGCGCTGCTGGTCACGTCCGTCATGCTGTATCTGCCAGCCAATATTCTGCCAATCATGATCACCGATTTGCTCGGCGACAAAATGCCCTCGACGATCCTGGCCGGGGTGATACTGCTCTGGGGCGAAGGTTCCTATCCGGTCGCTGGCGTCATCTTTATCGCCAGTATTATGGTGCCCACCTTAAAAATGATCGCCATCGCCTGGCTCTGTTGGGATGCGAAAGGTCATGGGAAACGCGACAGCGAACGCATGCACCTGATTTATGAAGTGGTCGAGTTTGTCGGACGCTGGTCAATGATTGACGTGTTTGTCATCGCCGTTCTCTCTGCGCTGGTGCGGATGGGCGGTTTGATGAGTATTTATCCTGCGATGGGGGCTTTAATGTTTGCACTGGTCGTGATCATGACCATGTTTGCGGCCATGACCTTCGACCCTCGTTTATCGTGGGATCGTGAGCCTGAATCAAGCCATGAGGAAGAGTAAGAGCATGGAAAATAAGAGTGGAGAGGCGAAAGTGCAGAAGGTCAAAAACTGGTCTCCGGTGTGGATTTTTCCCATCGTGACTGCGCTGATCGGTGCCTGGATCCTGTTTTATCATTACAGCCATCAGGGGCCGGAAGTGACGCTGATAACCACCAATGCCGAGGGGATTGAGGGCGGTAAAACGACCATCAAAAGCCGTAGCGTGGATGTGGGCGTGGTGGAAAGCGCAACCCTGACCGACGATTTAACCCATGTGGAGATTAAGGCGCGCCTGAATGCCGGCATGGAAAAACTGCTGCACGGCGATTCCGTTTTCTGGGTCGTTAAGCCGCAGGTGGGGCGTGAAGGGATCAGCGGCCTGGGGACGCTGCTCTCGGGTGCCTACATTGAGCTGCAGCCGGGCGCTAAGGGTAACCAGCCGGCCCAGTACCAGCTTCTGGATTCACCGCCGCTTGCACCGCCTGATGCCAAGGGCATCCGCGTGATCCTCGATAGCAAAAAAGCGGGTCAGCTCACGGCGGGCGACCCGGTTCTGTTCCGCGGCTACCGCGTCGGGTCGGTTGAGAAAAGCACGTTTGATCCACAGAAACGCGCGATCAGCTATCAGCTCTTCATTAATGCGCCAAACGATCGCCTGGTCACCAGCAACGTCCGCTTCTGGAAAGACAGCGGGATCGCGGTAGATCTGACTTCGGCAGGCATGCGCGTTGAAATGGGTTCGCTGACCACGCTGTTTGGTGGCGGCGTGAGCTTTGACGTGCCGGAGGGCCTGGATTTAGGGCAGCCGGTCGCAGAGAACACCGCTTTCCGTCTCTTTGACGATCAAAAAAGCATTCAGGATGCGCTCTATACCGATCACGTTGACTTCCTGATGTTCTTTAAAGACTCCGTTCGCGGCCTGCAGCCGGGGGCGCCTGTTGAGTTCCGCGGCATTCGTCTCGGTACGGTTGGGCAAGTGCCGTTCTTCGTTCCGGGCCTTCAGCAGGTGCTGGATGATGATTACCGCATTCCGGTACTGATCCGCATTGAACCAGAGCGTCTGCTTAATCAGATTGGTGAAAATCAGGATATCGCGACTCATATCACCCAGCTGATGGAACGCGGTCTGCGCGGGTCGCTGAAAACCGGTAACCTGGTAACCGGTGCGCTGTATGTGGATATGGACTTCTACCCGAAAGCACCGCCGATTACCGGTATCCGTGAATTCGGTGGCTACAAGATCATCCCAACCGTAAGCAGCGGTCTGGCGCAGATCCAGCAGCGTCTGATGGAGACGCTGGATAAGATCAACAATCTGCCACTGAATCCGATGATTGAAGCGGCAACAAACTCGCTGAGCGAAAGCCAGGCAACGATGCGCCGTCTGCAAACCACGTTGGATAACATCAACAAGATTACGGCGAGCCAGAGCATGCAGCAGCTGCCGCAGGATATGCAGAAAACGCTGCGTGAGCTGAACCGCAGTATGCAGGGCTTCCAGCCGGGATCAGCGGCCTATAACAAGATGGTGGCAGATATGCAGCGTCTTGATCAGGTCCTGCGTGAACTGCAGCCGGTGCTAAAAACGCTCAACGAGAAGAGCAATGCACTGGTGTTCGAAGCGAAAGATAAAAAGGATCCTGAGCCGAAGAGGGCAAAAGAATGAAAAAATGGCTATTGATGGTTGGCGCTCTGCTGTTAACGGCATGCAGTTCAGGGGGAGATAATAAAAGCTATTATCAGCTGCCTGTGGCAACCCACAGCGGTGGGCAAAGCACGGCGAGCCAGGGGAACCGCCAGCTGTGGGTTGAGCAGGTCGCCGTGCCGGATTATCTGGCAGGAAACGGCGTGGTCTATCAGACCAGCGACGTGAAATACGTGATTGCGACCAACAACCTGTGGGCCAGCCCGCTGGATCAGCAGCTACGCAACACGCTGGTGGCTAACCTGGGCAGTCAGCTTCCGGGGTGGGTAGTCGCGTCGCAGCCGCTGGGTAACGATCAGGATACGCTGAACGTCACCGTAACGGGCTTCCACGGCCGTTATGACGGTGCAGTGGTCATCAGCGGGGAGTGGTTGCTGAACCATCAGGGGCAGCTGATTAAGCGTCCTTTCCATCTGGAGCTGAAGCAGCAGAAAGATGGCTATGACGAAATGGTGAAAGTCCTGGCTCAGGGATGGGCGCAGGAGTCGGCCAGTATCGCGAGAGAGATTTCCCGGCTGCCATAAGTAAAATTCATCATCAGAAACCGCAATCGGTCTGTCGCTGATTGCGGTTTTTTTTTCGTTTTCAACTCAGGTTGTTACTTGTGCCACGTCACAATTTTTGTACAAATGAATTTCCAGCTAGCTCACAAATATGACACCCGTATGAATTTTGAACATTGACGATGCGACTAATTCGGGGTATTCGTTATCTGTGCCTGTGCAGATAGTGCAGACACTGTTTTCTTTCCACCAGACAAAAGAATGAGGGAAACGAGGCATGAAGAGACAGAAACGAGATCGCCTGGAACGGGCTCATCAACGTGGTTATCAGGCCGGCATCGCTGGACGTTCTAAAGAAATGTGTCCTTATCAGACGATAAATCAAAGGTCACAATGGCTTGGAGGCTGGCGAGAAGCCATCGGCGACAGGGCACTCATAGCCTGATAACGTCTCTTTCAAAAAAGAAACCTCCGCATTGCGGAGGTTTCGCCTTTCTGGAGGTGCGAAAGCACGATCAGAACGCGGACGTGTCCTGGAACAGGCCAACCTTCAGGTCGCTTGCGCTATAGATCAGACGACCGTCTACCAGCACTTCGCCATCTGCCAGGCCCATAATCAGGCGGCGGTTAACGATGCGCTTGAAGTGAATACGATAGGTCACTTTCTTCGCCGTAGGCAGAACCTGGCCGGTGAATTTTACTTCGCCCACGCCCAGCGCGCGGCCTTTACCTTCACCACCCAGCCAGCCCAGATAGAAGCCAACCAGCTGCCACATTGCATCCAGACCCAGACAGCCAGGCATTACCGGATCGCCAATAAAGTGGCAGCCGAAGAACCACAGGTCCGGGTTGATATCGAGTTCTGCTTCTACGTAACCCTTATCGAAGTTGCCGCCGGTTTCGGTCATTTTCACGACACGGTCCATCATCAGCATGTTCGGGGCCGGTAACTGTGGGCCTTTCGCGCCAAACAGTTCACCGCGACCAGAGGCAAGAAGATCTTCTTTTGTATAGGATTCGCGTTTATCTACCATGTTCTCAGTAAGCCTTATTTTAGTGAAGGACGCAGGATAGCTAACACGTGTACGCTGAACAAGTCCGATCAGTTCGAACTAAACCAGCCCAGCCAGCGTAACGGCCATGGATAACGGTGACGAGCATCCTGCTGTGTTGCCTGAGCAATGCGCTCCTGGATAGTCTGCATCAGGGTGGTTTGCCCTTCGCCATCCCATACCAGGTTTGTCAGTAAGGGTAGTGCATCCTCAATCCCTTCGATGGCCCAGATAGCGAACTGCTCTTGTTCAACCGCATCCAGAATCTCCTGGCTGAGGCTTAAATGGCGTGCGTTGGGAGCCGGAATAATCACACCCTGCTTGCCGTTTAAACCGCGCTGCTGACAGATAGAGAAGAAGCCTTCAATTTTTTCGATGAGGCCACCCACAGGCTGCGCACGACCGAATTGATCCACCGAACCGGTGATCGCGATGTTCTGATTGATGGGCACTTCCGCCAGGGCGCTGATTAAGGCACACAGTTCAGCCATAGAGGCGCTATCGCCATCCACTTCGCTGTAGGACTGCTCAAACGTCAGCGAGGCGGAGAAGGGGATCTGCTGCTCAAGCTGCAGTTCAGACATCAAAAACGCCTGCATGATCATCATGCCTTTGGCGTGAATGTTTCCGCCCAGCTCGGCTTTGCGTTCGATGTCGGTAAACTCGCCATCGCCAATATGCACAACGCAGCTGATACGGGACGGCTCCCCGAACGCGCGCGGATGGCCAGGAAATTCAATCACCGACAGGGCGTTAATCTGCCCGACGCGTTCGCCTTCGGTTTCCACCAGAATTTGTTCCAGCAGAATTTCATCCTGCATGCGGTCAGCAAGATAGCCTTCCCGCCACTCTCGTTGAGCCAGCATCTGGGTGAGTTGTTCTCCGGTGAACGCACCGTTACCGCTAATCACACCCACTTCACGCAGCTGCTTGCCGATCCAGAGCGGGCAGAGTGGCAGCGTTTCCTGGTCACCGGTATAGCGCACCGCTTCGCGGATCAGGCCTGGCCACGCGTCAGCCGCAGGCGTTGGCAGCGCAAAACGTTCGGCAACGGCCATCACCCACTGACACCACTGCGCCATATCGTCGGCATCGGCAATCTGGATATTGTCTTCGTATTCGCTATATACCGCCTGCTCAGCCAGTTCAGGCTCCATTTCCTGGAAGTCTGCCAGCGATTCACGGTCGCCCGTCAGCACGACGGTTAATGACAGCGGCATAGACGGAACCGAGACAGGCAGAGGACGAGACTCATCGTAGCCGACCCAGTCGAAACGCTGCTGATGCACGATGGTTTTCAGACGCATCCACAGCAGCGGCTGCGAGAGCAGGGTACGCAGCGAGATGATCAGGACACCGCCATTTGCGCGATGTACCAGCCCAGGCTGCAGCGAAAGCTCGCCGTTAAACTGGCGCAGACAACCAAAGAGTTGTTCAGCCTCGACCCAGTTCGCGGTAATCACCTCGCCCTTAGCGGCAAAAAGGCCGTCGGCCTGCGCCGCCGGTTCGAAAGTAACATCATGTCCAGCGATACGATACTGGCCGCCAAAAACGGCGTTCGCTTCCGGCTTTAGCTGACGCACGGCATCCCCGAACAACGTCAGGTATTCCGCTTCTTCCGGGGCTTTGAGCAGCATGAAAGGCGCAGTTGCCCAGGGGCTTAATACCTGCTCCAGCGCATAATGCAAACGGGGCTGCGTATCGCTAAGGATGAATTCGTGTTCTTTTGCGAGATCTGGCTGTGCAAACAGTTCCTGATAACTTTCGGTATCCGGAACAAGGTCACGCCATGCAAGTTTCGTAATGGTCAAAGTTGATGTTTTTTAGTCAGATGTAAAAGCGTGGAGTATACCGTAAGCGGGGGGCTGTACCCAAGCAGGATTGGGGATTTCGACAGGGTGATTAGCTGCATTCACTCACAGGATATGATTTCTTTTCAGCAGATTGCTAAAAAACTGATATTCTGAACAGAGTTACGTGGTAACACTGAGATCGCAATGAAATATCAACAACTGGAAAATCTCGAAAGCGGCTGGAAATGGAAGTACCTGGTCAAAAAGCACCGTGAAGGGGAGCTGATCACCTGCTACATCGAAGCCAGCGCTGCGCAAGAAGCCGTGGATATTTTGCTGACCCTCGAAAACGAACCGGTACAGGTCAACGGCTGGATTGAGAAACACATTAATCCTGCGTTGTTAAACCGGATGAAGCAAACTATCCGCGCGCGACGCAAACGGCATTTTAATGCTGAGCACCAGCACACTCGCAAAAAATCAATCGATCTGGAATTTGTTGTCTGGCAGCGCCTGGCCGGGCTGGCACAACGACGGGGTAAAACGCTGTCGGAAACCATCGTGCAGTTGATTGAGGATGCAGAACATAAAGAGAAGTACGCCAACCAGATGTCGACACTGAAGAATGACCTTCAGGCGCTGTTGGGTAAAAAGTAGTTTTTTTTACTTTTCTTCAGACAATAAAAAACCCCGCATTGCGGGGTTTTTTTATAAGACGATAACTTATGCCGCTGGCTGAGTTACAACGTCTTTGATGCCTTTAACTTCGATCTCTACGCGACGATCTGGAGCCAGGCAGTCGATCAGTGCAGCGCGAGCTTTCACGTTGTCACAGGTGTTGCCAGTAACTGGGTTAGATTCGCCCATACCACGTGGGGAGATCTTGTTAGCTGGGATACCTTTAGAGATCAGGTAATCAACAACAGACTGAGCACGTTTCTCAGACAGTTTCTGGTTGTAAGCGTCAGAACCGATGCGGTCGGTGAAGCCCAGAACCACTACAGAACCGTCTTTAGGATCCAGGTTGCTCAGCTGGGTGTACAGCTGATCCAGTGCCTGCTGGCCTTCTGGTTTCAGAGTCGCTTTGTTGAAGTTGAACAGAACGTCAGACTTCAGAGTGAAGTGCTTGGTCTGTACTTCTGGAGCTGGAGCCGGCGCTGGAGCAACAACTGGAGCTGCTTCTTCCTGCTGGCCGAAACGGTAGGAAACACCTACGCTCAGCATGCCGTTGTCTGGACGAACACCAACGGTGTTGCCGTCGCCGATGTTGTTAACCCACTGGTATTCCAGACGGGTAGCGATGTCACGGGTCATAGCCCACTCAACGCCACCAGCGAATACTGGGGAAACACCGGTGTCATGGTCGTCGCCAGCGATGCTGTTGCTGGAGTCAGCGCGCCATACCATGCCGCCCAGACGGGTGTACACGTCCAGATCGTCAGTTACTGGGTAACCCAGTTTAGCGGTCAGCTGAACGCCCTGTGCTTTGAAAGCGCCGTTTACGGTGTCGCCTTTGTATGGCATACGACCTAACCAGTCGTAACCCATTTCAAAACCAACATACGGGTTAACCTGATAGCCACCGAACGCACCTGCACCAAGCTGGCTCTCGTGAGTTGGGCCATCATTGTTCAGGCTGCTGTTGTACCAGCCGGTGTCGTGGAACTGAGACCAGCCCAGTTTACCACCTGCATACCAGGTATTATCTTTCGGAGCGGCCTGCGCTACGGTAGCGAAGCCAGCCAGTGCCACTGCAATCGCGATAGCTGTCTTTTTCATTTTTTGCGCCTCGTTATCATCCAAAATTCGCCATGAAAGTCTCAAGAGAGAATCACGGTTAAATCCTTCACCGGGGGGCGTGGTCAAATATAAATCTACCGATATCTTCGGCTTAGGCCGAGCACCCCTGGCGATGTAAAGTCTACAACGTAGCTGAAAACTTACAAGTGTGAAGTCCGTCAGGCATATGAAAAAAAAGTTCCGTATACCGATTATTTAACATTTTTTGAACGAATTTTGTGCAATAAAATTAAGGAGAACCGCACCAGACAAGCCTTGCCGCAATTTTAAGGCCGGGAACTAAAATCCCATCTTGCGGTCAAAAAAAATTCCAGGAAAAATCTTAATTTCACTCAATGATACAAATTTGAGTGAATTTTTAGCCCTGAAAGTTGTCCTCTGCGGTAAGAATCCGATCGAACCGGACGCATAATGAACCCGATCGCATTCCCTTCTTCAGCGGCTTCAGTCAGTCGGAAATGTTCCTCTTCCGTCAATTCTTCCGGTAACCAGCCAATCACCACGCTGTAATTTCCTGTGCGTAACGCGCGGATCATCGACTCAACGGTATCGCAAGGCGAAAGTTGATTAATCTGCATGACCTTGGTCAGCGGAAGGCCTGCGGATTGAACCCACTCGCGACTCAGCTTTTGCTGAGGCGTGAGCCAAAGCTGCCAGCGTGATTGCTGACCGAGCTGTTGTAATAATGGCAGTAAAAGAAGTTGCGTTAACAAGGGCTGGTCTTCACGATAAACCACTTCACTGATAAGCCCTGTGGAAACACGCTCGACGGAATTCTGCGCGACATTGCCTGCGGCAGAAGAGAGAGAGGTTGCGCGATTTGCATAGCCTGAAGTGTGCATATTCATTCCAGCCCTGTGGTTACTGTATGGATATACAGTAACTCCTGTATGCCCAAAGATCAACCTCATTTTCGGAAAGCGACTCGCAAAATTCATTCAATCTTGATGCCCCTCGAAAAATCATCTTGCTCAACGACGATAAGTTGCCTATTTTCCTGCTAACGGATCCGCTAGTAAGAAATTTCGTTGTTAGCCTATGATTTTGAAGGGAAATATCATGAAAAAGATATCTTATGAACGGATTTATAAATCCCAGGAATACCTCTCTCCGTTGGGCGAGATTCATCATCGCGCGCTGTTTGGCGGTTACACCCTGGCGGTCGATGATGCGGTCTTTGCCATGGTGTCCGATGGCGAACTTTACCTTCGCGCGTGTGAAGAGAGTGCAAAATACTGTGTAAAAAATGCTTCCTCCTTCTTGACGTTGATGAAGCGAGGCCGCCCGGTGCTGCTCAACTATTATCGTGTGGATGACGGATTATGGCAGGACAGGGAGCGGTTGCTTCAGCTCTCCTCGTTTGCACTCAGTGCGGCAAGGAAAGAGCGCTACCAGCGTCATCAACGAACCCGTCTTAAGGATCTGCCGAACCTGACCTTTCAGCTTGAAGTTTTGCTCTTTGAAGCCGGTATCACCAATGAAGAAACGCTGCGGGCGCTGGGTGCCAGAGCGAGCTGGCTGAAGATGCGGGCAAAGAATAAAGCACTCAGTATAAAAGTGCTCTTTGCGTTGGAAGGAGCTATCGAAGGGCTGCATGAGGCGGCACTCCCGGCAGGTATCCGCCGGGAGCTGACGGAGTGGTTTAATGCGCTGCCTGAGCCGCAGGAGAGTCGTTCCTCCAGGTAGCGATGTGCTGTTGCAGCCGGCAAATTTCAGGCAGCAGAGCGATCAGCAGGCCTATCTGCTGAAGAACCAGCGGCGCTTTGCTGTCATTTCCCGGGTCAAGATGCGCAATGCGTTGAGCCAGTTCATCCAGAGCCTGTCGAACGCGCGGTTCATCGGCCGGGCGGTGATGAAGCGCATCATCGACATAGCAGACGGCGTCATCGAGGAGGTTGAGAACCGCCGGGTTAGTGAGCTTCTCGCGGTGGGCCCCCAGCGTCGAAATATAGCTGGTGAAGGTATGGTTAAGGCAGAGCAGGCGGAACGCTGTCTCACGAATCTCAGCCGTGGCGCGCGGCTCCGTTGACATGTTAGAGACAACGGAGGCCAGTTCAGCATCACTGTTGTGCGCGTCGCGACGTGCTATCCGGTAAGCCAGACGGTTATCGCGGCCCTGGTGGTACTGCTCCAGAATTGCGTCAAGGTAACGACAGTTGGCATTCATCGCCCTGTCTACCACGCGCGGCAAATTGCGAAAACGCCAGTCCGGCCAGATAAAGCTGACCGCGGCCCAGGCAATCGCGCAGCCAATCAGCGTATCAATCACGCGGGGCAGGGCGACTTCAAACCCTTCACCCAGCAGATTAAAGCAGAGCAGCACCAGCAGCGTGATGAACATGGTGGCATGGGCGTACTGCACGTTGCGAAACGCGAAAAACAGCACGCCGGTGATCACGATCAGAATCAGCTGCCCTTCGACGGAAGGCACGAAATAAAGCACCGGCAGGCCGATTGCGACGCCGACCAGCGTGCCGATAATGCGCAGCGCAAGACGGTGTCGGGTGGCGTTATAGTTCGGCTGGCAGACGAACAGGCTGGTCAGCAGGATCCAGTAGCCATGATGCAGCCCGGTTATCTGGATAAAGGCATAACCCACGCACAGCACCAGCGACATTCTCACCGCGTGGCGGAAGAGAGCCGACTCCGGGGTAAAGTTGCGGCTCAGGCGTAGCCACATATCGCTAAAACTGTGCACGCTGTCATCAGCAAGCTGATTGTCGACCTCACTGCCCGGAAGCGCCATCGCCTGCTCCGACTCGATGGTCGCCAGCTGAGCATCAATTGCCCGCAGGTTGTTGAGCAGAAAGCCCAGCGCTTTGATGTGTTCCGGCGACGTTCCGCTGGCCTGAACGCGGTCGAGTGCCGCATCAAGATGGCTAAATACGCGTTCAAAACGTGGATCATGCTGATAGGGCGTGCGCAGCAGAATGGAGCGCGAGAGCTGCTGGCACGCCTGGGACTGCATGGAGAGCAGGCGCTGGAAGCGGAACATCACGTCGCTGTAGCGGAACTTCTCTCGCAGGGCGGCATACTGGACGTGCGAGGAGCTGGCGCGTTCATGAATGTCCTGGGCGGCAAAATAGTAGTGTAAGGTTCTTCGCGTTCCGCGCTGACCGCGATCGCCGCGCAGACGGGTCAGCAGAGAGGCTTTTGTCTGGTTAAGGGTGGCGACCAGTTGACCATTTGCCAGCGCCAGATCGTAGAGCGGCGCCTGGCTTTCTTCCTCGATATCCGGGTCGAACAGCCGGGATTTCAGTTCCAGATAGTGGGCTAGCTGCTCAAAGCTGCGGGCAAGGTTGTCCTGCAGAGGGCGAACAGGGAAAATCAGATGACCGGTTAAGGTCAGCAGGTTATACCAGATGGCGCCGAGCAGCAGCAGAACCGGCTGCTGGTACCACTGGTCGTAGAGGGATGCGCCCAGCATGGTATAGATGGCAATCAGCAGGGCGCCAAACGCGATAGTGGCGTAGCGCTGCCCAAGGCCGCCCAGCAAAATAAACCCGCTGGTTGAGAGCGTCAGACCCAGGGCAAATAGCCAGGGCCAGGGGAAAAGTAACTCAACGGACGCTGACGCAATAAAAAAGCAGACGAGCGTGATGACCAGGTTGCGTAAACGCCCGGCCAGACGATCGTCTAGGTCCGCCAGCGCCCCGGCCACGACGCCCAGCGTGAGCGGGATGGTGAGCTTGACGTCATTCAGCCCCCAGGGCAGGGCAACCGTGCCGCAGAGTGCGATAAATATCCTGACGTTATAAAGCCAGGTGCTGTTCCAGGTATAACGGCGAAGCAGTGGGCTTAGCATAAACGCGGCCAGTCCTTAGTTACTGAAAACGACGACGCGCATTGGCTTCACGCGCCGCCTGGGCCACTTCGACCGGAACAACCCTGCGCCCGACGGGCCAAAGAGCGATAGCGGCGATCTTAAAGTTCGCGATCCCCACCGGAATACCAATAATCGTGATGCACTGCGCAATACCCGCAAAAATATGCATGATGCAGAGCCACCAGCCGAAGAAAATCAGCCACAGAATGTTAAGCAGGGTACCCCCCGTATTCATCAGGGCGTTTTTGCTCTCCGGATTCAGCTCGTCAACGTGGATGGCTTCATTCCCGTAGGGGACGAAGGAGAGTTTTGTGATTTCCCAGCAGGAGCGGGTCAGGGGGAGCGTAAAAATTAGGACGATGCTCACCAGCGTGGCAAAAAGCCAGGAAAGGGTGGTGGCAAAACCGCCCAGCACAAAATTCAACACATTCAGAACGGTACGCATAAACCCTCACTTCCTTTCGATAAAATTAACGCCCAATGATTGTAACGTTTTTTTAGGCTGGAGCACCTTAAAACTGGCAGTTACACTGTCAGGTAAATTATCTCTTCGTGGATTTGGCGGAACATGGAACTGAAAGCAACGTCGTTAGGCAAACGTCTGGCGCAACACCCTTACGACCGGGTGGTTCTCCTCAATGCCGGGGTAAAAGTCTCTGGAGAACGCCACGAATACCTTATTCCGTTTAATCAGCTTCTGGCTATCCACTGCAAACGCGGGCTGGTGTGGGGCGAACTCGAGTTCGTACTGCCTGACGATAAAGTCGTGCGTCTTCACGGCACCGAGTGGGCAGAAACCCAGCGTTTCCATCATCACCTGAACGCGCTCTGGCAGCAGTGGAGTCAGGATATGAGCGTGATTGCCGCCGGAGTGCTTCAAAAGGTGTTGGACGATATCGCGCAAAGCAACGCGCAGCATTCGTGGCTCACCCGTCAGCAGACCGCCGGGTTGCAGCAAAAGATCCGGCAGGCACTCTCGGCGCTGCCGTTATCCGTGGCGCGTCTTGAGGAGTTTGACAATTGTCGCGACGCCTGGCGCCAGTGCCAGGCCTGGCTGAATGATAAGGATAAAAGCCGACTCGCCCATAATCAGGCCTGGACGGACGCCATGCTCACCCAATACGCCGACTTTTTCAGTACGGTGGAGTCTTCTCCGCTTAATCCGGCTCAGGCGCGCGCGGTGGTCAACGGCGAGCAGTCGCTGTTGGTGCTGGCGGGGGCCGGTAGCGGTAAAACGTCGGTGCTGGTTGCGCGTGCCGGCTGGCTGCTGACGACCGGGGAAGCGGTCGCCGATCAAATTCTGCTTCTGGCCTTTGGCCGCAAGGCTGCCCAGGAGATGGATGAACGGATCCAGGAACGTCTGCATACCCGGGATATCACGGCCAGAACCTTCCATGCCCTTGCCCTGCATATTATTCAGCAGGGCAGTAAAAAAGTGCCTGCTATCAGTAAGCTGGAAAACGACGCGCAGGCGCGCCAGGCACTGTTTATCAAAACGTGGCGCCAGCAGTGCAGTGAGAAAAAGGCGCAGGCGAAAGGGTGGCGCCAGTGGCTCGAGGAGGAACTCAACTGGGACGTGCCGGAGGGCAGCTTCTGGCAGGATGACAAACTGGCGCGTCGGCTGGGTTCACGGCTTGACCGCTGGGTCAGCCTGATGCGAATGCACGGCGGAACGCAGGCAGAGATGATTGAAAGCGCGCCGGAGGCGATCCGCGATCTGTTTTCGAAGCGGGTCAAGCTGATGGCGCCGCTGCTGAAGGCATGGAAAACCGCGCTGAAAGCGGAAAATGCCGTCGATTTTTCCGGCCTAATCCACCAGGCCATCATCATTCTGGAGAAGGGGCGCTTTGTCAGCCCGTGGAAACATATTCTGGTGGATGAGTTCCAGGACATCTCTCCGCAGCGCGCAGCGCTGCTTTCGGCGCTACGGGCGCAAAATAAGCATACCTCGCTGTTTGCGGTGGGTGACGACTGGCAGGCCATCTATCGCTTCAGCGGGGCGCAGCTTTCGCTGACGACCGCGTTCCACCACTATTTTGGCGAGGGCGATCGCAGCGATCTGGACACCACCTACCGCTTCAATTCACGGATTGGTGAAATCGCCAACCGCTTTATCCAGCAGAACCCGCATCAGCTGGCAAAGCCGCTCAATAGCTTGCGGGCAGGGGATAAAAAAGCTGTGACCCTGCTGACGGAAGACCAGCTGGAACCGCTGCTGGACAAGCTCAGCGGCTACGCGAAGCCTGATGAACGTATCCTGGTGCTGGCACGATACCATCACCTCAAACCCGAGGCGCTGGAAAAGGCGGCCACCCGCTGGCCGAAGCTGCAGCTTGAATTTATGACGATTCACGCCAGCAAAGGGCAGCAGGCCGACTATGTGATTGTCATGGGGCTGAAAGAGGGGAGCGACGGTTTCCCGGCCCCGGCCCGCGAGTCGGTCATGGAGCAGGCCCTGCTGCCGGTGCCGGAAGACTTTCCGGATGCCGAAGAGCGGCGTTTGCTGTATGTGGCCATGACCCGCGCGCGCCATCGCGTGTGGCTGCTGTTCAATAAAGAGGAGCCATCCGTGTTTGTTGATATTTTGAAGAGTATTGATGTGCCGGTAGCGAGAAAGCCATAACGACGAAGGGTAAGGATGGGTAGGCCGGGTAAGGCGTAGCCGCCACCCGGCAAAAAAAGCTACTTCAATCTCTCTGAAAGATAACGCTGATAGTCCGGAATAAGGATATCTACCGGCGAGTTAAACTGCGGCGATTCGATGATGAAATCCGCCGTCGAGAGGTTTGTCGCCACCGGAATATTCCACACCGTCGCCAGGCGCAGCAGGGCCTTGACGTCCGGGTCGTGCGGAACCGCGTTTAGCGGGTCCCAGAAGAAGATCAGCACATCAATCTTCCCTTCGGAAATCTGTGCGCCGACCTGCTGATCGCCGCCCATCGGGCCGCTCAGCATGGCGTTTACCTCCAGACCCGTTTCGCGCTGGATCAGGTTACCGGTGGTGCCGGTCGCCGACAGGGCGTGCTTTTCCAGCAAAGACTGATGGCGGCGAACCCAGTTAAGCAGCATTTGTTTACAGTGATCGTGCGCCACCAGAGCAATGTGTTTGCGTTCCGGGAGCGTGCGTGTTGTCAGTTCCATAATCATATCCATCAGGTTAACTGCCTACACGATGACGGGAACCGTCTGACGCTGCAAGAGAAAGGCGTAAAAAATGTGGCTTATGATGAAGGTTGTTGTTTTGCCCATTGTAAAAACCGGGCCCGCGTGTCGGCATCGGCCTGCTGGAACCAGAATTTAAGGCGTTGTTCCGTCAGGGCCTGGGACTGGGGAGGAATGACGTCCAGTTCAGAGACGCCGGAAAGCAGCGTACTGTCGTCAGCCATCATGGTGGCAAACTGAGGAAGCGACGCGCGTTTACCGGCTTTGTTATAGGTCTGCGTCGCGGCCTCGTAGTCCGGACCTTTCGGTGAAGTCGTCAGCGCCAGAATATCCAGCTTCACCGGAATCGGCATCGCATCCCCGTCCAGCAGTTCAATGCGGGGAGACGCGTCGAAGGCCGCTGACTCCTTCTCCGTTTCAAGGCGTGGCAGGGTAATATTCACCTGACTGATTTGTCGGGTATTAAAGCTGACGATCAGCGGCGGGGAGATGTACATCCGTTGCTCGTGATTGGCCAGACCGATCGATTTTTCTACGCGGAATACCAGCTGATGCGGTCCGTTATCCAGCTCGATACTGTCCGCACCGCGCAATAACGAACTGGAGACCTTTTTTCCGTCCAGTACCAGGAGATCAATATCGGTAGAGAGCCGGAGCGTGGTAGCAAAAACGCAGACCGGCATCACTAATGCAATCAGAGCAGTGGCAATACCGGTTTTCATAGAAGGCTCCCGTCAGAAATCCTGTCGCCGCATTAATGTATCTAAATTTTTCGATAATCACGTTTACTAACATATAGACATATTTGGCCGTTTTGCCCTCATGCATCGGTATGGGATGGATGGTTGAGATGTGCGGTTTGGCGTACACTTTTAAAAAAGCCAGGAGAAAAACCATGAAAGAGAACGATATTGCCGAGATTCTGACATCCACGCGTACCATTGCGCTGGTGGGCGCGAGCGATAAACCCGATCGTCCCAGCTATCGGGTGATGAAATACCTTCTCGATCAGGGCTATCACGTCATCCCGGTCTCGCCAAAAGTGGCGGGGAAAACCTTACTGGGCCAGCAGGGTTATGCCACGCTCGCTGACGTGCCTGAAAAAATTGATATGGTCGATGTCTTCCGTAATTCCGAGGCGGCGTGGGAAGTGGCGCAGGACGCTATCGCCGTCGGGGCGAAAACGCTGTGGATGCAGCTGGGCGTGATTAACGAGCAGGCTGCCGTGCTGGCGCGGGATGCGGGGCTGAACGTCGTCATGGATCGCTGTCCGGCGATCGACATCCCCCGTCTGGGGCTGGCGAAGTAATAAAAAAAAGCCCGTTCATCGGGCTTTTTTTACACGCTTAGTTCCGCAGGCGCGGAGCCTGTAACTGTTTGCGGATAGTCTGAGCAAGTTCATCCATAGTGGGTTGCTCCGGATGCTCTTCCTGCAGCTCGCTGCTTAGCTGCGCTTCGGCAAGGTAGGTGTGGACGGGTTGCCCGTCGTCACCTTCCATCACCACATGGTACCAGGGTGCAGCGCGAAGCTCTGCGTTCACCGCCAGCTCGTCTGCTGACGGCTCATCAAGGGAATACTCCGGGTCGATATCCACGACCACACCCAAATACCCGAGCAAAGTGTGGCGGACCTGCTGGCCGATACCGAATTTGCTGGCAATCATAGTCACCTCCCGGGAAATACGACTTACACGTTATGTGCGGGCAATATTTCTCTTTTCAAGTTACATGACGCGACAGGCAAACCCTTTCAGATACAGTCCTTCCGGGTAGGTAGCAATCACGGGGTGATCGGCTGCCTGACGGAACTGCTCTATAAATTGTACATCACGGCCAGCATCTATTGCGGCATCAGCGATGATTTTCTGAAATAAATCTGTGGTCATCAGGCCGGAGCAGGAGAAGGTGAGCAAAACTCCGCCCGGATTCAGCAGCTGGATAGCCAGCATGTTGATATCTTTATATCCGCGGCAGGCGCCCATCAGCTGGCTTTTGTTCTCCACAAACTTTGGCGGATCCATCACGATGACGTCGAACTTCTCGCCCTGATCGCGGTATTTACGCAGCAGCTTGAAGACGTCGTCGCGTATAAATTCGGCTTTGCTCAAGTCCAGTTTGTTCAGCTCGATGTTCTGTTTTGCCACGTCCAGCGCTTCCTGCGAGGTATCCACGCTGACCACCTGGGCACAGCCGCCCATCAGCGCCGAAACGGCAAACCCACCGGTGTAGGAGAAGCAGTTGAGCACGCGTTTATCGGCAACGTACTGACGCGTCGCCAGACGGCTGTCGCGCTGGTCAAGGTAGTAACCCGTTTTGTGCCCGCCCTGAATATCCACCAGCAGCTTCATGCCGTGCTCTTCAATTGGCAGCAGGGCTGGCGGCAGTTCACCCGTGACCGGCCCCTGAGTCAGCTCCATGCCTTCTTTTTTTCGCACCGCCACATCGCTGCGGTCGTAAATTGCGCACTGCGGGAACAGCGTTTGCAGGGCGCTAATCAGCGCAGCGCGCTGGTATTCCGCCCCGGCGCTCAGGAGCTGCAGCACCAGGAAGTTACCGAAGCGATCGATGGTCACGCCCGGCAGGCCGTCAGACTCACCGGCAATCAGGCGGTAGCTGTCCAGCCCGTCGCGTTTAGCCAGCCAGTCGCGCCACTGCTGCGCCTGCTGCAGACGACGCACGAAGAAGTCGATGTCGATGGTTTCGTCTTTATCGAATGTCCAGACGCGCGCGCGGATCTGGGAGGCTGGCGAGTAGGCGCCTCGCGCTAACCATTTCCCCTGGTGGTCCACGATATCAATGGTTTCACCGAGGCTGGCTTTGCCTTCCATACGGGCAACCGCGCCGGAAAAGACCCAGGGATGACGGCGCAGTAATGATTTCTCGCGCCCTTTGGCTAACACTAAACGTACACTCATAATTTGCTGTTCTGTCGATTTCAGGGAAATGGCGCGTAGAGTAGCACATTCAGCAAGGCGCAATCATCTGCGGATGCCGTTGAGCGTTTCGGCACAAAATCAAATCGCTTAAGCACATTACGGCACTGCGGCGGGATATACAGTGGGATTCCGGTTCAGCAAAGGAAACCCCCATGAAAAAGCGCAGTGTGATCGCAATAGCCGCTCTGGCGGCAATGAGTTTTCAGGTTTCAGCGGCAACGCCTTTCAGCATCACCAGTCAGGATATTTCCGGCGAGCGCCATTTAGCGCAGCCGCAGGTATTCGAGGGATTCGGCTGCCACGGCGGTAACCAGTCCCCACATCTGGCGTGGAAAAACCCGCCCACGGGTACGCAAAGTTTTGCCATTACGGTCTATGACCCGGATGCGCCTACCGGCAGCGGCTGGTGGCACTGGACAGTAGCCAACATTCCCGTGAAGACAATGACGCTGCCCGCTGATGCCGGTAACCCAAATGGCGAAAAATTACCTGCTGGCGCTGTGCAGGGGCGTAATGATTTCGGTTATTCTGGATTCGGCGGCGCATGTCCGCCCGCAGGCGATAAGCCTCACCGCTATCAGATGACCGTCTGGGCGCTGGACGTGGATACCCTGCCCATCGACAACAATGCGAGCGGCGCGCTGGTCGGCTTTATGCTCAATAGTCACGTTCTGGCAAAGGCTCAGTTAACCGCAACCTACAGCAGATAAGGATGAACCGGTGCAGGAGTTCCATTTTCGACATAAACATCTCACGGCGGGTGAAGTGAGTGCCAGCAAAATGCATCGCCTGCACCAGGTTAAGCTCTTTTTCCCGGCGATTTGCCATATCACTCACGGCAGTAAGGTGATTGTGCAGGACAATAACCGCCTGGTGGCAACCCGGGATGAGCTCATCATTATTCCTGCCAATACGGCGATGGAGATCATTAATCAGCCTGCAAACGGTCTGTTTCACTCGGACTTGCTGATGTTATCGCCGGAAATCGTTGCCGAGTTTAAAGCGCATTACCTGAAATCCTGGCCGCGCACGACGCTGCATTCGCTCTGCGCTCCGCTGAGCGAGGGGCTGGCGTTTATGTGGGATAACCTGCTGCACGCCGTGCGTCAGGATTTACCGGAGGCGCTGCAAAAACATCAGGCCTTCGGTCTGTTGCTGGCATTGCTGCATGACGGCGTGGCAGGTCCGCTGCTTATCGAGCGAAGCAATAACCTGACCGAGCAGGTGCGACAGTTCATTATGCTGTCGCCCGCCAGAGCCTGGACCGCGCAGGACGTCGCCAGCCGTCTGGCCCTGAGCGTGCCGACGCTGCGCAGACGGTTACGCGAGGAGTCACAGAGTTTTCGCCAGATTGTCGAGGAGGTGAGGATGGCCGTGGCTTTGTCACAGTTACAGTCAACCCGATTACCGATCGGCGAAATCGCATTACAATGTGGGTATCTGTCCAGCTCTCGTTTCACCGCCCGTTTCCGGCAGCACTACGGTTGTTTGCCGAAAACGCTACGTTAAGGAGAAGAAGAATGTCTAAAGTCTGCACTATTGCCTGGGTTCACGGCGTCGTTCAGGGCGTGGGTTTCCGCTACAGTACCCAGCGCGAAGCGATTGAGCTTGGGCTAACGGGATACGCGCGCAACATGGATGACGGCAGCGTTGAGGTGGTCGCCTGCGGCGAAGCGGAGCAGGTTGACAAGCTGGTGGCGTGGCTGAAAGCGGGTGGGCCGCGCAGCGCGCGGGTTGATAAGGTCTTAACGGAACCCCATCAACCGGGGCGCGAATACGTCAACTTCGGTATTCGGTATTAAATACACTTCACCGGCTTAGGCAGGCCGGCAATTTTGGTGGCCTGTTTTGCCGGACCTTTCGGGAACAGACGATAGAGATAGCGGCTGTTGCCTTTCTCTTCACCGAACTGATTGGCCATCGCCTTGACCAGCATGCGGATGGCCGGAGAGGTGTTGAACTCGAGATAAAACTCGCGCACAAAACGCACCACTTCCCAGTGTTCGGGGGAAAGAGTAATCCCTTCGTTTTCCGCAATTTTCTCCGCCAGCGGTTCGCTCCAGAGCGTTGTATCTTTCAGATAGCCTTCGCTATCGGTCTCAATTTCCTGGCCTGCAAAAATGAACATAATCTTCTGTCGTAGGTGAAAAATCGGCAACAGTGTAGCAAAAAAGCGGGCTCAGGATAAACCGTGACCTACAGGAGCAGCTGAAGCAGATTGTTGGCATTGAGCTTCTTCAGCGCGTTGCATTTATGGGTTGAAACCTGTTTCTCCGACATGTGCGTCACGATGGCAATGTGGCGGACCGGCAACCCGGTCAGCATCAGATCGAGCACGTTGAATTCAGGAACGGTCAGGCAGCAGTCCAGGCTTCGAACGCGACGCGGCTCTTTTGCCAGCAAATACGCCGCATCGGCAACGGCGATCCGGTCGTCGATGATATAAAGCGTTAGCGTACTGAAACGCTTGCGTAAATGCGTCGCCAGCGCCCACCCCTTTTCGTTGCAGACCAGATAAAGGCTGCCTTTCCAGCGGGCGGCTTCCAGCCTGAGCAAAATATTGATCAGCGCCTGATGCGTCGCCGCCACGGAAAAACGGCAGCGGACGACAATCACGCGGCGGGTAAGCAGCGTTGGCTGCCATTGTACGGTATCGCTCTGGACCTCTAACTGAACGCCCCGACGCAGCAGCGCATAGCGCAGTCCTTCGGCGTAAAATCGATTATTGTCGAGAATGGCGTAACTCACAGTGACCTCGTTATAACGTGCTGGGCGTATAGATGACGCGCAGCGTGCCGGTATAGTCGCCCGCGTTTTTGCTGCTGGCGGCGAACGCGGGGGTTTTCAGGATAATTGGCGCAGGAATGCACAGTACGCTCTCGCGTCCGCCAGGCAGCACGACCTGACGCAGATACTGTGGATCGTTAGTGCCTTGCCAGACTACGGTTTTACCGTTCGCGACGGTTTCGGTTGCGCCTGTGACGGGATGGGTAACGAAGACCTGATAGTCGAGACGGTCCCGCGCATCCGTCTGGCTTCCACCGCGCCGCCGGATAGAAAACGCGCCTTCGGCACGTCCCGCAGAGGGAAGCCCGTCATCTTCAAAACGAAGATAGGCGCGGGTGCTGGTGCTGTTTTTGCCGTCGTACAGGCACATATCCAGCGTGTTTTCCCCCTTGATCTCGCTGCCCCCGGGTCGCCCCGGGAAGTTGGTCAGGTTGAGGTTAACGATGGGCGTGGAGTGCGGAAAGGCTGGCAGATAAATCTGCTGGTTTCCCGGGTCGACCACCTCAATGCGAATATTTGCCTGCCATTTGGCGATGGTGAGATAGCCAGGACAGCCGACATTCACGTCATTGAAGTTGCCGCCGCAGTCGGCGCTTCCCCACTGGCGCAGGTTCTGCTTCAGCGTGGCGGTCCAGATCCCCGGCAGGGCGAGCTTATCCAGCTCGCTTTTCACGATATAGAAATCGAAGTAGGGCTCTCTGTTCCAGCTAGCAATTTCCGTCGTCCCTCCCGTGACAAAGCTGGCAAAGGTGAACACTTTATTGTTGATAAACATGTAGTGATCGCCATACACCTTGATATTCACCGTCTTGCCGGTAAGGGAATGGCTAAACGCTAAATTGATGGCATAAGGCGCGGCCGGGTTCGCCGAGAACCAGACCGGTGAGTTCATGCAGGCGCCGTTCGTGGTATCGGTACGGGACTGACAGGTCAGGGTATTGCGCCCCCACTTTTGCGGATCGGCGGCGTCAAAGCCGCCCGATTCATGAAACCAGATGTCAAAACGCGCGGGCGGCGCGGTGCGATCGAAGCTGATCCCTACGCTGGTATTTCGTCCCGCGGGAGCGCCCGCCAGCGTCTGGCTGGCCCACAGGCTTAAGAACAGTAAAATAAAAAGGCACTTAATCACATCATTTCCCTTTAGTGAGGCTATCGGTGTTCATGGCAGTCGGTCCAGCAGGGACCGACCGTCCGGCCAGCATCAGCTGTGCCTGCTGCTGGACGGCATCCGGCAGGGCGGAGAAGGTTAACTCCTTACAGGGGATCGACCCGACATAACGCACCACGTCGCGCATACTCTTCACGTTCAGCGCGCACTGATAAAACTGCTGCTGACGCACCAGGTAGAGGTTATGCAGCAGGGCGTCGCTTTGGGCGCTAAACCCGCCGTTGCCAAGGTCGCTCCAGCCGTTCACGTTCAGCGGCACGCCGCCGATAAACGGCGAATGACGCTCGTCGGTTAACTGGCCGAGCCAGGTGTAGCTTGCGGTGGTTTGCACGTCCCGGCGCAGCAGTTTGCCAGGCACCATAAACAGCGTTCTGCTGCCCGATCCTTGCGTGATTTCACTGCTGGCTCCTCGTGAGACATCCAGCGATTCGTTAACCGTCAACGTTGTCTGCTGATAGCCCGGCACCGCGAAGAGGGCGCGGCTATTGCCTGGAATATCGGCACTGCCGCCGTTATCCAGCGACACGGCGACGCGCGGATCCTGAGCATCTTCCGGCGTGGTCACGTTCACCGCGACGGCGGAAGCAGGGCGACCGTCGCTCCAGCGGCCCAGCCACAGGCCAGAGCGGGACAGCGCGAGCGTCGAGCTGTAGTTGCCGCTGCTGCTCAGCGTATGGCGACGATCCTGACGATCCCAGGAGTCGCTGACGGTCAGACTCCCGTTGCCATATCGTCCGCCCTGGCGCGTATAGGCTGAGGTATTCAGCGAGTCGCTGTTAATGCCCGACGCGCTGAGGCCGTACTCATTTTCGCCGCGGGCATCGGCATACCAGTTATGCGCCACGTTGTAGCTCAGCTGGTTTTTTTCACGTTGCTGGTGCTGCCATGTCGCGCCCAGAGAGGTGTAGCTTGACGCATCGCCCTGGCGGTTATGCGCCATGGACAGGCTCACGCTCAGGTAGCCGCCTTTATCCCTGCCTTCGCGGGCGTCATCGTTACGCATAAACAGGTTAATGCTGCTGTTAATGTTCAGGCCATGGGTGCTGAAGGCATTGCTCAGGCCAGCCTGCCAGGCCCGCGTGCGCGAGCGGGTCATATAGACCGATTCCCACGGCAAACCCGCATCGTGGCGATCGTCACTGTCCGGCAGCTCCCGGCGTGAAACGTACCGGCCTTCGTTGCGGTTATCCGAATACCCCAGGCTCGCATACCAGGCGCCGACCGGGACGGAGAACATCACCGAGAGGGTGCGATAACAGCCGTTCACGGCGTCAAATCCCGCGTTTTGGGTGTTGCAGTTTTCAGCGGATAACGCGTTGCGATAGACGCTCAAAGAAAAACCGTCGTTGTAGCTGATTTGCTGAATATTGCCGCGCTGGCCTTCGCTGCCGTAGAGGTAGCTAAACCGGGTACTCAGCACGCCATCGATCGGGCCCGCGTTGAAGCCCCGGCTCCAGTCGAGCGCGTTCTCCAGGAAACGCTGGTTTTTCTTGAACGTTGCGCCGCTGGTCAGCGCCAGCGTCGGGGTGACGGGCAGGCGTACGCCCGCCTGCGCAACCGCGCGGCGTTCTTCGTTCTGATCGCTATTATCGGTTTCGCCCGCCTGCAGGAACCACTCGACGCGGTCGAATGGCGTAATGCCGGTTCGGGTAAACGGCACCTGCTCGGTGCGCGTCAGCCGGTTATTTTCATAGATGGAGAGCGTCACGGTGTAGCTCCCGTCCGGGAACGATCGCGTGTCAAGGGTTTGCGCCCCGGCATTCAGATAGAAGCTCGCCAGCAGCTGGTTGCCCCGGCGGGCGTCGATACGCGCGTCATGGGAAAGCAGCACGGTAACAGGGGTTCCCTTCGACTGCTGAACCGGGTTCATCCACGCCCTTGTTGAACCCGTGCGCAGGCCGCGAATTTTGCCCAGCGGCAGCTGGCTGAGGGTGATATTTCCGCCGGCATTGCTGAACAGATCGCGGGTATCCATCTCGCCTGCCTGGACGTAGTACTGACGCAGGATATCCTGGCGGAACCAGGCGTTGTTGACGGTGACCTCCTGCTGCTGCTGGTGCCGTGAACGCTGCCCCAGCCAGGTCCAGTCGAGATTCACATAGCCGTCCTGGGTGAGCGCCAGCGCGCCGTTGCCCTGCACGGTGGCCGACTGATAATCCCTGTCGGCAACGAAGTTAATGTTTTGTTGATGGATCAGCGCATTTTCGGTGCCGTGCGTGGGCTGATACCATGCATTCTCTGCCGTCTGCTTAGGCAGAAATTTCTTGTCCAGGAACAGGTTAATGCGGGCGTTATTCTCGTCATAAATAATGGCCGCGCGATCGGTATCGATGTAATCGCAGCCCGCTGCGGAGCCGTTGCTGCTGCAGGCCAGGTTGCCGTTACGGGCAAGCGGAACGGCCAACGCGGCAGAGACGGTGGCAACGAGGGATGGGGCGTCATTAAACCGGCGTTTGATGGCCGCTACAACATTCTCAGGCGCGACAAAGCTCACCGTTTCAAGCGTGATATCCGTTTCAAAAAGGCCCAGCGATTCGCCGTAGAGGTTCACCTCTGTCCACACGCGCTGCGTCTTTGCCAGATCTTCAAAACCTGGTGGGACGGCCAGCCCGGCGCAGGCGAGTTGGATGGAAGCGGGTAACAAAGCAACAAAGAGGAGAGTATTTCTGTGAAACGCCATGAACGAGCCTCGACATCATCCTGACGTCAGAGGGTGGGCACCCTCTGACGTTATTCCTTAGGTGCTGTGGTGTTACGCACCGCCTTCCGTGGTCGTCGCCTGCGTCAGCATCAGGCTGACAACGCCGCTGTACTGACCAGTTTTCAGAATGCCTTTGGTGGTCTGGGAAATGGTCAGCGGCAGTACCGCAGAACCGTTTTCAATGCTCCCCGGGAACAGTTCGGTACCGGTGTATTCAACATCTGCGGTAGAGAGGGTTTTATCGCCCAGCTTCACCGTCATAGGGATGGTTTCAGCACCGTCGGCATTCGCCAGCTTCGCGGCGCTCACCAGACGGACTTTCACGTTGCTGGTGGCGGAGTTAGACCACACCTTGGTATTCAGACGGTAGCTTTCCAGACCGCGGCCAGGCAGGTACTGCATATCGATGCTTGCCGGCAGCGGCGTGTTATCGGCCTGGGTCATATCCAGCTGTGAATCAACGCTGGCGTTGACGGTAATATCTTTTTGAATCGCCAGCGCGCTAACGGACGTGGTCATCGCGGCAACAATCATCAGAGGTTTAAAGTACTTACGCATTGATATCTCCATATTTACAAATGAGCACCCTGGCTCTTTAATCAAACCCTGTGGGGTTTTTACGGTGACGTCGTGTTATTGCACGACGGGTAAATCAGCTTCTTCAGCGCTTCTATTCAGCCAGTTGAAGTAGCGGAATTTATATTTCTGGCCTTGTACCTTCGTGAGCGTTTTTAATTTCCGTTCGGTGTCCGGATAAATCGTCGCGTCTTCTTTAATCCATCTACACGATGAATCCGCATCACAAACACCGATCTCCCTGAGCGGCACGCGCAACGTGCCGTTGTTTTTTAACGTTCCCCTGAGAGGGTCAATCGTCAGTGAAACCACGTTTTTTTCCGGTGCGAGATGGATCAGGGCGCCCCAGATCACATTGACGCCCAGTCTTGCCGTCGCCGCAGGGCTTTCTGCCTTGCCCGGAATAATGCTGTCAGGCTGCTTTACGCCTTCAAAATAGACGCGCCAGGTCGTCTCTTTTTCCGGTGGTGCAAGCGATACCAGGCGAACCACGCGCATTGCGCCTGCCGCAAGGGCGAATTTTTCCGGTGTGACAACAACGCCACCTTCTTTCCACGAGGCCACATCAATCTCTTTTTCCTGGGGCGTGCCGGGATTAAGAATTTTCTTTTGCCTCACCCGAATGAACTGAATATCATCCGTTTTTGACGCCACCTTAATTTGCGCCGCACCGGACTTATCCACGTTAAGTTCCATGGGATACACGCTCATATTGGCCAGTGCCATTTCTGAGAAAAATGGCAATGACAGCGCGGCGATATAAAAGGCAGTTGTCTTATTCACACTATTTTTCTGTTTCACTTTCTGTCCGCCTGCGTTGAGTTCATTCCCGGCGCATTCACAACGGGACACCCTCTGCTAACGTATTGCTTCAGGGCAGGGAAACTTTAACCAGAACAGCGGTTTGTGAAAATTTGTATTAATTAACTCGTTATATACAGTTTTTTATCCTGCTTTCCTGGCTTTAAGGTTGTATAGTTAAGCGAAAATACCGCGACCCGGGATGGGGAGAAAACTCCTTCTGATGAAAAAACAATCAGTTCAGGAGGCGGTTTTCTTGTCGTTGTATCAGGGATTAAAAAGCATGCGGTAACAGCCGAGAATAAAAGATGTTTTTTATATGCAATAATTCGTTGTTATTCGATCCTGAAGCACATGCAATAAGTATTGTTGGGCAACCCGAGTCTGTATTAACGCTTTCGGCTCCGGCCGTTCGTCTTTTACAGGAGTTTATTCGTCATAAAGGGCGCGACCTGAGCCGGGAAGAGTTGATCACTCGCGTGTGGGAGGAGTTCGGCTTTACGCCGTCGGGAAATAACCTCAATAAGGCGGTAAGTGAATTACGCAAAAGCTTCCACGCCCTGGGCGACAGCCACGACTATATCGTGACCGTGCCCCGGTTTGGATTCCGCTTTGACGCCGACGTTATTTTTAAGCCCGCAGAGAGCGTTACGCCCGAAGTATCTCAGCCGTCCGTTGAGCAGCTGTCAGGATATAAGCGTTTATCCAAAAAGTGGTGGCTGGTTTTAGCGGTATTAACGACGTCAGTCGTGGGGTTTAGCCTGTTTTTTAGCCGACAGCTTGAGATAACCGTACCCGCAACACTCAAACCCGTTAAGGAAAAAATAGCTGGCTGTCGGCTCTGGGTGATCAACGATCATGGCCGACCGCTGGTGTTATCAAAATTGGCCGAGCTGCTGAAGAAAAATAACGTCGCGTGCGAGCGCGAGGAGTACAACATTTATTATTTCAGCGCCCGCTTTTCGCTTGCCGCCGCCGATGAGGTTTTCATCGGCGCCTGCCCGGTGAGTGAAGCCAGCCTGTGTAAAACTATTCGCTATAAAAGCGGGGCGGAAGAATGAAAAACAGACTTCTGTTCGGACTGGGTGGCGCAGTCGTTGGCGGGGCGTTTGCGCTCTTTATCTACACCGGCGGAGCCTATAAGCGCGATGCGCTGGCCTGCAGCACCGAGTTTAATTTTACGCGCAATCAAGGAAAGGCAAATGAAGTGAAGGTCAATGCCGTTGCCCAGTTCTATTTTCATCGTAACGGCACCGGCCTGACCACCTACAAAGGCGCTGCAAAGGCTGAAGGTAAGAGCCTGATCGTTGACAGGGACGTGGATTTTACGTGGGAGCGACGGGACGATGATAAGGTAATTGTCCTGAGCTACACCAAGACCTGGCGTCGACACAATGACAACACCCCTGATGCCCAGTGGGGAAGCTTTGCCAGCCCGACCGCACGCTACTATCTCACGATCTCTGAACTCTCGCCTTCCGTATGGCTGATTCAGGACCGGCGTTACCCCACCTATATTTGCCGGGGTGATTAAGGCATAAAAAAAGGAGAATGCCGGGGGCATTCTCCTTTTTGTTTCAGCAGGTCAGCTTAATCGCGGCTGGCGAAGCCCAGGATGCTCAGCAGGCTGACGAAGATGTTGTACAGCGACACATACAGGCTCACGGTGGCGCGAATATAGTTCGTTTCACCGCCGCGAATGATGTTGCTGGTTTCAAACAGGATCGCGCCGGAAGAGATCAGAATAAATACGGCGCTGATCGCCAGGTGCAGGGCAGGCAGCTGCAGGAAGATGTTGGCCACCATACCCACCAGCACCACCACAACACCCGCCATCAGCATGCCGCCGAGGAAGGACATGTCCTTACGCGTGGTCAGCACGTAGGCCGAGCAGCAGAAGAACACCAGCGCGGTGCCGCCCAGCGCCATACCAATCACGTCACCCATGCCGGCGGACAGATACGCGTTCAGGATTGGCCCCAGGATGTAGCCCAGGAAGCCGGTTAAGGCAAACGCGGACAGAATACCGACCGGTTTGTCAGCGGTTTTGTAGGTCAGGAACATCAAACCATACATACCCACCAGGGTCAGGATCAGTCCCGGAGACGGCAGCATCAGCACGGTGCTGGCGGTGGCGGTGATCGCCGAAAACGCCAGCGTCAGGCTGAGCATGAAATAGGTATTGCGCAGCACCTTGTGGGTGCTGAGTAGCGATGTGCGGTCGCGTGAGGAAGTAATTATACGATCCATGAGTCACTCTCTTATGACAGATGTAATTAACGGAAAGAATAGGAAACGGCGCGTCACTCTCAAAGTGGTTTTACCCATCTTTACTCAGCAGGTTAGCGCGGGACCTGGTTGTTTCTTCTGCATAAATACGTTTCACCAGTATGAACAGCGGTTTGACGCGATTAATCAGATCAACCTCTTATAGGTTACTGAAAATTATTGCGTTATTACCATAAGGCCGCTAAGAGTTATTTCCGGATCGTCACAAAAACAGACAATAAGGCGAAGGACATGAAACCACAAACACGCACGCGCTTTACGCTCTCTTTACTTACCGCCGGGATCCTGTGCGCCAGCACGGCGACCTGGGCGGCTAACGTGCCGGCAGGAACCGCGCTGGCCGATAAACAGGAACTGGTCAGGAATAATGGCAGTGAACCGGCTTCGCTCGACCCGCATAAAGTCGAAAGCGACATCGAATTCAATATTATCAGTGATTTATTCGAAGGTCTGGTGAGCGTTTCCCCGTCGGGTGAGGTCCAGCCCCGGCTGGCGGAAAAATGGGAGAACAAGGACAACACCGTCTGGACGTTCCATCTGCGTCCGGGCATCACCTGGAGCGACGGCACGGCGATTACCGCAGAGGATGTGGTCTGGAGCTGGCAGCGCCTGATTGACCCGAAAACGGCGTCACCGTACGCGAGCTATCCGGGCAACATGCATATCGCCAACGCGGCCGATATCGCTCAGGGGAAAAAATCCCCCGACACGCTGGGCGTGAAGGCCATTAACGACACCACCCTGGAAGTGACGCTCACCCAGCCAAATGCGGCGTTCCTCGCGATGCTGGCGCACCCGTCGCTGGTGCCGGTGGATAAAGTGCTGATTGGCCGCTTTGGCGACAAGTGGACCAAACCGGAGCACTTCGTCAGCAGCGGGGCGTATAAGCTGTCGCAGTGGGTGGTCAACGAACGCATCGTGGCGGAGCGTAACCCGCGCTACTGGGATAACGCGCACACCGTGATTAACAAGGTCACCTACCTGCCCATCACCTCGGAGGCCTCCGATGTGAACCGCTATAAAGCGGGCGAAATTGATATTGTCTACACGGTGCCGATCAACCAGTTTGCCCAGCTCAAGAAAACCCTGGGCAGCCAGCTGGACGTGTCTCCGCAGCTGGCGACCTATTACTACGAATTCAATACCACCCGACCGCCGTTCAACGACGCCCGCGTGCGCAAGGCGCTGAACATGGCGCTCGATAAAGACATCATTGCCGGAAAAGTATTAGGGCAGGGGCAGCGCCCGGCGTGGCTCATCAGCCAGCCGGACATCGGCGGCGTTAAGCTCCAGAACCCGGATTACGCCAGCTGGCCGCTGGACAAGCGCATCGCCGAGGCGAAAAAACTGCTGAACGAGGCCGGATATAACGAAAGCCATCCTCTGAGCTTCAACCTGCTCTATAACACTTCTGAATCGCACCAGCGCATCGCGATTGCCGCCAGCTCCATGTGGAAGAAAAACCTCGGCGTGGACGCGAAGCTGCAAAATCAGGAGTGGAAAACCATGCTGGATACCATGCACACCCACAACTTTGACGCGGTGCGTTACGCCTGGATTGCCGACTACGACGACGCGGCGACGTTCCTGAACAACTTCCGCACCGGCGACAGCGAAAACACCAGCCAGTACAGCAATCCGGAATACGACCAGGCGCTGGTGAATGCCGCAAAAGCCAAAACAACGGAAGAGCGGGGTAAGTTCTACCAGCAGGCGGAAGCTCTGCTGGGACGCGATGTGCCCGCCATTCCGGTGTATCACTACGTCCGTACGCACCTGGTGAAACCGTGGGTGGGCGGCTTTACGCCGGATAAGCTGGGGTACTATTACACGAAAGACATGTACATCAAGAAACACTAGGCCTGTGCTGATAAAATCGTCGATGTGTTGTCAGTTCAACCGATTAAACACGTTTTGACTATTTTTACAGCGAACGATTGCTGGCACTCTTTACAGCACGCGGTGAGGTGTTTATAGTTCGCCTCACTCAGGAAGTGTGGCCGAGCGGTTGAAGGCACCGGTCTTGAAAACCGGCGACCCGAAAGGGTTCCAGAGTTCGAATCTCTGCGCTTCCGCCATTTTTATGGCAAAATCAATAACTTACAAAATGTTTTTGATTTTGTCATGCATAAAGTAATGCATTAGAAGCCCGTGTAAAACGGGCTTTTTCTGTATCTAAAATCCGTGTTTTTCATCAAAAATTTATCCAGTCTTAAGCCCTTCCAGCGCAACTAAATCCTTTAAAAGCAGTAATCTGATAACAGAAAACCTGCAGTCCATTTTGTAATACTCGCCAATCTTAAGAACCTACCTGCATGAGATGCTTAGCTGCACGACGTGAATACTGGACAACTTATTGTTCTGTCAGTTAAAACAACTAAAAATGGTAAAAACGGATAGCACAGTAATGAAACGAAGCGAACTCAGGAAAGTACTGGAAGAATGGTTTGATGTTGAACGGTATGAAGCGATAAAGGAACTCACCCTACAGCAATTCTATGTTGAGGTTGAGCGGCGTATATTGGCCTACAATATGCTGATACGTCGGGACACGTTACCGCCTCTGAGCAGAGCCTTATTGGATGATTACCGCTATAAGATCCTCCGAGGCGAAATTTTGTTTAGCGGCGACACATCCACGCAGGGAGATGGGCTTGCCAGAACCTATGCAGTGGTCCCCGTAACCCGGAGCAACGCACAATTATATGCGAAAAGTTTGACACTGATTGGAACCCATCCTGAGACATCCCAGATAAGTCAGTCTGAATACATGTCGGAGTATCTGAAGGAATCCGGTATCAAAAGTCTGTCCTCAATTACCGTCGATATCTTCCTGCAAGAGGCTTCAACCGAAGACATCATCGAACACCTGAAAGTGCTCATTCCCCAATGGAAGAAACAGCTAAAAATGAACGATCCGGCTGTTAGGAAGTATCGCTTTGGCAAAAGCACGTTGAGAAAAATCATCGACTACCGACTCATCCCGATGATGGATCTGATTTTTTGGGGGGCAGATAATAATGATACCAAAATCTCACTTTCATTGATGTCATCGCTGCTGCATGAGAACAGCGAGAAGGACAGGGATGAGGGAATGCTTAAGGTGACTGACTATCCGCTGGCTATGGCGTTGCTGACAGACGAGAACTATCTGAAATCGTTTGAAGATTACATGATGGAAAACAATGTCTTAAAGGACACAAAGATTGTAGATCACGTCAAAGACGAGAAGAAGACGAAAGAAGACAAGTAAAAAAAGGGTTACGTTCGCCCTGAGCGAACGTGATCGCATCCATCCTCAACAATTTTTTTTCTGTTCACATACCCCCATTTTTTTTGAAAAACTCTTTTGCCAACATCCCTAAAACGCCATAAGCGAATTCGCTATTATTGTTCTCGTTGAAACAACAGAGGAAAAAACAAATGAGAAATGAAATCGCAGGTAAAAGATTAATCCGTGTTCCAGAAGTTCTGAGAAGAGTCGGATTTAGTCGAACCACAATGTATGAGCTTATCAAGGAAGGACGATTCCCGGATAAGGTAATCATCGGGGCAAGATCTGTAGCCTTTGTGGAAAGTGAGATTGATGCATGGATTGAAAATACCATTTCCGATTCACGCAGAAATAATAAATAACATAAAAGAGGAAGCGAAAATGAAAGTGAAAAAAATAGAAATAAATGTTAGTAATGATGATACAAAATACTTTGTTCTGAAAAGTGGCGAAGACTATGACTACTATTTGCGATGTATGCATGAATATATGGGGGAAAGGTTCTATCATAACCTTGAAGACGATGGTTATATGGAAGGTGTTTTAAAATCAATAATAGAGAACGGTAAGAAAGATTTTAATGAGTTCTTGAAAAAACATAAATACAAAGCATCGATTAAAAACGTATATTTTGATGAAGTGCTTGTTAACTTGAGGCAGATACATCATGTGATGAGTCACTATATTTTACATACATAATCACTGGCGTCATCTATTCGGCCCCGCAAGGGGCTAATATAAAACTAAATGAATAAAATAAGCATTTAATTATGAGGATATAAGTATGTCTAAAGAAACTGTTATTAAAAATAAATCAACAGAGCTGTTTTATGATCTGGCTTGTAGATCATTTTCCGCAAGCTGGAATATGTTTATGGAAGTTAATGGCGATGGAGATGCCAATGATTATTTGGATGATCCGGATTTTATGAGTCCCTTTATTATTTATGTGATTGACCATATTCAGAATAACTTTGAGAGATTTACCACGCAAGAAGGAAACTGTGGTGATATTTATGAGGTTAACTTTGAACAAGTAGCAGCCCTGTTGGTAGGGTATTCAGAAAACTTTAGAAAGTAAGAACTAATCTTGCCCCGCAAGGGGCTAACTATAAACAGAAGGAAAAACAGATGAAGAATGATATGTCAGTAATCGTAAGTATGTTATGTGAGAAAACACCTGAAGTGATGAGTCTTATCCAAGAGAGCTTGGATATATTTATCGCATTAAGAGGTAGCTCTGTCGAAGAAATCATGAATGATAAGACCTTGTTAGATGATTTAAATCGTTATGTAAATGAGACACTGTATGATGAGATGGATCTGGAATATGGTTCTGTAATCATCAAAATAGTATCTAATAAATAGTATTAATACCTTCTCGATATTTATCTAATATTTAACTTAATAAAAGGAATCAGTATGAAAGAGATTATTTTAAATGAAAGTAATAAAATGGCGATAAATCTTATTACAAATGTATTACAGGGATATTGCGAAACGATCTATAGCATCTCTGAAAAACAGCCTGAAACAGCCATGAATATTTTAACAGGGGAAATGTTATCAGAGATACTTTATGATGTGTTGATTACCTGTGAAGTTGAAGACTATGTTAAAAGTGGAAAAGGAAAAGATGTATCTGAGATCAATATAGATGAGTTAAAGGAAACGATTTTATACTGGCATAAAGAGCATATTATTGAACTTGTACTGAAAAACATAAAACCGGATGATGCTGATGAGCGTATATACTGGAAGTTAAAAATGACTGTGAATCAGTTTTGAAAAATGGCAATATTCCCTCGTGCAGAGGGAAATAATCCTGTAATGAAATGGAGATAACCAATATGATTGATGAATTCCATGTTATGTATATGTATAAAAAAATCCAAGCTGAAGCTGCGACGACAGATATGAAAACACTGGAACAGCTTTTGAAGAAGTTCCGCCAAGTTGTCGCGGAGCGCCGGGAAGAATACTATCAGGAGATTGGTGAGAAAAAGGCTCAGAAATTGAGAGCCAAGAGATTACAACAGTTGATTGAGAAAATGGGACGTGATCGTGTATCACCGGTGGATCTCATTGACTGGCGATAGCCAGTCATAATATTGTAGCTTCAACAAGCAACGGAGGTGTCTATGGGCTGGGAACTTCATATAATAAGAACAGAAAATTGGTTCGATAGCGCAAGCAATCCAATCAGTAGTGAGGAATGGCTCCAGCTTGTTGATGATGATAAAGAACTATCAATAGATCGCAAGAATGGGGAGTTTTTTGCTATATGGAGTGGTCAAAGTGAACACGATGAACCTTGGCTTGATTGGAATGATGGAAGGATTTCGACTAAGCATCCAGACGAGGCGCTTAATTGTAAGATGTTGCAGATAGCTGATAAGTTAAATGCTGTAGTTGTTGATGAGGATGACCATAAATATTTACTACCAAGCGACCTGATGAATCCGTCATGGGCGAACACATCATCTACTGCTAAAAATACATCTTTATGGCGCTGGTTAACTTCTAAGATAAAATAATATTTCCCATCATAAAATAGTTGATTGTTATAACATAAGACAAATTAACGGTTGTGCTTAAATGCTATATCTAAATAGATGGAATAAAAAAACAGATATCTCACGCTAGTGATTTGATTATTTTGCCCTTTTGTTTTTGATAGGTTAGTGTATAATGATTCTTTGCAAATAGTGCAAGTGCATTCGAGTGTATATTATTTTTTATAGTGATCAAAATGGACAAAAAAATAGAATTTCTCTATCAATCTATCAGTGATGTTCAGAGTACAATTAGGGCGATTGATGTTAAAATTGGTTTTCTGTTTGTCGTTGCTTTCATGCCAATAACGTTAGTGAAAGATATATCTGACGCTGTTTTGTTGTTGTGGAAACAATATGATATCTGTAAGCTGCTCATCATTATAATGATATGTTCTTGGATTGTGTCCGTGTTGTATTTATTTTTAGCATTAACTTCTATATCAAATCCTACTTCTGGGATTTATGGGCAGAAACCGAAAGGAATATTTTACGGTGATGGAGTTTTTAAAGTTGAGTATTCATTTATTGGATCTTTTATAAAAGCAAAGGCAAACTACACGGTAAAAGATGTTTTTGATATGTTACCCGATGAAACGCAGATAATGCATGAGTTAATTTATGAAAAGATGAAGTTAACTTATATTAGGGAAATGAAATTCTGCCGATACGCTATTTGCACGAAGTTTATTTATGTCTGGCTATCCTTAAGTATTGGATTGTATCTTTACTCCTTAACTATCAAGTAAACATTATGGATAATGCAAAAAAAGATCAGATAAAAGATATTGTTAATACCGCTCTGGATCGGGCTGAATTACATTGGGAAAATGGTGGGAAAACAATAGTCGTTCATGAAAGCCTTGCAAAAGCTAATTTAGGAATGGAAGGATATGCGATAGATGCAGCTGTTCCATCAATGTTGCCCGGACACCCTTGGGTCTCTGAAGATGAGACAATCATTAGTGAGTTTGTTGCTTTCGTTGCCGATATGCGCGACTCAACAAAACACTTATTAAACGCAATATCTGCAAAGACAGCTGAAGTATCGCAACTGCAACGGGTATTTTATGAAACCTCGGCGCTTTTACCTGCTTTAGCAAAAACAGTAGAATTTGAACAGGGGCAAGTGACAGAGTATTTAGGTGATGGTATTCTTGCATTTTTTAAAGTGAGCGAAGATAACAGAGCCGATGCTATGTATCGTGCTAGACGAGCAGCAATTGATTCAATAGAGGATACGCGTAACATTATTAATATTGCTCTTTCAGAGCGATATTCATTACCTGCGCTGGATATTGGTGTAGGACTTGCAATGAGCAAAGCTATTGTCTCGTTAGTTGGATTGCCTTCAAGTAAGCAACCTAAAGCATTTGGTGAGTGTGTATTTAGGGCGACGAAAATGTCTTCAGGAAGAAATGAAGTTTGTGTAGATGAGCGTATGCAGAAATTCTGGCCTAAATCAAAAGGTGGGCGTGTGGTTTTTAGGCGAAAAATGTTTGGAGAGGGAGAAAAGGCTGTTTCTGGATATCTAATGGGTAAAAGTTAATATTCACAATATTAGGGAAGTAAGCAGTAGAGACAATCTGTACTTAATCAAAGCAATTCACCTCTTGGCAGAAACTGTATAGAATAATAATTTTAACGTTTCTGCCAAATTAGGAGAAGTAAATTTAATCTTTAAATATTTTTATGCTTGCCCTCTTGCTATTGCTAGTACATGATCCACACTATTTATCAATAGTGCCTGATTAGACGAAAATTGAGTATCAAGTGGTGGTTTTAGATCATTGTATGACCCAAAATCATCTTTATTTGCAGTAACGAATATGATTTTCTCATTAAAACCAGCCCCCCGTAGTTCTTGACATAACTCTAAAAAGCATTCAACAATTTCACAATCTTTTGGCTCAAGTTTTCCTTTTCTAGCTGGTGCTTCAAGTTTGCGAACTCTCTGCATTGCTTTTAGCGTATGATCATTAGTTCTTTCAATACACCGACAAGAATTTAGAAATGATTCGGATAAGGACTTTATTTTACTAGATATACTGAGACCTGAAAATTTCGGTGGCATAGAGTAATTGGCATTTAAAACTAAGTTAGTCACGTTAATTGTCGAACTTATACTACGATCTAGCTTTTTTATTTCTTTATCCATAGTGGAAAGAACAGTATCAATGTTATCAATCCACTCCTCGTTAACGTTTTGGCAGGAAACTAACCAACAAGACTTTCCGTTAATTTTGATGAGTTCAAACATGTTGCTTGCATAAGAATCTGACAATCCATGTAAATGGATAGAATTTAATATATCCAATATTGAACATGTATCGAAGAAGAACACTGGTTGTACATTTTTTAACAATTCATCTTTAACTTTGCTTATTGATAAATACATGAATCATTTCTCCATGTACGTGATTAAATCTCTTGCAAAATCATACTCTATAACTAGCTTATGTGCTGAATCTTCACTCCAACCTTGTTCACATAAAACACGGGCAAGATCAGAAGTATTCACATATTTATCTTTTTTACAAGTTTCTACAATAAATGCAAACCATCTCTCTTGATCATTAGGATGTGAACTTCCCGTTGATTTATTCGCTAAAGACGAAAATTTTTTTAATAGCTTTCCTGCTTCACTTCCTACAACATCTTCCTCAGTTAAGGAATCTGAGGTTATTTCAATATCAATTTTTAACTCTAGTGCAACTGGTTTCAAACACGAGTTATAAAAATCTGTGATTATTGTATTATATTCCTCGTGGTTTAGCTGTCCTTTTTCTAAAGGAACAACATTAGGAATATACCAAATATCATTTTCTTTCTGGAAAATGCTTAGACCAGCATCAGGTAAAATGTTATCACCTGACCTTTTAAAGCTAAAAGCAACTTCGCCTAAATACTTTGAGTTTTCCTCACTTTCGTATGCTCTGCTCCAATATGAGTTAGTGGTATCAGTAATTTTTTTTATAAAGTCTATTATTGACTTGTCCTCAATTTTTATAAACACGTCTTTAAATTTTTTCATTTTTATCCTCGTGGTGACGATTTTTATCATTAACTATTTTTATAAAAATCAGATCAAATACAGACATAATGGTTTCGAAATGTTATTGTAAAAAATCAATTAATTCGAACAATACGCATCATTTATATGATTAAAAAATTTCGACTAGACTTATAATCTAACATTAGGGTAATTAGGTCAAGAACAGATTTGAAGATGGGTATCCATATCAAACTTTACGATTCTGGAGCGTAAAAGAGCAGGGGACCAGTAAAAACGGATTAAATGTTGCGTTTGGAATTGACTGATGGTCTCCCAGCTAGTCGATCTTATGATTTTAAACAGCCATTTTCCTTCGTTTTGAACTTGATGATTTGAACTCTACTGATATAGAAGAAAGTTGTTCAAGACTCAGCTCAACAGAGCGCCGGAACTCAAGAGCTGCCTCTGTACGTTGTTTTATCACCAGAGCAATGATTTCGGTATCACTTTTTTCTTCAATGGCTTTTCTATAAAGTATTCGTTCATTAATTAAATCAAAATTTCCTGATGATTTAGCAGCGGTGTTAGCTGCTGAGTAACTTATAGGATTAAGCTCACCAATAAAGCTATCCAAAAGAGATTGTCTTTTCTTATCCAGTCTGCGCAATGTGGTATGTGCAGACCTATATTTTTTTATTTCATATGCAAATGCATCATCATCATCACGTAGCTTACGGTATCCAGTTCTATATTCCTCCATTGATGGATGATTTTTGAGTTCTTCAACCGTATTAAAATATGCTAATAAATCACTGTTGTTTAATTGTACTTTTCTCATATATACCTCGTTAATAAATAGTGGATATATATATGTTAAGATATATAGAGAAGGTGTCAAATTAATGTGATCTTGACCCGCCATTTCCGGACAGCTTTTGTATCTTAAGTTAACGATGCCCGCTGCCGCCGGTATTCTCTCGGAGAGTGATATCCCAGCGCACTATGCGGGTGATTTTCATTGTAATGCGTGAACGCCGCTGCAAGGTTTCGCAGGGCTGTTCTCACATCCGGTTTCGGCATGAACGCGATATAGTCTTCCTTCATCGTCTTCACGAACCGTTCGGCCATGCCATTGCTCTGCGGGCTGCTCACCGCTGTTGTACATGGCTCCAGATTCAGCTCTTTGGCGAACCTCCGCGTTTCATGCGCGGTATATGCTGAACCGTTGTCCGTCAGCCACTGCACCGCTGTGTCGGGCAGCCTGTCGCCGAAGCGCTTTTCCACCGACCTCAGCATCACATCCTGCACGGTCGAACTGTCATAGCCTCCCGTGCTTGCTGCCCAGTCTATGGCCTCACGGTCGCAGCAGTCCAGCGCGAACGTTACCCGCAGTTTTTCGCCGTTGTCGCAGCCGAACTCGAAGCCATCTGAACACCAGCGCATATCGCTTTCTGCCACCGCTATCTTGCCCTTATGTTCACGCTTCGGTCGCTCTGGTTTGTGATGCAACAACAACAGGTTATGCTCGCTCATTATCCTGTAAAGCCGTTTGGCATTCACAGGTGGCTGTCCCTCTGTGCGACGTTGCTTGCGCAGGATGCCCCACACGCGTCGATAACCATAACTCGGCATATCGCTGATAATGTTGAGGATAGCCGACAGTATTTCTGCGTCTGCTTCTTCATTACGCCGGTTACAGCGCCTGTCCTGCCAGTCGGCAGAACGGTTAATCCGCAGTGACAGTTGCGCACGCGACACGCCCATGGTCCGGCTGACCATGGCTATTCCCCGTCCTTTGGCAACAAGGGCGCGTGCGCTATCCATTTTCGCGACTGACCGTACTCCACGGCTTCTTTCAGGATCTCAACTTCCATCGTCTTCTTGCCCAGAAGGCGCTGAAGCTCCCGGACCTGCTTCAGAGCAGCAGTAAGCTCAGAAGCAGGAACGACTTCCTCTCCAGCCGCAACGGCGGTGAGGCTGCCTTCCTGATATTGCTTCTTCCACTTAAACAGCAGGCTGGGCTGGATACCATGCAGGCGGGCGACATGGGAGACATTCATACCCGGCTCCATCGTCTGCTGGATAATGGCGATCTTCTCCTGAGGAGTTTTACGTTTACGGACTTCTTGCCCTAACAGGATCCCGGTCATCTCAAAATTGGTGTTAGTGTTAGACATATATTCAAGCCTATCTCTTATCTGGAGATACAGCTACTGTCTGGTGTTTCAGGGGGCTACATCAGTGTCAAATTAATGAGGGGTTAAATATTTCATTTCTACTTTTGTAGCATAAAAGTATTAAGGATGTTTTTCCTTATTATTATCCTGTTTTAGGATGCAGCTTTTAGATAGGGGTCGATATCAGACACGTCTTTTCTTGCTACCTCATTTTCTTTTGTTCTTTTATATACCTTGCGAGGTTTATCGATCTGGACACTGTTTTTAGCATTAGGAACAGCATTATTTTTCTTCTTCTTGCTAAAAACAAAGGCATCTGTATAGATCTCTTTATTTTCAGTTTCCAAAGATAAGTTTCGTCTTTCTTTCTGTGAAAGATCTGTATAATACTCTGGATATTGTTCAATATCAGCATTGAGGCTTTTAGCATTACTCAAATGCTCTTTACGTTTCTCATCAAGTTGATGGCTCATACCCTTGGCGAAAATATTAGAGTTGATATACAGGTGTCCATGATGTTCAACCAGAATACCTTTTTGCTTTAGCTTTTTGAATATGTTTGACATATTACCGGATGCGATATTCAATGCCTTGCAGAGTGATGCTTGAGACAGATTGATAAGGTTTCCAAACTCCATATATTCTAAAATATAAGTTAATACACGGAATTCATTCTTCGATATGTCCAGATCAGAAAAAACACGAAAGTTAGAAGTAAAAGCAAAAACATAAGGCTGTGCAAATGAGATCGCTTTATCTTCTTCTGTTGCAATAACGGTGGTTGATTTTATATCTTTGTTTTGTAGCAAGTGTCTTGCGATATCAATCTTTTGCTCTGTGGTTAATGTTTCAAATAAGCGAAGTAGTTCAGTGTCATTAGTATTCATATTATTCTCTCTTATAGTTTTTATTATGCCTATTTTAATACTATGCAGAAAAATGAAAGTCAATAGTAAAACTATAAATAAAATAGAACTTTTATTATTATGACATTGCTATATGTTAAAAAAACTATGTTTAAACATAGATCCCGCTATGTTTAAACATAGGACGATTCTATGTTTAAACATAGGGAACTGCTATGTTTAAACATAGGAAAAAAAGGTGTGAAGCCTTGGTTTTATTGGGCTGGGACAGTGCTTATAATTAAATAATTAGTAAGAAGTTAAGAGAGTCTAGCTTTCCTTTTACCGTATGTGCAGAGAGTTTTACGTAAAAATATGTGGTTTTCTGGAGAGTTATTTGCAGCGAAGTGATTGTTTCGTACAATCACGTAGCGCTGCTGATGTTTCAGGAATACCGAAATTGTTTTACCTTTATTTTATTGGCGGCTGTCGCCGAAATTCTTTATGGATAAATCCATCATTAACAGGGATAAACCCTGTTTCAGCAATGTGATTGTTTTGAACAATCACTAAGTGCTGCTTCTCTGTATATAGTTTTCCTATACGATTAAGAGCAAATGCTATATGTTTTAGTGTTAATACTGTTATGATGTATAGGATCATATATATCTTATTATAATTAAAAGAACAGAGATTGATCCTTTTGGCTTTTCCCTCAAACATAGCAAATACCATTGTTAAAACGTTAAATATATTTTACAGCGTTAGGGCGTAGCCGTGCGTCAGCACATGAGCTTTAGCTCATAAGATAAATATTTTTTCAAAAGAATAAGAAAAAAACAGGTAAAGCGTTAATTAACAAAAGTTAAATTTGATCTTCACCAATCTTATATGGTATTAAATAATAAATAAGAAGGAAAATAAATGATGAACAACATTAAGATTATTACACTCTTTCATGCAAATGAAAAAATACCATTTATAACTTGTATAGTTAAAAATGTTGAAGAGAATGAACAAGGAATAAAACTCACTTTGGAATATGGTGATAATATCCATGTCAAAGATTATGACTATTTCTTCTTATCAGAATCAGCAAATGAGTGTGATCAGGAACGAATGATTAATACATACAGAAGATTGATTTCTGAACTGAGCCAAGTTAGCGAAGAAACAATAGAGTCCTTAGTTCCGAATATATCGAATAATATGAAAACCAATTTCCCGGCAAGCGGTGTGAGTGCTTTGGAAGATGATTGAAAAATCTGAATGGTAGCAACCATTCCATATGAAACAGCATATTAAAACATGCGTTGCATACAGGTTTTTGCAACACCATATCTGAAGATAGCTACGTTACCTGAGATCTAACAATCCCTGTCTACGTAATGGTCGACAGGGTATTACCTGTTCCGACCTATACCTTTCTATCTCCATCCATGTGCAAACAGCTACTGACATGGCTCTTCGTGCACATTACACCACTTATTGATCGATATAATAGATCAATGAATTACTTTTGATAGATTTTAACTATCAAAAGAGCGTCAATTGATCGGTGTTTTAATTGTTTATATCGATCGATTATGTATTTATGATAGTTTAAATCTATCAAATGATTTGAATTCGATCGATACAAACGATATGACGAACAGAAAAATAAATTGAATCCTATCAATTGATTAATGCTTTTTTACAGCCCAGAGAGACCAACCTATGGGTAGGGCTGTCTTTGACATAAAGTTTCCACACATTGGGGATAGATATGAAATTACGGATAGTGATGCCACTGGTGCTGTCTGCTGCCGCACTAACAGGATGCCAGCAGCTCAACGATGGCGTGAATACAGTTAATGGAGCAATCAGCTCGTCGTTGTCTTCAGTAGGTAAAGCGCTGGGGGGAACCGCCACCACTCAAAACCTTGGTCCGGTATCGTCAGTATCTGGCCTTGGTGCTGTCTGCAAAGACTATGAAGAAAATGCAATGGCAGCAGAAAAGAAATGGGCAGGCAAAAGGATTTCTATCACCAATGCCACTGTTCTTGAAGTTACGAAGGGCAGAAGTGCCAGCGATATGATGACGGGAATGCCCAAAACAACCCCTAACTATTACCTGCTCTTTAAAACAACCGATACCAGCTACTGCGGCGGGATGGTCTGGCTGGATTACTACTCTGGTATTGATGATGCCGTTCTTACTTACAAGAAAGGCCAGAAAGTCAGCGTCACCGGAACGGTAAACAATTTCGAAGTCCGTGGGTTCGCTACCGTCAACAACGCCGATATGCCAGTTCGTCTGGTTGTTCTGAGAAACGGCACAATCAATCATTAATTCTGGGATAACACTATGCGTAAATTTTTACTCGTGGCGGGTCTTGCTGCTCTTGTATCGGGATGCGGTGAAAAAGGCGATTTTGAGAAAGCGATCAACGGGAAAATATCACAATCAAAGCTGTGCTACTCCCTGCAGGACAACGACATTGTATTTAATAAAGGTTTTCCGATTAAGGTTAACCGTGGCTACCGTTCTGCCAGATACAGTGCCAGTGATGAAATCCTTAAAGGACTTGTTGAACAAGGGCTGCTCACTGTTTCACAACAGGCAAATGGGTTTAGCAGTGTTGATGTTCTGGAAGTAACTGACAAGGGCCAAGAGGTTGAGTTTTGGAACCGTGAGAATGGTGCCTGCGTCGGTCATCGGGAAGTTACTGAGATAAAGGAATGGACCGAACCGGGAAACGGTAATCAGAAAGTTGTTCGCGTATCTTATACATGGAAGTTGGCGGATGTTCCTTCATGGGTGGACAAAAAAGCGTTCTCCAGCGTCAAGGGTATGAATGAACCTGAAGAGAGCATGATTAACATTGTTAAAACCAGCAATGGCTGGAAAGCGCTCTAAGGGGTCTATCATGGAAAACAAAACTATCCAGTGTCCTTTTTGCTTGAAAGAGAGCCAGCGCGGTGTTCATGTCTGCACCGGCTGCATGGCGACTGTTTTATATGGGGCTTATCCGCAGTGGTATGCTTTCGTGGTTATATTGCTTACCTTTGGCCTGTCTATATTGATCGGAATGTCTGCGGGGATTGCTGGGGCTACTATCAGCCTACCAATAATTGCTATTGTGGCTTTTATAGCTGGTAAGGCGATCTTCTCTGATAATGTTGTGTTCAGGAGGAGGATGTAAAACCCCCTTACTGTAAGTGCAAAAAAACCATGTCTGCGGATGTAGATGTGGTTTTTTATTGCATAATAAATAATTTTATATTCCAAAATGATATATGTGATATGTTGCCTGTCAGGCAACACTTGGCTATTATCAAATCATGGACGAACGAACTCGTTTGTCTTTGCTCTTTAAAAACCTCTAGGATCGGTAAAGGACTGAGTGAAATTTTCAGTCAACCATTTCTCCAATACGAGACGTGGCCCATGTCCCTCTTCATTGTGATCGTAACTTTATGCGAAATGTATGTAGCAATCGTATATCTACGATACGGCATTGTTTAATGCTGAAATGGCGGGGTATCCAATCAGTTGTGTTGGATGGGTGTTGGCTGGCTTTGTCTACGGTGTGCAACACGATCCACAGGACATTTTGGCGGGGATGCAAGTTGCATCGTGTTGTTAAAATGAGAGGTTTTTATGAAAGATGTTTTAGACACTTTGCGCCGAGTGCGTGAGAAGAGCAAACACACTGTAGACAATAGCTCTTTGAAAGAACTGGATGATGCAATACAAGCCCTTGAAGAGAGAATCAGGGAAAATTCAAAAGGCTGGTCTGCCTTAGATTATCTTCCCTATGTTGCTAGGATCTTGGCTGTAGTTAAGTTTCTACACGGTGATTCTGATATTCATTGATTTCTACCTACTAAGGAGATTTGTTATGTATCCATCTTCATTTTTTGAACGAGCAGCCAGCCATGTCAATCCCATTATCTGAGGTACATTATGTTAGATATTGGTTCAACCATTAAACTATGCCGTGAAGCACGTAAACTCACACTACAAGAACTATCAGATAGAACGGATTTAACTAAATCTTATTTATCTCGTATAGAAAACAATCAAAGAGATCCTACTATTACAGCGTTAGAAAAAATATCATTAGCGCTACACATTCCACTAAATATCATTATCCTTCTTTCTGAAAGTGAAGAGGCAAATGATGAGTTTTCTGATATCAATAATATGCTCAAAAAAACTATAATGGATACGTTAGTTAATGCATAAAAATTGGAGTTATTCAAACAGGCCACTTGCTAATATAGAGTCTCTATTAAAAATGCTAGAAACAAACGAAGAGAGGCTCGCTTATGTTTTAAAAAACAAAAAGAAATTTTTCAAAACGGTACCAGTATTAAGAAAAGGAAAAAAAAGAACGACGTATAAAGTGGTTGGGGAGTTATTAAAAATACATGAGCTTATTAAACAGCGTGTTTTTTCGGGGATATCACTCCCGGAGTATATTACTGGAGGTAGGAAAGGAGTCAGCTATATAGATGATTGTATATCACATCGGAATAAGTCAATTATCATTCAAGAAGATATGAAGGATTTCTTTCCTTCTATAAAAGAAGATCTGATAGCTAAAGCATTTCAATATTACATGAACTTCTCTCCTGAAGTTTCTTCATTAATAGCCAATCTGTCAACACTTGAAGGCTCACTTGTTCAAGGAACTAAATTAAGTACTGACATTGCCAACTTGATATTTTTAGAAGAGGAGGCTCTTATCAGTGCAGAAGTCGGAAAAATAGGTGGAAACTACACGAGATATGTCGATGATATAACTATTAGTTTCGAATCAGAGATTAATAATGAAGATATTTCAAAAATAAAAACAATGATTTTGTCAATGGCGCTAAAAAGTGGGGTTAGATTAAATAGACAGAAATCAAAAGTTTTGAGGAATGGTCAGTCCAAAATTGTACATGGTGTAAAAGTAATCAAAGAGCTTAGGCCAACACAAAAAAGAAAAGATAATATAAGGATGTGTCTTTTCAATTTGAAGAAAAAAGTGATTGAAAAGGAAAGTGTTATGGATGTTCTTATTTTGTATTTTAAAATTAGAGGGTTAGCAAATACCTTAAAGCAGCAAGGTGATAAAAATCATGCTGAGTATATAGAACAAGCCAAACAGTTAGTTGCTGGTGTTGACAGAAAGGATGCAATAAAATCAATCAGGGAGATGAGAAAGGTTAAGGATATCAGGAAGTTAAGATCATTATATTCAAAGTTAAAACCATTAGGTAATTCATCTAAAAGTATATCTGCTATTTTGGATGTTGAATATAAAACCTGCAAATGTAAGCTAAATAGCTAACTGATCGATAAATTATGGGGGGTTACATTATTTATCAACACGATAACCGCATGGTCTCAATCGTGGTGAATTACAAATATGGCTCATTTCTCGTAATCTGCGGGTGAAGTATAGACCCAGTCCGCTTAATAAAAGATGTGGTTTTTTGTTACACGTTTATCATGTTCAATGCCAGTGGTATCGTGTTTCATTAACTGGAGTTTTTGTGGTGAATAAAAAATGAATAACAGACTTAATCAGCTATACATCAAAAACAATGATATTATTAATGAATATAGGAAAAAACATTCAGATAAAAATCTTCATGGACCACTTCTTTTAAATATCAGTAATTATTCATCTCAGAAGATAAAATTGATGGTTGTAGGGCAAGAGACGTTCGGCTGGAATAAATCTCTCTCAATAGTAGAACAGCGAACCACTTATCAAGATTTCAATTTTGGATCATCATACTACAGTAGTGCTTTTTGGAATGTAATTAGGAAAGTTGAAAGATCACTAAGTATTGAGCCATATGCTATTGCGTGGTCTAATCTTAATAGATTTGATGTTGATTGCGGCTCACCTGATCGTACAGAACTTGCACAAGATATTGCTTCGCTAGACTATCTAGTTAAAGAGGAAATTAGTATTCTTAAACCCGATGTATGTATATTTTTTACGAATCACAAGTATGATAAAAGACTGAGAGACTTATACCAAGATTTAGTTTTTGATAATATTCATGGATTGCCAAAGAAACACTTTACAAAATTAAATCACCCAGATCTTCCGAAGCATACACTTAGAGCGCCGCATCCTAGAACAATTAGAACGCAACGATGGGAAGATGATTTTATTATGGCTGTCTCACAATTTAAAAATAGTTGATTAGCAATATATTATTTTAATAATACATGCCAAGTAAAAAAGAAGATATGGTAATGACTCCGAAAAACCAGTACATACATAAGTAAAATATTCTTCTAACCTGAATGCAGGGGGATTTCTATGAAACGATCACGTTTTACTAACATTCAGATCATCACCATTCTCAAAGAGGCAGAGGCGGTACCCCGGTGCCTGAATTGTGCCGGGAGCATGGCATCAGAAGTACCTTTTATTATAAATGGTGCTCAAAGTTTGGCGGGATGGACGCGGCACTGATGAGCAGCTCTGAAAGAGCTTGAAGAAGAGAACCGTCGGCTGAAAAAAATGTATGCCGATGAGCGTCTGAAGGCCGAAATTATTCAGGAAGCGATGGCAAAAAAGTGGTGAAGCCATCAGACCGGAAGCGGATGGAGCAGTATGCATCAGAACACCGGGAGATCTGTATCCGTCTGGCCTGTTAGCTCTTTGTTGTCAGCGAATGTTGCTACCGCTGCAGGCGCTTACTGAGTCAGACGTCGTTCGCCACGGGGTACTGGTGCTATGATCGGCATCGCTCAGTCCGGTTGGTGATTTTGGTTGGTTTGGCGATTGATCAGATCGCACAATTCGGGCTGAGTTCCCTTTAAGTGATCTATTATTCCGCGCAGCTATTTAGCGAAAGACGTGCAGTATGGTAAATTGGACTGTCTATTTTTCATTCCCTGAGAGTGTGAGACGAGGTTGATAGTGAAGTATATAGGCATTACAGACCATGCAAGGCTTAGAGTCAAACAACGTACAGTACTTTCTACAGATGATGTAATGTCATTACTTTATAGCAGTTCCTATGTGAATTTGGGTTCTAAGCCGGGAATTCAAAAAGCGCATTTGTTGATATACAGTAATATCGAAAATGCTTGGTTTGTTGTAGTTCGGGATGTTTTGAATGGTGATGTGATTACGTTTTTGACAGAGGATTATCACGTTAATCTATTCGGAAAAATAAGTGATGTCGATAAAAAGGAAGCATATGAAAAAGCAACAAGACATTCATCTCAAAGTAATGGGGGAGAGTCGAAAAATATAAATATCTCTTTGAGTTTTGTCGATTGCTATGGGGCAGTAAAAACAAAAAAAATAAAATCCTTTCCTTATGATGGAAAAAATATATCAAAGGATGCTTTTTTGTTGTCTAAGGATTTTAAAACGTTAGTTAAACAAGTTAAGAGTGGTGTTGAAAGTGGGGAGGTTGGAGACGTCTTTATCGGTACTAATTATGAACCAGTATACTTGAAGGTCGCATATAGTAAGAGTGACTATGTTATTATTGATATTTGATGTTCACTCTTACTTTTATGTTAGCGATTCTTCAGCTCATTACATGTACTACATGGTGTAAATCCTATGGCATCAAGTATATCACTTGAATATGCATGGTTTGTTATCTTATTTATTTTTGTTATTTTTTGGAAGATTTCTGCTTTTACAGTTTCTTTTAAAAGATGCCAATCGCAGATTGTTTTATGTTCGTCTGGTCCCATTTTTCCCTCGTTAAGAAGTTTGTCTCGCAGATGTGACGCAGCACCGAATTTCTGTACTATCCTTTTGTTATTCTGATAAAAAACGAGAGCGTTTGAGATGCTTTTTGCACACGGTTCTTGGTCTGACTCAAGAATGCTGAGCATATCTTGAGTGTTCGCCTTCCCACTGTTTCTGTGATGCATTTTACCTATGGAATTAATGTTTGTACCAAATTTAATGTTGGCGCTAAAATAAAACACATCTGGATTGGTGGTAAATGTTGTGATATTTTCAATGAAAAACTTTCTGTACTCTTCTATTGATTTTTCAGGTATTTCATCTGGGATTGTGAAGTTTTGATAGTCCGATGTTATTTTGGGACAGTTATCGTAGTAATGATATGTCTTATGACGACTTATAAAAACGACCCTTTCTCTCATTGCTGCATTGGTAATTAGTTTTCTTTTTTTTGTTTTTATGGTTTCAGGTGTTTCATTATTTAGAATTTCATTAATTGCAATCATATTTCCAAGCGAAGATATTTCTGATTTTGTAAGGATTGCTGCTTTTGAATATCCATGTATGATCTTCTCAATGGCGCTACATGCTTTTGATGTAATGTCATAATCTATTTCTAAAACACCTGAAATTGAGTAAAGAGTACTTTTTGTCACAAATACATTCATTGCATTTACCCTTGTTCACTGCGAAGGAATGCCTCTATTTATCATAAAAACTATCAACTATTAAAGTATTTTTAGTTCTATAAACCATTGTATGGGCGTTTCCCTTGAGACCGTAGGCGAAAGCGCGATGTGGAGTGGTAAGTTTAATGATGATAAAAACTACGATAAGGGTGAAACTTTGTTAGAAGAGGATGTGGCAGGGATGGTGTAAGATTCACACTGTGACCTATCTGGATCATGCATGGTATGGTTTGGGATACAAATGCTTTTATATTAAACTGCTTTAAAATCAATTATATAGAGCCATCTTTCCTTAGTGTGAAAACTGTATAAATAATTGACAAAAAGAGATTTTTGTCTTAAATTTGTTCAAGAGTTATAGGAGGTTATTATGCTGAGTTTAAAGGCCAAAGAACATCAAATGCTGCTCAAGCGTGGTGCGCATATTGACGAGTCGGATCTGATCAAAGCACCTGTTTGTAATGGCACAAGAGAAGAGCGTTTACAGTCTCTTTTAGAGTGGCAACGTCATGTTGCAAAAACAGTTCTTGGTGAAGATCAAGAGGATATCCCTCATCTTCTTTATAAATAATGGATTATGCGCTAATTAAATATGCCTGCTATCGTTTATTATCATCCAGAGTTTATTAGTGGTAGTTATCGAGGAGAGAAATTTTGTGATTTCTCTCTTTTGACTAATGATTTTACTTCGAATTGTGAAGCTGTCCTTTTATCACTATTTGTCCTTGATGTTGAAGATGGAAAACTTCTTAGAGGGAAAAATAAGCCATCTTGGACTGATACTAATGGTGATGAAATATCAATCCTTGTAGGATATAAATCAGGCCGTCATTGGCATTATCATATTGGACCATATAATCCTAACTCAACATATACTCAAGCCAAGATCCGTGATTTAAATATGTCAGGGGCAACATCCGCAGCAGTTATTCATTACAGATGGTATGATCCTACAACTAAGAAAAAGTTAATAATATTATCTTTTGGTCCGGGACACCGTAAATTTCCCAAAACCAGAGACTTGCCTAATCATTTAAATTCTAGAGGTGGACTTATCAGCTTTGCTAAACTTATCAAAGCTATCACGGATAAATGATATTATAGTTTCTTTCTGTTATAGCTCTACGAATCTGAATCTCTACCTCGTGATCTCGGTGGTCTAAACTTTGGATAGCTATTCTTTCTCACCTGTTCAGGTGGTATGGATGGAGTGAGATCCATAATGTGATCATGTTCTGGCTGATCCTGCTTAAGACGACTTGGAAAACGCCTAATTTCATCAGATGTTGGTTTGTAGTCATCCTTGTTAAATCTGGCACGTCTTTCATGCTCAGCGCGTGGGACGTAGATGCCTTGAACTTCATCAAAGACATAGTTTTCAGAAATACGCTTATCGTGTTCCGCATCGACTGAAACAGGGGCTGGCTTCTTCTTGGCCCAGATGAATTTCTCTCTTATATAATCTGCTACCAGTAAGGTGAAGCGCTTGAAGATCCCATCCTGACGGGGTTTAACCTGCTTTCTCTTACTTTTAACAGGAGCGCGTTTAAGTGCTCTTGCCGTTGAAGTGGATGGGGTTTTCAGTGTAGTGCGTGTATGAGGCGCAGGAGCAACCAGTACAGGTTTCTGCGAAGCTCTACCTGTGTTATCCGGGATAACAATTTCCTCCGGTTCAGCCAGTGCATGAACCCTAAAGCTGGCAACATCAACCACGATGTCTAATGGTAGATCTTTAAAGGTAAAGTAGGCTTCGTCAGCTTCTTTTTTCAGCTCATCACGTATCGCTTGCTCTGCAGCACGTTGTTCCTGAGCGGCAACAGTGCCCCAGCGGTCACGAGGAATATGAAGTATTGGATCGCGGTTTGTTTCAATAGCTTTAGCCAGCCAGATTGCTTTCTCTTCGTTTGTAGCAGCAGCCGTAGCCTGTTCAAGGGCTTCCTCATACTGAACCCTGATAGAACGGTGATCAATGCGTTCATCGTGACCATACAGCTCAAGGAAGCCATTACAGATTTCCTGCCAGCCCTTACGCCAGCTATCAAGCATTTCAGGCTTATCCCACTCACGGACTTTTTTACCAAAGCCGGTAGAAAGAACCTCACGGGTTGTTCCCATGATATGGATATGCGGGTTATGACCATTGATATCGTGGATAACAACATCAGCAATGATGCCTTGCTGGGTAAAGTGCTCAAGAACAAAAGCTGTAGTCAGTTCAATGTTCTGTTCTGGTGTTAGATCGGCGGGGAGGGCAATTTTAAACTCTTTGGCAAGACGCGCATCTTTTCTCTTCTCTGAAGCCTCAACAGCGTTCCAGAGTGTTTCACTGTCAACAATCAGGTCAGGAGGGGTATGTTCAGGTGCAAAAATCTGCGCAAAGGCAAGGTCCTTTTTATGTGCAGTTTTGCGACCGCAAATTTCACCTGTTCTGTTATCGAAGAAAACTTTACGATGACGATATGCAGCAGAGTTAACTGAAGACTGACCTTCGCCTCTGCTGATGTTCTCCATTTTAAAACTGTATATCGCCATCCAAGTATTCCTCAATGCCAAATGCTGCTTTTCGTTTTACGTAAGGAAAACGCCGGGGTTGACGTTGACCTTGATTTTGTTTCCGAAGGAAACGGTTTTAGCCTGCGGCAGGCAACCGTCGGTAGACCCCACGGCATTAGAGCGAAGCGATAATGCGTAAGTGGGCATTGCTTTATTTTTTATCGCCATAAATGGCTCAAAAATAACGGCAATGTATAAGGCTTGCCTTTATTAATTAATACTAAATATATGAACATCTGTAAAACAAATCGCCGAATTAAGCGGCGCTATCTGTATGGGCGGGCGAAGTATTCCGCGATATTACCCTGATTGGGTTTTGATGGCGTCCGTAGGACAAAAAGAGTGTTAATTTATCCCGCCGTAAGGCGGGAAAACACTAAAATATAAAAAACAGTTAAAAATAAGGATGGCTTCCCTGTTATATAATGAACAGGTGAAGATCAAAAACTAGGGTGGAAAACCGAAAGGTGAAGTGAAAATCACTAAAAAACAAAAATAAGTAACGCGGAGAGTATTAGATATTTTAGTTAGTAATTGCTATCACTTGTGTTGCATAAATTACAAAGTGCGCGATTTAGGTTTTTGTTGACTGGAAATCGTAAGGATATGGCCTAAGCTCAGTGTGCATCACTCCTTAAATAATTTGATAAAATTGGAATGATGAGCATCTTATTAATTACATACAGCAACTATAAGGAGGTTGAAATGTCAGACCATCGAGTGTTATGCATCAATAAAAGCAACCGTCAGAGTGCCCATGAGAGGATAACTCATATTGGTGGCAAGAACGATAATGGCACAAGCTGGAGGCTCACGCAGCAAGAGGCTATAAGCGGAATCGAATCTGGGAAATGGAGATTTTATGTTAATGCAGGAGGGCATTCAGTGTGGGTGATTGTTGCTGTTAGTGCTTCTGGTAACAAATACTTGAAAACTCAAAATGATGGTGAACAGCCTAATAATCTTTTGAGTCTTCCTGAGTGCGCATAAGTGTTAAAAAAAGGGCCTTTTGGCCCTTTCTTACTATTCCATTATCACTTCTGAGAATAATCAGCAATAGAGATGTTTTCAAATTTCATTAAAACACTTGGAGATATGTGATCAAATTTTATCATTATACTATTGATTAATTTATTAATTATGCTAATTGGTGTTAAGGAAATAAATACAAGGAGGTTTAATGTATAAAAATAACGATGAAGCCATCGATCTTGAAGCAAAACGATTACTTGATAACGGAATCTATACCGATCTAAAACAAGCGTATAGTGAAGCAGAAAAGATAATAACAGAAGTACGAGTTGAATTTAAAAAGAAGCAGGAAAGGAAACATTTCCGATCTCGGATAAAATCAATAAAACGAGCACTTTCAGATGATGAGTTCAGAAGTAATATTCCTTACAATCATAGGCATCAGTGGAGAAAAGAATGAATGATGATAAAATAAAAAACACCTATCTAACTGGCAATGTTTTTCAGAATGATAGAAACAGGCCGGAAATTAAGAAAACACTTGAGCAGAAAATTGCTGGAGCGCAAAATAAATTAAATTACCTTAAAGCAAAAGAAAAAAGAGACAGCAAAAAAGAAAATACGCGACAAAAAATAATTCTTGGTGCAGAAGTTGCCAAGGTTTTAAACTGTGATATAAGTGAGGTAGATAAACAATTACTCTTTGGTTTGCTGTTAGAAGTTCCATCTTTACATACGCACGATATCGAACGGTATAAAGTAAATGGACAAATCTACATTGAAAGAGTTCTCAAGAAGTTCAGGCCATAAAGTCATTTCACGTCCGAACAGCTCTCCTGCTTAAAACTTGTTTTAGGCTGGGGAGCTGTTGAGCAAGCCCCAGAGGGCGCGGTAGGTTATTTTAGTATATTTATTTACATTGTTTTAATGTGTGCAAATGAAAATTGATAATGGGAAATTAATTTTTTAATATTTAAACTGGAGGCTATATGAATGATGGTAATGAAAAGAGAGTGATGGTATTAATGAGGAGAGAACAGATTAAGCTTTTGGAATGTTTTTTTAATAAAATGCTTAAAGATGGAATAGACCCAAGGTTTATAGGGAGGAGAATTTCAGATATATATACAGAGAACAAAAATAGTAAAACACGAAAGATATTGTGTAACGTCTTTTCCAGAATGAATCCTGAAGAACTTAAATATTTAATATACTATCTAAGATATAGACACCATGAAAAGCATGTACTTTTTTACAGTAATGAAAGATCATCGATTGCAAAATTAATACTTGAGCAAGTAGATGAGGCTGGAGGTGATTTTGTTATGTACCGTAATACGCTAAGAGATTCGTTTACTGATATAACAGCTCCATTTGAGGTATACAGTAAGGACTTTCGCCCTTACTGATTAATTTCAAGATTTAGAAAAAGAATTCTTGCGTGATCTCTTTTTTTCTATTTTATTAATTTCATTTTTTTCATTTTGTATAGCAACTTTATCGAGGGCAATTATTTCTTCTTCAGCATCACAAAGGCGTGTATAACGCTCTGGAAGCATCTTTTCATCTAATAGATCGTAGATAGCCCATTCTATCGGCTTGATTAGTTCAGAATCTTCTATTTTTTCGTATTTTACAACAATAGCTATATAACGAGACATAATGAAACCTCATAAAAATTTAATTTTCATTTTGATGATACACCCCAGCTAACAGGGTGTACCATACATTACATAGCAAAGTCTTCCAGAACCTTACCGCTTTCCAGTGCAGCTGCAATCACTTTTGGTGTTCGCCCCTGACCTGTCCACGTTTTCTCATCGCCATTTTCGTCGATGTATTTGTACTTTGCAGGACGAGGAGCACGGACAGCAGCAGGACGTGATGATTTAACATTACCCAGCAGCTCAGACGGGTCAATGCCATCTTCAAGCAGTTGCGCACGCAGGGCTTCGATTTTGCCCTGACGTTCAGCATTTTGTTGCTTTGCGATTGTTTCCTCTTGGCGTCTGTCTTCGACAATAGAAGTTAATTTCTCCAGCATCTCTTCAAGTGTAGCCAGATCTGTTTCTCGTGCCTGAGCGCGAAGGGTACGGATGTTATTAAGTGTTTTAATAGCGTCAGTCATTACCTTTTATCCTGAATGTTTAAGATCATAAGCAGGATAACATACAAAAGACGATAATGGATAAAATTACGCCTCCTAATTTTTATTGTTAACGGTTTTTTATGGATTACATCTTAACCAACCTTGACCTCTTTTTTATTTTTGTTAATTGATACGTACGTGAAATAAAAAAGGACGATGAAAATGAAAAAACAAAATAAAAAAGGGTTCTCTTTGCTGGAACTTGTTTTGGTGCTGGGTGTGGGTAGTATGATGGCGTTTATGCGCTTTCAGGATATGAAGAATGAGCAAGACACGGTGATTGCTAAGGCTGTTGGACAACAAATGAAACAGATGGGGGAGGCGGTCAATGGTTATATCAATATCCGCTATGACAAGCTTTCTACGCTGACGGCGAGCAGCAGCCAGTCAAGTGATCCGGGTCCAAGAACGTGTGATAGTTCTGGTTGTGAAATCACTTACCAGACACTTATTAATGAAGGATTATTGCCAGTATCATATACCGGGGTAAATGCCCAAAAATCATCTTATAAGATACTGCTAAAACGTACAGGAACCACACCTAACTATGTTATCAATGGACTTATTACAACGACTTTACCTTGGAGTGAGGGTGGTAAATATCGCTACGACTTATTAGGGAAGGCTATGCAGGAAGCCGGTATTGATAGCGGAATGACACAATCAGCAACTGTGGCATCAGGGCTGCAGGGGGCGTGGAAAGAAACATCAACAGATTACAGTAATATCAACAGTGCAGGTCTTATGGCCTATCGTGTTGGATATGATTCAGCGATGTATTCTGTTTACTTGCGTCGTGATGGGACACTCCCTATGACAGGTGATCTGAATATGGGTGGGAATGACATTAATAATGCGAAAGATATCACCGCAACAGGAACTACGACTTCTGGCATATTACATTCAACAGGTGATACTAATGTTGGTGCAAATCTGAATGTTTCAGGAAATACGCAGGTAAATGGCACAATAAACTCAAACAATACGGTATCAGGTGCAACAATCACTTCCCGTGGGGAAACTTACACTCAGAACTGGTTCAGAACATTGGGTGATACAGGCTGGTACAGCCAAAAATGGGGTGGTGGCTGGTATATGAGTGACAGCTCATGGATCAGAGCATATAGTAACAAAAATGTGTATACAGGTGGACAAATCAGAGGTGGTTCTGTTCAAGCAGATGGAAGACTCACAGTTGGTGAATTTGCCCAACTAAATGGAGTAGCTAATGCCGGGGCTAGTTGTTCCCCTAATGGCTTACAAGGTAGAACGGCAGCAGGACAAATCTTATCATGTGTTAATGGTGTGTGGGCCTCATCTGGCGGTAAACCGAGAAAATCATTTTATTATTATTCAAACTATAATAACTCATACAATTATTCCTATATTGGTCAGCATGATGTCTGTGTATCTATTTATGGAAATGAAAATGATCAAGACGATACTTGGAGAGGGGTTGAGCAATACGCGACTGATTTGTGGAGAATAACAGTCAAAAATGGTAGTGAAATGGCGCTGTGCTTAGATTGGTAATTTTTATATATTCATATCTGTTTGTTTTATTTATCATTCAAAAACCAATGCTATATTGATTTATTGTTTACTATAACGCAGGGGGAATAAATTACATCTTGTAAAAAATAAATAAAACATATTTTGAATGGGAGCCATTTTTCCTAAGTATGAGGTTCTGTATTCACTCCAGTGGAGTGTTCCCTTAGAGGGAACGCAAAGGGCCTTTCGACCCTTTGTTATATTCTAGCTATTGCTCATAACTTCATTTAAATTTGTGGCTCGCATATATCTTGCTGGATTAACTTTTAGCTCTTCAAGTGCATCAAAATGAGCAGTGCCACAAGCTATTTTTGCATCCTCTTCATTGCTAAGTCCGATATGCTTACTTTTTGTTTCGACGACAAAGTAAATATGTTCTTCGCCATTGTCCTCAATAACTAAGGCCCAGTCGGGATTATAAGTTCCTAACGGTGTTGGGATTTTAAACCAGCCGGGAAGCTTCACATAAAGCTTAACTTCATCCTGTTCTTCGAGTTCCTGAGCGAAACGATTTTCAACATCAGAATCTTTAGGAACATATTCGTAAACTGATTTAGATGAGGTTTCAAATAGATTTCGAGCATATCCTGTAAGTTCTTTATCTATAAACAGGCTTTGTGCATATACTTCACCTTTCAGTGGATAGTATTTAATACCATCAACAATCGACAGGCGTTTGCAGTAGTTGATGCGGCCTATGGCTTCACTGATAAATTGCTGCGGATTTTTAGCAAAATCAGCGAGTCTTCCACTTTCTTTCAGGATGGCACTTAAACTGCGTCTTGTCAGTCCTGTTTTTTCCTGCAGCACACCAAGAATATCAGGCAGCGGTTGTTCAGCAACATCAATAACAGCGCTTGTTGTCCCATTCGACTGAGCTTTGACATCAAGGCCAGATTGACTTTGTTTGATTGTAGCCTTGCTAAAACTAACCATCGCTTTTGCTACAGGCGGCATCTCAGAAAGTGATTTCGTACAGGATGTAAGCAGTACATCTTCATCAAAGGCCAGACGGTAAAGTGTTTTTTGACAGATTCGTTGCCATAAGGCCTCAAACTCAGGGCTGTTTATGACTTCCTTACGGTATTTTATTATTTCACGATCATCAGCATTATTAATATTCAGGCGTCCTGCTGATTTACGAAGGATCGCTTCAATTTGTTCCTGCAGTGATGCGAACTTGTCGGTTATAGCAAAAGAACCTTCGAAAAGGGCTTCTTTCAGGAACTTGGTTATTTTTCCTGATGTTTCCAGATGTCCTTCTGTCTGCAGGCTTGACCAGATTTCATGTGAACCAGTGATACCTACTGGCTTTGCCGTATCTGAAAAAATCAAATGTGCAAACGCTTCTTTTTCGATGATACCGAAACGGATACCTGTTTCATTCTCAATTTCAGTCTGTAATCGTTCAGCGTAGGATTCATAATTTTCGCTGGCAATAACAGTCAGAATGTTAATATTATCATCACGAACACGCTCACCTTCTTGGTTAACGCACAGGCGAAGACCACGGCCTAATGTCTGACGGCGTTCACGTTCACTACCCATTTCACGCAGGCTACAGATCTGGAATACATTGGGATTATCCCAGCCTTCTTTTAATGCGGAGTGTGAAAAAATAAATCTAACCGGATTGGAGAAACTCAAGAGCTTCTCTTTATTTTTCATGATGAGATTATAACCACGCTCAGCATTTTCACGACCTGCATTATTGCTTTCGCTTGTTTCAGCCCATGCACCTTTTTTATCGATGGAGAAATAACCATCATGAACGTCTTTCGCATGTTCTGGGTGAGAAGGAATCAAATCTTTATATGCAGGGCTTTTAATAGCTTTGAGGTATTCTTCTTCAAAAATACGAGCATATTCACCCGGTTCACGCTGTCCTTCTTCATTGAACTGGCGGTAGAAATCAACCTTATCAATGAAAAACAGAGTAAGGACCTTGATTTGCTGATTGTTGAGACGCAGTTCTTTATCCAGATGTTCACGGATTGTACGTCTAATCATATGACGCTGGATGAGCATAGGGTCAATATCACCAACAACATCACCAACGTTCATATAGTAGGTGTTTGATGGTGTTTCGAGTGTAAGATAACCCTCTTTACCCGTACGGATCTCACTGATTCGGAAACCTTGGTAAATATCCCGTCCCGTTTCATCGTCGAGCGTTGTGCCATCATAAACTGTAATTTCTGTCCGGTTCACCACGCCTTTTTTATCAGCGACATCAACAAGAACAGTAGCATTGATGGCGTTTTTCTTACTGTTGATGCTTAGCAGCTTAACATAAGGGCTGTTACTCGCATTCTGGACTTCAAGCCCGGCAACCTCGATCTGTTTGACCAGTTTTTGGTTGTAAGCATCAATGGCATCAAGGCGGTACACCATATGATGTTTATGAATATGTGTTGCTGAATAGCGTAAGGTGAACATAGGGTGCATAGCATCAAGTGCGGTTTTACCCGCACCGTTCAAGCCACCATCAACACTTTGCGGTTCATCGACAATGATAATTGGACGTGTAGCACGGATTAAATCAATGGGCTTATCCAGATCGTCCACAGTTGTTTTTTCACTGGACTGATAGAGCTTGTTAACATCTTTTTTGTTAATCGCACCCACCGTCATTACCATGATCTGCATAACAGAACTGGTTGCAAAATTTCGAACATCCGCAGGTTTTGCCGAATCATAAAGATAGTATTCGTATGGGATACCCGCAAACAGGCTTTTAAAATGTTCTTCAGTGATCTGTAGTGTTTTATAAACGCCTTCCTTGATGGCAACGGAAGGAACAACAATAATAAATTTACTCATGCCGTAGCGTTTGTTCAACTCAAGCATGGTGCGAAGGTAAACATACGTTTTACCTGTCCCTGTTTCCATTTCGACAGTAAAATCATGGCTGTCGAGCACAGGTGAAGGTGGAAGCTGGTTTTTTAACTGAACATTGTTTAAGTTTTTCAGCAGAACATCATCTTCGGGTATTTGTGGGTTAACAGGCATTGAACCTGTTGCGCCTTCAAATGAGAGTGCACCCTGAGCTGGGGCCAGCACAGTCATTTCGCTTTCCCATTTCTCTTGCCCTTCAAACAAATCACAGACCGATGTTATGGCGTTTTGCTGATAGGTAAGGTCAGATTCAAAATGTAGTTTCATCTCATTCCCTTACAGGCTGTGCAGGTTAGTTAGGCCATGTTGTTCCAGAATGGCGCAAAGATTTGTTTTAGCAACATTATTTTCAAATGCGTCATCAAGGAAATAGCAGACAGTATCTTTGCCAGCTTTTAAACTCTTATGCCAGTCGATGATCCCCTTGGTTAGTACCTCAACACAAGAGGCTGGGATTTGACTGGTAAAGCAGGTAAACAATTTGCCACCGTCAACACAAGAAACGGTTAATCCATCAAACTGACGGGTTTCAATGTTTACACTCAGGTCAATGCCACGTTTGAGCATCAACTCTGTGAGCAAATCTTCTTCACTACGGCCTTCAAGGATTGGGCTTACATAGGCATCAATCTGTTCTGAAAGGGTTTCGGCAGAGGCTTCCCACGGACGAATGTTAGATGTATCGAGTTTAAACACACGAAAACCGACATCACCTTTCCACTCTGGATTGTCTTCACGAACCTTTTTACCAGCGCGGCGGAGGCGCTCTTTGGTTAATTCACAGATAGTTTTTGGTAGCCTTTCTTGGACACAAAAGTTATATGCCTGTTTTTGCTCCTGATTATCAAATGATAATTTTTCGGGTAACTGAACTAATATATATTTCAGCGAAGTGTTGTTTTCGGCATTGTACTTGTAAAGGCTATGGCCAAAGGAGCCTGAACCAGCAAAGAAATCCATGACAATTTCATTTTCTTTAACTCTAGAAATTTCAACGAGATATTTCAGAAGGTTTGTGGGCTTAGCAAAATCAAATGGTATGCCAAGTTCTTTTAATTCTTTAGAACTTTGTCTGTTCTCCCATTTATTTATTAAATTTCCCGGCACCATTCCTTTTTCTTGCTGATCTTTTAACCAAAGCTTGTTGTATATGTTATATTTTGCCTGCTTCCCTTCTTCATCTACAAGTGCTGATGTAGTGGTTTCTTTGAAAACAATATTCCCGAGGTTATATTCCTCTTTATATCTTGTGTACGTCCATTTCCATACACCATCACCTCGTTCAGGAGTGATCTGCACTCCTTCTTTCACACTGTTGGGGAAAGTGGAACCCGGAGGAATAACAAAACTACCATCTGGACATTCTATCCAGTAGCGTTGGTTAGCCCTTGCATCCAAGCTAGCTTTATAAAGCCTTTCTTCACCATAAATTTCACCATCGCGTATGCCGCCGCTCTGTGTTTTGTTATAATAAGTTGCAATTTGTTCTGCACCAATCTTTGCTCTGAAATGAGTCGCTCTGTTGATATTTTTTGCGTAAACTAAAATAAATTCAACATTTGGCGTGAAAAAATTCCCTTTTGCACCGCCAGTTTTCATTAGTCGTGATATAGTTGATATGAAGTTGTCTTCACCAAAAATATCATTACAGGTGATTTTCAGATTCTCTATTTCTGAGTCATCGATAGAAATAAAAATAACACCATCTTCACTAAGCAAGTTTCTCGCAAGCTTAAGACGAGGATACATCATGTTCAGCCAATCAGTATGATAACGTCCACTGGTTTCTGTATTTGTGCTTAAACGTGCTCCGTCTTCTGTCTGTCCAGTAATTTCAAGATAATTTTTCATATTATCTTGGAAGTTATCAGGATAGACAAAATCTTTACCGGTGTTGTAAGGAGGATCAATATATATAAGCTTAACTTTTCCAGCGTAACTTTTTTGAAGAAGTTTTAACACTTCAAGGTTATCGCCCTCGATCATGAGGTTCTTGGTATTATCCCAATCAACGCTTTCATCTTTGCATGGACGCAAGGTGCCACGGGAAGGGGTAAGAGCAAGCTGACGAGCCTGACGTTTACCATGCCAGTTCAGGCCATAGCGTTCTTCTTTGTCGTCTACATTTTCACCCAAAAGCTGCTTTAAAACCTCAAAATCAACACTGTCTTCATTAAAAGCTTCAGGAAACAATGATTTAAGTTTGGTGATGTTATCGGCAGTGATATTCATTGATTGCAGTTCGGGCATTTCAGGCGAAAGTTTGTTCATTGACCATTCCACGTATCTGTATCAGGTTACTGTGTGATGGGGGATATTTTACGGTAAATAGTGCATTTCATCAATGAACAGTGTGCTGCAGATTTCTTTTTAAATCATTATGTTAATGCATTTATTGAATGTCCTGTCCTTGTATTAGTACAATTAGCTTTTATGCGTCTACCAAACATTATCAGGATGTGATGATGGCTAAACTGAACAAGAAACAACTTGCTTTACTCAAGGAAATGCCTGCCGATCAACTCATGCAAATAATTTGTGATATTGCAGAGAGTAATGGTCAGGCAAAATCCTTTATTATTAATAAATATCTGTTAACTCCAGAAGAATCACTGAAAAAGGCTGAGGCTGAATACAAAAGGGTAATTAAAACAAAACGCTTTTATGATTATTATGAAGCAGCGGTTTTTTTTGAGGGGCTATACAGGAATGTCATATTTCCACTTGAAAAGACGGTATCAACGCTGCCTGAAAAAACCGAGGCGTTTTGCCATGATTTACTGCTCTCATTTGATAAAATCAGCGAAATTGCTGATACATCAGATGGATCATGGATGGACTATTATAATGGTGCAGTCGAAACATGGTTAAAATCCCTGTCCCTACAAAAAGACAAAAGCATTGATGTTATAGCGGATAAAATACTTTCCGTGCTTAAAGGTGATGTATATTTTAACTTTGATATTTTTGATAAGTATAAAAAAGAGCTGGGATACAATGTTATTCGTGCTTTAAGGGAAAGTCTTCTTAAGACAGGTGATGTTAATTATGCTGTTGAGTTAAGTCTGTATATCAGGGATGTTGATTTCATCAGGCAATGCTTTGAGAAAAGAAAACTGAACCAGCCAGAATACATCATTAAGTTTGCTGAGTTGCTGGTTGATGAACTGTGCACTGAGGAAGCCATTCAGGTTCTCAATAAAATCAAAGAAGATAAATCAGTTGATCAGGCAGGGCTTCGTGATAAATGGACTGAGGTGTTGGCTCTGGCGTTGATTGAAGAAGGCGAGATTCAGCAGGCAAAAACAATTTGTATAGACGGATTTAAGAACAGGTGTGATGTTATTTTTTATAATATCTATAATCGGGTAGAGAAAAATAATGACTCACTGGATTTGTTCTCTGGCATAGCAAAGAACAAAGGCTTTCCGTTTGTTATTCTTTTCTTGTCCGGGACAGATAGTTATGGAAAACTTGATTCTGAAGTCATGAATGCGAGTGAAAATGAAATCGCAGAGATGATGTCTTTATTACGCGGTTCTTTTGTTCGTACCTTATCGAGTGAGCTTTACAGGCATGGTTATGCATGTTCTGCAACTCTGCTCCGTAGAGTGCTGGCAGAGGACAGTATCAGTCGTTCTCAGAGTAAATACTACACCTATGCGGCATCTGATATGAAAAAAAGCATTGATTACAGTAAAGATATTGCATGGACTGAAAAAATCCCTTCAACAGAAGAGTATTTAAAATCTCTGTTTATTGAGCACAAAAGAAAATACGCACTCTGGGAAATAATGCTGGAAAAAATCGCTGGTTTAGCGATAGAGAAAGATTCAGTATCATATTCAGCATAGACTGTAATTAAGCATGAAGTTGAAAGGCCGCGAACGGCCTTTCCCTTTATTTATTTGTAGCAAACTCAAACGGCCTGACCATATCGTTGCTGTTAGCATCAAGGAAATCAGCCCACCACTGGAGCATCAGGCGGCGCTGCTCAAGATGCTGGGCTGTGTGGGTATAAGCAGCACGGATGCTGTTGCTTTCCTTATGGCTCATCTTGAAGCTCTACAGCGTCTTCTGACCACAAACCTGACTCAATTAAGGCACTACAGGCTAGTGTGCGGAAACCATGAGCGCAGATGTCCTGTGTAGTGTCATAGCCCATCTTACGCAGCGCTTTATTGATGGTGTTTTCAAACAGAGCAGTTAAACGGCAAAACAATATCGCGTCCAATCATCCATCAACGCCACACGCTTAGGCCATAACGTTCCGCGCTGATAAGCGGCCTCTGCTTTATCAGCTAGTTGATGGGCCAGTGCGTGTTCAATAACTTCACGTTGATGATCTGTAGTTTCACCAGCCCAGTCACGAAATGTTGATCGGAAACCGTGCTGTGTTAAACCACTATGGCCCATTCGTTTCAGTACTGCCAGCAAAGACATATCAGATAGCTGTCCACCACGAGGGGCAGGGAATACAAGATTATTGTCCTTGAAACGTGGTAAAGCCTTTAACAGGGCTACCGCAGCGTCAGACAGCGGTACACGATGTTCTTTACTGGCTTTCATTCTGCTGACGGGAATGGTCCACGTTTTGTTCTTCAGATCAATTTCTGACCATTCAGCGCCACGGACTTCACCAGAACGTGCGACGGTCAGGATTGAAAACTCAAGTGCTCGTGCTGAAATGCCCGCTCGTTTCTGCAGTTCAGAGATAAAGGGTTTGATCTCACTATAGGGCAGGGCTGCATGGTGCTTTTGTTGCTGAACCTTACTTGGCATTGGCAGCAGGGGTTTAAGCATACCTTTCCATGAAGCAGGGTTATCGCCCTCAAAGTATTCTTTCGCCTTGGCGTAATCAATAATGGTTTCAATACGACCACGCAGGCGGCTGGCGGTTTCATTTTTTGTTAACCAGATAGGTTCAAGTATTGCCAGTACATCAACTTTCGTGATTGCGCTGATAGGCTTTTCACCTACGACAGGGTAAGCATAGGCTTCAAGCGTTGAACGCCATTGTGCAATGTGTTTCTGATTTTTAAGTTCCTTGGCCTTAATTTCGATAACCTCTTCAGCGCATTCGGTAAACGTCTTTCTCTTATGAGCCAGCTTTTCTTGTTCTGCTCTGGCGGCGTGTTTTTCTTCAAGGGGATTAACACCATTACGGACTTGCTTACGCAGTTCACGAGCCTTATCACGGGCATCAGCTAAGGAGACTTCAGGGTAGGCACCAAGTCCCATGTTCAAACGTCTGGGGACTGTCCTTCCCAATCTGTTTACTCTGACTCCCATAGCGATACAGAGTATCCATGAACGGGACTGACCCCGAACCCGGAGATACAAACCATCAACCCCACCAACTGCAAAAGAGCCTTCAGTTTTTAGCTTGGAAACGGCCAGTCCGGTGAGTTCTTTGGCTTTCTTTGGCATATGTTAAACCCTGTCATACAACCCGCCATACATAAGGTACTGCATAAAATGTCAGATTTTCTCGGATGTCGCAAGACGTCTTCGGACATCTGTTTTTGACAACATATTGTTTATTAATGGTAAAAATGAACTATTTCTGGCGTTCTCGGACGTTAATTTGGCGGACTGCGCTTCCGCCAGATATAAACCCCAGGTTACTCGTTGACTTGGGGTTTTTCTTTTGGATTAGCCGATCCGCCTCACATTTTTAAGACCCGGTTATTTCCCTGTAAAACCCCGGCGTTATCATTCACCCCGTAAATACCTTTTCATCGCTTACCGAGGCTTTGATGCTGGAGAATGTTTTCATCAGATAATCAGCTTCCCGCCCTTTTCAGGACGGACTGGTTATCGCTGCGCTTAAACCTTACGCACGCACCTGCGGGTGTGGGCTCGTTTTTACGCATGATGATTACACAGGTTTTCCAGTATGAATTTATCCCGTCAGGAACAACGTACCTTACACGTTCTCGCCAAAGGTGGGCGTATCGTGCACGTCCGCGACAGCTCTGGCCGCGTCACGTCCGTTGAGTGCTACACCCGTGAAGGGCTGGTGTTGAGCGACTGCACGCTGAACGTCTTCAAAAAACTCCGCACCAAAAAGCTCATCCGCTCCGTGAACGGGCAGCCTTACCGCATCAACACCACCGGGCTGAACAACGTTCGCGCCCAGCTGGATAATCGCTAAGCGGAATAAACAACGCCACCCTCGGGTGGCGTTCATGCATTGAGCGGGATATCGTGGCGTAGGCCGGATAAGCGCAGCGCCACCCGGCAAGAAACGCGGCGTTATGAGCGAATAAAGGCCAGAATGTCCGCGTTGATAGTATCCGCATGGGTGGTATGCATCCCGTGCGGGAAGCCCGGATAAATTTTCAGCACGCTGTTCGCCAGCAGCATGTCCTGGAGAAGGGCGGCATTTTTATACGGCACAACCTGATCGTCATCGCCCTGCAGCACCAGAACGGGAACGGTGATGGTTTTCAAATCTTCCGTCTGGTCGGTCTCTGAAAACGCCTTAATCCCCTCATAGTGGGCTTTGGCGCTGCCGATCATCCCCTGACGCCACCAGTTCTGGATCGTACCCTGCGAAACGTCGGCACCATCGCGATTAAAACCGTAGAAAGGACCGCTGGCAACGTCGAGATAAAACTGGGCGCGGTTAGCCGCCAGCGCTTTGCGGAAGCCGTCGAAGACCTCGATCGGCGTTCCGCCGGGGTTCGTCTCCGTTTTGACCATCAGAGGCGGGACGGCGCTGACGAGCACCGCTTTGGCGACGCGCCCCTGTGGTTGTCCATACCGCGCAACATAGCGGGCGACCTGTCCGCCGCCGGTGGAGTGACCGACGTGCACGGCATTGTGCAGATCAAGGCTTTCAACCACGGCTGACGCATCGGCCGCATAATGATCCATATCGTGGCCTTCACTCACCTGGTCCGATCGTCCATGTCCGCGGCGATCGATAGCGATAACGCGATAGCCTTCTGCCAGGAAGAAGAGCATCTGGTTATCCCAGTCATCGGCACTCAACGGCCAGCCGTGGTGGAAGACAATGGGCTGAGCCTCTTTCGGACCCCAGTCTTTGTAGTAAATGTTGACGCCGTCTTTCGTGGTTACGAATGCCATACCGCAGACTCCTCTGTTAAGAACAACACGACCCCTAAAGTGTAGGAGAAATCACAAAAGCGGTTGGTTTAATTCCGGTGAAGGATATTCATTTTGCGTCTGGGCTCTGGCGCGATGCGCCAGAGCCTTCAGGGCAGGATTAACAGCAGGGGCGTTTAGCGGTTTTCTTCAATATAGCGGGCCAGGTCCGCCGGGGTTTTCAGCACCGTCGCCACGTCTGTCGGCGGGATCGTGCAGCCGTAAACGTCCTGCACTTCCAGAACCATATCGACCGCCAGGATGGAGTCGAGAATGTCGGATTCAATCAGCTCATCGTGAAAGCCCACCTTACGGGATAACACTTTTTCGAACAGGGCGAGAATTTCTTGTTCCATAATTTTTCCTGGAGTCATTAATTTGTGCGGGCGTAAGCGTCCAGCAGCTTGCGGTCAATTTTGCCGTTAGGATTCAGCGGCAAAGCGTCTTTTACGATAATTTGTGACGGCACCATGTAGTGGGGGACTACCTTCGAGAGCGAGGTTTTGATGGTATCCGGCGCCAGTTCCGTCACGCAGAACGCGGCAATGCGCAGCACGCTGCCGCAGGGTTTCATCAGTGGCATCACCACCGCTTCGTTAATCCCGGACATCGCCAGCAGGCGGTTTTCAATTTCGTTGATTTCAATACGGTAGCCATTCAGTTTGACCTGGCTGTCGTTGCGTCCCTGGCAGTAGATAAGCCCCGCTTCATAGCCCAGATCGCCGGTCCGGTAGCCGCGAAATGCTTCATTTTCCCGACGGAGTAATTTTTCTGCGTTCTCCTGCGGCAGGCCGAGGTAGCCGCGCATGACGTTTTTACCCCAGATAATCAGCTCGCCCTCGGCGGAAATTTCCATTCTGCTCTCAGGCATCATGACCCCCACCGGCAGCACGGCGCTGTCGCTGTTCATGATCGCATCCGTGATCTCGACCACGGTAGTCGCGATGGTCGCTTCCGTTGGGCCATAGGAGTTGATGATTTTGGCCTGCGGGAAGCGGCGGCGAAGCTGTTTAACCAGCGCTTTATTCAACACTTCACCAATGAAGATAAAGACGTTGAGTTCAGGTAAATACTCGCTGTTGAACTGCGGGGAAAGCAGCTGCTGGTAAGCAAAAGAGGGGGTGGAAACCCAGGCGGAGACGGCGTTGCTTTTCAGTCGCTCCAGCCAGTTCGCTTTCTGAATATCGTCTTTGGCGTTCAGCACGATGTGTCCACCCATCGCCAGATTCGCCAGCAAAGGGATCAGGGAGAGGTCAAAACTGAACACCGCGTGGTTCATCAGGACCGGTTTTTCCGGCAGCGAAAAGTCCTGGCTGACCCATTTCATGAAGTGCCACACGCTTTCACGCCCAATCTGCACCCCTTTAGGCTTGCCGGTGCTGCCGGAGGTAAACATGATGTAGGCCAGATCCTGCTCCTCCAGCACCTTGCCCGGTTCACCCGTGGCGATGAACTGCCGGGTCGCGACGTCGTAATAGTAAGGGGCGCTGGCCAGATGGCAGATCTCCCGCAGGCGCTCCTGCGGGTAAATGCAGTCCACCGGAATGTACGGAATGTTGTGCAGCAGGCAGCTATAAATCGCCACGGCGAACTCGGCCTGCTGGTGTCCGTACAAGACGACCGGCGTACCGGCAACAGGCTGGCTACGCTGATAGCGCTGCGCCCAGTCCGTCACGGCAGCGGAAAGCTGCAGCCAGCTTAAGGCTTCGTCGCTGCCGCTGATGGCCAGCTGCTGCGGGGAGGCGGGATCGCATAATGCCGCACGCAAGAAATCCTGCAGTTCCTGAAGATCGGAGAGATTTTTCATAGAGGTGACATTCCACTAAAGATGTAAAGGGCGCCCGCGGCGCTTCCCAGCGTCAGAATGCGCCCTAAAAACGCAACAGCCGGATACTGCAACCCGCGGTGTAACGCCGGGCTGCGTTTGGCTGACCACAGCAGCATGTTGTGAGCGACAGAAATGGCGCCAAACAGCGCGCCGCTGATGACGTAATGGCGTTCCAGGCCATTCCATGCCCCCATGCAAAACAGGGTGCAGAAAATACCGATATTTTGCGCCAGAGTTTTGTTCTGACGGAAAAAATTGAACTTCATCAGGTTCATATAAACGGGCATAAAGACCACATCGCGCAGCCATTCAGACAGGCTGATGTGGAAGCGGCGCCAGAAATCCTGCGGGTTCTTTGCCAGAAGCGGCATATTGAAGTTTGCCGGGATGTTGAGCCCAAACAGGCGGCCCGCACCGATGGCCATATTGCTGTAGCCCGCAAAATCAAAGTAGAGGTAGGCGCTGTAGGCTATCGACATCACCACGCCCACGGTCAGCGTAAACGGCTTATGGCTCCAGGGCTGTACGACCAGCGAATCAACCAGCATGGCAAACAGGAACTTCTGGATAATGCCGGTAATGATTTGCTCCAGCGCCACTAAAAACTGTTCGCGGTTAAGGGCAAAGACGGGCTTGCTGACGTCGTTCATCCATGTCCGCCAGCGGTACATTGGGCCTGCCAGAATAATAAAGGGCATAAACAGATAGCAGAAATAGTGCAGGAAATTCTGCCCTTCTTTTTTACTGCGATAGAGCAGCACGTCCACCGCGCGGAATGTCATAAAAGAGAGGCCGATCATGCCGAGATGATGATTAAGGTGCAATTTCACCAAAAATAAAGGAAGCAGCGTTAACACAATCGCCTGCCAGGTTTTTAACCATCCTTTTTCTTTTAACGCGGCGACTAGATAAAAAATGATAAAAACGACCGCGGGAACACGGTAATCACCCTGAAAAATATAGCCCCAGCCTAATGCGGCCATGACGGATAATGCCGATAAATACGTCAGGCGATGGCGTAATAGGCGATTGACCAGCGCAAACGCCAGGGCGGATGAAAACAAACAGACAAAAAACATTCCTGAGCTATACATCATTCGGCCTCAGAACTTTTGATATTCAAAATGCAGCTGCATACTCATACTGTCATCGACAGAGGTCCACGCGACGATGGTGATCGCCAGCAGGAGATAAAGGAAAAAAAGACGAATCACGATTTTCATTATTTAAAGCTCTGTGCAATAAAGCGAATCATAGGAACCCAGGCCAGTTCGGAAGGGTGCAAACGATCCCAGTTCCAGCCATTCTGATAAGGCATGGCGTACATATCTAAATACGGGATCTGGTTCTTTTCCAGAATGGTTTTAATTTGCTTATCCACCGGGCGGAAGGTATCGGTGTTGTAAAGCGCCCAGGGGTTAACCGGGTCGACGATAGCAATCACCTGCACGTGGTGTTCTTTAAGCAGCTGGACGGTTTTACTGAAGGCAGCGATTTGCGCAGGCACGACCGGCGTGTCATCCCACTGCTGCCGCGTACCGTCCTCCTCGTAAATCGTTTTGTCCATCCACAGGGTGGCCGCGCTCTGCTGGCGTTTTTTATTTAACTCGCGGGCATTCGCCAGCTCTTTATCCCAGTCAGGGGCAATGTGGGTGGTTGGCTGTGGCGGCCACGGCTGTTCCGTCCGGGGCGTGACGTGAAGCAGCGCCAGCCAGTCGTTTTTTATCAGGGTGCAGACGTTGGCAAACTGGAAACTCACCTCGTCCCATATCAGATCGGGGTGCCAGCCAAAGACACGCATTTGGCCAAAGGTTAAATGGCTTATTTCTTTACTCTCAATATGTTTTAAATAATTAACCAATATTGGGCGTGCCTGCGGATCCTTCATCAAAGGATTAAAAACAGAACCCGGGAAATTATCAGCATAGATAGCGGGAGGCAGGCCTTTTGAGTAAAAGCTGTCAGGTGCCAGCAGCAAAACAACTTTACTGTTTGCGTTAAGGCTATTTTTAAAACGTGAGAACAGTAAAAACTGCGTTTCGTCATCGACAAACGCATCGCCATACGCCACGACGGGTTTGTGCAATTGCTTATTAAAGTAATTATAGACAGCGTAATGTTCATCTTCTGACGTCGCCACCTCAGACGCACCAATGAAGAATATCGCATTCCCTTCTAAGGCATGAGAGATAGTGGCAATTTTTTCCGCCTGTTCTTTAGGCGTGCCCGCCATTGATTTAATCAGCGGCTGGAAGGTAAGCGGCGGATCGAAGCTCGCCACCAGCGGGTGAAGACAAAGAAACAAAATGGCCAGAAAGGCCATCAGAAAATGTAAGCAAAGCGTATTTTTGATTTTCATCATCAACCAGTAACACTGCATGGCAGTAATGTCTTAAATCTGCGGAAATTCAGATTTATAACAATTACACAACAAATGGCCGTCTATTTTTGTGGCATTCTATACCAGAGCGATTTAAAAGGATGAGCGTTGCTGTGTTACGGTATGTACAAGGTCGCGGAGAGTGATGTGAAGTCAGCGTTTGGGTGACTTTTTGCGCAGTCAAACGCCCGTGGGGAAAAATCGAAAAATTCCTGCTTTACAAGGCGCTAATAGATGTTTATAGTGCGCCTCACTTTGGAAGCGTGGCCGAGCGGTTGAAGGCACCGGTCTTGAAAACCGGCGACCCGAAAGGGTTCTAGAGTTCGAATCTCTACGCTTCCGCCAAATTTGAAAACCCTGCGATAGCAATATCGCAGGGTTTTTTCGTTTTACAGCCCAATCACCAGCTCCCCGGAATAGCTTCGCGAACAGCACAGCGCCACCTGCTGGTCCGTTGCGCCTTTTTCCGCCTCCGACTGCACGCTATCCCGGTGATCCACCACGCCGTCAATCACCGGCGTCAGGCAGGCGCCGCAGATCCCCATCTCACAGGAAAGCGGGACCGCCACGCCATTTTCCTGCAGCACCTGGGCGATGGTTTTATCCGCAGGCACCGGCCAGCGCTCCCCGGTGGAGGCCAGCTTGACCGTGAAGATCTCCCCGGTTTCACCGCCTGCGGCGGGCGCAACGGGCTGAAACGCCTCGCTGTGAAGATGGGCGTCATCCCATCCCTTTGCCGTGGCGACCTCACGCACTTTTTCCATAAAACCTGCTGGACCACAGACCCAGGCGTGAAGGCCCGATTCGGCCGCGGGGAGATTTTCCGCCAGCGCGGTGCGCGGGCTGGCGGTATGAATGATACACTCATCGCACAGCGAGAGTTCGCGCGTAAACGCCGCGCTTTCCCGGTTCCTGACGTAGTAGTGCAGCGTGAACGGCGTTCCGGTCGCCTTCAGCTGCAGGGCCATCGCATACAGCGGCGTAATGCCTATTCCCGCCGCCAGGAGCAAAACCCGCTCTGCCTGCTGAAGCGGAAACAGGTTGCGCGGGGCCGATATCATCAGCTTCTGGCCGGGACGCAGCGTCTCGTGAACGTAGCTCGACCCGCCGCGCGAGGCGGTTTCCCGCCCCACGCAGATCAGGTAGCTCTCACCGCTACACGCTCCGGTCAGGGAATACTGGCGAACCACGCCGCAGGGCAGGTGAACATCAATATGTGCGCCGGGCTGCCAGGGTGGCAGCGCTTCGCCGTCTTCCGCCACCAGCCTGACGGCGAGGCTTTTGTCGCCCTCGCGCCACAACCCGTCAACAATTACGCTCAGCATATCGACCTCCGTCATACCAGGAAAAACTCGCCAAAGCCCATCTTCTTCAGTCCCCGACGGTAGGCAATCGAGCTTTTATCTGCGGGGATATGCGCTTCCAGGGTCAGGTCCAGCGGCAGGCTTTCCGGGCGCTGGGTTTCGACCATCAGGCGATCCTCTTCAAAAATCCGCAGGTTGAAGGCATGCACGTCCTCCACCGGAATATGCAGGTCAAAATTGCGGGCAATAGGGGCGAACATGCGGGTCACGCGCGATGATACCGGTGATGCGGCGTTCATAATGACCAGCCGCGATTCACCCGGGAAATGAATCGTCAGGGTGGCGGTGAACGGCAGGTGCATTTCAAAATGGCGCAGCCACTGGAACCCTTCCGGAGCCTGCACGGGGGAACTGGCGGGATAGTTGCTCACGGCGCTCCAGTAATCCGCCACGAAGCCGAACGGCGTCTCCTGTGGCTGATAGGCAGGCACAAGCTGATTATTGGGGTCGGCAAAGGTTTCGGTGTGGATCCACGCAAAGTGCGCCACGTCCAGAAAACCCTCTACCTGACGTCCGGCGAAGCCGTTCACCTCAAACGCCGGGCAGTTAATCTGCTGAAATCCGTCGTCATCCCAGTGCGGCATGGCGGGCAGCGGCGCGGGGTTATCCGGATCATAGGCCAGGCAGGCCCAGATCAGCCCGAACCGCTCTTCGACCGCGTAGTTAATCAGGTTCAGCTTCGCCGGAACGGGCTGGTCGGGGCTGGAGGGAATACGGTTGCAGCGCCCGTCCTCGCCAAAGCGTAAGCCATGATAGGGGCAGATAATCCCGTGCTCGTCGTGAAAGCCGAGCGTCAGCGGCACGCCGCGGTGCGGGCACACGTCACGGGCAACCACGACCTGGTCGTTAATCCGGTAAATCACCAGCTGCTCATCCAGCAGCGTCGCTTTGACCGGCGCCGGACCGACGTCGCAGGCGCGCGCGACCGGATGCCAGCATTTCGCCAGACGCAGCCAGTCCTCTGGCTCAAACGTACAGTGGGCGGGTGGGGTCGGTTCTCTTTTCATCGTTGTCCCTCTTACGTTCAGCCTAATGGGCCGCCCTGAATGGTCTCGCACAGACCGTTGATGATGCGCTCTCCGGTCTCCTCTTTGAGCTCCTGATACCAGGCCTGCGTCAACGCCATATCTTTGCCGTGGGTGACGTCGCAGCGCTTGCGCGCCTTCAGCACCAGGTCGCGTACGCGGTCGCAGCGCAGCGCCTCGTACTGCCGCAGCGCCAGCGTGATGTTGTGGTTTTCACGCAGGCATTCCCCCAGCACCACGGCATCTTCCATCGCCGCGCAGCCGCCCTGGCCGATATCCGGCGTGGTGCTGTGCCCGGCATCGCCCAGCAGCGCGACGTTGCCGCGCACCAGGCTGTCGAACGGCTCAATGTCGTGGATTTCAATCCGATTGGTCGTTTCAGGATCCAGCGCCGCGATAAGCTTTTGCACCGGCGGCGCCCAGCCGCGGAAGTAGCCCGTGAGATCGGCGCGCAGGGTGGTGCGATCCTCCGCCAGGCCTGCGGGCAGCGGCACGTCAAAAAAGAAATAGAAGCGTCCGCCGGAGACGGGCATCAGCGACACGCGTTTGCCTTCGCCAACGAAGGTGGTCCACTGGTGCGCCGGGGCGATCTCTTCGTCAATCTTCACCAGCCCGTTCCAGTTCACATAGCCCGCGTAGCGGCGCTCCGGGGTGTATCCCAGCACGTACGGGCGAACCGCCGAGTGGCTGCCGTCGGCGGCAATCAGGAAATCCCCGGCGGCGGTGGTGCCATCGGTGAAGGTCACGCTCACGCCCGCGTCGTCTTCATGGACGCCTTCGACGCGCTTGCCGAACTGCACCTTGTCGCGACCCCAGAAGTCCAGCATTTCGCGCTGAAGCTCAGCGCGCGAGACGGGGCAGGGGCGTCCGCCGGTACGCTCAACCAGCGGGGCAAGGCTAAAGCGGGTCAGGGTATCGCCGCGCCGGTAATCCTTGTAGGCCATAAAACGCATCGGCCCGCCCCAGGTCTCGATGATGTCGCCCATGCCGAGGTGCTGCATGCATTTCACGCCGTTAGGCCAGATGGAGATGGCCGCCCCGACGGGCCTGATCTCCTTTACGGCTTCAAACACGGTACAGTCGATGCCCGCTTTCTTCAGCGCGACGGCGGCGCTCAGGCCGCCAATACCCGCGCCAATAACGATTGCTTTCATGCTTCTCTCCTTTTGCAGGGTGTAAAGACAGTCAGCAATTTGCGTACCAGGCTGCAGCATGGCGAAAACGGCGTTGTAAGGGAGACGTTTGCACTGCTAAGGTGCGTAAACGCGGTGAGCGTGCCTTTTTATGAATCAAAAATTTCCTGGTCGACCTTGTGGAATCGACTGTTTCACGCCTGTGCTCAGGGTGGCGTGGTTTGTGCAATAGCCTGGAGAAGGACAATAAAGGAGACACTATGATCGCACTGCACGACTTCAATCATCTTCCCCATGAACAGGCGTTAGCGCTGATTCACCCCTGCGTGGCGCTTCCCCGCTGGGCCGATGCGCTGGTTCACGGGCGGCCTTACGCCAGCCGGGACGAATTGTTCAGTACGGCGAAATCGCTGATGCAAAACTGGAACGAAGCGGCGCTGGCGCAAGCCCTGAGCGCCCATCCGCGCATCGGGGAAAAACCAGCGGGTTCAGCGGCGGAGGCGGCGCTGTCGCGCCAGGAGCAGGGGGCGGTGAATGACCGCGATGCTGCTCTTGCCCGGGCGCTGCGTGAAGGCAACGCCCGCTACGAAGCCCGCTTTGGACGCGTCTTTCTGATCCGCGCGAAGGGCCGCAGCGGCGAGGAGATATTACAGGCCCTGCACGCGCGGCTGGAGAACAGCGACGCGCAGGAAATCCGTGCCGCGCTGGAACAGCTGCGGGAAATTACGCTGCTGCGCCTGGAAGGAGTCATCCACGAATGAGCACACTCAGCACCCATATTCTCGATATTTCGACGGGCAAGCCCGCTGAGGGCGTGACGGTTCATCTGCAACAGGACGGGAAGACGCTGGCCACGGGCGTGACCAACGCCCAGGGGCGCATCGCCGCGTTCGTTCCCTCTCTGCCCGCGGGCCGCTATCGGCTGGTGGCGGAGATCGGGGCGTGGTTTAGCGATACCGGCCGGAAGACGATCTATCCCTGCGCGCACATTGAGTTTGTCACGGGAGAAACGGCAGACGAACACTTCCATCTGCCGTTTGTGATTGCCCCCGGCGGGTGGTCAACCTACCGGGGCAGCTGACCATACCCGCTCGCCGTTGACCCAGGTCTCGCTGATGTTGCGCTCGTCGCCCAGGGTCATCAGCACGAAAAGCTGCTCGTAGATATCCTGACAGCGCCGATTGCGCAGGCGCTGCAGCGGCGTGACGTTGGGGTCGATAACCACAAAATCCGCCTCTTTGCCTGCCGCGAAGTTGCCAATCTTGTCATCCAGCCGGAGGGCGTGCGCGCCGCCCAGCGTGGCGTGGTAAAAGGCCTCGCTGGCACGCAGGCGGTAGCTTTGAAGCTGGCCGACCTTGTAGGCTTCGCCCAGCGTGCGCAGCATGCTGAAGGTGGTGCCCGCGCCGACGTCGGTGCCGATGCCCATCCGCACCCTGTGCTGCCAGCAGGCGGGCAGGCGAAACAGCCCGCTGCCGAGAAACAGGTTCGAAGTGGGACAAAACGCCACCGCCGATCCGGTGTCATGCAGGCACTGCCACTCGCTGTGGTGCAAATGGATCGCGTGGGCAAACACGCTGCGCTCGCCGGTCAGGCCGTAGTGGTGATACACGTCCAGATAGCGCTCATGCTCCGGCCAGAGGTCGCTTACCCAGGCCACTTCGTTGGGGTTTTCGCTCAGGTGGGTCTGCAGCCAGGTGTCCGGGAACTCCTCTCTGAGCAGGCTGACCGCCGCAAGCAGCTCGGGTGATGAGGTCGGCGCAAAGCGCGGCGTAATGGCGTATCCCAACCGCCCACGGTGATGCCAGCGCTGGATCAGCGCCCGCGTCTGCCGGTAGCTCTGCTTTGCGTCTTCGCTCAGGTAGTCCGGCGCGTGCCTGTCCATCATCACCTTTCCGGCGATAAGGCGCATGTTCAGGCGCAGGGCCTCGGTAAACAGCGCTTCGACCGATTGCGGATGCAGCGTGCAAAACACCAGCGCGGTGGTGGTGCCGTTGCTCACCAGCTGCTGTATGAAAAATTCGGCGATCTCTTTCGCGTAGGCCTCATCGGCAAACTGGCTCTCCACCGGGAAGGTGTAGGTGGTCAGCCACTCCAGCAGCTGTTCGCCAAAGGCGCCGATCATCTCCGTTTGCGGGTAATGGACGTGGGTGTCGACAAAACCGGGCAGCAGCAGCCTGCCGCGCAGGTCGGTGTAGCCCTTGTGGGGGTCAAGATACTGCTCGCCCTCCTGCCACGGCATCTGTGCCAGAATTTTTCCGTTCCGGATAAACAGCAGGCCGTCCTCAAGGTAGCGCGCGTGCCGGGCAATGGCGTCTGCGCTGTCGCAGACCCGGGCAATATCAAAAAATGCACCGCGTATCGCAGTCTGGTATTCCATCATGGTTCCTGCCTTCGTGTGTGCGTAGCGGGGTGGGAAAGCTCAGCAAGAACGGTGCCAGAATGAACGGGCCGCAGATACGCTGCGGCCAGAGGGAAGGGATTACTCTTTTTGCGTCGCCACGCGGGAGCCAAACGACGTCGCGCCAGCCGTCTCGCGCTCTTCCCGCGCCAGCCAGCGGTAGGTGACGCCGCCGAGGAAGACGCCGATAAACCAGCTGAAGTTTGCCACCTCATGTAGGGCCGGGATAAAGCTGATGACCAGGCCCACGGCAACGGACGGGATCAGCGCGCCAATGGCTTTCGGGTTAAAGCCGTTGCGGTACCAGTATTTGCCCTTTGGCGTGTCGTCGAACAGATCGTCAACCGACACCTTGCCGCGCTTAATCAGGTAGAAATCGGCAATCAGAATGCCGAACAGCGGGCCGATAAACGCCCCGAGCACGTCCAGGGTGTAGTGGATAAGCTCCGGCGAGTTGAACAGGTTCCACGGGGTGAGCAGGATCGAACCGACGGCGGCGATCATGCCCCCGGTGCGGAAGCTGATTTTCTGCGGCGAGCAGTTAGAGAAATCAAACGCCGGGGAGACGAAGTTCGCGACGATGTTGATCCCGATGGTGGCAGTGATCATCGTCAGCAGGCCTATCGCCACGGCCAGATCGTTACCCACGCGGCTGACGGTTTCGATCGGATCGGTGATCATGCGGCCAAACAGCGACTGGGTGCCGGAGACAATCACCACGGTGACGATGGAGAACAGCAGGAAGTTAAACGGCAGCCCCCAGCGGTTGCCGCGGCGGATCTCACCCATGCTTTTGCCGTAGCGGGAGAAATCGCCAAAGTTGAGCAGCGGGCCGGAGAAGTAGGAGACCACCAGCGCGGTCGCGGTGATCATCTGCCAGGTCTGCTCGCCCGCGCTCAGGGATTTGCTGGCGAGGGTAAAGGAGATCCCGTCAAAACCGGTCTTGTATACAATCCAGCCGGCAAGGGCCAGCATTACCACATAGACCGCCGGACCGGCGATATCAATAAAGCGCTTGATGGCGCTCATGCCGTGCCAGAAGACCATCGCCTGCAGGACCCACATAATGGCAAAGCAGATCCAACCCAGATGCGACAGGCCCAGGAATGCGCCGGTAGTGAGTGAAGAGAGCGATGGCCAGAACTTCAGCGCCACCAGCATCAGGGCGTTGGCGGCGAGATAGGTCTGAATCCCGTACCACGCGAAGGCAATCAGCCCGCGGATCACCGCCGGGATATTGGCCCCGAACACGCCGAACGCCTGTCGACTGATCACCGCATAGGGCACGCCCGCCATCTGGCTCGGTTTGGCCACCAGGTTGGCGCACAGCTGCACGATGCAAATCCCCACCAGCAGGCAGAGCAGCACCTGCCAGCTTGCCAGCCCGAGCGTAAAGAAGCTCGCGGCGACCACATAACCCCCCATGCTGTGAACGTCCGACATCCAGAACGAAAAGATGTTGTACCAGCTCCAGTTCTGGTCACGCGTCGGTGCCAGATCCTCATTGCAAAGACGTGGGCTGTAAACCGCACCGGAATCAGCGGCCGTACCTTGTTGTGCGTTTTGACTGTTTGGCATGAAACCTGCTCCTGTGAATGAAAACCCGTTGAGTGGGAGTGCAAACGGTGTTGCAGGATCCAGGCCAAAATAATAAATCTTGTATGCAATATTTTATTTTTATGTATACGATTCGATAACGGAAAGTAAAATTCGGAGTGGTGAATGAACAACATTAACGCCCTGCAGACCGCGCCAGACCTGCATGACAAAGACGAAACCATCTTCCAGGCGCTGATGACCGCGATTGTCGAACACCAGCTGCTGCCGGGGAGCAAATTGCCGGAAGAGGCGCTGGCAGAGGTCTTTGGCGTGAGCCGCACGGGCATCCGCAAGGTGCTTCAACGACTCGCCGCTGTGCAAATGGTCACCCTGACGCCCAAGCGTGGTGCACACGTCGCCAGCCCGACGGTGGAAGAGGCGCGGCACATCTTCCGCACCCGCGCGCTGCTGGAGGTCGCCAACCTGCCGGACGTGCTGGCGCACTGTCAGCCGCCGCACCTTGCCGCGCTGGAGGCCATTATTCGCCAGGAGCAGCACGCGCACGAGGCCTATGACGGTCCGGCGGCAATTCGCCACTCCGCCAATTTCCACATTCAGCTGCAGGCTATCTCCGGCAACCAGGTGCTCACGGAGTTGGTGACCGGCCTGAGCCAGCGTTCTTCGCTGGTGATTGCCACCTGGGGCGCGCCGTGGCGTCAGGACTGCCGCTGCAACGATCACGAACAGCTGGTGGATCTGCTGCGCCAGAAGGCGCTTGAGCCACTAAGCGATGCCCTCATGCACCATTTTGAACATATCGTCGCCAGCCTCTGCTTCGAGCGGGCGGGCGAGTGCCTGCCTGATTTTGCCCGGCTGTTTGCCGGCCACAAGGAGTCGTAATGTCTGTCTGTATACAAGTGATCAACCCCAACACCAGCCTCGCCATGACGGAAACCATCGGCGCGGCGGCCCGCGCGGTGGCGGCGCCGGGGACGGAGATCCTCGCGGTCTGTCCGAGCGCGGGCGTGCCGTCTATAGAAGGCCACTTCGATGAGGCCATCGCCGCCGTGGGCGTTCTTGAACAGGTCAAGCTCGGAAGAGAGCAGGGCGTGCACGGTCACGTCATCGCCTGCTTTGGCGATCCGGGCCTGCTGGCGGCGCGCGAGCTGGCGCAGGGGCCGGTAGTCGGCATTGCGGAAGCCGCCATGCATATGGCGACGCTGGTGGCGACGCGCTTTTCGGTAGTTACCACGCTGCCGCGCACGCTGATCATTGCCCGTCATCTGCTGCACCAGTATGGCTTTCAGGACCATTGCGCGGCGCTGCACGCTATCGATCTCCCGGTGCTGGCGCTGGAAGACGGCAGCGGACTGGCGCAGGAGAAAGTACGCGCGCGCTGTATACAGGCGCTGCAAGAGGATGGCTGCGGTGCCATCGTGCTGGGCTGCGGCGGCATGGCGACCCTGGCGCAGGAGCTGACCCGCGAACTGCGCGTGCCGGTGATCGACGGCGTCAGCGCGGCGGTGAAGATGGTGGAATCGCTGGTGGCGCTGGGGCTGTCGACCAGCAAGTACGGCGATCTGGCGTTCCCGGAGAACAAAGCGTTAAGCGGGCCTTTTCAGGCATTGAATCCATTTTAATTTTTGGGGGTGGCAATGGGGCTTTTCAAACAGGATTATCCGCGGGATCTGCGCGGCTACGCGGGCAACCCGCCGCACGCGCGGTGGCCGAATCAGGCGCGCATCGCCGTGCAGTTTGTGCTCAATTATGAAGAGGGGGCGGAAAACCACGTTCTGCACGGCGATGCCGGGTCCGAGCAGTTCCTGTCGGACATCATCGGCGCGGCCAGCTACCCGGACAAACACATGTCGATGGACTCCCTCTACGAATACGGCAGCCGCGCCGGGTTCTGGCGGATCCACAATGAATTTCAGAAACGCGGCCTGCCGCTGACGGTCTTCGGCGTGGCGATGGCGCTGGCGCGTCACCCGGAGATTGTTGAGGCGATCAAAGCCGCGGATTACGACGTGGTCAGCCACGGCTGGCGCTGGATCCACTATCAGAATATGGACATCAGCCAGGAGCGCGAACACCTGCACAAGGCGGTGCACGTTCTGACCGACCTGTTCGGCAAGCCGCCAGCGGGCTGGTACACCGGGCGCGACAGCCCCAACACGCGCCAGCTGGTGGTGGAGCATGGCGGTTTTGACTACGACAGCGACTACTACGGCGACGATTTGCCCTTCTGGACGGAAGTGGCCTGCAGCGACGGCACCCGCAAACCGCACCTGATTGTGCCCTACACGCTGGATGCAAACGACATGCGCTTCGCCACCGCTCAGGGGTTTAATACCGCCGAGCAGTTTTATACGTATCTGAAGGACAGTTTTGACGTGCTGTACGAAGAGGGGGAAAGCGCGCCGAAGATGATGTCCATCGGCATGCACTGCCGCCTGCTCGGGCGACCGGGGCGTTTTCGCGCGCTGCAGCGGTTCCTGGATTACGTTGAGCAGCACGAGCGGGTGTGGGTCTGTACCCGCCAGCAGATTGCCGACCACTGGCGGGAGGTGCATCCGTTTCAGAAGTAAGTGTGCGATGTTTTGCCGGGTGGCGGCTGCGCCTTACCCGGCCTACAGGGCCCACAGGGCATACGGAACATCGTAGGCCCGGTAAGCGCAGCGCCACCGGGCAGGTTTTTCAGCGTTACACCATCAAACTCACCTGCGCCGCCACAATGCGCCACCCGTAGGCAAACCGCACCCACGTCTGCTGCTGGCGGCCAATGCGTTCCGTGCTCTCGCGGGTAAATTCGGTGCTGCATACGGCATAATCCTCCCCGAAGGTGGTGATGACGGTATGGCGCAACGTCCGCTGCAGCCCGGCGGCGGGGCGCGCCGCACGAAAGGCGCGGATTTCATCGATCCCGTAGAGATTTTCACCTGCCCCCAGCCGCACCGTGTTTTTGTCGTGCCAGAACAGCTCGTCCAGCACCGCAACGTTGTTGCTCACCAGCGCGTCCTCATAGCGGTAAAACGCGGCCGTCACCTCGGCAACCACCCACGGGAGGTTAATGTCATCGTGATTCATCATGCTGCTATCTCCGCCGGGCGGGCATCGGTGATGCCGCTCTCTTCCAGAACCCGCGCGACGCGCAGGCAGGCCTGCTCGTTAAACGGCGCGGCAATCAGCTGCAGGCCAATGGGCGCGCCCTGCGCGGTGCGCAGCGGAACGGTGGTCACGGGCAGGCCTAAAAACGAAATCGGCTGGGTCAGCATCCCCATGCTGGCGCGGATGGGAAGCGGCTGACCGTTAATCTCCATGGTTTGCTCGCCGATCCGCGTGGCGCTGCGCGGCGTTGCCGGGGCAATCAGCACGTCGGCCCGTGCAAACAGCGCGTGAAACGCCTGCCGTGCCTGCGCGCGAAACCGCTGGGCCTGAATGTACCAGGCGGAAGGGATCATCGCCCCGGCCAGCAGGCGTTCGCGGGAGTGCGGCTCAAAACGCTCGGGCTCCCGGCGAAGCGCAGGCAGGTACTGATTTCCCCCTTCGGAGGCGCTGATGATAAACGCCGCGGAACGCGCCAGCTCGGCGTCAGGAAACTGAAGCTCATCCTGCACGTCGAGCGCCTTCGCCACCCGCGCCACGGCGTCTCTGGCGTCCGCGTCGCACCAGGTGGTGAAGTAGCCGCCGAGCACCGCGCAGCGCAGGCCGTCAAGCCCGCGGTCAAGCAGGGGGCGCGTCTGTTCACGCGAGCTCTCTGCCTGAAAACCGTCGCTGGTGTCCCGGCCCTGCAGCGCGTCGTACACGGACGCCAGGTCGCATACGCGGCGCGCAAAGGGCCCGATATGATCCAGGCTCGCGACAAACGGATGGCTGCCGGATCGCGACAGGCGGCCAAAGGTGGGCTTCAGGCCGTAGATGCCGCACAGTGAGGCCGGAACGCGAATCGAGCCGTTGGTGTCGGTGCCGAGCGAAAAGTGCACCAGCCCGGCGGCCACCGCGGCGGCTGAACCGCCGGACGACCCGCCCGCAATGCGCGCCAGGTCGTGCGGGTTACGCGTCGCGCCGTAGTGGCTGTTCTCGGTTGTGAAGCCGTAGGCGTAGGCGTCCATATTGACCATCCCGGTCAGCAGCCCGCCCGCGCTGCGCAGCTGGCGCACGGCGAAGCTGTCGGCGGCGGCAGCGGGGCGCTGGCTGAACAGCTCGGCCCCGGCGAGGGTGGTGTGACCGGCAACGTCGAACAGGTTTTTTACCGCGTAGGGCACGCCCGCCAGCGGCGGCAGGGGGCGCTTTTCCCGTCGCAGGGTATCGATATTGTCGGCCTCGGCGAGCATGCGTGCTTCCGTCACGGCGGTCCAGGCGCCGATCTGCGGATTCACGCGCGCAATCGCCTCCAGCGTCTGGCGGGCAATCTCGCGAGCGCTCAGCTCGCCTGCGCTCAGCGCCTGCTGGATCGCGCTGATACTCATCTCGTGTAGCGTCATGCTTTATACACTCCTGCGATCTCCAGACGGTCGTCGAGCGGCAGCGCCATCAGCGGGGCGGCCATGCTGGCTATGCGGCTAAACTGCAGCTGCAGTTCGGCCCGGCGGGCGTCATCCAGCGTCACGCCGAGTACGGTTTCCATCTGCGCCAGGTACGCCTGCCAGTCGGGTTGGTGTGTCGTCATTGTTTTCTCCTCAGAATCCGGCGGCCGCGCCGTTGCTGCGCGGGTCAAATGCCCCTTCAAACAGCCCGTTGGGGTGGCGAACAATGGCGCCCGCGTGGCCCATGGCTTCACTAAAGTCAGGGAATAGCTCCACCTCGTGACCGAGTGCCCGCAGGCGCGCGACCGTCTCGGGTGAAAAACGCCCTTCAAGCTTTAAGGTGTCTGAGGTTTGCCCCCAGGTGCGCCCCAGCAGCCAGCGTGGGCGGGTGATGCTCTCCTGCAGAGGGACGCCCTGGACAACGTAGCGGGTAAAGAGCGCGGCCTGGGTTTGCGGCTGGCCGTCGCCGCCCATCGATCCGTAAACCATCACGCGCCCGTCCTTCAGACGCGCCGCCGCCGGGTTCAGGGTGTGGAACGGCTGTTTGCCCGGCGCGAGGGCCAGAAGATGGGCGGGATCGAGGCTGAACGATGCGCCCCGGTTCTGCCAGACGATGCCGGTATCGGGCAGGACAACGCCGCTGCCGAACTCGTGATAAAGGCTTTGGATAAACGAGACGGCAAGCCCGCTGCTGTCCATCACCCCCATCCACACCGTATCGCCGGGGCCTTTTCCGGTTCCCCACGGCGCGGCGCGGCCGTCGTCAACCCTGTCGGCAAGCGCCTGCAGGGCGGCGGGATCCAGCAGTTTCTGAACATCGGTTTTCAGCGCGCGTGGGTCGGTGATGTGGGCATCGCGCAGGCCAAAGGCCAGCTTGGTGGCTTCCACGATGCGGTGAAGGGTTTCGGCGTCGTCGGCGTCCGCCATGTTCAGGCGGTCGGTGATGCCGAGTATCGCCAGCGAGACCAGCCCCTGCGTTGGCGGGGCGTGGTTAAAGATCTCTCCCTGCTGATGCTCCAGCTTCAGCGGCGTGGTGCGCCGGGCCGCGTGGGCGTTGAGATCGGCCAGCGTCACGGGGAGACCCAGCGTCTCCATGCCGTGCGCCAGGACTTCCGCCAGCGGGCCGCGATAAAAGCTGTCGAGACCCTCTTCCGCCAGACGCGTCAGGGTCGTGGCCATGGCGGGCTGGTAAAAGCGGCTCCCGACCTGCGGCGGCTTACCGTCCACCAGCCAGGTTTCCGCGAAGCCGGGGATGGCCTTCAGCTCGTCGAACTTGCTGGCCGTGGCGTGGGCCTGAGAGGCCGTGACCGGGGTGCCGTTCTGCGCATAGTCAATGGCGTCGGCCAGCAGGCGGGCCAGCGGCAGCGTTTTGCCGGTCATTTCGCGCGAGACCTTCAGCGCCTCGTCCCAGCCGCTTACCGTGCCGGCGACGGTCAGCGCCGCACGGGGCCCGCGATGGGGGATATGCGCCAGACCGTCGTAGGCGGCAAGCGTTGCCCGCGAACCCGCCGCGCCGCTGGCGTCAATGGCGATGGGGTCGCCTTCCGGCGGCACGATAAGCCAGAAGCCATCGCCGCCCAGCCCGTTCATATGCGGGTAAACCACGGCGATGGTGGCCGCTGCCGCGACCATCGCCTCTATCGCGCTGCCGCCTTCGCGCAGCACCGCCAGCGCGCTCTGGCTGGCAAGATTGTGGGGCGCAACGGCCATGCCGTGCGTGGAGACATTACTTTGCATGAAGCGTCCTCGTAACTCTGAAAGTCACAAAGTGCTGCAAAAGCTGTTCCAGTTCTGAAAGAAAAGTTTCAGTAAACTGGCACGTATAATGAATACATACAAAAAAGGTACAATGTAATGAAACAAAAGTTACAGAGGCGCTATGGAACAGTTAGATGAACGTCTGAAAGCACAATACGCGTCATTGTCGCCGCAGGAGCAGCGGGTGGCGGATTTTATTTTCGATCATTTTGACGACCTCATTAGCTACAACAGCGCCGAGCTGGCGCAGCTGAGCGGGGTGTCGAAAGCCACGGTGAGCCGTCTGTTTAAGCGTCTGGGCTATGAGAAATATAAGGACATGCGCGAAGAGCTGCGCACCCTGCGCCAGAGCGGGATGCCGCTCACCGACAATCGCGATGCGGTGCAGGGCAATACGCTGCTGGCGCGCCACTATAAGCAGGAGATGGCAAACCTGACCCAGTGGGTCAATGCCCTCGACGCGCAGCAGTTTGCCGACGCCATAGCCTGCATGGTGAAGGCGCGGCGTATCGTCATTATCGGCATGCGTAACGCCTATCCGGCGGCGCTTCATCTGCGCCAGCAGCTGCTGCAGGCGCGCGGTCAGGTGCTGGTCCTGCCGCAGCCGGGGCAGAGCCTGAGCGAGGAGCTGGTGGACTTAACGCCGGACGATCTGGTGGTGATGATGGCCTTTCGCCGTCGCCCGCGCATCATCCGCCCGCTGCTGCAGCAGCTTCAGAGCAGCGGTATTCCGGTGCTGCTGATGTGCGAGCCGCAGGCCCACAGCCTGTTTCCGCTGGCGAGCTGGCAGCTCTGCGCCCCGCTGGACAGCGTTTCCGCCTATGACAGCTATTCCTCGGTCAACAGCCTGATCAACCTGCTGGCGAACGCCTTCCTGCATGACATTCTTGATAAGGGCCGCCCGCGCATTCACGAGATTGCCTCCCTCTACCAGCAGCTGGACGAACTCGAACAGCGATAATGGGGCATCAGGGTGGTGCTTTGCATTAAAATGGTGCATAAGGGCGGGGCGAAAATGGAGAGCGTTTTCGCCCCGCCCGCGTTTTATCAGGCTTTATTAGAAAAACCCCCGCTTCACCTTATCTGGCACATTAGTTGCAAAAACACCTTCAAAGAATCTTTTGTTTCATGTTAACGTTACGGGGAAGCACCATGAAAAAACTGTTAATTGCACTGGCCGGGGCCGCATGCCTCTTCACACAGCTGCCGGCAAAGGCTGACCAGCTTCAGGATATCGAGAAGCGCGGCACCATCCGCATTGCCGTTCCGCAGGATTTCCCGCCGTTTGGCTCGGTGGGAACCGATCTGCAGCCGCAGGGCTATGACATCGACATGGCGCGCTATCTGGCTAAACAGATGAAGCTCAAGCTGCAGCTGGTGCCGGTGACCAGCGCCAACCGCGTGCCGTACCTGCAAACCGACAAGGTGGATCTGGTCATTTCCAGCCTCGGTAAAAACCCGGAGCGCGAGAAGGTAATCGACTTCAGCCGCGCCTACGCGCCGTTCTTCCTCGGCGTGTTTGGCCCGAAAGGGGCTGAACTGAAGGATGCCGCCGCGCTCAGCGGAAAAACCATCGGCGTGACGCGCGGGGCGGTGGAGGACATGGTGCTGACCGGCCTGGCGCCGAAAGATGCCAACGTGAAACGCTACGAAGACAACAACACCACGCTGTCGGCATATCTGTCCGGCCAGGTCCAGTACGTGGCGACCGGCAATCTCGTGGTGGCGGCCATTTCGCGCCAGAACGCGGCGAAAGCCCCGGTGCCGAGCTTTATGCTGAAAGACTCGCCGTGCTTCATTGGCCTGAAGAAAAACGAACCGGCCCTGAAGGCAAAAGTGGACGCGCTGATCGAGCAGGGCATTAAGGACGGCACGCTGAACGGTCTGTCTGAGCAGTGGCTGAAGGCCCCGCTGCCGGCAAATCTTGGCGCCTGAGCCGATGACTGAGCAACTTGATTTTTCCGCCCTCTGGCCGCACTGGCCGGCGCTGCTGGCCGGGCTGTGGGTCACTATTCAGCTGACGGTGATGGCCACCGTCGGCGGGCTGGCAACAGGGATTATCGGCGCGGCGATCCGCAGCGGACGCACCACCTGGTACAGCCGGATTTGGGGCGGGTATGTGGAGATCATCCGCAACACGCCGTTTGTGGTGCAACTGTTTTTCATCGTCTTCGGCCTGCCGAACCTGGGTCTGAAGATGACGGCGGGGGAAGCGGCGCTGCTGGCCATGGTGGTCAACCTGGGCGCCTACAGCACCGAGATTATCCGCGCGGGCATTCAGGTCACGCCGAAAGGGCAGTGGGAGGCCGGTCGCGTGCTGGGGCTGACCCGCCTGCAGACCTTTATCCGCGTGGTGCTGCCGCCTGCGCTGCAGCGCATTTATCCGGCGCTGGTGAGCCAGTGCATCATCGTGATGCTCGGCTCGTCGGTGGTGTCGCAGGTCTCGTATGAAGAGCTGACCTTCGCCGCCAACCTGATCCAGTCCAGAACGTTTTTAAGCTTTGAGGTCTATCTGGTGACCACCGGGATTTATTTAGCGCTGTCGATTACCCTGCGCCAGCTGATGATGGCGGCAGGACGGAAATGGCTGGGGGTGCAGGCATGATGACCACCTTTACCGACTGGGACATTATTCGCAATCTGCTGCTGGCCGGACGCTGGACGGTGCTGCTGTCGCTGGTGGCGTTCGTCGGCGGGGCGGTGGTAACGCTGCCGCTCCTGCTGCTGCGCCTGACGGGCGGGCGCACGGTGAAGCGCATTATCCGCGGCTATATTGAGCTGTTTCAGGGCACGCCGCTGCTGATGCAGCTGTTCCTGGCCTTCTTCGGCGTGGCGCTGTTCGGCATCGACGTCTCGCCGTGGACCGCCGCCTCGCTGGCGCTGACGTTTTACACCAGCGCGTTTCTGCTCGATATCTGGTACGGCAGCATTCGCGCGCTGCCGAAGGGGCAGTGGGAAGCGTCGCGCTGTCTGGGGCTGACCTTTGGCCAGACCCTGTTTCGCGTGGTCGCTCCGCAGGCGCTGCGCATCGGCATTGCGCCGACGGTCGGCTTTGCCGTGCAGGTGATCAAAGGCACCGCGCTGGCGTCGATCATCGGCTTTGTCGAGCTGACCAAGGCCGGGACCATGCTGACCAACGTGACCTATCAGCCGTTTAAGGTCTTTGCGCTGGTGGCGCTCGGCTACTTTATTCTGTGTTATCCGCTGTCGCGCTACAGCCGCTATCTGGAGACGAAATTCAATGCCTCTCATCACCATTAATCAGGTGCAGAAATACTACGGCGATAACCACGTGCTCAAGGGCGTCGATCTGGATATCGACATGGGCCAGGTGATCTCCATCATCGGGCGCAGCGGATCGGGCAAAAGCACGCTGCTGCGCTGCATCAACGGCCTGGAAGGCTATCAGGACGGCAGCATCAAGCTGGGCGGCATGACCATTACCGACCGGGATTCCCAGGCGCGCGAAATCAGCCGCTCGGTGGGGATGGTGTTCCAGAGCTTTAACCTGTTCCCGCACATGACGGCGCTGGAGAACGTGATGCTCGCCCCGCGTCGGGTGCTGAAGAAAAGCGCCGCCGAATGCCGCGAATTGGCCCAGCGCATGCTGGAGAAAGTGGGGCTTGGCGATCGTCTGGATTACTACCCGTCGAGCCTCTCCGGCGGCCAGCAGCAGCGCGTGGCCATTGCCCGCGCGCTGGCGATGTCGCCGAAAGTGTTACTCTGCGACGAGATCACCTCCGCGCTCGACCCGGAGCTGGTGGGCGAAGTGCTCAAGGTGCTGGAGCAGCTGGCGGCCGAGGGGATGACGCTCATACTGGTTACCCATGAAATGAATTTTGCCCGCGAAGTGGGCGACCGCGTGGTGTTTATGCACCAGGGGAAAGTCTGGGAGCAGGGCGACAGCAAAACGCTGTTCGCCAACCCGCAGACCACGGAACTGAAGCAGTTCATCTCCTCCGTGCGCGGCCTCAACTGATAAGGACTGAACAATGGATATCGCACACTTTCCGCAAATCAACCCGCCGCAGCGCCTGCTGATGGGGCCGGGCCCGATCAACGCCGACCCGCGCGTGCTGCGCGCCATGTCGAGCCAGCTGATCGGCCAGTACGATCCGGCCATGACACACTACATGAACGAGGTGATGGCGCTCTATCGCGGCGTGTTCCGCACCGAAAACCGCTGGACGATGCTGGTGGACGGCACCTCCCGCGCGGGGATTGAAGCCATTCTGGTCTCCGCCATTCGCCCGGGCGATAAGGTGCTGGTGCCGGTCTTTGGCCGCTTTGGTCACCTGCTGTGCGAAATTGCCCGCCGCTGCCGCGCGGAGGTGCATACCATCGAAGTACCGTGGGGCGAGGTGTTTACCCCGGACCAGGTCGAGGATGCGATAAAACGTATTCGTCCGCGTCTGCTGCTGACCGTGCAGGGCGACACCTCCACCACCATGCTGCAGCCGCTCGCCGAGCTTGGCGCGATCTGCCGCCGCTACGACGTGCTGTTTTACACCGATGCCACCGCGTCGCTCGGCGGTAACGCCCTGGAGACCGACGCCTGGGGGCTGGACGCCGTCTCGGCCGGGATGCAGAAGTGCCTCGGCGGCCCGTCCGGCACGTCGCCGATCACCCTGAGCGCGCGGATGGAAGAGGCAATCCGCCGCCGCAAGTGCGTGGAGGAGGGTATTCGCACCGACGCCCACCGCGACGGCGACGAGGAGATGATCTACTCCAACTACTTCGATCTCGGCATGGTGATGGACTACTGGGGGCCGGAGCGGCTGAACCACCACACCGAAGCAACTACCGCGCTGTTTGGCGCCCGCGAATGCGCGCGGCTGATCCTGCAGGAGGGGCTGGATAACGGCATCGCGCGCCACAGGCTGCACGGCGATGCGCTGCTGAAGGGCATTCAGGCGATGGGGCTGGAGACTTTCGGCGACCTGAAGCACAAGATGAATAACGTGCTGGGCGTGGTCATCCCGCAGGGCATCAACGGCGACCAGGTGCGTAAGCTGATGCTGGAGGATTTCGGGATTGAAATCGGCACCTCGTTTGGCCCGCTGCACGGCAAAGTGTGGCGCATTGGCACCATGGGCTACAACGCGCGCAAGGACTGCGTGATGACTACCCTGAGCGCGCTGGAGTCGGTGCTGAACTACCTCAAATTCACTACCACCCAGGGGGCCGCCATGCAGGCCGCGTGGGACCACTATCGTCGCGAGACGCCGCAATGAGCCCGGCGGCAGAGCGGGTGATGGCGCGCGCCGACGCGCTGGCCGCCATCAGCGAAACCCCGGACGGCCTGACGCGGGTCTATCTCTCCACGCAGCATCTCCAGGCCAACCAGCTGGTCGGGGAGTGGATGCGCCAGGCGGGCATGACCGTCTGGCAGGACAGCGTGGGCAATATCTGTGGACGCTACGAGGGCGCGCAGGAGGGGGCGCAGGCGGTGCTGCTTGGCTCGCATCTGGACACCGTACGCAACGCCGGGCGCTACGACGGCATGCTCGGGGTGCTCACCGCCATCGAAGTGGTGGATAGCCTGCACCAGCAGGGGCGGCATCTGGCGCAGGCCATCGAGATTGTCGGCTTTGGCGACGAAGAGGGCACCCGCTTTGGTATCACCCTGCTGGGCAGCCGTGGTCTGACGGGCACCTGGCCGCAGGGCTGGCTGGAGACGTGCGATGCCCAGGGCATCAGCGTGGCGCAGGCGATGGTGCAGGCGGGGCTCGATCCCGCCCGCGTGGCGCTCGCGGCACGCCATCAGGAGGATTTCAGCGCCTGTCTGGAACTGCATATCGAACAGGGACCGTGTCTGGAGCAGGAAGGGCTGGCGCTGGGCGTGGTGGAAGCCATCAACGGCGCGCGCCGCCTCAACTGCCGCTTCACCGGCGAGGCCGGGCACGCCGGTACCGTGCCGATGAACCATCGTAAGGATGCTCTGGCCGCCGCCGCCGAGTGGATGGTGCTGATTGAAAACACCACCCGGCAGCAGGGCGGCAACCGGGTGGCAACGGTCGGAGAACTGCGCTGCCTGCCCGGCGCGGTCAATGTCATCCCCGGTGAGGTTGCGCTCTCGCTGGATATTCGCGGCCCGCAGGATGCCCCGCTGGACGCGCTGCTCGCTGAACTGCTGGCGCAGGCGCAGGCGATCGCCGCCCGTCGCGGGCTGAGCTTCAGCGCCGAGGAGTTTTACCGGATCGCCGCCACGCCGTGCGATGCGCGTTTGCAGCGACTGCTGGGCGACGCGGTTGAATCGGTGCAGGGGCGCTCGTTATCTCTGCCCAGCGGCGCCGGGCATGACACCATCGCCCTGGCGGAACGCTGGCCGGTGGGGATGCTGTTTGTGCGCTGTAAGGGCGGGATAAGCCACCATCCGGCGGAATCGGTGATGGCTGAGGATGTTGCCCTGGCGATTGAGGCATTTGGGCAGGCGGTGAGAGCGCTTGGTGCTATCTGATTGTTGCCCGGCGGCGCTGCGCTTGCACGGGCCTACGGGATGGGTAGGCCGGGTAAGCGGCAGCGCCACCCGGCAAGGAATCACATCACTCCAGCCCCAGCGTATATTGCGCGATCTTAAAGTAGATAATCAGCCCGGTACCGTCGATCAGCGTCGCGATAAACGGCGCGGAGACGACCGCCGGGTCAATACCGCAGCGCTTGAGCACCATCGGAATGACGGACGAGACAATCGCACTCCACAGCGTAATGCACACCAGCGTCAGGCTGACGATGAGCGTAATCTCCAGCCCGATCCCCATCATCCAGGCGCGAATGCACCCGGCAATGCCGAGCGTCACGGCAATCATCAGCGAGGTGGTCATCTCTTTGCGCAGCACGCGGCCCACGTCGCGCAGATGAACTTCACCCAGCGCCATGGCGCGCACCAGCGTGGAGGTGATCTGCGTCCCGCTGTTGCCGCCCGTGCCGATCAGCAGCGGAATAAAGAATGCCAGCGCGATGGCGGACTCCAGCGCCTCTTCAAAATGCTGAATGACCGAGCTGGTGTAGGCTTCGGCGACAAACAGCAGCAGCAGCCAGACGGAGCGTTTCTTCCACAGGCTGAAGGCGCTGGTTTCCAGATAGGGCTTCTCCAGCGGCAGCGTCGCCCCCTGAAGCTGGGCATCTTCGGTGACGTCATCTTCCAGCAGATGGGCAATTTCCCGCTCGGTCAGGCAGCCGACGAGTTTGCCGTGGGTCACCACGGGCACGACATCTGCGTCGCCGTGCGCCAGCAGTCCTGCAACATCGGCACGTTCATCCTCCGGTTTGACCTGCAAAAACTGCGAAATCATCAGGCTTTTAATTGGCTGTACGGTATCTGTGGTCTGTAGCAGCTTGCGCACGGCAACCATCCCCGCAAGGCGGCCATTGTCTTCAATAAAAATATGCGACGGAATATCATCGTCTTTTAATTTTTCGAAGAATTGCTCGCGCGCCAGCGCCACGCATAATGAAACGTCGAGGACGATAAAATCGGTATTCATATATTGCGCGACCGCGCTGTCATTGAATGCCAGGTTTTGGTTGTGAATAGCGTAAGACATAGTGAATTCCCTTTGAATAATAACATCTCTCAGGGGCGAGCAAGACAGGGCATGTCGAAGAGGAGATCCCCACGTCCTGGGTTCAGCACTGTACACCGTATCCCGCAAGGGAAGTTATACTGACAAAGCCTTGATTCGACAGTGCCTGTTTTACCCTGTGCCGGTTCTCTCGAACCTACCAGAGCGATAACGTGTATTTGTACAGGAGCCTCGCCATAACGAGATCGTTGTAAAACGAGAGGGATAATACGCCTGTTTAAATTTAGCGCTCAGAAAATTAAATAATGTTTAAGAACGGTTTAGATAAATATTATTAATAAAATGTTGAGGCTTTATTTAGGTTTATTCACTTTAAATGGAGGATTAAATAATTAACGGAGGAGAGAAAATGGCGTGGCTTGATAATCTGCTGAATCATTTTGCGCTGTATCCGGCACATCTGTTCGCGCTGTTATTTGTGATGGCGCTGAGCAAGTCCACGGTGCTGATCTCCTCCGTGCTGCCGCCCGCCTCGGTGATGCTGCTGGCGGGCATCGGCGTCAGCCAGGGGAGCATGCATCCGGCGCTGACGTGGCTCGCCGTGGTGATGGGGGCGACGGCAGGTTCGATGCTGAATTACCATATCGGCCAGCTGATGGGACACACCCGGCTGGTCGCGCGCTTTACGGCGAAGCATGCCGCTACGTTTTTACGGGTTCAGCATCAGCTGCAAAAAAACGGCGTCATCGCCCTGTTTACGTCGCGCTTTCTGGCGGTGTTGCGCTATGTCGTGCCGCTGGCGGCGGGGATGCTCAGGCTTAACGCCGTCAAAGTCTACGCCGTCAGCCTGCTTTCCGCCTGCGCGTGGGCGGCGCTGTATGTCGGCGCGGTCACCGGCATCAGCGCCTTTTGAATTACAGACTTCCCATGCCGCCGTCCACCAGCAGCTCCGTTCCCACCGTGTAGCTCGACTCGTCGGAGGCCAGATAGAGCGCGGCTTTTGCCAGCTCCGTCGTCGAGCCCATTCTGCCGAGCGGCACCAGCTTGATGATTTCCGCCATCATCGCGTTAAGCGCCTCGTCGCTTAAGCCCGTTTTCGTAAACGCCGGGGTCTCCACCGGACCGGGGCTCAGGCCGTTGACGCGGATCCCGCGCGGCAGCAGCTCCGCCGACAGCGTGCGCGCCAGCGACAGCAGGGCGGCCTTGCTCGCGGCATACACGCTGCTGGTGGGCAGGCCGATGCGCGCGCTCACGGAGCCGCAGAGGATCACCGAGGACGGGTTGTTCAGCAGCGGCAGCAGCGCCTGGATTAAAAAGAACGGCCCCTTCAGGTTGATGTTCATCAGACGGTCCCAGGCCTCTTCCTGCCAGGCTTCCAGCGGCGCGTGCGTCACGTCGCCGGCGTTGAGAAACACCGCGTCCAGGCGCGGCCAGCGGGCGGCGAGGGTTTCCGCCAGCGCTTTTTGCGAGGTGATATCGCCCGCATCGGTCGGGATCACCCAGGCCTTATCGCCCAGAATGCGCTCAGCTTCGGCGAGGGTGTCCGGGTTGCGTCCGGTCACGGCGACGCGGGCGCCTTCGGCGATAAACGCCTGCGCGGTGGCAAGACCGATGCCGCTGGTGCCGCCGGTAATCAACGTATACTTATCGGTTAAACGACCCATGTTCTTCTCCTGAAATGTCACTGGAGAAAGCACTATAGAAACGTTAGTATCGAAAGGAAACCAGGTACCAAATGGATACTAACGAGGCAAGAGGTGTGCTATGGCAGAAATGCTGGGTGAGTGCTGTGAAAAAAAATCTGAGGCCTATACCTGCCCGATGACGCAGTTTGTCAACCTGATATCCGGCAAATGGGCAATCCCGATCCTTTATCGTCTTATTGTGATTAACACGCCTGTCCGCTTTGGCGATCTGCTGCGGGCGGCTGCACCCATTACCCAGAAAGAGCTGACGAAGCAGCTGCGCCTGTTTGAACAGCGCGGGCTGGTGACGCGGACGGTCTACCCGGAGATCCCGCCGCGCGTGGAGTATCAGATTACCGGGCTGGGGTTAACCCTGCAGGATGCCCTCTCTCCGCTGGCCGCCTGGATGAGCGAGTACGGCGACCAGCTGGAGCGTTAGGCTACTGCTTTACGTAGCGCGGAGCCGGGATGCCGGTGCGCGCGCTGTTAAACAGCTCGAGGCGTGCCGCTTCGTAGCGGTCCCACAGGCTGACGTCATGCATCGGCGGGATGGTGATCGGTTCGCCCTGATCCAGACCCGCCAGTGACGCATCCACCATATCGTCGGTGGTCATCACCGATCCTTCCGGCAGATCGTCCACCGTGACGCCTGAATGGCTCCAGATCTCCGTCGCGGTCGCGGCGGGCAGCACGGCCTGAATGCGCACGTTGCTGTCGGCAAATTCTTCCTGCAGTCCGCGGGTAAAGCTCAGTACCCAGGCCTTGGTGGCGCTGTAGAGCGCGCTGCCCGCACGGACATGGAGCGATAACACCGAGGCGATATTGATCAGCGTGCCGCGATTGTTCCGCGCCAGTCGCGGGAGAATGGCGTAGGTCAGCCGCATCAGCGCCGTGGTGTTGAGGGTATTGATGGCCTGATGCTGCGCCACCTCGCCCGCGAGGAACGGCGCCATCTGCGCGGTGCCCGCGTTGTTAACCAGCGTATCAATGGCGGTATTGCTGCGCAGTTCCTCTTCCACCGCGCGGATCCCGGCTTCATCGGTGAGATCGGCCACCAGAATATCGACGGCCACGCCGTAGCGCGCGCGCAGGTCGGCGGCGAGGGTTTTCAGGCGATCCTCGCGGCGGGCGACCAGGACCAGGTTGGCACCGCGCGCGGCAAGGCGATCGGCATAGACGGCACCGATCCCGGAAGAGGCACCCGTGATCAGGGCGGTGGTGATTTGCGTAGTCATAATGCATTACCTCAGGCAAAGTGGGTTATTTGGTTTCAATATGAAACTGAATTAACTCTCTGCCATTTGGTTTTATAATGCAACCACATTGGCGAGATTTTTTTGCTTTTGCCTGGCGGGTGGGCTCAGGAGGGGAGTTTGGCCACGATCTCTTCAGGCGTCAGTTCGCGCCCGTCGTCGGCGATAAGCATCAGTTTTCGCAGCGGTTTGCGCTGTTCGCTATCGACGAGAACGGTGCCACATTCGTTTTCCGCGAACAAAAATTCATTGCCCCACTGGGACAAGGCAACCAGCACGGTTTGCAGGGCGCGTCCCTTGTCGGTCAGGACGTATTCCTGCCAGGCGCTGCCGTCGGAGGCGGGCTGAAGCCGGAGGATGCCTTCGTCCACCAGCAGCTTGAGCCGCGTGGTCAGCATGTTTTTCGCGATACCGAGGCTTTTCTGAAACTCGCCGAAGCGTTTAATACCGCGAAGCGCGTCTCGAACGATCAGCAGCGACCACCAGTCGCCGATGATATCCAGCGAACGGGCAACGGGGCAGGTGCTCTCTTCAAGGCGGGTACGTTTCACAGCGAATTCTCCGGTGGGGTGTGGTTTTATTATAAAACTAATTGGCACACTCCGTAAGCACGTTAATCATCAGTTTGAGAAATGCTTCCCGGAAAATTGTGACGAACCTGTCACACTGAACGCGACATTTTAAAACGAGTGAGGAATTAGGGATGAGAAAAGCACTACTCGCGCTGGCAGTCGCCGGTTCCATTTCAGCAACGTTTGGCGTACAGGCGCAAGAGACGCCGGAAGGGTATCAGCTGGAGCAAGTTTTAATCATGAGCCGTCACAACCTGCGCGCGCCGCTGGCCAATAACGGCAGCGTGCTGGAGCAGTCCACGCCGAAGCAGTGGCCGGAGTGGGAAGTGCCGGGCGGCCAGCTCACCACCAAAGGTGGCGTGCTGGAGGTCTATATGGGGCACTACATGCGCGAGTGGCTGGCGCAGCAGGGGATGGTGAAGACGGGAGAATGTCCACCGGCGGATAGCGTTTATGCTTACGCCAACAGCCTGCAGCGCACCGTCGCCACCGCGCAGTTCTTCATTACCGGCGCGTTCCCGGGCTGCGATGTGCCCGTGCACCATCAGGAAAAAATGGGCACCATGGACCCGACATTCAATCCGGTGATTACCGATAACTCGCCGGCATTCCGCGAAAAAGCGCTCAAGGCGATGGAGTCCGAGCGGCAGAAAATGCAGCTTGGTGAAAGCTACAAGCTGCTGGAGCAGATGACCAACTACGCCGACTCGCCGTCCTGCAAAGAGAAAAAAGTCTGCTCGCTGGCGGACGCGAAAGATACCTTCAGCGCCGACTATGAAAAAGAGCCCGGCGTTTCCGGGCCGCTGAAGGTGGGCAACTCGCTGGTGGACGCGTTCACGCTGCAGTATTATGAAGGCTTCCCGGCCGACCAGGTCGCCTGGGGCGAAATCAAAACCGACCAGCAGTGGCGCGTGCTGTCGAAGCTGAAAAACGGCTATCAGGACTCGCTGTTTACCTCTACCGAGGTGGCGCAAAACGTGGCGAAACCGCTGGTGAAGTATATCGATAAAACGCTGGTCACCGAGCAGGCGAAAGCGCCTAAGATCACCCTGCTGGTGGGGCATGATTCGAACATTGCTTCCCTGCTCACCGCCCTCGATTTCAAACCGTACCAGCTGCACGACCAGCAGGAGCGCACCCCGATTGGCGGCAAGATTGTCTTCCAGCGCTGGCATGACAAAAATGCCAACCAGGAGCTGATGAAAATTGAGTATGTCTATCAGAGCTCAGAGCAGCTGCGCAACGCCAGCGTGCTGTCGCAGCAGTCGCCTGCGCAGCGCGTGACGCTGGAGCTGAAGGGCTGCCCGGTGGATGCGAACGGCTTCTGTCCTGTCGATAAATTCAATGCGGTGATGAATAACGCGGCGAAGTAAAGGAGAACCCCCCGCGTGATGGCGGGGGGAAACGCTTAAACGTTTTTACGTTCGATGGTTTGCTCACCCCAGAAGAGCGAGTCTTTGTCCGTTTTTTCGAAGGCGCGCACCAGCACTTCATCGTTGCCTTCTTCCCAAATCTGCTCGGCCAGCTTTTCATCGTATTTCGCGACTTCAAAGATAGCTTCGGCAATCTCCGGAGAGGTGTTGCGTAAACTTGCCCATTCGCCCACGTGGTGAGCTTTGGATTCTTGAGTTGGCATGCTTGTCCTCCTGTTGGGTGTTAGCCGTTGAGTTTTTTGGCCAGACCCGCGACGTATTCACCCTGATAGCGGGCGATAGACAGTTCTTCATTGCTTGGCTGGCGTGAACCATCCCCACCGGCAATGGTGGTTGCACCGTACGGCGTACCGCCGCGCACCTGGGAAATATCAAACAGCTCCTGCGCGCCGTAGCCAATTGGCACAATCACCATCCCGTGATGAGCAAGGGTAGTCCAGGTTGAGGTAATCGTCTGCTCCTGACCGCCGCCGGTCCCGGTTGAGCTGAATACACTGGCGAGTTTGCCGTAGAGCGCCCCGGATGCCCAAAGTCCGCCGGTTTGATCGAGGAAGGTGCGCATCTGGCCTGACATATTGCCGAAGCGGGTTGGGGTGCCGAAGATAATGGCATCATAATCCGCCAGCTCCTGCGGGGTGGCGACCGGGGCGTTTTGTGTTTTTCCCCCGGCTTTCGCGAAGGCTTCCGCCTGCATGGTTTCCGGTACGCGTTTCACCACAACCTCAACGCCGTCAACCCTGTTTGCACCTTCTGCTACCGCGTGAGCCATGGTTTCAATGTGTCCATACATGGAATAATAGAGCACCAGAACTTTTGCCATTTTGCTTCACTCCTCGTTGGTTTCTCTGACAGCGGATCGCTGCGCTCTTTTAAAGATATGTCATCACAGCCAGACTGCAAAAATGAACGCCATTTATTTGATTTATAACAACATGAGGAGAAAAATGGCTTTGTAGCAAAATGATACAACTTTCCCGGTGCGGATTTTTAAAATGATAAGAAAGGCTTATGAATTACCGCCGCGTCATCTCACCCGAAAGACTGAGATCATGTTGCAGGATATTACCTTCGGCTTGCCGGATAACCTCATTCCACTAAGCTTAGTTTCACGCGGCACAGATAAAGGCGTTGTCCTTGAGCCGCGAGGTGAAAGAATCCTCTTTTACTGAATGCAATATGATGTCTAATGTTTCACACTCTGGAGGTTAGAGATGGCAAACCATCGTGGTGGTTCAGGTAATTTCGCAGAAGACCGTGAAAGAGCATCAGAAGCAGGCCGTAAAGGTGGCCAGCATAGCGGGGGGAATTTTAAAAATGACCCTCAGCGCGCATCTGAGGCTGGCAAGAAAGGGGGGAAAAACAGCCATGGCGGTAATAAGTAATTCGCCAGGTTGACTCCCTGCCGCCGGGTTTCCCCCGGCGGTTTTTTTATTTCTGCAACATTGAACTGTAACCAAAGGCAACGCACACTACAGAATTGTTCTCATTTGCTGGTGCCGCATGTCTGTCTCACGCTTTAAGTTCTCCGTAAAACCACAGGAAGCCATCCTCATTCTCATCACCATGTTTTGGGGCGGGACGTTTCTGGCCGTTCAGTACGCGGTGACCCTCAGCGATCCGTTCTTCTTTGTCGGCCTTCGCTTTGCGACGGCGGCGTTAGCCGTGGGGCTAATATCCCTTAAAACGCTGCGGGGTCTGACGCTGAAAGAGCTTAAGGCGGGTGTGGCGATTGGGGTGGCGATAGCCATGGGCTACAGCCTGCAGACGTGGGGATTGCAGACCATCTCCAGCAGCAAATCCGCGTTTATCACTGCCATGTATGTGCCGCTGGTGCCGCTACTGCAATGGCTGTGCCTGGGGCGGCTGCCGGGTCTGATGTCCTGTATTGGCATCGTGCTGGCGTTTATCGGCCTGATCTTACTGGCCGGGCCGGAAAACAATCTTCTGGCGCTGGGACAGGGTGAAATCATCACCCTGATTGGGGCGATTGCCATTGCGGCGGAGATTATTCTCATCAGCGCGTGGGCGGGCAAGGTCGACGTCAAACGGGTGACGGTGGTGCAGCTCGCCACGGCCTCGCTGGTGGCCTTTGCGACGATGGTGCCGGCAGGGGAGTCCGTGCCGCCGATGTCCACGGGCCTGGTCGTGGTGGCGCTGGGGCTGGGGATTTTCAGCGCCATTATCCAGGTCACCATGAACTGGGCGCAGCGCAGCGTATCGCCAACGCGGGCAACGGTCATCTACACCGGCGAGCCGGTCTGGGCGGGCATTTTCGGGCGACTGGCCGGGGAACGTCTGCCGCTGCTGGCCCTGGTGGGCGCGGCGTTTATTGTCGCCGGGGTGCTGGTGAGCGAGTTGAAGCTCAGAAAGCGTCGGAACCCGGTGAGCGACATGACTGCTGAAGAAGGTTTAGATTGAAAAAACAGACGGGTTTATCTACGATGTGTACGGATAAATACCGTACACGGTGAAGTAAACCATGCCAGCACTGAAAAAACAGCGTATCGATCTTCGCTTAACGGACGAAGACAAAACAATGATTGAAGAAGCGGCAGCGATGACAAATCAAACGATCACCCAGTTTATGGTGAACAGTGCGTCAGAGCGGGCAGCGGAAGTCATCGAGCAGCACCGCCGTCTCGTATTAAACGAAGCATCCTGGAATGCGGTGATGGATGCCATCGACAATCCACCAGAGCCAAATGAACGCCTGAAGCGAGCGGCAAAACGTCTTCGAAACATGGAGTGAAGCGTCGTGGACAATCTCACGATCGAAATGTTTTCAGAGGGAAAAGACTATAATTTCAGGGACTTCGATTGTGGTGAACCCTCGCTAAATGTCTTCCTCACAGAACATCTGGTGCGTCAGCACAATGGGCGTATTTTGCGAGGCTATTTGCTTAAAGATCGCGATGGTCCGCGGGTCCTGGGCTATTACACGTTGTCTGGTAGTTGCTTTGAAAAAGCGATGCTGCCTTCTAAGACTCAGCAGCGTCGAATCCCTTATAGCAACGTACCGAGCGTAACGCTGGGGCGCCTGGCGATACATAAAGACTTACAGGGGCTGGAGTGGGGAACGACGCTCGTCACGCATGCCATGCGGGTTGTCTATCTGGCATCGCAGGCGGTGGGCGTACACGGAATATTTGTTGATGCACTCAACGACCAGGCAAAACAATTTTATCTGAAGCAGGGCTTTATTCCGCTGACGGTTGAAAACAGCCATTCTCTTTTCTTTCCTACAAAATCTATCGAACGACTGTTTGAGCAGGCGTGATTGCCTGACATAAAGGTGTTCTTAGCGAACATAAAGGTCGGGTAAGGCATCGCCGTCACCCGACATTCAGATTTCACGACTCCTGACGCACCACCTCGCCCTGCGGCGCAGCGGCCATCCGGCGGCTCAGCAGGGCGTTAAGCAGGATCGCGCCGAAGGTCGCCGTGCCAATCCCGCCGATCGTAAACCCGCCCAGCGTCAGGGCAAAATCGCCCGCGCCCAGCACCAGCGTAACGGCCACCATAATCAGGTTGCCGTTCTGGCTGAGATCGACCCGATGCTGCACCCAGATGCGCGCCCCGGCCACGGCGATCAGCCCAAACACCACGATTGATGCCCCGCCGATGACCGGTGACGGAATGGTATGGATCAGCGCGCCGAATTTCGGCGAGAAGCCGAGCAGCATCGCCATCACCGCCGCCGCCACGAAGACCAGCGTCGAATAGACTTTGGTCACCGCCATCACGCCGATATTCTCGGCATAGGTGGTAACGCCGCTGCCGCCCACGGAACCGGAGAGCATGGTCGCCAGCCCGTCGCCGACGAAGGCGCGGCCCATGTACGGGTCCATGCTGCGTCCGGTCATTCCCGCGACCGCCTTCAGGTGGCCCAGGTTTTCCGCCACCAGGATAACGGCGACGGGGGCGATAAGCATCATCGCCTGGGTGTTAAAGGTGGGGGAGGTGATCTGCGGCAGGCCGAACCAGGCGGCCTGATGCAGCAGCGTAAAATCAACCGGCTTGCCGAGACCAAAAACGTTCGCCAGCAGGGCATATACCAGACAGGCGACAATCAACCCGACCAGGATCAGCAGCCGCTGGATCATGCCCCGCGTAAATACCGCCACCAGACCGATGCACAGCACGGTCACGACGGCCATCCAGCTTTCAAAGGGCGAGCCGGAGACGCTTTTCACCGCAATCGGCGCAAGGTTCAGACCGATCGCCATTACTACCGCGCCGGTGACGACGGGGGGCATCATGCGTTCGATCCAGCGCGTGCCGATCTTCATCACCACCAGACCAATCAGGGTATACACCAGACCGCAGGCGATGATGCCGCCGAGGGCCACGCTCAGGTTGGGGTTGATTCCCTGGCCGTTAAACCCGGTGGTGGCGATGACCACCCCGACAAAGGCGGCGCTGGAGCCGAGATAGCTGGGCACGCGCCCGCCGGTGACAAAAAAGAACAGCAGGGTGCCGATACCCGACATCAGAATCGAGAGGTTGGGATCGAGTCCCATCAGCATCGGCATTAGCACCGTGGCGCCAAACATGGCGACCGCGTGCTGGACGCCCATCACCATCGTCTGCCCGAGCGGGAGGCGTTCATCCGGCGCGACCACGCCAGCTTCTGTGGAGGTCGATTTCAACTGCCAGTGGGGAAATCCGAACATGGTCTGTCTCCTTAGAGCGCCTTAACAGGCGGGTCGCATCAGCGCGTGGTAGCCGCGGTCAAACCACACCAGCCCTTGCGGCGCCGGGTGGCGAATAATCGAAACGATGTCGCAGAACAAAATGTCATGGGTGCCGACGCTCACCACCTGGCTGATGCGGCAGTCAAACGAGGCCAGCGCATCCTCCAGACGCGGACATCCGGTGTCGCCCGTCTGCCAGCGGGCGGCGGCGAAGCGTTCTTCCATTGGCGTTTTGCCGCCAAACAGGTTTGAGAGCGGCTCCTGTCCGGCGCTGAGGGTATTCACGCAAAGGGTGCGGTTTTCGCTGAACGTCGGCCAGACGGACGCGCCGCGGTTCAGGCACACCAGCAGGGTGGGGGGTGAATCCGTAACGCTGCACACCGCGCTGGCGGTGAAGCCTGCCAGCCCCGCCGGGCCGTCGGTGGTGATGATGTTCACCGCCGCGCCAACGCAGGCCATGGCGTCGCGAAAGGTTTGCTTATCCGGTGTCGTCATGATCGCTCCTTACGCCAGCCCGCAGGCATCGTCGAAGGTCAGGCGCGGCAGGCGCCCGTAAAGTTTGCCCGGGTCGCCGTAGCCAATGTTGATCAGAAGATTGCTTTTAAGCGTCGTGCCGGTGAAAAAGGCCTCGTCGACCTTTTGTCGGTCAAAGCCCGACATCGGGCCGGTGTCCAGCCCCAGCGCGCGACAGGCGAAAATCATGTACGCGGCCTGCAGCGAGCTGTTACGAAAGGCGGTTTCTTCCGCCAGCGCGGGGCTTGCGGTAAACCAGCTTCTGGCATCGCCGTGCGGGAACAGTTCAGGCAGGCGCTCGTAGAATTCACTGTCCCAGGCCACAATCGCCGTGACCGGGGCGGTGAGCGTTTTCTCCAGATTGCCGCTGGAGAGCGCCGGGCGGAGCTTCTCTTTTCCTTCCGCGCTTCGCACAAACACAATCCGTGCCGGGGAGCAGTTGGCCGAGGTTGGCCCCCATTTCATCAGGTCGTAGATTTCGCGCAGCGTCTCGTCGCTGACGGCAATATCCTGCCAGCCGTTATGGGTGCGGGCGCCGGTGAACAGGGTTTCCAGCGCGGCGGGGGTAATGGCTTCGCTCATTAAGGCTCCTTATAAAGCGTGTTCATGACTGTGCAGCAGGCTGGCAAGCCCGTTCAGCAGCAGGGTGTTGAAGGTGTCCGGCTCGGTGACGTTGCAGGCATGGCCACCCTGGCGCATCACCGAGCTGTGGCTGTGCGGGATGGCCGCCTGCAGCTCAGACGAGCAGACAGAGGGCACCAGCATGTCGTCGGCGGAACAGATGATCTGGACCGGGCAGCGGATGCGCGCGGCGTGGCGGCTGAAGTCGGCCTTTTTCAGGGCGCTGAGCCGGTGCAGCAGGTTGGCTTTTCCCTGAAAGTGGGCCAGCGCCAGCGCTTCTTCGGCCTCCAGACGGGGGGCGCGAGCGGCCATCCAGTCTGCCGGGTAGAGAAACAGCGGCTGCGCCTCAACCCACGCCTGCGGGCCGCCGTAATGCAGCAGGCGCTCGCGGATCTGAAAGCAGCGGCGGGTATGCGCGCTGAGGGTCAACCAGCCGTTGACGCACACCAGCGCGGTGAGGGCGTCGGGGCGGTCGAGGGCCAGCTGCAGGCCGACCAGTGCCCCCAGCGCATGGCCGACGACGCTGTAGCGGGCAATCCCGGCCTCAGCCAGCGCCTGGGCCAGTTCGTCCGCCATTTGTGCCAGGCTGTATCCTTCCGGCAGGGCGTCGGGGTTATTGCCCGTTCCGCGCTGGTCATAGCATACCACCTGATACTCGGGTTCCAGCGCGGCCAACTGGGGCAGCCAGTAGCTGCCGCTGCCGCCGAGACCGGCAATAAGGACCACCACGGGCGCACCCTCATACGGGGGCGGTGAGACGGAGAGTTTCATGGCCGCCTCACTTCGCGATGTGCGCAACGGTGGCGATCTCAACCAGCGCGTCTGGCTTCACCAGCCCGCACTGAATGCAGAACCGGGCCGGCTTATCGCCGGGGAAGAACTCCGCGTAGATTTCGTTAATCGCGGCGTAGTTTTTCCAGTCGGTGATAAAGATGCTGTTGAAGGTCACATCCTCCATCGTGCCACCCGCCGTTTCGATCACGGTTTTGATCGTCTCCAGCACGTGGCGGGTTTGCGCCTTTGGGTCGTTGATAAACACCACGTTGTTGTCTTTATCAAACGGCAGCGTGCCGGAGACATACACCACGCCGTCGGCGAGCGTGCCGGGGACAAACGGGGCGATGGGCGTGCTGGTGCCCGGCGGGATGATTACGGATTTCGGCATCGTGCGTCTCCTCAGGCGATACGGGCGAGCGGGGGAGTCAGGGCGTCGCAGAAATCCGCAACGTTACTGACCCAGCCAAAAAAGGTTTCGATATTGAACAGGGCCGCCTTCTGGGCGAAATCCGGCCCGGCCTGATGGGCCGCGTCTTCCAGCACCACGCCGAAATACTCGAGGAAAAAGCCGTCGCGCAGGGTCGACTCCACGCAGACGTTGGTGGCAATGCCGGTGAAGACCAGATGGCGAATGCCCCGGCTGCGCAGCAGGCTGTCGAGCGGGGTGTTAAAAAAGCCGCTATAGCGCGGTTTCGGCAGGACGATATCGTCCGCCTGCGGGACCAGCTCATCCACCAGCTGATAATCCCAGCCGCCCTTCGCCAGCAGCTTGCCCTGCAGTTCGGGCCGCCTGCGCATGGTTTTCAGGGCGTTCGACTTGTGGAAGTTGGGCGAGCCGGGGCCGCCGGCCTCGACGTACTGGTCATCCCAGCCGTTCTGAAACCAGATGATGAGCATCCCCGCTTCGCGCGCGGCGGCGACGGCGGTTTTGATGTTCTCGATCACAGGCCTTGTGGCGGAGACGTCGAACCCCGCCAGGTCCAGATAGCCGCCTTTACTGGCGTAGGCATTTTGCATGTCCACCACGATCAGCGCGCTCTGCTGTGGCGTGAAGGTAATGGCTTCCGGGCGTGCGTTAAGGGTTGTCATTACGCCACCTCCTTGGTGACGGCAGGGATGTGGGCGCGGCACTGCATCAGCGGCTGGATGCGCTCGCCGAAGGTTTCCACGCCGGTGAGGAAATCGTCGAAGGTCAGCAGGACGCCCTCGGCACCGGGCACGGCCGCCACTTCGTCAAGCATTCTGGCGACGCTGGCATACGAGCCGACCAGGGTGCCCATGTTGATATTGACGGCAGAGGTCGGGTCGGCCATCTGGCGCACGTTGGTATCCGCGCCGGAGCGGGTATCCTTCTGGCTCTGCTCCGTAAGCCAACTCAGGGCCTCCTCGTCGGCGCCGTCCTTATAGCGCTGCCATTTGGCGCGCGCGGCCTCGTCGGTTTCGTCGGCAATGACCATAAACAGAACGTAGGAGCCCACGTCGCGCCCGGTTTTGTCGGCGGCTTCTTTCATGCGCGCGGCGGTCGGGGCGAAGGCGGCAGGCGTGTTAACCCCTTTACCGAAGCAGAAGTTGAAGTCGGCGTATTTCGCCGAGAATTCCATCCCGGCGTCGCTCTGCCCGGCGCAAATCACCTTCATCGGCACCGAGGGCTGCGGGCTGACGCGGCAGTCGTTCATGGTGAAGAAGTCGCCCTTGAAATCGCTTTTACCGGTACCCCACAGGTCGCGGAGGACCTGCACGTACTCGGTCAGGTAGTCGTAGCGGCGAGAGAAGTAATCGTCGCCCGGCCAGAGACCCATCTGCTCGTACTCCGGTTTTTGCCAGCCGGTCACCAGGTTGACGCCAAAGCGTCCGCCGGAGATGGAGTCGATGGTGGAGGCCATGCGCGCCACGATCGCCGGGGGCAGGGTGAGGGTGGCTGCGGTGGCGTAGATCTGGATCCGCGAGGTGACCGCGGCCAGCCCGGCCATCAGGGTGAAGGACTCCAGGTTGTGATCCCAGAACTCGGTTTTGCCGCCGAAGCCGCGCAGTTTGATCATCGAAAGCGCAAAGTCGAAATGGTAGTGCTCCGCTTTCTGCACGATGGCTTTATTCAGCTCAAAGGTCGGCATGTATTGCGGTGCAGTGGTCGAGATAAGCCAGCCGTTGTTGCCGATGGGGACAAATACGCCAATTTTCATCACGAACCTCTCTTCATTACGTCGCAGGTGTAACGGTGTTTTTGCAAAGGCAGTGCCAGTTTTGAAAATGGCAGTGTTATTAATGTGTTAATCAGAGGTTGGTGGTTTGATGTGATTAAATGTGGACTAACTGGTCAAAAACATTGCACAGAAAACAGGCATTCATGCGCGATCGGGGTGCAGGATGTCGTGGCGAGACGGGGGTTTTGCTATGCTGAGGGCAACGCAGAATAAGGAGAGCGGGAATGACACAAGGCGCAGTGAAAACACCAGGTAAACGTTCGCAGGCGGTGAGCGCCAAGAAGCAGGCGATCCTCAGCGCGGCGCTGGAGACCTTTTCGCAGTTTGGCATTCACGGCACGCGCCTGGAGCAGGTGGCGGAGCAGTCCGGGGTATCCAAAACCAATCTGCTCTACTATTACCCGTCGAAAGAGGCGCTCTATGTCGCGGTGATGCAGCAGATCCTCGATATCTGGCTGGCGCCGCTGAAAGCGTTCCGCGAGGAGCTGGCCCCGCTGGTGGCGATCAAAGAGTACATACGCCTGAAGCTGGAGGTGTCGCGCGATTACCCGCAGGCATCAAGGCTGTTCTGCCTCGAGATGCTGCAGGGCGCGCCGCTGTTGCAGGCGGAGCTGACCGGAGATTTAAAGCAGCTGGTGGACGATAAGTCGGCCATTATCGCCGGATGGGTGGCCAGCGGAAAGCTGGCTCCGGTCGATCCGCATCATCTGATCTTTATGATTTGGGCCTCCACCCAGCATTACGCTGACTTTGCGGCCCAGGTCGAGGCGGTGACCGGAAAAACGCTCCAGGACGAAGCGTTTTTCCACAGCACCCTGGAGAACGTGCAGCGGATGATTATCGAAGGGATCCGCTTGCGCTAGTTCCCCGGTGGGAGAGGGCAGCTTAAGTCGCCCTCTTCACACTGCATCAGCGAGGCCAGAAACGCTTCGCGCTCCACGGTTTTCTCCGCCAGGCACTGATTCACGATCATCGGCTGAACGCTGCCGCCTTCCGTCCCCGAACCGATAAACGCACAGTCCGCATCGCGCAGGGCAATCCAGGCCTGCTGCGCCTTTTTCAGCAGCTCGCGCTGAGGGGCTTCCGCACGCTTGACGGCGGCCTGATAGGTCTGGTTGAGCTTTTTGTCGGCAGCCTGATACTGCTGCGCGCTACAGGTATTCAGCTCAACCTGGGTGGTCGCTTTGTCGCACTCGTCGGCCAGCGCGCTGGCGCTCAGCAGCAGCGCTGCGCCTGCGAGAAATACTCTTTTCATCATCCCCTCCGTGTAAAAAAGCCGGATGCGCTGCGCTTATCCGGCCTACGGTTGTTTTGTAGCCCCGGTAAGCGTAGCGCCACCGGGGAAAGTTTACACGATTAACCGATGGTCATCAGGCTGGCGTTACCGCCCGCTGCAGCGGTGTTGACGCTGAGCGAGCGCTCCACGTACAGGCGTTCCAGCAGCAGGTTGGTTTCGCCGCGCGCGAAGCCCTGCACCGAAACAATCGCCCCGCTGCGGGCCGCAACCTGCTCGCACAGCTCGCGCAGCTGGTCAGAATCACCGTGGTAAATGACGGCATCGAACGGCTGCGTCAGGAGCGCATCGGCTTTCGCGAAGTGAATGCGGGCCGAGACCGCTTTCGGCAGCTGTTTGGCCAGGTCGCGATGCAGCGCATCGTCCGGCCACAGCACTTCACACCCGGTGGCCATCGCGGCGGCCAGCTGTACCAGCGCGTCCTGCTCGTTATCCGCCACGCACAGAACGCGCTCGCGCGGCATCAGCGTCCAGGTATTGCGCTCGCCGGTCGGCCCCGGCAGCAGACGCTGCGTACCGGCCTGTGCCAGCTCGCCATACTGCTGCGCAATCGCACGCAGCTCTGGACGATTATCAGCCCACTTAATCAGCGCGTCCAGCGGCTGGGTCAGCACGGTTTTCAGCTGCGCATCCACCGGATACTCCGCATCCTGGCGCGCCAGGGTGACGCCCAGCGCGTTCTCAGGACGGTTCGCCAGCAGACGGTACAGGTAGAGCGGACCGCCCGCTTTCGGACCGGTGCCGGAGAGGCCTTCACCGCCGAACGGCTGCACGCCAACGACCGCACCCACCATGTTGCGGTTAACGTACAGGTTGCCTACTTTGGCGCTGCCGGTCACCTGCGCGATGGTCTCGTCGATACGGGTATGCACGCCGAGCGTCAGGCCATAGCCGGAGGCGTTGATCTGCTCAACCAGCTCGTTGAGGTTGTTACGGTTGTAGCGCACCACGTGCAGCACCGGACCGAAGACCTCTTTTTTCAGCTCGTCGAAGCTTGCCAGCTCGATAAGCGTAGGCGGCACAAAGGTGCCGGAACGCCACTCGCGGGCATCTTCGCTGTTGTCTCGCACCGCCTGGAACACCGGACGGCCTTTCGCGCGCATGGCCTGAATGTGGTTTTCAATATTGGCTTTCGCTTCCGCGTCGATCACCGGCCCGATGTCTGTGGTGAGACGGCCCGGGTTGCCCATGCGGCATTCGGCCATCGCGCCGCGCAGCATCTTCAGCGTGTGGTCCGCCACGTCATCCTGCAGGCACAGCACGCGCAGGGCGGAGCAGCGCTGACCGGCGCTGTCGAAGGCAGAGGCCAGAACGTCAACTACCACCTGCTCGGTGAGGGCAGAGGAGTCGACGATCATGGCGTTCATGCCGCCAGTTTCCGCGATGAGCGGCGTAGGACGACCCTGCGCATCCAGACGGGTGGCAATATTGCGCTGCAGCAGCGAGGCCACTTCGGTCGAACCGGTAAACATCACGCCGCGCACGCGGTTATCGGAGGTCAGTTTGGCGCCCACGGTTTCACCGCGGCCCGGCAGCAGCTGGACCACGCCCGCCGGTACGCCGGCTTCCAGAAGAATGTTGATGCCCTGTGCGGCAATCAGCGGGGTCTGCTCTGCCGGTTTTGCCAGCACGCTGTTGCCAGCGGCCAGGGCGGCGGCAATCTGGCCGGTGAAGATCGCCAGCGGGAAGTTCCACGGGCTGATACAGACGACCGGGCCGAGCGGACGGTGGGTTTCGTTGTCGAAATCATCGCGCACCTGACCAGCGTAGTAGTGCAGGAAGTCGACCGCCTCGCGCACTTCGGCGATGGCGTTGCTGAAGGTTTTACCCGCTTCGCGCACCAGAATGCCGATGAGCGACTGCATCTGGTCTTCCATCAGCACCGCCGCGCGTTCCAGAATGGCGGCACGCTCCTGCGGCGGCGTGGCGAACCAGATAGGGGCGTTATTCACCGCGCTGTCCAGCGCCTGATCCACTTCCGCATCGGTGGCTTCACGCACGTAGCCGACGATGTCTTTTGGCTCCGCCGGGTTGATGACCGGCTGCATGTCGCCGTCAGCAACGGGCTGCTCCAGCATCGGTTTCGCCTGCCACTTCTGCAGCGCGCTGTTGAGCAGGGCAGAGGAGAGGGACGCCAGACGGTGTTCGTTGGCGAGATCCAGCCCCGCCGAGTTGACGCGACCCTGGCCGTACAGCTCGCGCGGCAGGGCAATCTTCGGATGCGGCAGGCCAATCTGGCCTTCCTGCGACGCCATCTTCTCAACGGCCTGCACCGGATCGGCGACCAGCTCGTCGAGCGGCAGGGTGGTGTCGGCGATGCGGTTAACGAAGGAGGTGTTCGCGCCGTTTTCCAGCAGGCGACGCACCAGGTACGCCAGCAGGGTTTCGTGGGTACCCACCGGGGCGTAAATGCGGCACGGGCGGTTAAGCTTGCCGTCCGCCACTTTACCGGTCACCTGCTCGTACAGCGGTTCACCCATGCCGTGCAGGCACTGGAATTCGTACTGGCCCGGGTAGTAGTTCTGCCCGGCCAGGCTGTAAATGGCCGCCAGGGTGTGGGCGTTGTGGGTGGCGAACTGCGGATAAATCAGGTTCGGCACGCCGAGCAGCTTTTTCGCGCAGGCGAGGTAAGAGACGTCGGTATAGACCTTGCGGGTGTAGACCGGATAGCCTTCCAGCCCTTCCATCTGGGCGCGTTTGATTTCGCTGTCCCAGTAGGCCCCTTTCACCAGGCGGATCATCAGGCGACGGCGGCTGCGGCTGGCCAGGTCAATCAGGTAATCAATGACGAACGGGCAGCGCTTCTGGTAGGCCTGGATCACGAAGCCAATGCCGTTCCAGCCCGCCAGCTCCGGTTCGAAGCACAGTTTTTCCAGCAGATCGAGGGAGATCTCCAGACGGTCGGCCTCTTCGGCGTCGATGTTGATGCCGATATCATACTGGCGCGCCAGCAGGGTCAGGGACTTCAGGCGCGGGTAGAGCTCTTCCATTACCCGATCGTACTGCGCGCGGCTGTAGCGCGGGTGCAGGGCGGAAAGCTTAATGGAGATGCCCGGGCCTTCATAAATACCGCGACCGTTGGACGCTTTACCGATGGCGTGGATCGCCTGCTGGTAAGAAACCATGTAGGCCTGCGCGTCGGCGGCGGTCAGCGCCGCTTCGCCCAGCATGTCGTAGGAGTAGCGGAAACCTTTATCTTCCAGCTTGCGGGCGTTCGCCAGCGCTTCGGCAATGGTTTCCCCGGTGACGAACTGCTCGCCCATCAGACGCATCGCCATGTCCACGCCCTTGCGGATCAGCGGCTCGCCGCTCTTGCCGATGATGCGGTTCAGGGAGCGGGACAGGTTGGCTTCGTTATGGGTCGAGACCAGTTTGCCGGTGAACAGCAGGCCCCAGGTCGCGGCGTTGACGAACAGCGACGGGCTGCGGCCAATGTGCGAATGCCAGTTGCCGTTGCTGATCTTGTCGCGGATCAGCGCGTCGCGGGTGGCTTTATCCGGAATACGCAGCAGCGCTTCCGCCAGGCACATCAGCGCCACGCCTTCCTGTGAGGAGAGGGAAAACTCCTGCAGCAGACCCTGAACCATCCCGGCGCGGCCGGTGGCGGTTTTCTGGTTACGCAGTTTGTCAGCCAGCTGGTACGCCAGGCTGTGCGCCTGTGCGGCAATAGCTTCCGGCAGACGGGCCTGCTCCAGCAGCATCGGCACGGCGTCGGTTTCGGCGCGACGGTACGCACCGGTGATGGCGGCGCGGCTGACGGACTGCGGCAGGATCTGCTCGGCGAATTCGAGGAACGGCTGATGGCTTTCATCGCCAGCGGCTGGCGCGTCTTCGCTTTCATTGGCGGCACCGGCGAGCAGGGCAGGCAGCTCCGGCAGGCCCTCGTCGCTCTCGAGTCTTTCGAGATAGTTAAAAATCGCCTGCTTAATTAACCAGTGCGGCGTGCGATCAATGCGGGTTGCTGCGGTCTTAATCCGTTCGCGGGTCGCGTCATCCAGCTTAACCCCCATGGTGGTCATACCCATGCCAAAGCTCCTGTTGTGCTTTCATCGTGTTTGGTCGTTAGCGTGAAATATCCACCATGTTGCAACTTTGTGCAACCGTGTTAAATGTGACCTGGTTTGCAACCCAGAAAATGAATGGATTGTTAACGAATGGTTAGCTGGAAAAACGTGCTGGCTTTGTCGCGGAAAGCCTGGTTTTATGCGGGAGTTAACACTTTTCAAAGGTGCAACCCGTAAAAGCGTGAGCGAGTGCAACCTATAGGAAACTCGTATCAAACCGGGGATGAAATTGATGTAAATGCAGTGTTAAATCGTTTGTCAGCGGAGGGCGCATACGGCAGGATAGCGCGCCCAACCGAAACACAAGATACCGTCACCTCGTTCCGGTGATCATATAACAAGGCAACCCGGATGGTTGTCGCTCGACACTTTTGGAGAATTTGAATGGCAATTAGCACACCGATGCTGGTGACATTTCTCGTTTATATTTTTGGCATGATCCTGATAGGGTTTTTGGCGTGGCGTTCCACGAAAAACTTTGACGACTACATTCTGGGCGGACGCAGTTTAGGCCCGATGGTGACCGCACTCTCCGCGGGCGCATCGGACATGAGCGGATGGCTGCTGATGGGGTTGCCGGGTGCGATTTTTATCTCCGGCATCTCGGAAAGCTGGATCGCCATCGGTCTGACCGTGGGCGCGTGGATCAACTGGAAGCTGGTGGCGGGCCGTCTGCGCGTGCATACCGAGGCTAACAATAATGCCCTGACGCTGCCGGACTACTTCACCGGACGCTTTGAAGATAACAGCCGCATTCTGCGCATTATCTCTGCCGTGGTTATCCTCCTGTTCTTTACCATCTACTGTGCCTCCGGCATCGTGGCGGGCGCGCGCCTGTTCGAAAGCACCTTCGGCATGAGCTACGAAACCGCCCTGTGGGCCGGTGCGGCGGCGACCATCCTCTATACCTTCGTGGGCGGGTTCCTGGCGGTAAGCTGGACCGACACCGTGCAGGCGAGCCTGATGATCTTTGCCCTGATCCTGACCCCGGTGATTGTGATTTTCACCGTTGGCGGCTTTGGCGAATCGCTGGAAGTGATCAAGCAGAAGAGCATTGAAAACGTCGACATGCTGAAAGGGCTGAACTTTGTCGCCATCGTCTCCCTGATGGGCTGGGGCCTGGGCTACTTCGGTCAGCCGCATATTCTGGCGCGCTTTATGGCGGCGGATTCTCATCACACCATCGTTCATGCGCGTCGCATCAGCATGACGTGGATGATTTTGTGTCTGGCGGGCGCGTGTGCGGTCGGTTTCTTCGGTATCGCCTACTTTAATAACAACCCGGCGCAGGCGGGCGCGGTGAACCAGAACGCCGAGCGCGTGTTCATCGAACTGGCGCAGATTCTGTTTAACCCGTGGATTGCCGGTATTCTGCTCTCTGCGATCCTGGCGGCGGTGATGTCCACCCTGAGCTGTCAGCTGCTGGTCTGCTCCAGTGCAATCACCGAAGACCTCTATAAGGCCTTCCTGCGTAAAAACGCGAGCCAGAAAGAGCTGGTGTGGGTAGGGCGCTTTATGGTGCTGCTGGTGGCGCTGGTGGCGATTGCGCTGGCGGCCAACCCGGAAAACCGCGTGCTGGGTCTCGTGAGCTACGCGTGGGCGGGCTTCGGTGCGGCGTTTGGTCCGGTCGTCTTGTTCTCCGTCATGTGGTCCCGTATGACCCGTAACGGCGCGCTGGCGGGGATGATTATCGGTGCGGTGACCGTTATCGTCTGGAAACAGTTCGCCTGGCTGGGCCTGTACGAAATCATTCCTGGCTTCATCTTCGGCAGCATCGGTATCGTGGTCTTCAGCCTGCTGGGTAAAGCACCGTCTGCCTCCATGCAGAAACGCTTTGCGGAAGCCGACGCGCATTACCACTCCGCGCCGCCGTCTAAGCTGCAGCCGGAATAATTTTTCCCACGGAAAACCGTAGGCCGGGTAAGCGCAAGCGCACCCGGCTTTTTTCTTGCCAAAACCCGTCTTTTCCTGTGATATCCATGTGCTTATAACAATGAGGATAGCGAAGCATGACAATCAAAACAGGGTTAATGGCGGCGGCATTATTGATGCTGGCGGGCTGCAACGCGCCATCGCAACACGCGGCGGTGGAGACCTGCAAAGCGGATAGCCAGATGCAGCAAACCACGCTCTATTTCGGCTTAAACCGTCCTGCCGGGGCGCAGATTACCAACAACGAGTGGCAGCAGTTTGTTGACCAGGACGTGACGCCGCGCTTTCGCGATGGCTTAACGGTGTTTGATGCCCGCGGGCAGTGGCTGGGGAACGACGGAAAAGTGGCGCGCGAGCCGAGCAAGGCGCTGATGCTGATCCACGGTAAAGATGCGCAGAGCGAGAAGAACATCGAAGCGTTACGCGGGATTTATAAGTCCCGCTTCGCGCAGGAGTCGGTGATGCGTGTCGATCAGCCGGTGTGCGTGCAATTTTAATGAAAACGGCGGGAATTCCCGCCGTTGTTGTTTTGTAGGCCGGGATCGCTGCGCGCCACCCGGCATTGCATCAGAGCACCAACCCCGCAAAGCTCGCCGACAGCAAACTCACCAGCGTCGCGCCGTACACCAGACGCAGCCCGAAACGCGATACCACGTTACCCTGCTGCTCGTTCAGGCCCTTAATCGCCCCGGCCACGATGCCGATAGAGGCAAAGTTCGCGAACGAGACGAGGAAGACGGATAAAATCCCCAGCCCGCGCGGGGACATCTGGTGGGCTATTTTCTGCAGCTCAATCATCGCCACAAATTCATTCGCCACCAGCTTGGTTGCCATAATGCTGCCCGCGTTTAAGGCATCGCTCAGCGGAATCCCTACCAGCCACGCCAGGGGATAAAATACATAGCCCAGGATCTGCTGGAAGCTCATGCCAAATACGCTGGAGAAGAGGGCATTAACGGCGCTAATAAGCGCGATAAAACCGATCAGCATCGCCAGAATAATCATCGCCACTTTAAAACCGGCCAGAATATACTCGCCGAGCATCTCGAAGAAGCTCTGGGATTCATGCAGTTTTTCGAGCTTAACATCCGGTTCCGCTTCCGGGCGCGCCGGGTTGATGACTGAGAGGATAATAAAGGTGCTGAACATGTTGAGAATCAGCGCCGCGACGACATATTTGGCGTCGAGCATGGTCATATACGCCCCGACAATCGACAGGGAGACCGTCGACATGGCCGTGGCCGCCATGGTGAACAGACGACGCGAGGAGAGATCGCCCAGCACGCCTTTGTAGGCAATGAAGTTTTCCGACTGGCCGAGGATCAGCGAGCTCACCGCGTTAAAGGATTCCAGCTTGCCCATACCGTTCAGTTTTGACAGCAGCGTACCGATTACCCGAATAAAAATTGGCAGGATCCGCCAGTGCTGAAGAATACCGATCAGTGCGGAAATAAAAATAATCGGACAAAGCACGCCGAGGAAAATGAACGCCAGCCCTTTTTCACCCATACCGCCAAAGACGAAATTGGTGCCTTCGCCAGCAAATTTGAGCAGTGACTCAAAAAATCCTGAGACGTATTTAATCAGGAATAACCCGCTTTCGGCGTGCAGGAAAAAGAACGCCAGCGCAATTTCAATAACAATCAGCTGTAAAACAAAACGAACCCGAATTTTCCGGCGGTCAAAACTCGTAAGCCAGGCGAGCGCAAGAATAATCACCAGCGCCAGCAGGAAATGGACAATTTTAAACATGGTTTATTTTCAGTTAGGTTGTGAGGCGGATATTTAGCCACAGCCCTGAATCAGCGTAAATGGGCATTTTCGTTATAACTTATAAACCTGAACGTTACGTACGTCACTATTATCAGGCTTTGCGTTTACAACTCGTCATCAAAACACCGCACATTTCGCTTGTTTTTCTTTCCGTCGTAATGATAATCACTATCACAAGAATTTACCTTTCTTTGCATCAGTTGACCGCGATAAACATTTAAGGTGTCGGCATGTTTGTTCCATTTCTCATTATGTTACGTGAAGGGCTCGAAGCCGCCCTTATCGTGAGCCTCATCGCCAGTTATCTGAAGCGAACCCAGCGCGGGCGCTGGATTGGCGTCATGTGGGTCGGCGTATTCCTTGCCGCGGCGCTCTGCCTGGGCCTGGGCATTCTCATTAACGAAACCACCGGCGAGTTCCCGCAGAAAGAGCAGGAGCTGTTTGAAGGTATCGTCGCCGTGATTGCGGTGGTGATCCTCACCTGGATGGTGTTCTGGATGCGTAAAGTCTCGCGTAACGTGAAGGTGCAGCTGGAGCAGGCGGTGGATAACGCGCTGCAGAAGGGGAACAACCACGGCTGGGCGCTCATTATGATGGTCTTTTTCGCCGTCGCGCGTGAAGGGCTGGAGTCTGTTTTCTTCCTGCTGGCAGCGTTTCAGCAGGATGTGGGGATCTGGCCGCCGCTGGGGGCCGTGCTGGGCCTCGCCACGGCCGTGGTGCTCGGCTTCCTGCTGTACTGGGGCGGTATCCGCCTGAACCTGGGCGCCTTCTTCAAGTGGACCAGCCTGTTTATTCTGCTGGTGGCGGCGGGTCTGGCGGCTGGGGCGATTCGCGCCTTCCATGAAGCGGGCCTGTGGAACCATTTCCAGGACGTGGCGTTTGACCTCAGCAACGTTCTCTCCACGCACTCTCTGACCGGAACCCTGCTCGAAGGTATCTTCGGCTATCAGGAAACGCCGAGCGTCAGCGAGGTGGCGATGTACTTCATTTATCTGGTTCCGGCGCTGGTGCTGTTCGCAATGCCGCCGCGTACCGGCACGCAGGCGTCGCGCGTTGCGCCGTAATTTTTGATTTAGTGACAACATACTTTTAAAGGGAAGAGTCATGGCAATTCAGTTCCGTCGTAGTGCGTTATGCGCAGGCATTGCCGCGCTGTTCGCTTCTGCTTTCTCCGCCTGGGGCGCGGATGTTCCACAGGTTAAGGTCACCGTCAACGACAAGCAGTGTGAGCCGATGACCCTCACGGTGAACAGCGGTAAAACCCAGTTTATTATTCAGAACCACAGCCAGAAGGCGCTGGAGTGGGAGATCCTGAAAGGGGTTCTGGTGGTGGAAGAGCGTGAAAATATCGCCCCTGGCTTTAGCCAGAAGATGACCGCCAACCTGCAGCCGGGCGAGTATGAGATGACCTGCGGCCTGCTGACCAACCCGAAAGGGAAGCTCATCGTCAAAGGTGAAGCGACGGCCGATGCGGCGAAAGGCGCTGCGGTGCTGAGCCTGGGCGATGCAATTACCGCGTATAAGGCGTACGTCACGAAAGAGACGGCGGAGCTGGCGACGGCAACCAAAGCCTTTACCGATGCGGTGAAGGCCGGGGATATCGAAAAAGCGAAATCCCTCTATGCGCCAACCCGTCAGCACTACGAGCGCATCGAGCCGATCGCCGAGCTGTTCTCTGACCTTGATGGCAGCATCGATGCCCGTGAAGATGATTTCGAGCAGAAGGCCGCCGATCCGAAATTCACCGGTTTCCACCGTCTGGAGAAAGCCCTGTTTGGCGACAACACCACCAAAGGGATGGAGAAATACGCTGAGCAGCTGAACAGCGACGTGCTGGAGCTGCAAAAGCGCATCAGCGAGCTGGCCTTCCCGCCGTCTAAAGTGGTGGGCGGCGCGGCCGGTCTGATTGAAGAAGTGGCCGCGAGCAAAATCAGCGGCGAAGAAGATCGCTACAGCCATACCGACCTGTGGGACTTCCAGGCAAACGTCGACGGCGCGCAGAAAATTGTTAACCTGCTGCGTCCTCAGCTGCAGAAAGAGAACGGCGAGCTGCTGGCCAAGGTGGATGCCAACTTCAAAAAAGTCGACACCATCCTGGCGAAGTACCGCACCAAAGACGGGTTTGAGACCTACGATAAGCTGACCGATGCCGACCGTAACGCGCTGAAAGGCCCGATTACCGCCCTGGCGGAAGATCTCTCCCTGCTGCGTGGCGTACTGGGTCTGGACTAAGCACGATGAATAAGCATAACGAGAACGACGTGGCTGAGCCTTCCCGTCGTCGGTTGTTAAAAGGGGTGGGGGCGCTCGGGGGCGCGCTTGCTCTGGGTGGCGGGTGTCCGGTGGCGCACGCGGCGAAACCGCAAAGCGCGCCCGGCACGCTGTCACCCAACGCCCGCATGGAGACGCAGCCGTTTTATGGCGAGCATCAGGCGGGCATTCTTACGCCGCAGCAGGCGTCGATGATGCTGGTGGCCTTTGATTCGCTGGCCAGCGATAAAGCCGATCTGGAACGCCTGTTCCGCCTGCTGACGACGCGCATCGCGTTTCTTACCGCCGGTGGACCGGCGCCCGAGACGCCGAACCCGCGTCTGCCGCCAATGGACTCCGGCATTCTGGGGCCTTTCATCGCCCCGGATAACCTGACCATTACCGTTTCGCTGGGTGAATCGCTGTTTGACGCGCGCTACGGGCTGGCAAAACAGAAGCCGAAGGCGCTGCAAAAAATGACGCGTTTCCCGAATGATTCCCTGGACGCCGCCCTCTGCCACGGCGATCTGCTTCTGCAGATTTGCGCCAATACGCAGGACACGGTAATCCACGCCCTGCGCGACATCATTAAGCACACGCCGGATCTGCTGAGCGTGCGCTGGAAGCGGGAAGGGTTTATCTCTGACCACGCCGCCCGCAGCAAAGGGAAAGAGACACCGGTGAACCTGCTGGGCTTCAAGGACGGCACGGCCAACCCGGACAGCCATGATAGCGCGCTCATGAAGGAGGTGGTGTGGGTCACTGCCGATCAGGGCGAACCGGCATGGGCGGTCGGCGGTAGCTATCAGGCGGTGCGCATTATTCAGTTCCACGTGGAGTTCTGGGACCGCACGCCGCTCAAAGAGCAGCAGACGATCTTCGGTCGCGATAAGCAAAGCGGGGCGCCGCTCGGCATGAAGAACGAGCATGATGTGCCTGACTACGCCCGCGATCCGAATGGCGACGTGATTGCGCTGGACAGCCATATTCGTCTGGCCAATCCGCGTACCAAAGAGACGCAGTCCAGTCTGATGATGCGTCGGGGATACAGCTACTCGCTCGGCGTGACCAATTCCGGTCAGCTCGATATGGGGCTGCTGTTCGTCTGCTATCAGCACGATCTCGAGAAGGGGTTCCTGACGGTACAGAAGCGCTTAAACGGCGAAGCGCTGGAAGAGTACATTAAACCTATCGGCGGCGGCTATTTCTTTGCCCTGCCAGGCGTGCGCGACAGCAACGCGTATCTCGCGCAGGGTCTTATTGAAGCCTGATAATTGTCCCCGCAACCGTTCGCGGGGACATTATTTTTTCATATGACTATCCTGCTGTTATATTTCTGTAATATTTCTATATGAGACTGATTTCAACTGTAGGGACAGTCCTAAAAGTTGCATTCAGGTAAAATAAATGTTGCATTTATGATAACTCCTGATGTACTTAAGATAAGACAGCGGTAGTTCCCGGCAGTGATGCTGAATCACTATGGAGATCGCGAATGGTTGCGTCCTGTACTGGACAAGGTAAACATAACAACCGCAGCACCCGGCGCGGAGGCTCAGACTCCGGCAGCGATTTCCTCACCACTAAATTTTCCCCCCTCCCTCAAGAATCTGATTCGACCGACGTGCAGAACGGTGCGCGTAGCTGTTCCGTATCGTCATCCGATAGTGCAAGCAATGGCTTACAAGGAAGCCAACCCTCTGATGTTCGTGCGCATAATCGTGCCGATGCTGGCGCGTGTGATGAATACCAACAACTCAAGGTGCTATCCATGGGAAGACAAAAAGCAGTGATCAAAGCTCGTCGCGAAGCAAAACGTGTGCTGAGACGGGATTCACGTAGCCATAAACAGCGTGAAGAAGAATCGGTCACCTCGCTTGTGCAGATGAGTGGCGTAGAAGCAATTGGCATGGCCCGTGACAGCCGTGATAATTCTCCAATTGTGGCGCGCAATGAGGCTCAGGCGCACTACCTGAATGCTATCGAGAGTAAACAGCTCATCTTTGCAACCGGTGAAGCCGGATGCGGGAAAACCTGGATCAGTGCAGCCAAAGCGGCGGAAGCGCTGATCCATAAGGACGTGGAAAGAATCATTGTTACCCGTCCGGTACTGCAGGCTGATGAAGATCTCGGCTTCTTGCCCGGTGACATTTCGGAGAAGTTTGCCCCGTACTTCAGGCCCGTCTATGACGTGCTGGTGAAGCGGCTGGGTGCATCTTTCATGCAGTACTGCCTGCGGCCAGAGATTGGCAAGGTGGAAATCGCGCCGTTCGCCTATATGCGCGGACGTACATTTGAAAATGCGGTCGTCATTCTTGACGAGGCTCAGAACGTGACCGCTGCGCAAATGAAGATGTTTTTAACGCGCCTCGGGGAGAACGTGACGGTTATCGTTAACGGCGATATTACCCAGTGTGACCTGCCGTCCGGCGTGAAATCCGGACTGAGCGACGCCATGTCACGTTTTGAGGAAGATGAGATGATTGGGGTGGTACGCTTCACCAAAGATGACTGCGTGCGCTCGGCGCTCTGCCAGCGCACGCTGCAAGCGTATTACTGAGTGTGCAGTTGCGTTCAAGGCCCGGGAAACCGGGCTTTGTTTTATGTGCAGGCATGTTGTCGGGTGGCGCTGCGCTTACCCGACCTACAATACCCGTAGGCATGGTAAGCGCAGCGCCACCAGGCATAAAGAGCGCAGGGAGTTTCAAGGTTTGAATCCCCCCTTTCGGAGAATATAAAAGAAAAAAGCCCGTACTTTCGTACGAGCTCTCATCTCGAATATGGCGGTGAGGGGGGGATTCGAACCCCCGATACGTTGCCGTATACACACTTTCCAGGCGTGCTCCTTCAGCCACTCGGACACCTCACCATATTGTTTTGCTGCCTGACCGCGTGGGGGGCAACGGGGCGCTACTATAGGGAGTTGCGCTGACACGGTCAAGCAGATTTTCAGCTTTAGTGCCTGTTCGGTTAAGCAATAATCAGCTCCACGGTTTTTACGCCGCGGAGCAGGGGATTAACGCTGTGAATCGAGCACTTCGCTGTTTTTAACCACTTCCTGCGCTTTGCTGTAGCTTTCGATCAGCAGCTGATAAGCCGGGAAGATGTGGGTGTACACTTCCGCCCACTCCGCCGCATCTTCACGGTTCCAGGTACGCTGGATCTCAGAGGCCACCGCCGCCGTATCCATCGGGACCACACCGGCCTGTACAACGCGCGCCAGCGTGATCTCCTGCGCCATTTTGCTGTAGGTGCCGGAGGCATCAATCACCGCAAACACCTTATACCCGTCCGCAACCGCGCTGATCGACGGGAAGGCCATGCAGACGCTGGTAATGGTACCCGCAATGATCAACGTCTTACGCCCGGTGGCTTTTACCGCCGCCACGAATTCCGGGTTATCCCAGGCGTTGATCTCGCCTTTGCGGGCAACATATTGCGCATGCGGCGCGTTGGCGTGGATCTCCGGGATAAGCGGTCCGTTCGGCCCTTGCGGGACGGACGCGGTGGTGATCACCGGGATCTTCGCCAGGGTAGCGATTTTTGCCAGCGCTGCCGCACGGGCACGCAGTTCCGGCATTGGCATATCACCAACGGTCTGGAACAGACCGCTCTGGTGATCGATAAGGAGCATCACAGCATCGTTCACATCGATGACCGGACGGGTTCCATTAAAGTTCGCAGGTGTAGACATGTTCTTCTCCTTTATTACGTTCAGAGCTGGCCGAAGCGGCCGGAATTGAAATCACGAATGGCTTCGTTGATTTCGGCTTTACTGTTCATCACAAACGGGCCGTAGCCCACGATCGGTTCATTCAGCGGCTCGCCGGCCATCAGCAGCACTTTTGCATCGCTGTTCGCTTCCAGGTGCAGTTTGTCGCCTTCCTGACTTAACACGACCAGCTGGGCTTCACCCGCCTGAGCGGTACCGTTTACCGTGATGCTGCCTTCAAGCACGACCAGCGCCGTGCTCCAGCCTTCCGGCTGAGCGAGCGTAAGATGGCTTCCCTGGTTCAGCGCGAAGTCCCAGACGTTGAGCGGCGAGAAGGTGTGCGCCGGGCCGGTCACCGTGTCGTAGCGACCGGCAATAACCCGCAGCGTTCCACCGTCGTCAGGCAGCGTCACTACCGGGATGTCGGCTTTCGTAATGCTCTGGTAGCCCGGTGCGGCCATCTTGTCTTTCGCCGGCAGGTTGACCCAAAGCTGCATCATTTTGAGTTCTCCGCCTTTCTGTGAGAACGCGCTGGAGTGGAACTCCTCGTGCAAAATGCCTGCGCCGGCGGTCATCCACTGCACGTCGCCGGGCCCAATGACGCCGCCTTTCCCCGTGGAGTCGCGATGCTCCACTTCACCGGAATAGACGAGAGTGACCGTTTCAAAACCCCGGTGAAGGTGTTGGCCTACGCCGCGTTTCGCACCGTCTGCCGGAAAGGTGTATGGGCCCGCGTAGTCCAGCAGCAGGAACGGGCTGAGCGGCTCGCCGTGCGTCTGATAGGAGAACATTGAACGGACCGGGAAACCGTCGCCCACCCAGTGCTGACGAGGAGCGGTATAAACGCCAGTGATGTTTTTCATGATTAACTCCTGATGTTCTGTTGATGTAATTAGCTTATATTCAGGGTTAATATCCCGGTAGATAGTTAAAATGGCATTCACTGTTCTGAAAATAGAACGATGAGGATTTATGCAGGATCTCAATGACTTCGTCTGGTTTGTGAAGGTAGTGGAGTACGGGGGGTTTGCGGCGGCGGGAAGGGCGCTTGACCAACCCAAGTCCAAACTGAGCCGCAGGATCGCGCAGCTGGAGGAGCGGCTTGGCGTACGGTTGATACAGCGCACGACGCGGCAGTTTACGGTGACGGAAGTGGGGCACACTTTCTATCAGCACTGTAAGGCAATGCTGATAGAAGCAGAAGCGGCAGAGGAGGCCGTTGCTGCGCTGCAGGCTGAGCCGCGCGGCGTCGTCAGGATCACCTGTCCCGTCACGTTACTGCACGTCCACGTGGGACCGATGCTGGCGCGGTTTATGGCGCGCTACCCCGGGATTAATCTCCAGCTTGAGGCCACCAATCGTCGGGTCGATCTTGTTGGCGAAGGTATTGATGTGGCTATCCGCGTGCGTCCGCGTCCGTTTGATGACAGCGATCTGGTGTTAAGGGTGCTGGCTGACAGGGGGCATTGCCTGGTGGCAAGTCCGCAGTTGATTGAACGTATGGGTAAACCGCGAATGCCTTCCGAGCTCAGTGAATGGCCTGGATTAAGTATGGGGGCCGGTAAACAGGTGCATAAATGGGAGCTCAGTGGTCCAGAAGGGGCGAAAGCGGAGATCCACTACGCACCGCGCTTTATTACCACCGACATGCTGGCATTGCGGGAAGCAGCGATGGCGGGCGTGGGCGTTGTACAGTTGCCGATATTGATGGTGAAGGATCAGCTTGCGTCAGGGGAACTGGTACGGGTGCTGGACGCGTGGGAACCCCGACGGGAAGTGATTCACGCGGTTTATCCTTCGCGGCGCGGCATGCTGCCGTCGGTCAGGACGCTGGTGGATTTTCTGACTGAAGAGTATGCGAAGATGGTGGAGGAGTAGCTTTTTGTAGGTCGGGTAAGCGCAGCGCCACCCGACATAAAGAGCGCAGGGAGTTTCAAGGTTCGAATCCCCCCTGCATGCGTGCAATATGCGAAAAAAAAGCCCGCATTTTCATGCGAGCTCTTCTTTAAATATGGCGGTGAGGGGGGGATTCGAACCCCCGATACGTTGCCGTATACACACTTTCCAGGCGTGCTCCTTCAGCCACTCGGACACCTCACCATATTGTCATCCCGTTGTTGACGGGACGGGCGCTAATGTAAGGAAAAGCCGAACTGCCGTCAACTCACTTTTTCAGTAATTTAGCGCGTTTAGACAAACTTCAGGCAACATGATTCTTAATTGTGCTGAAAGCGTCTTTTTTATCAGCAACACAGCCGCGCAATAAATTTGTTATGCTGACAACCTCGTTAAAAAGCAAAATAAATCAGCGCAATAAAAGGCAGGAATGACTATGGATATACTTTTCTATCACCCCACGTTTGATACGGCCTACTGGATCGAGGCGCTCACGGCAGCTTTACCCGGCGCACGCGTTCGCGAGTGGAAGCGTGGAGATAACGAACATGCTGACTATGCGCTGGTCTGGCATCCGCCGGTAGAAATGCTCCAGGGCCGTAAGCTGAAGGCCGTTTTTGCCCTGGGGGCGGGCGTGGATTCCATTCTGAGCAAGCTGAAGGCGCACCCTGACATGCTGCCGGAAGCGATTCCCCTGTTCCGCCTGGAAGATACCGGCATGGGCCAGCAGATGCAGGAATATGCCGTCAGCCAGGTGCTGCACTGGTTCCGCCGCTTTGATGACTATCAGGCCTTTAAACAGCAGGCCCACTGGGAGCCGCTGCCGGATTACCGTCGCGAAGACTTTACCATCGGCATCCTCGGTGCGGGCGTGCTGGGCTCAAAAGTGGCTGAAGCTCTCGCTCCGTGGGGCTTCCCGCTGCGCTGCTGGAGCCGCAGCCGTAAGGACTATCCGGGCGTAGAGAGCTTTGCCGGAACGGATGAGCTTCCGGCCTTTCTGAACGGCACGCGCGTGCTGATCAACCTGCTGCCCAACACGGCGGAAACGGTAGGGATCATCAATGAAACCTTGCTCAACCAGTTAGCCGATCAGAGCTACCTGATGAACCTGGCGCGCGGGGTGCATCTGGTCGAGCCCGATCTGCTGAAGGCGCTGGACAGTGGAAAGCTAAAAGGCGCCATGCTGGATGTCTACAGCCGTGAGCCGCTGCCGGTGGAAAGCCCGCTGTGGGCACATCCGCGCGTGGCGATGACCCCGCACGTGGCCGCCGTGACGCGTCCGGCAGAAGCGGTGGCGTACATATCCCATACCATCAGCGAAATGGAGAAGGGTAACGCGGTCACCGGCCAGGTTGACAGACAGCGCGGCTACTGAGAGAAACCCGGCGTTCGCCGGGTTTTTGCTAATATTCGCCGCTGATAACTGCTATCCTTTGGAAAAACCGCAGAGGAGAGAGAGATGTATCCCGTTGACCTGCATATGCACACCGTCGCCAGTACCCACGCGTATAGCAACCTCCATGATTATATCGCCCAGGCGAAGCTGAAAGGCATTAAGCTGTTCGCGATCACCGATCATGGTCCGGACATGGCGGATGCGCCGCACTACTGGCATTTTGTGAATATGCGGATCTGGCCACGTCTGGTGGACGGCATTGGGATACTGCGCGGCATCGAGGCGAATATCAAAAATACCGACGGTGAGATCGACTGCACCGGGCCGATGCTGACGTCTCTGGATCTTATCCTCGCCGGTTTCCACGAGCCGGTTTTTGCACCTCAGGATAAAGAGACCAACACCGCGGCGATGATTGCCACCATTGCCAGCGGCAATGTGCACATTATCAGCCACCCCGGCAACCCGAAGTACCCGATTGATATTCAGGCTGTCGCGCAGGCGGCAGCGAAGCACCGCGTGGCGCTGGAGATTAACAACTCCTCCTTTGTTCACTCGCGCAAGGGCAGTGAAGCCAACTGCCGCGAAGTGGCCGCCGCCGTACGCGATGCGGGCGGCATGGTGGCGTTGGGTTCGGATTCCCATACCGCCTTTACGCTGGGTGATTTCAGCGAGTGCCTGAAAGTGCTCAATGACGTTAACTTCCCGGAAGCGCAAATCCTGAACGTGACTCCGCGCCGCATGCTCGATTTCCTCGAATCGCGCGGCATGGAGCCGATTGCCGAATTTGCCGATCTTTAATTGTGTAATGGAATAATAAAAATGAACGAGTTTTCCATCCTTTGCCGCGTGCTGGGTACGCTCTATTATCGCCAGCCGCAAGACCCGCTGTTGGTTCCGCTCTTTACGTTAATTCGTGAAGGTAAGCTGGCGGAGAACTGGCCGCTGGAACAGGATGATTTACTGGCGCGTCTGCAAAAAAGCTGCGACATGCAGCAGATTGCGACCGATTACAATGCGCTGTTCGTCGGCGATGAGTGCCGCGTTTCGCCATACCGTTCTGCCTGGCAGGAAGGGGCGACGGAAGCGGAAGTCCGTGCTTTCCTCTCCACGCGCGGTATGCCGCTGAGCGATACGCCTGCGGACCATATCGGTACGCTGCTGCTGGCCGCTTCCTGGATTGAAGATAACGCCGGGGATGATGAGAACGAAGCTATCGAAACGCTTTTCGAAACGTACCTGCTGCCGTGGGTCGGAACATTCCTTGGGAAAGTAGAAGCCCACGCCGCCTCGCCATTCTGGAGAACGCTGGCACCGCTGACCCGCGACGCAATTGCGGCGATGTGGGATGAGCTGGAAGAAGAGAACGGAGAGTGATTTAGATCACATAAATTCTGCAACGCCGCATTTCAATTTGCACATAATGTGCTTCTGATCGCATTTCCATGGTGCGCTTCTGCTAAGATGCGCGCCATGAACATATTACTTTGTATCGCAATAACAACGGGCATTCTCTCCGGGCTCTGGGGATGGGTGGCCGTGTCTCTCGGATTGCTCAGCTGGGCTGGATTCCTTGGCTGTACGGCCTATTTCGCCTGCCCGCAGGGGGGCGTCAAAGGGCTCTTTATCTCAGGCTGCACGCTGATGAGCGGGGTGATCTGGGCGCTGGTGATCATGAAAGGCAGCGCGCTGGCGCCGCATCTGGAGATGCTGGGGTACATCATGACGGGCGTTGTTGCCTTCCTGATGTGTATTCAGGCTAAGCATCTCCTGCTTTCGTTTGTGCCGGGCACCTTTATTGGGGCGTGCGCGACCTTTGCAGGGCAGGGTGACTGGAAGCTGGTCGTTCCTTCTCTGGCGCTGGGATTGCTGTTTGGCTATGCCATGAAAAACAGCGGTCTTTGGCTGGCGTCGCGGCGGGAAAAAGCGCAAGGCATCACGGCGGTGAGCGAATAAAAAAAGGCGAGATAATCATCTCGCCTTTTTTATGCGCTTCCTGTCAGGATTCCGGAGGGACTGACATATCGCGGTATTTCACCAGTATCGGGTTCTGCACGTCTGCTTTGTTTTGCAGATCCCACAGCCCGCGGTCAATACCGTCGTTGATTAAGAAGATCACGCCGGTTTCAATGGCCGACATCAGACACATCATGACCGGCTCGTTAGAGGTGTAGCCAATTTCACCCTCCAGCAAACGCTGGTAATCGATGAAGCGGAATACCCCTGCCTGAACTTCATAAGACAGGATGGTTTTGCTGGTGTTCACCGAAGAGAGCACTTCGCCTGTACTGACGTTGACCACACGCAGGTTAACGGCGATTTGGTCGAGCTGGTACTGGGTATCCGCACCGATACCGAAGTACCGCGCGCCCGCACCACCCGATTTAACGTTACTTTCGTAACCAATAATCGATCCTTCAATCATCACGTTCGCTGCCGCCAGAGATTCCAGAGGCGTGCGGTTATTGGCCGCGACGGTACCATTCTCCTGTGCGGCACGAATGATTTTCCGTTCATTCAACAGGTTCTGAAGACCCTGACGTTCCAGCGGAATAAACCAGCGCGAATCCTTGAGCGCGGTAACCAGCATCGCGGTGGCGCTTTGCGGCACGGCCGTGGAGAAGTTACTTGCCGGGTAAGGCTTAAATTGCCCGGTTTCATCCTGAATGTTGTATACGGAGACAAATATTTTCCCCGTTGGAGCAGGTAAATGCGTTAAATCACGATAACTCTGGGCCCGAGGCATTAATGTTGGTTTTGCAGCTTCTTTAGGTGGAGCAGTTAAACAACCGCTCAATAAGCACACTGCAACAAATATCAGGAAGCGCTGCATGATCGTTGTCCTTATTTAGCTATTGTTTAAAAGTCAGTTGAATTACTTTGTAGACCGGAAACCTGAATAGTGGAGATCCTTCCGGTTTTACGATCGGTCACGTTCAGCTGAAGCTGTCCATCGGTGTTGGCGATATCAACGATAAAATCGTTGGTCACCATCCGGCCGGGTTTGCCGGTATTAATGTTGGTCAGTAACCCGCCTAAAATCTGCGACTGGATAGCCTGAGTGAAGTTGTCCAGTGCGGATGGGGTATCAACGCTAAAATCCTTTAAGCTTGGGTCCTTATAGGAGTTTTGCGCCTGCGCTTCATTCAGCAGAAAGGCACCGTTGTTAGGGTTACCGCCAAAGTTAGGGTTACGGAACTGAAACGTCATATTTCCGGCCCAGCTTATAGGTGTTATTAGCATTATCGAAACAACTGCATATGCAATACGCATGACAGCCTCCGCATATCGGTTCGCTAGAACTCGTCTTTAGCTAAATCGCTGGTGCTTAATAGGGCTTTATCTATTTGCAGGCGATTAATAGCGTCTTCTGATTGGGCCAGTGCCAGGGCTACGTTTTTATCGAAGTCCATTTTAGTGGGGAATAAAAACGTTTGATAAATAACGTACTGATTGGCCGTTATTGTTATCCAACTTCCCCATCGTGCACTGGGCCGCTCGTTGATTGTTATATTTCCGGTATAAGTACTGTCCCATTTGTCACTGAAGGCTCGGTAAAAACTGTGCCCGACCGATGAGACAGTGTGGTCTGTTAACAATCCGGGAACTTCGACCTCGATGGCCTTCAGATTCCCGGCAGCGAGCAGGAAACTCGCTGCGGCGATGCAACTCAACGTGCGCTTCATGTGATTAACGCCTGAGGTTATCGTTTGCCCACGAAACCGCCTGAGTTCGGTTTTTTACAGCTATCTTCTTGAAAAGATTATAAAGGTGCGTCTTTACCGTATTTTCGCTGATAAATAACGAACGGGCGATTTCAATATTTGAAGCACCAATGCGTAACTTATTCAGGATCTCTTTCTCACGGTGCGTGAGCAGTGCTGACTCTGAGCTGTTATAGCGATAATTTCCGGAGTGCGTGATGAGGTAGCTGGCCAGCTTTTGCGAAAAATAACACTCTCCGCGCAATATGCCTTGCAGACCCTCAACTACCCGGTCTTCTTCTTCCGTGACGTAGAACACGCCATTGATATGCGGCCAGCTTTCAATATCCCTGAAAGGATATTCATCAGGCGTATTCAATAATAGCACGCGGATATTATTGTTTTTCCTGCTTAAAATATCTTGCCAGTAATGGATGAGCTTTTTATCAGCTTCCATCATATCGAACAGAATGATGCTGCCAGGTGCAATATCATCAAAAGAACGTTGAATATTATGCAATTTCCCGTTCAGTGATAAAGATTGCTTTAAATGTTGTAATAACGCTGTCGCTTGCAAAGAAGGTTTTGTGATCAACAGTAATGTATGACCATGTAAACTATGGACTTCATTATACATGATGAAACCCCACTTTTTTTTGGCACCTGGCAGCTGTCCTCCTGTTTAATAGAGGACACCAGAAGTACTGACAGATGTTGCACTGCTGTGTGTAGAATCAGACCATAACCTCCACGGGGAGGTAAATATAAAACCAATTTCGTACATCTAATTTCAATCTAGCTTTTACGAAGTTTAAAGCAAGTGTTAAACATGTAACCGAATGTAAAAATCAATATTAATTTGTGAAAATCACTTGTGATGAATAGCGAGAAATGATGAGAAAGTTGTACATCTAAATAGAGATGCACAGTTTTTAAAAATCATACAAATATTTATATCTCATTGATTATTAGGTGTATTTATTATTTTATGCGAACGATAAAACTGTATGAGGTACAGATTATTTCTAAGCCCATAAATGCGCGGTTGTCTGGCTTAAGAAAACGGGCTTCGTGTCACGACTGTGAAAAAGTGTCCTTCTGCCGTTACGTTTAAACAACGCGAGAAGACGCGTGGACAGCCTTCGCCTCGTTGTACAACCTGATTGTTGGACAGGGCAAATAAAAAATATAAGCTGGCCTGAGTAAAGTGATTTTTGTCGTTAATTACGACTTTGTGGTGATCCGAAAAATAAAAATAAGCCGCGCGGGTGAGATATTTAAAATGTTTCAGCGGACATACTCTTCACCGTAACGACGCGTTAACACAATATGCATCGTTTTTACAAGTAACACGGTTATAGGTTATGGCGTGATTAAATAACCAGGTCCAGGGTGACAACATGAAATACACATCGTTATTTATGGTGTTTACATTACTGGGTGCGCCTGGATTTGTAACCGCAGCGAATTCAGATTTAGCCAATCCTGAATATAACTTTGCGGTTAACGAATTAAGTCTTTCATCACTCAATCAGGCAGCCATTATTGGTCAACAGGGTGTTTTTAATGACGCTCAGGTTCGCCAGGAAGGTTCAAAACTCTTGTCCATTGTTTCACAGGATGGAGCGGGCAACAGAGCAAGAGTTGAACAATCAGGGAGTTACAATATAGCCTGGATCGATCAGAGCGGTACCGCTAATGATGCAGGTATTACGCAAGAGGGATACGGTAATAGCGCGAAAATTATCCAGAAAGGGTCGGGTAATAGAGCAAATATTACGCAGTACGGTACGCAGAAAACCGCAGTTGTAGTGCAGAAACAGTCGCAAATGGCGATTAACGTTATTCAACATTAGCGCATTCGCGACGATTTTAATCAATCCGATGGGGGTTTACCATGAAATTTCTCAAAGTGGCAGCGCTTGCAGCAATCGTAGTTTCTGGTAGTGCTATGGCGGGTTCTATTAATCAGGGCGGCTGGGGCCATGGGCATGGTCATGGCGGATACAGTGGCCCAAATTCAACCCTGAATATTTATCAGGACGGTGGCGGTAACTCCGCGGTTGCTCTGCAGACAGACGCCAGAAATTCCGTGCTGAATATTACCCAGAAAGGTGGCGGTAACGGCGCTGACGTTGGTCAGGGTTCTGATGACAGTAAAATCAACCTGACCCAGAAAGGATTTGGCAACAGTGCAACACTGGATCAGTGGAACAGCAAAAAATCTGTTATGAACGTTAGCCAGTCCGGCGGCTTTAACGGCGCCCTCGTCGACCAGACTGCCTCTAACTCTACTGTCAACGTTACCCAGATTGGTTTTGGTAACCACGCGACAGCTCATCAGTACTGATACTTAAATCTGTGCTACAAAAAAACAGGGCTGATGCCCTGTTTTTTTTCGGGAGTTCATCATGAATACCTTAATTCTTCTTGCCGCGCTTTCCAGCCAGATAACTTTCAAAACGTCGCAGCAGGAAAATATGACCACCATTATTCCTCAGGTCACCCTGGCGCAGCCGTGTGATTGTCAGGTTCAGATTGTTTCCGTTCGGGAAGGGCAGGGGGGACAAAGTTCGTCCCGACAGCAAAATACCCTTTTTATACCCGCTAATCAGACGATTGATTTAATGCGCCTGAGTTTAAATATTAATGCGGGAGACACGGTAAAAATCGTTGTCACCGTTTCAGACGGTAAATCGCTTCATTTATCACAGCAGTGGTCGCCAGCGGAACGTTCGCTTTAATCATTCATGAAATCAATGTGTTGCGAATGTGGCGGGTCTGTGCCGTTGAGCTATGCTGATATCAGGGATCAGGTCATTATGTTCCTTAACGTGAGACTTCGTTTGTCATAATGAAGTGCGTTTACCCCTCAAGGACGATTTTCATTGAGGAGTACCGATAATGAACCACTCTTTCGCTCGACTCGTGACGGGTCTGGGCCTGATTGTTTCTGTTTTTAGCCTCCCGGTTTATTCGGCTACCATTGTGAACGGTGGCGTTATTCATTTTCGCGGTGCCATTGTTGCAGACCCCTGTGAAGTTACGCCGCAGCAGAGACAGTTTGCTATGTCCTGTCCGGATAATAATCGTATGCAAACGCGCATGGTCAGTTATGAAGAGGCGCTTAATGGCAAAGTGTCCGATTCAGATCTGGTGTCGCTCCGCATGAAATACCTTAACCCTGAAAAAACGCTCGCGGTTGTCGAAATCCAGTATCGATAGCGTTCTCTCTTCCGCTTTGTGCGGAAGAGGATTTTTTCTGATAGTTTTTTCTCCCGGGCAGCCCTGCGATACACTTAATAAAAAGGCGGGTTGCAGAGGGGCTTTATGAAACCGCAAATTGAAGTTATTCATGGTGATATTACGACCATGCACGTCGACGTCATCGTCAATGCGGCCAATCCCTCCCTGATGGGGGGAGGCGGTGTGGACGGGGCTATCCACCGGGCTGCCGGACCGCAGCTGCTGGAAGCCTGCAAAACCGTACGGCAACAGCAGGGCGAATGTCCTCCCGGCCATGCGGTCATTACGCTTGCGGGCGATCTGCCTGCCAAAGCGGTGATCCACGCCGTAGGGCCTGTCTGGCACGGTGGCGATCGGCACGAGGCGAGTATTCTGGAAGAGGCTTACCGAAACTGTCTGCGGCTGGCTGCCGACAACGGCTATAAAACAATGGCGTTCCCGGCCATCAGTACGGGGGTGTATGGCTATCCTAAGGCGGCTGCCGCTACGATCGCCGTCGACACCGTTTACCGCTATCTGTCGCTAAAACCGATGCCTGAGAAAGTAATCTTTGTCTGTTTCGATGAAGAAACCACCCACCTTTATCAACGGTTGCTGACCCAGCGCGGGCAGGAACTGGACACCTGAAGCAAACGCGGCGCACTGAGTGCGCCGCGGTTGTTTATGAGGCTTTTACCTGAGGTTTTCCTGAGAAGAGGAAACGCAGAAGCGGGATCCGCAGATGGATTTCATAGAGCACGATCGCAATCCCCACGACAAACACCAGACCGGTAAAGAAGCCCAGCGTGTTGGAGGCGATATGCGGGGTGATGTAAGCCCCGAAGAAGAGCGTGAGCGGGTGATGCACCAGATAAATAAACAGCGACGCATTCACGAAGTAGGTCACGCGGCTGGACTTAAAGTTCAGCAGGCGGTGGCCGAGCGCGAATACTACGTTCACCATCCATAAACCCAGCAGCATGGTGATCACGCTTTCCGTTTCGTACATCCAGGCGTCACCGCTCCCGTAGCGCTGGTTCAGCAGATAGGCCGCGAACGCGATGGCCGCACCCACAGCACACCACGGTGACGGGGTAGTAAACAGCGCTTTCAGCTTCGGGTAAATAAACGCCAGCGCGCCGATTAAAAAGAACGGAATGTAGAAAAGGGACTGCATCACCACAAAATTAAACAGGCCGTCGCTCAGTATCGGTGGATAGACGATAAACAGGATGCGTCTCACCGCGGCGTAAGCGATACCCAACAGCAAGAAGAGCACCGACAGTTTGCCCAGCGTAACGGTGGCGAAAAAGGCGTCAGCTCTCGAACTCAGGTGGCGACGCAGGCGGCTGAAAATGAACAGGCTCACCGTGGTAAGCACCACCAGGACCAGCAGGAACCACAGGTGAGACACCAGCTCCCAGACCAGCGTGTTGTACTTTTCATACAGCGACAGATTCGGCCAGTTTTCCGCTTTGCCTTTGACGTACTGCAGCATAATGAACTGAGGCAGCGTCAGCAGCGGAATCGCGGTCAGCATGGGGATCCCCACGCGCTCGACGCGCACCTTCCACCAGCGTTTAAGCGGGTATCGCAGAAACAGCATGTAAGAGAAATAGCCGGAGATGACAAAAAACACCTGCATACGGAAGGCGTGAATAAAGTCATTAAACAGCGTCAGCCACCAGGAGGGCATCTGGCTATTCACATGCCAGGTGTGGCTGGAGTAAATCAGTGATATGTGAAAAGGGATCCCCAATAGCATCAGCCATGCCCGGATCGAGTCGAGGAAATATTCACGTTCTGTTGGTGTTGTGCTCATATAACGTTGTGCATTCTCAGACTTTTCGTCTTATCCCTAAGACTCATAATGGTTACATTCGAAAGCAACCCTACACCAAGACCGACACCCTGTCTCCAGGATAAGCACGCAAAGTGAATAATGGGTTCTTTCATTTGCTTAATCCATGAGCCAGCAGCTGAACAAAGCAGTGATAATGTTGTCGGATTGCCTGAGTTTCCATTAAAATGGATCGGATCGATATAAGCACACAAAGGGGGAAGTGCTTACTTATTATGAAACATAAACCACAGATGATGAAAATGCGTTGGTTAGGTGCTGCAGTGGTGTTATCACTGTATACCTCATCGGCACTGGCCTTTAACATCGACGATGTCGCAAAACAGGCAAAATCGATGGCTGGCAAGAGCTACGAAGCGCCGAAAAGTAACTTGCCCTCCGTTTTCCGCGATATGAAATATGCGGACTATCAGCAGATCCAGTTCAATCACGACAAAGCCTACTGGAGCAACATCAAGACCCCGTTCAAGCTTGAGTTTTATCATCAGGGTATGTATTTCGACACGCCTGTTGCCATCAATGAAGTGACGGCCACAGCGGTACGTAAGATTAAATACAGCCCGGATTACTTCAATTTTGGCAATGTGCAACACGACAAAGATACGGTGAAAGACCTGGGCTTCGCTGGCTTTAAGGTGCTTTACCCGATCAACAGCAAAGATAAAAACGACGAAATCGTCAGCATGCTTGGTGCCAGCTATTTCCGCGTGATTGGCGCGGGGCAGGTATACGGGCTTTCTGCGCGCGGACTGGCTATTGATACCGCGCTGCCATCAGGTGAAGAATTCCCACGTTTCCGTGAGTTCTGGATTGAACGTCCAAAACCAACGGACAAACGTCTGACTATATATGCGCTGCTGGATTCTCCGCGTGCGACCGGTGCCTATCGCTTTGTGATCATGCCGGGTCGTGACACCGTGGTTGACGTGCAGTCTAAGGTTTACCTGCGTGATAAAGTGGGCAAGCTGGGCGTTGCGCCGCTGACCAGTATGTTCCTGTTTGGGCCGAACCAGCCGTCTCCGGCCACTAACTTCCGCCCGGAACTGCACGACTCCAACGGTCTGTCTATTCATGCCGGTAACGGAGAGTGGATCTGGCGTCCGCTTAACAACCCGAAACATCTGGCGGTGAGCAGCTTCGCGATGGAAAACCCGCAAGGTTTTGGCCTGCTGCAGCGTGGCCGTCAGTTCTCCCGCTTTGAAGATTTGGACGACCGCTATGACCAGCGTCCAAGCGCCTGGGTCACGCCAAACGGTGACTGGGGTAAAGGTAAGGTTGAGCTGGTTGAGATTCCAACCAACGACGAAACCAACGATAACATCGTGGCTTACTGGACGCCGGATCAGCTGCCGGAAGCCGGTAAAGAGATGAACTTCAAGTACACCATCACCTTCAGCCGCGACGAAGATAAGCTGCATGCGCCGGATAACGCGTATGTGATGCAGACTCGCCGTTCAACGGGTGATGTGAAGCAGTCTAATCTTATCCGTCAGCCTGACGGTACCGTGGCCTTTGTCGTGGACTTTACAGGCCAGGATATGAAGAAACTGTCACCGGACACCGCCGTTGCCGCTCAGGCCAGCATCGGTGATAACGGTGAAATCGTTGAGAATACCGTGCGTTACAACCCGGTAACCAAAGGCTGGCGTCTGACCCTGCGCGTGAAAGTGAAAGATCCGAAACAGACCACTGAAATGCGTGCTGCGCTGGTCAGTAACGATCAGCCGCTGAGTGAAACCTGGAGCTATCAGCTACCTGCCAATGAATAATACATCTGAATATATTGATGCCATGCCGCTGACGGATATCGAAAAAGCGGCACTGCCTAAGAGCGACATCCGCGCGGTTCACACCGCGCTGGATGGCGAACATCGTCAGTTTTCCCGTGATGATGACACGCCGCTGGGGTCAGTAAAGGCACGTCTGGAGCAGGCCTGGTCGGACTCGCTGGCAGAAGGGCAGTTGATTAAAGACGACGAAGGGCGCGATCAGCTTCAGGCGATGCCGAAGGCCACGCGTTCCTCAATGTTCCCCGATCCGTGGCGCACCAACCCGGTGGGCCGCTTCTGGGATCGCCTGCGCGGGCGTGATGTGACGCCGCGCTATCTGTCACGCCTGACGAAAGAAGAGCAGGCTTCCGAACAGAAATGGCGTACCGTGGGGACCATCCGTCGCTACATCCTGCTGCTGTTGACGCTGGCGCAGACGGTCGTCGCGACCTGGTATATGAAAACCATCCTGCCGTATCAGGGCTGGGCGTTCATCAACCCGATGGACATGATGGGCCAGGATCTCTGGGTCTCCTTCATGCAGCTGCTGCCGTATATCCTGCAGAGCGGCATCCTTCTGCTGTTCGCGGTTCTCTTCTGCTGGGTCTCGGCCGGTTTCTGGACCGCGCTGATGGGCTTCCTGCAGCTGCTGATGGGGCGTGACAAATACAGCATTTCGGCGTCAACGGTCGGGGATGAACCCCTCAATCCTGAGCACCGTACCGCGCTGATTATGCCTATCTGTAACGAAGACGTTGACCGCGTGTTTGCGGGCCTGCGTGCCACCTGGGAGTCCGTGAAGGCGACCGGCAACGCGGAGCATTTTGACGTTTACATCCTGAGCGACAGTTACAACCCGGATATCTGCGTGGCAGAGCAAAAAGCGTGGATGGAGCTGATTGCAGAAGTGCAGGGCGAAGGGCAGATCTTCTACCGTCGCCGCCGCCGTCGTGTGAAGCGTAAAAGCGGTAACATCGATGACTTCTGCCGTCGCTGGGGTAACCAGTACAGCTACATGGTGGTGCTGGATGCTGACTCCGTCATGAGCGGTGACTGCCTGAGCGGTCTGGTGCGTCTGATGGAAGCCAACCCGAACGCGGGTATCATTCAGTCTTCGCCAAAAGCGTCGGGAATGGACACGCTCTATGCGCGCTGTCAGCAGTTCGCCACCCGTGTTTACGGGCCGCTGTTCACGGCAGGTCTGCACTTCTGGCAGCTGGGTGAATCCCACTACTGGGGTCACAACGCCATCATCCGCGTGAAGCCGTTCATTGAGCACTGTGCGCTGGCGCCGCTGCCGGGCGAGGGTTCGTTTGCCGGTTCTATTCTGTCACATGACTTCGTGGAAGCGGCGCTGATGCGTCGTGCTGGCTGGGGCGTCTGGATTGCCTACGACCTGCCGGGATCTTACGAAGAGCTGCCGCCGAACCTGCTGGACGAGCTCAAGCGTGACCGCCGCTGGTGTCACGGTAACCTGATGAACTTCCGCCTGTTCCTGGTGAAAGGGATGCACCCGGTTCACCGCGCGGTGTTCCTGACGGGCGTGATGTCTTATCTCTCCGCACCGCTGTGGTTTATGTTCCTTGCGCTCTCCACAGCGCTGCAGGTCGTCCATGCCCTGACGGAGCCGCAATACTTCCTGCAGCCGCGCCAGCTGTTCCCGGTGTGGCCGCAGTGGCGTCCGGAGCTGGCGATTGCGCTGTTTGCCTCCACCATGGTGCTGCTGTTCCTGCCTAAGCTGCTCAGCATTATCCTGATCTGGTGCAAAGGCTCGAAAGAGTACGGCGGTTTCTTCCGCGTGACCCTTTCACTGCTGCTGGAAGTGCTGTTCTCCGTGCTGCTGGCACCGGTGCGTATGCTGTTCCACACCGTTTTCGTGGTCAGTGCGTTCCTGGGCTGGGAAGTGGTCTGGAACTCACCGCAGCGTGATGACGACTCCACGCCGTGGAGCGAAGCCTTTATGCGCCATGGTTCTCAGCTGCTGCTGGGTCTGGTGTGGGCGGCCGGGATGGCGTGGCTGGATCTGCGCTTCCTGTTCTGGCTGGCGCCGATTGTCTTCTCGCTGATCCTGTCGCCGTTTGTCTCCGTGATCTCCAGCCGTTCGACGGTGGGGCTGCGGACCAAACGCTGGAAGCTGTTCCTGATCCCGGAAGAGTATTCCCCGCCGCAGGTGCTGGTGGATACCGATCGCTATCTCGAGCAGAACCGCAATCGCACCCTGGATGATGGCTTTATGCACGCCGTGTTTAACCCGTCATTCAACGCCCTGGCAACGGCAATGGCGACGGCGCGTCACCGCGCCAGCCAGGTGCTGGAGATTGCCCGCGATCGTCACGTTGAGCAGGCGCTGAACGAGACTCCGGAAAAACTCAACCGTGACCGTCGTCTGGTCCTGTTGAGCGACCCGGTTACGATGGCGCGTCTTCACTACCGCGTATGGTCCGCTCCGGAGAGATACTCTTCGTGGGTAAACTACTATAAAGAACTGAAGCTGAACCCGCTGGCGTTGAAGGCGAAGTAAGTGGTTAAGTAGAGCGGGTAAGCGAAGCGCCTCCCGCCAACTAAAATACCGGCATAATCGCCGGTATTTTTTTAGAGGTTACTCATGAGAATCATCATCGTCGTTCTGATGGCATGCCTGCTCAGCGGCTGCGGCAGTATCATCAGCCGCACCATTCCAGGGCAGGGCCACGGGAATCAGTATTACCCGGGCGTGAAATGGGATCTCCGTGACTCCGCATGGCGCTACCTCACCGTGCTGGATCTGCCATTCTCGCTAATTTTCGACACGCTGCTGCTGCCGATCGATGCCAGCCACGGCCCTTACGAGTAGCGTAAATTAACGCTCGTCCCACTCATCGGCTGCGGTTTGACCTTCTTCCGTATCCAGCGGTGGCTCGAGCTGAAATTCGCCCTCATCCCACTCGTGCAATGTGTTCTCTTCCAGCCATTCCTGCCGCAGTTCGATTTCATCATAGTCGCCATCAAAGACGGCCTGCGCACCTTCACCGCTCAGGACCGGCAGGCATTCCCCTTCTTCACCTTCATCGGCAAAGAATTCGGCCTGCCACATAATATCCCCATCCTGCAGAACGTATTTCTGGATATTAAGTTGTTGCACGTCAGCATCTTCTTCTTCAACGCCGGGGTTGTCGGCGAGGAACTCTTCACGAGCGGCATCAATAGCTTCTTCCAGCGTGGCGTACATGGTCATTGGTGTCTCCCTGTTTTCCAGAAGGTTTCAGGGAAAGAATAGCTTAATATCCGATTCTGCAAGTATGAATGCGAAAATAAGCGTCAGGCGTTCGTCTTATTCCGCCACTGGCCGTAGCGCGCGGGATAAACTGAACCACGAATAAATTGCATTAAACAGTACCACGCCCGCCGTCACGATAAAGACGGCGCGAAAACCGAAGCTGGCGGAGATGCTCGCCCCGAGAAGCGGTCCGGTGACGTTACCGATGTCGCGAAATGACTGGTTATAGCTGAAGACCCGCCCGGCAATCTGGTTCGTGGAGTTGTAAACCAGCAGGGTCTGTACGGCGGGCAGCAAGGCCCCGTCTGCGGCACCAAGCAAAAAGCGAAGTAAGCCCAGCTGCCACGGAGAGTGCACCATCGACATGGGGATCAGCAGCAGGACGGAGATCACCAGCGCACAGATCAGAATTTTTTCCGGACCGACGCGGTCCCCCAGTTTCCCCAGCCTCGGCGCGCTAAGCAGCGCCGCCACCCCGGGCACGGACGCAATCAGCCCGCTAATAAACGCGATATTGCTGACGTTGCCCGCCAGATCGCGAACGTACAGCGTGAGGATAGGGGCAATCGATCCGGTTGCGACCTGAATAATCAGGGTCGTCACGAACAGGCTCAGCACCAGTCTGGGATTTTTAAGCGAGGTCAGCACCTCCCTGGCGTGGAGCATCTCTTTCTTCGCAACGGGCGTGAAGTTTTCCCGTATACAGAGCAGGGTGACAACAAAGCACAGGAACAGCACGCAGGCGGTGATAAAGAACACCGGACGCAGGCCATAGCTATCGGCCATGAGTCCGCCGGCCAGTGGCCCCAACAGGGCACCGCTTACGCCGCCGGTTGAGAGTGTGCCCAGCGCCCAGCCGCTCTTATGGCGAGGAATTTGCGTGGCAATCAGGGCATTGGCATTGGGAATAAATCCTCCCAGCAAACCCAGCAACGCGCGCAAAATCAGGAACTGCCAGACGTTCTGCGCCACGCCCATCAGCGCCATGATAATGGCCATCCCCAGCGCCGAGCGCAGCAGCATGATTTTACGGCCCTTGCGGTCGGCAAGGCCGCCCAGAAGGGCGAGGCTATCGCGGAGAACAGGAACGTGATGCTGAATACCAAGCCGGACCACATATTGAGCGCGCTATGGCCCGTCACGCCCAGCTGTTCGACGTAAAGCGGCAGAAAAGGCATGACCAGGCTAAACGCCGCGCCGGTGAGAAAACAGCCAAGCCACGCAATCGTGAGGTTACGCTTCCAGTTTATGGGGGCATCTGAAGGTGACATAACAATCCGCATAATGAGGTGCTGAGCACCTGAGGCAAGAAGTAATAAGCCTGCTAATTATGCGCCTGGGTTATGATTGCCGCAATGAGGGGGAGCTTTTAAAGCTAAAACAGGATGCGACCCTGGGGATCGCATCCTGAAAATCAATAGCGGGACGGCGTGCCTTTTGGCCGTGTTTTAAAGCGGCGGTGCAACCACATGTACTGCTCGGGTGCGAGCATGATGCATTTCTCTACGATACCGTTCATCCAGCGCGCGGTGGTTTCTGCATCGTCAAGCGGCGGCGCGAGTTCCGGTTCTAGCATCATCAACTCGTAGCCCGAACCGTCAGGCTTGCGGCGGGGAACAAAGGGTACGATGGCGGCTTTGGACATGCGCGCCAGCATCCAGGTGCCGGTGGTTGTGGCGGCCTCTTCAACGGCGAAGAAGGGGACAAAAACGCTGGCCTGTGGGCCATAGTCGTGGTCGGGGGCATACCAGACCACTTCGCCGGATTTCAGCGCACGGATCATTCCCTTCAGATCTTTACGGTCGATCATGCTTTTGTTGGAGCGCATGCGGCCATTGGTCTGGATTAAATCGATGACCGGGTTATCGTTAGGGCGATAAACGCCAATGCCGGGCGCCTGCATGCCGAACATACGCGCCCCGATTTCCAGCGTCAGAAAATGGACGCCGATCAGCAGAACGCCCGTCTGGTTGGCCTGAAGCGTATGTACAGGATCCATGCCGGTTCCCGTTACCTCGCTCCAGCGGGCCATGCGTTTGTCCGGCCAGAACCACGCCATGCCGGTTTCCATAAGGCCCATCCCAACGGATTCGAAGTTCTTCGCGACCATATTGTGACGCTCTGAGTCGCTCATCTGCGGAAAACACAGCTCAAGGTTGCGGTACGCGATTCTGGCGCGACGCTTCATGAATAGTTGTGCGAAACGGCCCAGAAATTTACCCAACCGAAAAATAACAGGGTAGGGAAGCTGTACCAGAAGCCATAAAAAGCCGATGCCAAGCCAGGTCAACCAATAGCGGGGATGCAAAAGGGCGGCAGTAAATTTTGGTAACTGGGTCATGTCTTTCCTGTGTTCAAACGTCCTGTTTCGCTAGTGTCTCATTTTTTGAGGCGTAGCCAAAATATCTGCTTTCGAAGCGTGCACGAATACAGCAATTGTTAATCCTGATTAATCAGGGTGTGTGAAATGTAGCGTAAATTGTGTGGATGTAAATTGGTTTTGTTTGCTATATGATGCCGACCGATTTTTCATTCTCTCTAACGACTCCAGGACTGTACACCATGCCAGTGTTACACAACCGCGTTTCGAACGAGATGTTAAAAGCGCGTATGTTGGCTGAAACCGAACCGCGCACAACCATCTCATTCTATAAATACTTCACGATCGACGATCCGCAGGCGACCCGAGATGCGCTTTATCAGGCGTTCACGGCGCTGAACGTCTTCGGCCGCGTCTACCTTGCCCGTGAAGGCATCAACGCGCAGATTAGCGTACCGGAAAGCAAAGTCAGCGCCTTCCGCGACGTACTTTATCAATTTGACCCGGCCCTTAACGGCTTACGCCTGAACATTGCCCTGGATGATGACGGGAAATCCTTCTGGGTGCTGCGCATGAAGGTGCGTGAACGCATCGTGGCGGACGGTATCGACGATCCTGAGTTTAACCCGGCGGACGTCGGTGAATACCTGAAGGCGGCGGAAGTGAATGCGATGCTGGACGATCCGGATGCCGTGTTCATCGATATGCGTAACCACTATGAGTATGAAGTGGGGCATTTCGAGAATGCGATGGAGATTCCGGCGGATACCTTCCGCGAGCAGCTGCCGAAAGCGGTTGAGATGATGCAGGAGCATAAAGATAAAAAGATCGTTATGTACTGCACCGGCGGTATCCGCTGTGAGAAAGCCAGCGCGTGGATGAAGCACAACGGCTTCAATAAAGTCTGGCACATTGAAGGCGGCATTATTGAGTACGCTCGCCGCGCTCGTGAACAGGGGTTGCCGGTACGCTTTATCGGGAAAAACTTTGTCTTTGACGAGCGTATGGGTGAACGTATTTCGGATGACGTCATCGCCCAGTGCCACCAGTGCGGCGCGCCGTGCGATACCCACACCAACTGCAAAAACGACGGTTGTCATCTGCTGTTCATTCAGTGCCCGGCCTGTGCCGAGAAGTTTAACGGTTGCTGTAGCGAGCTGTGCAGTGAAGAGAGCATCCTGCCGGAAGAAGAGCAGCGTCGCCGTCGCGCAGGACGTGAAAACGGCAACAAGATTTTCAATAAATCTCGCGGTCGTCTGAATACCAAACTGGGTATCCCTGACCCGGAATGATAATAACGCCCGGCACGGCAAAAGCCTGCCGGGCGACGTTATTATGATTTCTGCTGTACACCTTCAACGGAAATAATCAGCTCCACGTCCTGAGACGCCGGGCCTAAATCCGTTGTGATGTTAAAATCTTTCAGGTGAATTTTCCCTGCCGCTTCGAAGCCTGCGCGTTTACCGCCCCACGGATCGTCACCCTGGCCCAGTAATTTCGCATCAAGCGTGACCGGTTTGGTTACGCCGTTAAGCGTCAGGTTGCCGGTAATATTCAGCTTATCACCCTCTTTCTTCACCTCAGTAGAAGTGAAGGTCGCCTGCGGGAATTTCGCGACGTTGAGGAATTCCCCACTGCGCAGGTGTTTATCGCGCTCTGCGTGGTTCGTGTCGACGCTGTTTATATTAATGGTCACATTGACTTTATCGGCTGCGGGATTTTTTTCGTCAAAGGTGAATGTGCCGTCAAAATCCTTAAAGGTGCCGTACAGCCAGCTATATCCCAGGTGCTGAATACGGAAATTAACGAAAGCGTGCTGGCCCTCTTTATCAATTTTATAATCCGCCGCCACGGCGGAGCCGGCGGTGAATAACAGAGAACCCAGTGCGATACCCAGCAGGTGTTTTTTCATTTTATGCTCCAGAGTCAACTGACGAGCGGCCAAGCATGCGCTTTAGCGTATCGTCTTTATCAATAAAATGGTGTTTGAGGGCGGCAAGCCCGTGCAGCACGGACAGAATCACCACGCTCCAGGCGAGCCAGAGGTGAACAACCCCCGCCGTGTCGGCCTGAGCGCCGGCATCGCTAAGGGTTGCCGGAACCTCGAACAGGCCAAAAACGTTAATCGGCTTACCGTCAGCCGTCGAAATGAGATAGCCGCTAATCAGGATGGCAAACAGCAGCGCATAAAGGGCAATATGCGCGGCGACTGCACTGATGCGGGTAAATTTGCTGTGAGTCTTTTGCGCGCCGGGCGGTGGGGAAATGTGCCGCCAGATAACGCGGAAAACCAGACCCAGCATCAGCAGGACACCAATGCTTTTATGCAATTCCGGCGCCTGGTGATACCAGCCATCGTAATAGCTGAGCGTGACCATCCAGAGTCCAAGTCCAAACATACCGTAGACGGCAAGAGCAAATATCCAGTGCAAACCTATGGATATTATTCCGTAGCGCCGGGAGGAGTTACGCCATTGCATCAGAATGTCCATTTTCAAATTAACCGGAAAGTAAAAATGAACGGGAAGGCGGGATATTGCAACTGAAATAATTGGCTATTGATTTTTATTTTATTTATTTCAGCAATTTTGAAAAGGATCGCTAACGCTAATTCAATCTCTTCGTGCAAGATGAAATTATAAGTTTCAATAAAGATAAAGTAATGTCAATTATTGTCAGTCTGGGTTTTCAGTAAAATACAATGTAAACAAAATCAATAATGGCCAGCAGCGCCCACAATAAGAGATAGAGCATAAAATGCTCGCGAATATTATTCATCAGAAAGCTAACGATCTTGCGCATAACGCCCCAACATGCGGTGTGAATGAAGCGGGCCCCGTGACCTCCGGAGCCCGTGCGGATTATCCGTTAAAACGCGAGAGGGAGAAGGGCGTCAGATCAAACTGCGGCGCAATGCCCTGGGCAAACTGCGCGGCGATTTCACCCAGCACGGAAGCAAACTTAAAGCCGTGGCCGCTCAGTCCGGTGATGAGCAGGGTGTTGTCATGCCCCGGCAGTGTATCAATGATAAAGTCTTCATCCGGCGTATTGTCGTAGGTACAGGCCGCGCCATACAGCAAGCCGCCAATGCCCGGAAGAATAGTGCGCAGGAACGAGAAGGCCTCTGAACCATCCTGTGGGAAGGCGCCGAAAGGTTTACGCTCTTCAGGGGAGGAGATCGCCTGGCCGCCGTTGTGTTTACCGATTTTCAGCGCGTCTTTTTCTGACGGGAAGCCGTAGAACTGGTCGCCGTTGGGTAATTCGCCGGTGAAGGCCGGGAATTTATTCTGGGCGCTGTAACGGCCATCCGACTGGAACCAGGAGAAGACCTTGCGCACCGGCTGGATCGGCAGATCGGGCAGCAGGCGGGTAACCCAGGTACCTGCGCTGACCAGCAGGCGGGACGCTGAATAATCGCCGTCAATAGTGGTGACCGTGACGCCATTATCATCATGGGTGATGGCCTCTACCGGACAGTTGAACAGCTGCGCGCAGCCTGCCTTCGCAGCAAGCTCGATCCAGGTTTTGATCGCCGTTTCGCAATGGAGCACCCCGGAGTGGGCTTCAAAGAGGCCAATATAATCGTCCGGGACGGTAATTTCGGGCCAGCGTGCGGTAATGCCCGTCGCGTCCAGCTTCTCAACGTCCAGATTAAACGCTTTCGCGCTGCGTTCGACGCCAGCGAGAAACGCAGAATGTGCCGGACCCAGGTTGATGACGCCAGTACGCTCGAAAATACGATCTTCGGTCTGTTTCGCCAGTTCATCCCACAGCGTCTGGGCGCGAAGCACCAGCGGAACGTAGCGTTCACCTTCACCGTACGCATGGCGGATGAGGCGGGTATCGCCATGATGGCTGCCTTCCGCATGAGGAGGCAGATGGCTATCGATCATCAGAACCTTCAGACCAGCCTGTGTTGCGTAATAGCCTGCGGCAGATCCTACGGAGCCGCTGCCAATAATGATTAAGTCGTATCTCATATGCATCTCATAAACTGATGTTTTGTTAGCAGAGTAATTAACAACGCGGGGTTAGACAAGGGAGAAATAAATAAGGCACCGCGAGGGTGCCTGTAGAGAGAAAAGTGGGCATAAGCTTAGTGCCGTTTATACTCATTTTCCTGATAGTCGCCAGATTCTATTTTTGCAATACCTGCTTCTAAAATAGAAATAAACTGACGGGCGACGTCTGTTGTTAGCCACAGCGTCTGTCCAACTTCCGCTTCTTCACGGTTGAGTTGATTTGGGGTCTGGTAGTGCAAACGCAGCATCAGCGCATCGTAGCTATCTACGGTACTGATATCCCAGCCAACAAGTGGGTGGGTCTGGATGACTTCACTATTCTTTTCCATTATAACCCCCTTAATGCGTGTTAGAAGACAACGGCTTTGAGGTTCAATGCATGTTTTTCTGAAAGCAACTTCAGTATACCAAGTAATAAGGGTTCCGAAGGGAAAAATAAACAGGTGGCAACACATTTTTCTGCTTTTTAGGATTGTTCGAACAATAAAACACCATCTCGTTCACGATTTTTAAAGAAGATGCCGAATTATTTTGAACTTACAGGATTATGAGGCAAAAAAAAGCCGGGGCGACCCGGCAAAAAAACACAATGAGGGAGCAGTGTTAATCCGTGATGAACCAGTCGTCAGCGCTTTCCCACGTTTCCTGGAGGATTTCGCTGATGCGATCTTTATCTTCTTTTGCGGCGCCAATGACGGAGAGGTTGTTCGCCGCGGCGTAACGCACCGTGACGGCACCCGCGTTGTCGGGAAAGGTGTTGTTAATACGACGGGATAATTCGCCTGCCAGTGCATCAAGCGCGCCGGCAGGCAGAACGGTAGTTTTGGCTATGGTGACTTCAATACGCATAAATGCCCCCTGTGTAATATACTGTTTATTTATACAGGTATATTATCAGTTTGACAACAAGGGGCACTGATTTTTTAACGTTTTACCGTCCAGCTTACGGTTTCACCCGCCAGGAAGGGGATCAGCGTGTCATCCGTCAGGGCAATGGACTCCTCAACGTGGCTCGCTTTACGCTCCAGTTCGATGAAGGTGTCGTTGACCGGCAGGCCGTAGAAGCGCGGGCCGTTAAGGGAGCAGAATGCTTCGAAATGTTCCAGCGCGTTCATCTCTTCAAACACGGTTGCGTAGCTGGCCAGCGCCGTTGGGGCGTTGAAGCAGCCCGCGCAGCCGCAGCTCGCCTCTTTACGATGGCGGGCGTGAGGCGCGGAATCGGTACCGAGGAACGCGCGGGAGAACCCGCTGGCGACCAGCTCGCGCAGCGCCTGCTGGTGGATGTTGCGCTTAAGAATAGGCAGGCAGTAGAGGTGAGGGCGCACCCCGCCCACCAGCATGTGGTTACGGTTAAACATCAGGTGCTGTGGCGTAATGGTGGCGGCGATAAGATCGTTGCCGTCACGCACGTACTCTGCCGCGTCTTTGGTGGTGATATGCTCGAAGACCACCTTCAGCGCGGGCAGGCGCTGGCGCAAAGGCTCCATCACGGTCTCGATAAAACGGGCTTCGCGGTCGAAGATATCAATCTCGGCATGCGTTACTTCGCCGTGAACCAGCAGCGGCATACCCAGTTTCTGCATGCGTTCCAGCACCGGCATAATGGCATCAATGCTGGTGACGCCGTGGCTGGAGTTGGTGGTGGCATTCGCCGGGTAGAGTTTCGCTGCCGTAAAGACGCCTTCGTTAAACCCGCGCTCCACTTCGTTCGGATCCAGTGAATCGGTCAGATAGCAGGTCATCAACGGGGTAAAATCGTGTCCCGCAGGAACGGCGTCGAGAATGCGCTGGCGATAGGCTATCGCGGCATCGACGGTGGTGACTGGTGGCACCAGGTTAGGCATGACAATCGCGCGGCCATAAATTTCGCTGGTATAAGGCACGACGGTTTTCAGCATATCGCCATCACGCAGATGGATATGCCAGTCGTCAGGGCGGCGGATTTTAAGAACCTGGGGTTGTGCAGTCATGGAAGCTCCGGCTTGTCAGGAATCAGTCATAAGGATGGCTGTTTTTGCCGGACACAAATCATAAGCGGAAACGTTTTCGTTTGCACACTTTTCCGTGAAAAAAAAGGGCGCCGCAGCGCCCTTCAGGTTAATCGGTGAAAGGAATGATAATTTCGCCCGGTTTCACCTCTATGCCTTTTGCGTATTTTTTCGCCAGAGCTTCACCCTTGCTTTTGTCTTCGCTTAAGACGTACGCGGGCTGCTGGTTAAAGTAATTCCGCAGCGACTGATTCAGATAGGGCATGAGGGTTTGCAAAACCGGCGCCATCTTGTCCGGAGACACCTTCGCGTCGACCACTTCCATCTCCTGCAGGAAAATCGCCCCTTTCTCTTTGTTGAAAACAGGCAGTGCCTTCAGCTTGAGCTTGATGTTGGCTTTCTGATTGCCAAAGAGGGAGGACATATCGAGGTCCGCATCACCGGCCAGGGTGACTTTGTTTGGCTCTTCACGTCCGATTTGACTGGTGAGGTTTGTGAGCACGATATGCGCATCGGCAAGACCCGGTACGCCAATGTCTTTCGAGAAATTGTTATGTTTTTCCAGCGCCTGATTAATTTCCTGTTCACTGACGGTGTATTGCGTGAGCTGGTTACAGCCAACCAGCAGGCCGCTGACAATCAATGCCGCGGCTAAGACAATTTTCTTCATAGTGTTCCTCAACGAAAAATCGGCGCTTCTGTCCTGTTACGCCAGTATGTCAGCGTGAATGGGCAGAAACCAGCAGAAAAAACTGAGAAGTGGGGCGGGAAGGCCTCCCGCCCGAGGGAAAGGCTACGCGCCAGGCTCGAGCATGCCGCTCGCGCTGCGTTTCTGGCTGAACTGCCACCACAGGGCGAGTAGCGTCATAAAGCCCACCACGCCCAGCATCATCCACGGAAGTTCAGGTTGATTTAACGCTTTGCCAGCATCAAACAACCAGCCGCCGCCGGCGTAACCTAATGCCCCGCCAAGCGCCAGCCCCAGTCGGCTGAACCCCATATAGCTGCCGCGTGCACGCGCATCCGCAAGCGAGGCGCTCAGCGTTTCGCGGGCAGGCTCGGCGATGATCGAGCCAATATAGAACGTGCAAATCAACGTAAACAGCTGCTGGAGCGTGTTCACCAGGCCGATCGGCATCATGCTCAGCGTCATCAGGAACAGTCCGGCCATCAGGCGATGCTCCAGGCGAAAACGCCGCTCGCTCCAGCGGGCAATCGGATAGAGGAGCGTTAACGACAGGCAGGCTTCGATGGCGTACATCCATTTCACCGCCGCAGGGGTACCTGCAATGTCGTTAACCATGATCGGCAGCATCAGCATGACCTGCACGGCCAGCATGTAATATCCCGTCAGGGTCAACACATAGGTGACAAAACGTCTGTCGCGCAGAACGCGGCCCAGCCCTTCCCGAACCGGCGCTTTCACCGTTGACAGTTTCCACGCCGGCAGGAACAGGCCATTAAACAGCGCGCACAGCATAAAGAGCACCGCCCCAGCCGCGCAGACCAGACGGAAGTCATACTGCAGCAGCCAGCTTCCCAGCAGGGCGCCGATAACCGCCCCGGCGCTGTCCTGCATCATCAGAATGGAGAAGAAACGGCCGCGGTGCTGCGGGCGAATCAGCTTTACCACCAGCGCGGTGCGGGGCGGATCGAACAGCGTGCCCCCGATGCCGGAGAGGAAACAGGAGAACCAGAGCAGCCAGGGCTCCTGGGCGACCGCCATCGTGGCAAACCCTGCCGCGCGCAGCAGCATACCGGTGACGATCATCGGTTTCGCGCCAAAGCGGTCGGCAATGGCCCCGCCAAAGACGCCCAGGCCCTGCTGGACAAACTGGCGTAGCCCCAGGGCAATGCCGACCATTAATGCCGCCCAGCCCATCTGATCGACAAAGCGGATCGAAATAAGCGGAAAAACGACAAAAAAGCCGAGCACGACCAGCATGTTATCGACGAGCAGGAAATATTTACCCAGGCTCCTGGCCTGTGATACGCGGGACATTTTCCCTCCAGGGAAAATAAGATGGTGAGCACGCTAACATTCTGCGGTGTCGCCGCGTTTTTTCCCACCCCTGCACGTGACAATATTTTTTTATCAAAAGGGTGCTTTGATAGAGAGTTCTCATCGAAAAATGTGAAAAGAGGTGAAAATGGTATGTCACTGTTTTCACAGACGGCGCAGGCGCAGGTATAGTAAAGCTAATGGGCAAGCTGAAGTGACGGGAAGGAGTGGTATCGATGTTTGGCTATCGCAGCAATGTGCCAAAAGTGCGTCTGACAACGGACAGGCTGGTCGTTCGTCTGGTGCATGAGCGTGATGCCTGGCGTCTGGCGGATTATTACGCCGAGAATCGCCAGTTTTTAAAACCCTGGGAACCCGTTCGGGATGAGAGCCATTGTTACCCTTCCGGCTGGCAGGCGCGCCTCAGCATGATTACGGAATTTCACAAGCAGGGCAGCGCGTTTTATTTCGCGCTGCTGGATCCTGAAGAGAAAGAGATTATCGGGATCGCCAATTTTTCAAACGTGGTGCGGGGATCGTTTCACGCCTGCTACCTGGGCTACTCCATCGGCCAGAAGTGGCAGGGGCAGGGGCTGATGTACGAGGCGCTGACGGTAGCGATCCGCTATATGCAACGCACCCAGCACATTCATCGCATTATGGCGAACTATATGCCGCATAACCAGCGCAGCGGAAATCTGCTGGCGCGTTTAGGGTTCGAGAAAGAGGGTTACGCCAAAGACTATCTGCTGATAGACGGAGAGTGGCGCGACCACGTTCTGACGGCATTAACCACCCGGGACTGGACTGCAGGTCGTTAAGGAGAAAAGATGAAGTATCAGCTAAACGGTACAGAAGCGCGCGTGATTGGGTGCTTACTCGAAAAACAGGTCACCACGCCGGAGCAGTATCCGCTGTCCGTAAACGCCGTGACCATGGCCTGCAACCAGAAAACCAACCGCGAGCCGGTGATGAACCTCAGCGAGCATGAGGTTCAGGACGTGCTGGATGCGCTGGTCAAACGCCACTATCTGCGCACCGTCAGCGGCTTCGGCAACCGCGTGACCAAATACGAACAGCGCTTCTGTAACTCCGAATTCGGTGACCTGAAGCTGAGCAGTGCGGAAGTGGCGGTCATCACCACGCTGTTGCTGCGCGGGGCGCAAACGCCGGGAGAACTGCGCACGCGCGCTTCCCGCATGCATGAGTTCAGCGATATGCAGGAGGTCGAGCAGACCCTCGAAGGGCTGGCCGCGCGTGAAGACGGTCCTTACGTGGTGCGTCTGGCGCGCGAGCCGGGCAAGCGTGAAAGCCGCTATATGCACCTGTTCAGCGGTGACGTTGATAGTTCAGTTAAATCCAGCGCAACCGACATAACGGCCGTAGATGATGATTTGGTTGCCCGCGTAGCGGCGCTGGAAGACGAGGTCGCCGGGCTGAAACAGCGTCTGGATGCCCTGCTGGCACATTTGGGAGACTGACGGTGAAAAAATTACGCATTGGCGTAGTAGGGCTGGGCGGTATTGCACAAAAAGCCTGGCTGCCGGTTCTGGGGGCAGCGACGGACTGGACGCTGCAAGGGGCATGGTCACCCACGCGCGAGAAGGCCGAGAGGATCTGCGAAACCTGGCGTATGCCGTATGCGGCGTCGCTTCAGGATCTGGCCCGCGAGTGCGATGCGGTCTTTGTGCATACCTCAACGTCTACCCACTATCAGGTCGTGAGCGAGCTGCTCAATGCAGGCGTTCACGTTTGCGTGGATAAACCGCTGGCGGAAAATGTTCCGGACGCGGAACGCCTGATTGAACTGGCGGCGCGTAAAAAACTGACGCTGATGGTCGGCTTCAACCGCCGCTTCGCGCCCCTTTACCAGCAGCTTAAGGCACAGTCGGGCACGCTTGCCTCGCTGCGGATGGATAAACACCGCACGGACAGCATCGGGCCAAACGATCTGCGCTTCACGCTGCTGGATGATTATCTCCACGTTGTGGATACGGCGCTGTGGCTCGCCGGTAGCAACGCGCAGCTGCAAAGTGGCACGCTGCTCACGAACGAGCAGGGTGAAATGGTCTACGCAGAACACCATTTCGCGATTGACCATCTGCAGATCACGACCAGCATGCATCGTCGTGCCGGCAGCCAGCGAGAATGCGTCCAGGCCGTCACCGACGGCGCGTTGTACGACATTACCGACATGCGTGAATGGCGGGAAGAGAAGGGCAGCGGCGTGGTGACGCTCCCCGCGCCTGGCTGGCAGAGCACGCTTGAACAGCGCGGTTTTGCCGGTTGCGCCCGCCACTTCATCACCTGCGTGCAAAATCAGACGGTTCCTGAAACGTCCGGCGAGCAGGCCATCATGGCGCAGCGCATTGTGGAAAGGCTCTGGCGCGAGGCCATGAGTGAATAACTCGCTGTAACATCTGCGGATAGTAATTCGTTGAAATCCGGGTAGACTAAGCGCCGCTTGTAGGCTTTGCCGGGTGGCGCTTACGCTTGCCCGTCCTGGAAATCCGTATGGTTCTGGAAATTCACGTTAATGAACTTATTAAAATCGCTGGCGGCCGTCAGCTCGATGACCATGTTTTCCCGCGTGCTGGGTTTTGCGCGCGACGCCATTGTGGCAAGGGTATTTGGTGCAGGGATGGCCACGGACGCCTTTTTCGTCGCGTTCAAATTACCGAACCTGCTGCGTCGTATTTTTGCGGAAGGGGCGTTTTCCCAGGCATTCGTCCCGATCCTGGCAGAATATAAAAGCAAGCAGGGCGAGGACGCCACGCGCGTCTTTGTGTCTTATGTCTCCGGCCTGCTGACGCTGGCGCTGGCGGTGGTGACCGTCCTCGGGATGCTGGCCGCGCCCTGGGTCATTATGGTGACCGCGCCCGGCTTTGCCGATACGGCCGACAAGTTTGCCCTGACCTCGCAGCTGTTGCGCATTACTTTCCCCTATATTCTGCTGATCTCGCTGGCCTCGCTGGTGGGGGCGATCCTCAATACCTGGAACCGCTTCTCCGTTCCGGCGTTTGCGCCGACGTTTCTTAACGTCAGCATGATCGGCTTTGCCCTGTTCGCCGCCCCGCACTTCAACCCGCCTGTGCTGGCGCTGGCCTGGGCGGTCACCGTCGGCGGCGTGCTGCAGCTGGCGTATCAGCTGCCGCACCTGAAAAAAATCGGCATGCTGGTGCTGCCGCGCATCAACCTCAAAGATGCCGGGGCGATGCGCGTCATCAAGCAGATGGGGCCCGCCATTCTCGGCGTCTCCGTCAGCCAGATCTCGCTGATTATCAACACCATCTTTGCCTCGTTCCTGGTGTCCGGCTCGGTTTCCTGGATGTACTACGCCGACCGCCTGATGGAGTTTCCGTCCGGGGTGCTGGGCGTGGCGCTGGGGACCATCCTGCTGCCGTCGCTGTCGAAAAGTTTTGCCAGCGGCAATCATGATGAGTATTGCCGCCTGATGGACTGGGGCCTGCGTCTCTGCTTCCTGCTGGCCCTGCCAAGTGCGGTGGCGCTGGGTATTCTGGCCAAACCGCTGACGGTGTCGCTCTTCCAGTACGGGAAATTCACTGCCTTCGATGCCGCCATGACCCAGCGCGCGCTGATTGCCTACTCGGTGGGACTGATGGGGCTGATCGTGGTGAAAGTGCTGGCGCCGGGCTTTTACTCGCGTCAGGACATCAAAACGCCGGTAAAAATTGCCATCGTGACGCTGATTATGACGCAGCTGATGAACCTGGCGTTTATTGGTCCGCTGAAACATGCCGGCCTGTCATTATCGATTGGTCTCGCGGCCTGTCTGAATGCCGGGCTGCTGTACTGGCAGCTGCGCAAGCAGGATATTTTCACGCCGCAGCCGGGGTGGGGCAGTTTCCTGGTGCGTCTGATCGTTGCGGTACTGGTGATGTCTGCCGCGCTGCTTGGCATGATGCACGTGATGCCGGAGTGGTCCTTGGGCACGATGCCTTATCGTCTGATGCGCCTGATGGCCGTGGTGTGCGTTGGTGTGGTGGCGTACTTTGCCACGCTCGCGGTGCTGGGTTTCAAAGTCAAAGAGTTTGCCCGCCGGACGGCATAAACGCCAAAAGGGGAGTTCACCTCATGGTGCTCCCCACTGCATGATTAGTCGCTTATGCGTCAAATCGAAATCTTTTTCACACCTGCAATACGCGCCGTCGCCGTCTGACCATCCGCACCGTACAGACCGGTTTCTTTATGCGGTTTCAACACCTCAAGCGCCTGCTGATTACGCTCAATCTGCCCTTCCAGTAGCCAGCCGTTATGCTGGTTAAGATCGCGCAGGTGCTGGGTTTTTTCAGTAATGGTCTGCCAGCGCTCAATAATATCGTCATTGGCGCTGCGCTTAGGATCTTGCTCAGCGCGTCGCTGTTGTTCCAGATAATCCAGCGTTGCCAGAAGCGAACTTTTGTCTTCAGTAATACGCTGCAGCGCGCTGCCGTTGATGTGACCGGAAGAGAGATGCTGCTGTTCAGCGTCCATTACCGTTTTCAGGTCGTTCAGGACAACCGTCATTTGATCCAGTATTTCTGACAGTCGACTCATACGGTTAGTTACTCTGTAAGAAACTCTGTGCTTCCTGAATCAGGGCGTCAGCGATTTTGCTGGTGTCCATTTTCAGCTCACCGTTACGAATAGCCGTTTTCAGCGCTTCAACACGTTCCATATTGATATCGTTGCTGCCCGGCTGCATCAGTTTTGCCTGCGCGTCGCTCAGGGTCACGCTGGTGCTGTTGGACGTTGACGGTTTCTCCAGACGCGTTTTCTGCGCCGTTGCGTCATTCGTTTCGCGAGGTTGTACAGCGCTTACCGGCTTCAGGGCTGATGTACGATCAATGCTCATAGTGTTGTCCTCATCGAGGGTTCGCGGCGTTTGCGCCTGACATCATCATTAGTGGAATATTTATCGGCACGCGCCGCGAAATCTTTAAAAAGATTATAGGTTAATCAGAATATTCCCATCAGCATCGACGGTTCCGCTCACCACCTGGCCTGAGGACATTCTGACGCGGGCGTTTTGCGCCACCGCGGCATTGTTCAACGCTTTCCCTTCACTGTTGATGCTAAAGCCATCTCCGTTGGCCACCACCATCACCTGTTGGCCTGCTTTTACCCGCCATGCCTGACGCAGCATGGAGATCTGTATCGGCTGGCCTGGCGCGACGTCGCGCAGGCTGACGGCGTCCTGTGCCTGGTTAATATCCAACATGGTGCGTGGCGGCAGCTGATCCAGACGGCCGCGCTTCAAGGTCACGCTGTTTGTCTGCAGTACGCTGCCGCGCGCAATGGGCACGGCGGCGACAACATAATTGCCCGTCGCCTGAACGGCAACCTGTAAATAGCGTTTTTCGTTGGCGCAGCGTGCCAGCACGTTCACATTCCCCCAGAGCTTTGTGAACCCTACCACGCTGAAGGACGGCTGGTCGCACGTCGGGTACAGATTCGGTGGCGTGCGCACGGTAACGGTCACGTCATCGCTAAAGCCTGCCAGTTTTTCAGCAAAAAAAGCCGTTAGCCGATCCTGTAACCCATCAGCCTGCGCCAGAGGGCTTAACAGCAAGAGCGCCGCCACCAGACCACGTTTTAACGTTTGCATCGCAAGTTCCACCGTTTCCAGAGTTGAACGAATTCTACCTGCTGTGGTTTTGCATCAACGGAATAAATAGCGACGCATTTTGCGCTTATTCCGTCGATAGGGGAGACCGGGTGAGATTTAAGCTGTGAACTGAAATTTTGCCATCAGCGGAGGAGACATGCTCGATAAACTCGACGCCGCGTTACGTTTTCAGCAGGAAGCGCTCAACTTACGCGCCCAGCGGCAGGAGATTTTAGCCGCCAATATCGCTAACGCCGATACCCCAGGGTATCAGGCGCGCGATATTGATTTTTCCAGTGAACTCAAAAAGGTGATGGAGCGTGGACGTGCCGAAGGAACGGGTGTTGCACTTGCCATGACATCCTCTCGCCATATTCCTGCTCAGGCGATGACCGCGCCAGCGACCGATTTACTTTATCGCATTCCCGATCAGCCCTCACTCGACGGTAACACCGTGGATATGGACCGGGAGCGTACCCAGTTTGCCGACAACAGCCTGAAATACCAGACGGGCCTGACCGTACTCGGCGGACAAATCAAAGGCATGATGAACGTCCTGCAGGGGGGGAATTGATAGATGGCCTTGCTGAATATTTTTGATATCGCCGGTTCGGCGTTAACCGCACAGTCCAAGCGCCTCAACGTGGCCGCCAGTAACCTCGCGAACGCCGACAGCGTCACCGGACCCGACGGCCAGCCTTATCGTGCCAAACAGGTTGTCTTTCAGGTCGATGCTGCGCCAGGCGCGGCGACGGGCGGCGTGAAGGTCTCGGATGTGGTGGAGAGCCAGGCCCCGGACAGACTGGTGTATGAGCCGGGTAACCCACTGGCGGATGCCAGCGGATACGTGAAGATGCCAAACGTGGATGTGGTGGGTGAGATGGTGAACTCCATGTCGGCTTCCCGTAGCTACCAGGCCAACGTCGAAGTGCTTAATACCGTGAAGAGCATGATGCTCAAAACACTCACTCTCGGCCAGTAAAGGAGACATGCATGTCCATCGCCGTAAATGTGAATGATCCGACGAACTCGGGTGTTAACAACACAAAGAGTACGACGGGTTCTAACTCCCTGACGGGAAGTAACGCCGCCGATCTTCAGGGCAGCTTTCTGACGCTGCTGGTGGCGCAGCTTAAGAACCAGGATCCCACTAACCCGATGCAGAACAACGAACTGACCACGCAGCTTGCGCAGATCAGCACCGTTAGCGGCATTGAGAAACTCAACACCACCCTTGGTTCCGTCTCTGGACAGATTAATAGCGCCCAGTCTCTGCAGGCGGCAAGCCTGATTGGCCACGGGGTGATGATCCCGGGAACCACGATTCTGGCAGGCACCAGCACTACTGAAGGCAACACCACAACGACCACAACGCCGTTTGGCGTTGAGCTGCAGCAGGCGGCTGACAAAGTGACGGCGACGATCACCGACTCAACCGGCGCCGTGGTTCGCACCATCGACATCGGCGAGCTGAAGGCGGGCGTTCACACCTTTACGTGGGATGGCAGCCTGACCGACGGCACGAAAGCGCCAAACGGTGCTTACAAAGTAGCGATCAGCGCCAGCAACGGGACGACCCAGCTGGTGGCGCAGCCGCTGCAGTTCGCGCTGGTCCAGGGCGTGATTAAAGGAAGCGACGGCAACAAACTGGATTTGGGAACCTCTGGTTCCACCACACTCGACGAAGTTCGGCAGATTATCTAAGCCTTAACACTTATCAGGAGTAAGTCATGGCCTTTTCTCAAGCGGTCAGCGGCCTGAATGCTGCGGCCACCAACCTGGACGTCATTGGCAACAACATCGCCAACTCCGCGACCTATGGTTTTAAATCCGGTTCTGCTTCCTTTGCAGACATGTTTGCCGGTTCCAAAGTCGGCCTGGGCGTGAAAGTTGCGGGCATCACTCAGGACTTTAGCGACGGCACCACCACCAACACCGGTCGCGGTCTGGACGTTGCCATCAGCCAGAACGGTTTCTTCCGTATGGTCGACTCCAACGGTTCTGTGTTCTACAGCCGTAACGGCCAGTTCAAGCTGGATGAAAACCGTAACCTGGTGAACATGCAGGGGATGCAGTTAACCGGGTATCCGGTTGCCGGGACGCCATCAACGGTTCAGACCGGGGCGAACCCACAGGTCATTAATATCCCAACCACGTTGATGGCCGCGAAGTCCACCACCACGGCTTCCCAGCAGATTAACCTGAATTCCACCGATACCGCGCCGACCACCGCCTTTGATCCGGCTAACCCGGACACGTACAACAAAAAAGGTACGGTGACCGTCTTTGATAGCCAGGGTAATGCGCACAACATGAACCTGTTTTATGTCAAAGATGCGACCCCGGCTAACTCCTGGAAAGTGTATGCCCAGGACGGTAGCGTCGCAGGCAGCACGGCGGCACTGGCCACCACGCTGACCTTCGATAATAACGGTACGCTGACCGGTGGTGGAAATATCAACATCACTACCGCGACCATCCCAGGTGCGACGCCAGCGACCTTCGCCATGAGTTTTGCTAACTCCATGCAGCAGAACACCGGTGCGAACAATATCGTCGCGACCAGCCAGAATGGTTTTAAACCAGGCGACCTGGTGAGCTACCAAATCAATGACGACGGCACTGTGGTCGGTAACTATTCCAACGAACAGACCCAGGTTCTGGGCCAGATCGTGCTGGCAAACTTCGCCAACAACGAAGGTCTGAAATCGGAAGGCGACAACGTCTGGTCTGCCACCCAGTCCTCCGGCGTGGCGCTGCTGGGTACTGCCGGAAGCGGTAACTTCGGCACGCTGACCAACGGTGCGCTGGAAGCCTCTAACGTCGATCTGAGCAAAGAGCTGGTGAACATGATCGTCGCGCAGCGTAACTATCAGTCGAACGCGCAGACCATCAAAACCCAGGACCAGATCCTCAACACGCTGGTTAACCTGCGTTAAGCGGCTAACAGGAAAGCGCAATGGATCACGCAATATATACCGCGATGGGCGCGGCAAGTCAGACGCTCAATCAGCAGGCCGTTACCGCCAGCAACCTGGCAAACGCCTCAACGCCGGGCTTTCGCGCGCAGCTTAATGCGCTGCGCGCGGTGCCGGTAGAAGGGCTTTCCCTGCCGACCCGTACGCTGGTGACGGCATCAACCCCTGGCGCCGATATGACGCCAGGGCAGATGGATTACACCTCACGCCCGCTGGACGTGGCTCTGCAGCAGGACGGCTGGCTGGCGGTGCAAACGGCGGACGGTAGCGAAGGCTATACCCGTAACGGGAACATCCAGGTGAGCGCGACGGGCCAGCTGACGATTCAGGGGCATCCGGTGATGGGGGAAGCGGGTCCGCTGACCGTACCGGAAGGCTCTGAGCTGACTATCGCTGCGGACGGCACCATTTCGGCGCTCAACCCTGGCGACCCGGCCAATACCGTTGCGCCCGTCGGTCGTCTGAAGCTGGTTAAGGCGGAAGGCAAAGAAGTGCAGCGTGGCGACGACGGTATGTTCCGTCTGACCCAGGCGGCGCAGGCGACGCGGGGTGCCACCTTACAGGCCGATCCGAGCATCCGCGTGATGTCCGGTGTTCTGGAAGGCAGTAACGTCAAGCCGGTCGAAGCCATGACCGACATGATCGCCAGCGCCCGTCGTTTTGAAATGCAGATGAAGATCATCAGCAGCGTCGATGAAAACGCGGGCAAGGCTAACCAACTTCTGGCTATGAGCTAACAGGATTCCTTATGATCAGTTCTTTATGGATCGCGAAAACTGGCCTGGACGCCCAGCAAACCAATATGGACGTGATTGCCAACAACCTGGCAAACGTGAGCACCAATGGTTTCAAGCGTCAACGCGCCGTTTTCGAAGATTTGCTTTATCAAACCATCCGCCAGCCGGGCGCGCAGTCTTCTGAACAGACGACGCTGCCATCGGGCCTGCAGATCGGTACTGGTGTTCGTCCGGTGGCGACTGAGCGTCTGCACAGCCAGGGCAACCTGTCTCAGACCAACAACAGCAAAGACGTGGCGATCAAAGGCCAGGGCTTCTTCCAGGTGCAGCTGCCTGACGGGACTTCTGCCTACACTCGCGACGGCTCGTTCCAGGTCGATCAGAACGGCCAGCTGGTGACGGCGGGCGGTTTCCAGGTTCAGCCTGCGATTACCATCCCGGCGAACGCCCTGAGCATTACCATCGGACGTGACGGTGTGGTCAGCGTAACCCAGCAGGGGCAGGCTGCGCCGGTTCAGGTTGGGCAGCTCAACCTGACCACCTTCATGAACGATACCGGTCTGGAAAGCATTGGTGAGAACCTCTACACCGAGACGCAATCCTCCGGTACGCCAAATGAGAGCACCCCGGGCCTGAACGGCGCGGGCCTGCTGTATCAGGGCTATGTTGAAACCTCCAACGTGAACGTGGCGGAAGAGCTGGTGAATATGATCCAGGTTCAGCGCGCGTATGAAATTAACAGTAAAGCAGTGTCGACGACCGACCAGATGCTGCAGAAACTGACGCAACTCTAAGGTGCAGCCCGGTGCGGTAAACGCCGCGCCGGCTCCCTGTTTTCGAAGATGAAGGCAATGCAAAAAAACGCGGCGTTTCGTTATCCGATACTGACTGTTCTGGCCGTCACCCTCAGCGGGTGTGCCTGGATCCCGTCTAAACCTTTGGTCCAGGGTGCGACGACTGCCCAACCCGTTCCTGGCCCTGCGCCAGTAGTCAACGGCTCCATTTTCCAGACCGCGCAGCCGATTAATTACGGCTATCAGCCGCTGTTTGAAGATCGCCGCCCGCGTAACGTCGGCGATACATTGACCATTGTGCTGCAGGAAAACGTCAGCGCGAGCAAGAGCTCGTCGGCGAACGCCAGCCGCGATGGCAAAACGAATTTTGGCTTCGATACCGTCCCGCGCTACCTGCAGGGACTGTTCGGCAACGCGCGTGCTGATGTCGATGCCTCTGGCGGCAACACCTTTAACGGTAAAGGTGGCGCGAACGCCAGCAACACCTTCAGCGGCACGCTGACGGTCACGGTTGACCAGGTACTGGTTAACGGCAACTTACACGTGGTGGGTGAAAAACAGATCGCCATCAACCAGGGCACTGAATTCATTCGCTTCTCGGGCGTGGTTAACCCTCGCACCATCAGCGGCACCAACACCGTTCCGTCCACCCAGGTGGCGGATGCGCGCATTGAGTACGTCGGTAACGGCTACATTAATGAAGCGCAGAATATGGGTTGGCTGCAGCGCTTCTTCCTTAACTTATCGCCGATGTAAGCGAGGTGACCCATGTTTAAATCGATCTTCGCCGTGGCGCTCGCGCTGGTGGCTACCTTTGCCCAGGCTGACCGTATTCGCGATCTCACCAGCGTACAGGGCGTGCGTGAAAACTCGCTGATTGGCTATGGCCTGGTGGTGGGGCTGGACGGTACCGGTGACCAGACGACCCAGACCCCCTTTACCACCCAAAGTCTGAACAACATGCTTTCCCAGCTCGGCATTACCGTGCCGGCGGGAACTAACATGCAGCTGAAAAACGTGGCGGCAGTAATGGTCACCGCGTCCTACCCGGCGTTTGCGCGTCAGGGACAGACCATTGACGTGGTGGTCTCCTCAATGGGTAACGCCAAAAGCCTGCGCGGCGGTACGCTGCTGATGACCCCGCTGAAAGGCGTCGACAGCCAGGTTTATGCGCTGGCGCAGGGGAACATTCTGGTCGGCGGTGCGGGTGCATCCGCAGGCGGAAGCAGCGTGCAGGTGAACCAGCTCAACGGCGGACGGATTACCAACGGGGCGATCATTGAGCGTGAACTGCCGACCCAGTTTGGCGCGGGCAACACCATCAAACTGCAGCTCAATAATGAAGACTTCACGATGGCGCAGCAGATTGCCGATACCATCAACCGCAGCCGCGGCTACGGTAATGCCACGGCACTCGATGCGCGCACCGTGCAGATCCGTACCTCTACCGGCAGCAGCAATCAGGTGCGCATGCTGGCCGATATCCAGAATATGGAAGTGAACGTTCCGGTCCAGGATGCGAAGGTGATCATCAACTCCCGTACCGGCTCGGTGGTGATGAACCGGGAAGTGTCGCTCGACAGCTGTGCCGTGGCGCAGGGGAACCTGTCGGTGACGGTGAACCGCTCCGCTAACGTCAGCCAGCCGGACACGCCGTTTGGCGGTGGTCAGACGGTGGTAACTCCGCAAACGCAGATTGATTTACGTCAGAGCGGTGGGTCTTTACAGAGCGTGCGCTCCAGCGCCAACCTGAACAGCGTGGTGCGCGCCCTGAACGCCCTGGGCGCAACGCCAATGGATCTGATGTCCATTCTGCAATCCATGCAAAGCGCGGGCTGCCTGCGCGCCAAACTGGAAATCATCTAATGCTGACCGATAGCAAACTGTTGACCAGTGCAGCCTGGGACGCCCAGTCGCTCAACGAACTGAAAACCAAAGCAGGCAAAGACCCGGCGGCGAATATCCGCCCGGTCGCCCGCCAGGTGGAAGGAATGTTTGTACAGATGATGCTGAAGAGCATGCGCGAAACCCTGCCGAAAGACGGGATGTTCAGCAGTGATTCAACGCGTCTCTACACCAGCATGTATGACCAGCAGATTGCGCAGCAGATGACCGCCGGGAAAGGCCTCGGTCTGGCTGACATGATTGTCAAGCAGACCGAAGCCGCGCAGGGCATTCAGCCTCAGGATCAGCCGCAGCAGGTGCCGATGAAGTTCGACCTGGAAACGGTGACCAGCTATCAGAACCAGGCTCTGACGCAAATGGTGCGTAAAGCCATGCCGAAAGCCACGGGCAGCGGCGATGAGCCGCTCTCCGGTGACAGCAAAGACTTCCTGGCGCAGCTTTCTCTGCCTGCGCGCCTTGCCAGCGAACAGAGCGGCGTGCCGCATCACCTGATTCTGGCGCAGGCCGCGCTGGAGTCGGGCTGGGGTCAGCGCCAGATCCGCAAGGAAAACGGCGAACCGAGCTTCAACATCTTCGGCGTGAAAGCCACCTCCAGCTGGAAGGGGCCAACTACGGAGATCACAACCACCGAATACGAGAACGGTGCGGCGGTGAAGGTCAAAGCCAAATTCCGCGTCTACAGCTCGTATCTGGAAGCCTTGTCCGATTATGTTGGCCTGCTGAGCCGAAATCCGCGCTATACCGCCGTGACGCAGGCGGCAACGGCGGAGCAGGGCGCTCAGGCGCTGCAAAACGCGGGCTACGCGACCGACCCGAACTATGCACGCAAGCTCACCAGCATGATCCAGCAGCTGAAATCCATGGGCGAGAAGGTCAGCAAAGCCTATAGCACAGATATTGAAAATCTGTTCTGAAAGTTCTCAAGTCCCGGTGGAGGTTGCCGATAACCTTCATCAGGACTCGTGTCTGAACGTATAAAAGGAACCCCCATGTCCAGTTTGATTAACAGCGCCATGAGTGGCCTCAGTGCTGCGCAGTCGGCACTCAATACCGTCAGTAATAATATTTCAAGCTATAACGTGGCAGGCTATACCCGCCAGACCACGGTGCTGGGCGCATCTAACAGCACGCTGACCGGCGGTGGCTGGGTGGGTAACGGGGTGTATGTCTCCGGTGTCCAGCGTGAGTATGACGCCTTCATCACCAATCAGCTGCGCGCCGCGCAGACGCAGAGCAGCGGCCTGACGACGCGCTATCAGCAGATGTCAAAAATCGACGATGTGCTCTCCGATACCACCAACTCGCTCTCCACCACGCTGCAGGACTTCTTCAAAAGCCTGCAAACGCTGGTGAGCAACGCGGAAGATCCGGCGGCGCGTCAGACGGTGCTGGGTAAAGCGGGCGGTCTGGTCAATCAGTTCAAAACCAACGATCAGTATCTTCGTGACCAGGATACGCAGGTGAATACCGCGATTAGCACCAGCGTTTCTCAGATCAACAACTATGCCAAACAGATTGCCAACCTGAACGATCAGATTTCCCGTCTGACCGGCGTCGGTGCGGGCGCATCGCCTAACGATCTGCTTGACCAGCGCGATCAGCTCGTCAATGAGCTGAACAAAATCGTCGGCGTGGAAGTGTCTGTTCAGGATAGCGGCACGTATAACATCTCTTTCGGCAACGGTTACAGCCTGGTACAGGGCAGCAAAGCCAACCAGCTGGCTGCCGTGAAGTCGAGTGCCGATCCGGCTCGTACTACCGTAGCCTATGTCGATGACGTGGCCGGGAACGTAGAGATCCCGGAAAAGATGATCACCACCGGTTCTTTGGGCGGTTTACTGACCTTCCGCACGGAAGATCTGGATAAAGCTCGTAACACCCTGAACCAGATGGCGCTGGCCTTTGCCGATTCGATGAACACGCAGCATGAGGCTGGCTTTGACGCTAACGGTGATGCGGGCGGTAAGCTGTTCAACTTTGGTTCTCCGGCGGTGCTGTCCAACAGCAAGAACGGCGGATCGGCGGTTGTTACGGCCTCTGTGACGGACAGCAAACAGGTCCAGGCGACAGACTATAAGCTGCAGTTCAACGGCACTGACTGGACGATCACTCGTACATCAGACAAAACCAGCTTTACGATGAGCCCGGATGCCAGCGGCAACCTGTCGTTTGATGGTCTTAACGTCAACGTGAGCGGCACGGCAAATACCAAAGACAGCTTTACCGTGAAGCCGGTTTCCGACGTCATCATGAACATGGATCTGGCGATCAGCGACGAGTCCAAACTGGCGATGGCGTCAGTGCAGAACGGCGGCGAAAGTGATAACCGTAATGGCCAGAAACTGCTTGATCTTCAAAACGCGAAAGTTGTGGGTGGGAATAAAACCTTTAACGATGCGTATGCCTCTCTCGTCAGTACAGTCGGTAGCTCAACGGCGTCACTGAAGGTGAGCAGCCAGACGAAAGCGAATGTGGAAACGCAGTTAATCAAGCAGCAGCAGACCATCTCTGGGGTAAACCTCGACGAAGAGTATGGCAATTTGCAGCGTTATCAGCAGTATTACCTGGCAAACGCCCAGGTTCTCCAGACTGCCAGTACGCTCTTCGATGCAATTATCAACATTCGTTAAGGTTGAGGTGAATAATGCGTATTAGCACCCAGATGATGTATGAGCAGAACATGCGCGGGATCACCGATTCCCAGAGCAGATGGCTGAGCTACGGTGAGCAGATGTCCACCGGTAAGCGCGTTAACCGTCCTTCGGACGATCCTATCGCCGCGTCGCAGGCCATCGTTCTGTCACAATCGCAGTCGCAAAACAGCCAGTTCGCGCTTGCACGTACCTTCGCCACGCAAAAAGTCTCGCTGGAAGATAACGTGTTAACGCAGGTGAACACCGCGCTCTCAAGCGTGCGCGAGAAGCTCGTTTATGCGTCGAACGGCACATTAAGCGATGACGACCGCCTTTCTCTGGCGACCGATATTCAGGGGATCCGCGATCAGCTTATGAACCTGGCCAACACGACGGATGGTAATGGTCGCTTTATCTTTGCGGGATACAAAACCGAGAGCGCACCGTTTGATGCGGCGACCGGGGATTATAACGGCGGCGCAGAGGCCATCACGCAGCAGGTTGATACGGCGCGAAATATGACCATTAGCCATACCGGGCAGCAGATTTTCGAAAGCATTACCAGTAATGCGGAAGAGCTGCCGGGCGGTGGATATGGCCAGACGAACATGTTCAAAATCCTGGATTCTGCCATCGCGTCGCTGAAGACGCCGATTGAGAACGATCCGGCTGCTGCAACGGCGCAAAGCCAGGTGATTGCCAATGCGCAAATCGGCATCAAAAACTCCCAGAACAATATCCTGACGGTCGTCGCGGATGTGGGCACCAAGATGAACGAGCTGGAAAAACTCGATACGCTGGGCGATGACCGCGCGCTGGGCCAGACCAAGCAGATGAGCGACCTGGTGGATGTCGACTGGAACGAAGCGATTTCCTCTTACACCATGCAGCAGGCGGCCTTGCAGGCGTCTTATAAAGCGTTTAGCGATATGCAGGGCATGTCTCTGTTCCAGCTGAACAAATAACATCTTGACCTCTTAGAACATGTCTTGAAACTGGGCATGTTTTGCTGCCCAATCCGTCTGGATTGGGCATTTTTTTTATGCGACTTCTGCCGTTACTGAGGCGACACGCGCGCTTTCTATCAGACGGATGACCAGCGCAATGACACCACAGACGGTGGCCAGTGCGACCACACCCGTCCAGCCAGCCAACGAGTAGATATTGCTGCCTAACGCGGACCCCAGGGCCATCCCGATAAAGACGACCGTAAAGAGCAGGGCGTTGAGACGACCACGCGCCTGCGGTTCAAGGCTGTACACCAGGTTCTGATGGGCGACCAGGCTGGACTGCAGGCCCAGGTCGAACCCGACGGCAGAGATGGCGATCAGCATCAGCTGTCCATGAACGCCCAGCGCGGGCATCAGGAACATCAGGGCGAAAGAGACGGTCACAAGAACGGCACCAAGCTGCGTGACTTTTCCTGCCCCCAGTTTGTCCGCCAGATCCCCCGCCAGTGGGGCAGCTAACGCACCCGCGGCACCGGCAATACCAAAACCACCTGCGACGGCACTACCCAGGTGATAGCGTTCCAGCAGCATGACCGCAAGCGTTGACCAGAAGGCGCTAAAGGCAATCGACAGGAAACCCTGAGCCAGCGCCGCGCGGCGCAGCGCCGGGTAGCGACGCCACAGGTGTTCCATTGAGCGCATCAGCGCGGGGTAGCTCAGCGTGGAGTGAATGGCAAAACGGGGAAGTACAAACCACATCATCACCCCGATGAACGCAATGCTCGCCGCTGCCAGCTGGTACATGACGCGCCAGCCAAACGCTTCGCCCACCACGCCGCTCACGGTTCTGGATAATAAGATACCCATCAGCAGCCCGGTCATTACTGTACCTACGGTTTTTCCCTGTTTGCCTTCCGGCGCAAGAATGGCCGCGGCAGGGACGATATCCTGTGCCATGGTGGCGGCCATGCCGATAAGCAGGCTTGCCAGCAGCAGGGAATGGATCTGCCCGGTCAGGCTACAGCCGAGAAGAAACAGCGCCAGCGCCGCGCTTTTGATCAAAATTAACGTCCTGCGGTCGTGGCGATCGCCCAGAGGAAGCAGGAACAGGATGCCAAGCGCGTAGCCTGCCTGCGTTAATGTTGGCACCAGGCCCATACCTTCAATACTCAAATGCAGGTCGGCACCCATCAGCGGCAGCAGGGGCTGCGCGTAATAGATTGATGCCACGCTGAAGCCAGCCCCCAGAGCCAGCATAAAGATCACCCAGCGGCTTACAGCATGGGGAGTCGTTGTTGTGTTCATAAGTTGTTCCTCATTCATCGTGTGCGGCTATTTTTTATCAGTACGCCTTGCGACGGTAGCGGGCCCGGTGGTAAAACGCTTATACGTTGAACGTATAAATGAAAATGCGATGAAAAGAGCTGAGCGTATAGACAGGGTAGAGTTAATGCGGACGTTTGTCCGCATTGTCGAGGCGGGTTCGCTCTCAGCGGCGGCGCGGCAGCTGGCAACAACCCAGGCCACGGTAAGCCGACGGTTGCAGTCGCTTGAAACCATGCTGGGCGTGCGCCTGTTGTTGCGCACTACCCACACGACGCGGCTAACGGATGACGGCGAGCGCTGCTATCAGCACGCCCGTCGGGTGATTGACAGCTGGCTGGCGCTGGAGGATGAGGTGGGGCAGACGGAAGATGAGCCTGTAGGCGTGCTGCGGGTGCGGGCACCGCACGCGTTTGGTCAGGATCAGCTTCTGAAACCCGTAACCGAATTTTTGCAACGCTATCCGCAGCTTTCGATTGAGTGGATGCTCAACGATCGGTCGGCGGATTTCCTCGGCGACAACCTTGACTGTGCTATTCGGGTGGGCGTGGAGGTCGATCCGGCAACCGTATCCGTACTGCTGGCGGAGGTGCCGCGCTCGGTGGTGGCTTCTCCGGCACTGCTGGCCCGCTTTCCGGCGGTGAATACGCCGGAGGATTTGCAGCAGTTTCCCTGGATAGCCATCAGCTCTTTCTACCAGCGCCACGTGGAGCTTTTTCACGATGCCTCGTCCGCCACCGCGCGGATTGCTATTACGCCACGGCTCAGCACCGACAGCTTGTATGTCGCACGCAATACGGCACTTACCGGCCTTGGCGTGGCCGTGGTATCCAGCTGGACGGTACAGGACGATATTCGGGAAGGGCGGCTGGTGCATTTGCTGCCCGAGTGGCAGCCCGCGGCGCTACCGGTACATCTGGTTTATCCCTGGTCCCGTTATTATCCGGCACGCTTGCGGCGATTTCTGGAGTTGATGCGGCAGGTCATGCCGGAGGTGACCGGGATGAGAAAGCCTGTTCAGCAGCCATAAAAAAGCCGACCCAAGGGTCGGCTTTTTACTTCAGTGTCGTTTGTCGTTATTCGACAGACTGTGGACGCGTTGCCGGTGCAGTCGCCTGATGCGTTGCACTGTGACCACCGGCTGCGCCTTTACCTTCGAAGCTGAAGGCCGGGCGAACCCAGTCGCTGTGACGCGGCGCTTCAGGCACGTAATCCGGCGCCGGGGCGCGGGTCATTGGTGCTGTCGCTACGTGGGCAGCGGCTGGCGCAGAAACAACCGGCTCAGGCTTCACTTCTGGCGCTTTCGGCTCTTCAACAACCGGTTCAACCTGAATCTCAACGTCCTGAACGACCTCTTCAGCGGTGGTTTCGACGAGGGTTTCAGCGGCTTCTTCTACCGCGGCTACAGGTTCAGCCTCTTCAGCGATTTCCTCAGCCACCACGACATCTTCTTCAGCAATAAGCTGCGGTGCGGCATCAACCGGCGCGGCAATCACTTCCGGATGCGTGGTTTCGACGTCCGCGGCCTGAGGTGCTTCAGTTTCAACAACCTGAGGTTCAACCACGGTTGCCGTTTCAGTCACGACCTCTTCTACCGCTGCTACAGGTGCAATGACCTCTTCCGTTACCGGCTGTTCTTCAACAACCTGCTCCGGGCGAGCAACAGGGTAGCGGATCCAGACTTTGCCGGAAGCCATTTCTGGTGAAGCACAGGCAACGGTCAGCGGCATTGGAGACTGAGTCGGGTACCGCTCGTCACGATAGCGACGACGGCGCTGACCGCTGACGCGCAGATGACGTGGGGAACGACGTGAACGGCGCGGCATACCGGCGTTATCACGGTTTTCACCGTTTTCATCCTGCTCAATGTTGTTATCAACGACCGCTGGCAGGTCAACTTTTGCCAGCTGCGTACCGGTTGCGCTCTCGCGAGTTTCAACCGCAACGTTTGCTGTCTCTCCGGTTGCTTCAGAGGCGAAGCGGACTTTCTGAGCAAGCTGGCGCTGCTTACGGCGCGGCATGACCTGAGTACGTTCTTCCTGCTCGCCGTCCTGCTGCTCAACAGGCTCTTCGCGGTTCAGGTTTTTGACTTCCTGCTGTGCCTGACGCTTCTCGTCGTTACGACGACGGTTGCGTTCACGGCGCGGCTGCTGGTCGTCACGCTGTTTGCTCTTCTCAGACTCATCGCCCGCCTGCTGGCGAATTTCACGATCTTCAACATTCTGCTGCTGTTTCTCGCGACGGTTGCGACGGTTGTCTTCGCGTTGCTCACGGCCTTCGTTATTGTCAGAGCGGTTGTCACGACGCTCGTTGCGCTCATTACGATCGCTACGGTCATTACGGTCGCGGCGGTTGTTCTGACGCTTACGGCGGTCCTGCTGACGTTCAGGCTTGGCCGCTTTTGGCTCTTCTTTCGGCTGCTCTGGCTGAACTTCCTCGCCGGCAAACATCTTCTTCAGCGCGCCGAAGAAGCGGCTCAGCAGACCCGGCTGCGCTGGCTGTGCTTTCGCTGCCGTCGCTTCTGGTTTCTGCGCCGCAGGTTTGGCCGCTGGTTTTTCCAGGGCGGCTTCCGGTGGGGCTTCTGGCATGATGAAGGTCGCTAACGCAGGCTGCTCTGGCAGCTTACGCTCTGCTGGCTCGTCATCAGATGGCAGGGCCATCTCTTCTTCGTGCAGCTTCGGCAGCAGGTAGCTGAGCGTTGACGTCTCTTCACCTTTACGGACACGCAGCACGTGGTAGTGCGGGGTTTCCATCTGATCGTTTGGCACGATGATGCAGCGAACGCCGCCCTGACGCGCTTCAATGGCACTGACCGCAGCACGTTTTTCGTTCAACAGGTAGGACGCAATTGGCACAGGCACAATCGCGTGAACCTCTTTGGTATTCTCTTTCAGCGCTTCTTCTTCAATCAGACGCAGGATAGAGAGGGACAGCGACTCGTTATCACGCACGGTGCCGGTGCCGGAGCAGCGTGGGCAGACGTGATGGCTGGACTCACCCAGCGATGGGCTCAGACGCTGACGGGACATCTCCAGCAGGCCAAAGCGTGAGATATGGCTAATCTGAATACGCGCACGATCCTGACGCACCGCTTCGCGCAGACGGTTTTCTACCGCACGCTGGTGACGTACAGGGGTCATGTCGATGAAGTCGATAACAATCAGACCACCCAGGTCGCGCAGGCGGAGCTGGCGGGCGATTTCATCAGCGGCTTCAAGGTTGGTGTTGAAGGCTGTCTCTTCGATGTCGCCGCCGCGGGTTGCACGCGCGGAGTTGATGTCGATAGCGGTCAGCGCTTCAGTGGTATCGATAACGATAGAACCGCCGGATGGCAGACGCACTTCACGCTGGAAGGCGGACTCAATCTGGGATTCGATCTGATAGTGGCTGAACAGCGGGATTTCACCGGTGTAGAGCTTAATTTTGCTGGTGAAATCCGGACGGCCCAGCGCGGCGATGTGCTGGCGCGCCAGCTCAAGCACTTTCGGGTTATCGATCAGAATCTCACCGATGTCCTGACGCAGGTAGTCACGGAAGGCACGCACGATCACGTTGCTTTCCTGGTGGATCAGGAACGGAGCAGGGCGGCTTTCCGCTGCTTTCTGGATGGCTTCCCAGTGCTTCAGACGGAAGCTCAGGTCCCACTGCAGCGCTTCGGCGGATTTCCCGACGCCTGCGGTACGCACGATAAGCCCCATGCCGTCAGGCAGTTCAAGGCTTGCCAGCGCTTCTTTCAGCTCGGTACGGTCATCACCTTCGATACGGCGAGAGATACCACCCGCACGCGGGTTGTTTGGCATCAGCACCAGATAGCTCCCCGCCAGGCTGATAAAGGTTGTCAGTGCGGCACCTTTGTTGCCACGCTCTTCTTTATCAATCTGAACGATAACTTCCTGACCTTCACGCAGAACATCTTTGATGTTTGGGCGGCCATGTGCGTTGTAGTTTGCAGGGAAATATTCGCGGGCGATTTCTTTCAGAGGGAGGAAACCATGACGCTCAGCACCGTAATCGACAAATGCAGCTTCAAGGCTTGGTTCAATGCGGGTGATTTTGCCTTTGTAAATGTTCGCTTTTTTCTGTTCGTGTCCAGGACTTTCGATATCCAGATCGTACAGGCGCTGCCCATCCACAAGGGCGACACGCAACTCTTCTTGCTGAGTTGCGTTGATTAACATTCTTTTCATCGTAACTTACTCGTTATTCTTACATTGACGACAAAGCTGCGGGCAAGGTGACGCTTTCCGGGGTATGAACCGATGGCCTCGTGTCTGTTCACGTCGCCAACCTCACGGTTGTCGCTCGCTTAAGAGGCGCAGAGTGTCGGTTGCCTGTGTTTCATACGGAAACACAGCGCAATTATCAGGGGAATTGCCTGGGTAGAACTCTCCAGAGAACAATCCTTATACCGGGAAGTACTGCAACCCGCAGCCCGCTAACTGCCTGAAAGATCAATACGTCTTACGCCATTGCTGCGTGGATGATCGGTCAGACAAAATTGGTCATTCCGTCGACATCCTTACAAAACCCGGATTTAACGCGGAAAACGACCTCATTATTCCACTGCTCGCCGGGTTATAGCAAGATGACTTTTACCAATTATCACCCGGTTACTCACAGTTTCTTCACCTCAAGGTGGTGATTGGTTTAATAACCACCAAATCGATTGCGTGAAACGGGGCGCAGGCCGGATAAAAGTAAATATAAGCATAGAAAAATGAGTGGCGCTAATGGCTGACGATATTTAGAATCGCCAACCATGAAAACAGAGACTCCAGCCGTAAAAATGGTTGCCATCGCCGAAGATGAAGCGGGGCAACGTATCGATAACTTCTTGCGCACCCAGTTGAAAGGGGTGCCAAAGAGCATGATTTACCGCATCCTGCGTAAGGGCGAAGTGCGGGTGAACAAAAAACGCGTGAAGCCCGAGTACAAACTCGAGGCGGGCGATGAAGTGCGTATTCCGCCGGTGCGCGTGGCAGAGCGTGAAGAAGAGACCGTTTCACCGAAGCTACAGAAAGTGGCGGCCCTGAGCGATGTCATCCTTTACGAAGATGACCACATTCTGGTGCTGAATAAACCGTCAGGAACGGCAGTCCATGGCGGTAGCGGCCTGAGCTTCGGTGTTATTGAAGGGCTCCGCGCGCTGCGCCCGGATGCGCGTTTCCTTGAACTGGTGCACCGTCTCGACCGTGACACCTCTGGCGTGCTGCTGGTAGCGAAAAAACGTTCTGCGCTGCGTTCCCTGCATGAACAGCTGCGTGAAAAAGGGATGCAGAAAGACTACCTGGCGCTGGTGCGCGGCCAATGGCAGTCCCATGTAAAAGTGGTGCAGGCGCCGCTGCTGAAGAACATTCTGCAAAGCGGCGAGCGTATTGTCCGCGTCAGCCAGGAAGGGAAACCGTCTGAGACGCGGTTTAAGGTTGAAGAGCGCTATGAGTTTGCCACGCTGGTGCGCTGCAGTCCGGTGACCGGTCGTACCCACCAGATCCGCGTACATACGCAGTTTGCAGGGCACCCCATCGCGTTTGATGACCGCTATGGCGACCGCGAGTTTGATAAGCAGCTGGCGGGAACGGGGCTATCGCGTCTGTTCCTGCATGCGGCAGCGCTGAAATTTACCCACCCAAATACCGGTGAAGTCATCCGTATTGAAGCGCCGCTGGATGAGCAGTTGAAACGCTGCCTGAAGGTTCTGCGCGGCTGATTTTGCCCGGCGGCGCTGCGCTTGCACGGGCCTACGGTTTTGTAGGCCGGGTAAGCGCAGCGCCACCCGGCGAAGGTCACATCGTCAGCGGATTACACTCTTCTCGCCGTAACATCTGACACAAGGCAATCAGCGGTAACCCCACCAGGGTGTTCGGATCCCGACCGTCCAGCTTGTCGAACAGCGCAATCCCAAGCCCCTCACTTTTAAAGCTCCCCGCGCAGTCCAGCGGGCGCTCACGACGCACATAATCCATAATCTCTTGCTCGCTGAGATGGCGGAAGTGTACGTCGAACGGCTCACACTCTGTTTTCAGATGGCCAGACGCGGCGTTATAGAGAGCGAGGCCCGTATAGAAGGTCACGATAGTACCGCGCGCGCGCAGAAGCTGCTGGCAGGCATTTTCCTCTGTATGCGGCTTGCCGGTGATTTCACCGTCCAGTACGCAAACCTGATCGGAGCCTATAATCAAATGCGAAGGATAGCGTGCGGCCAGCGACTGCGCTTTCTCCTTAGCAAGACGCGTCACCAGATGGCGCGGTGACTCGCCCGGCTGTGGCGTCTCATCCACGTCTGGTGCAGCGCATTCAAACGGGATCCCGAGCTTTTCCAGCAGCATTCGGCGGTAGGGAGACGTGGAAGCAAGGACGAGATTTGGCATATTTTTATCACCAGATATAGCGTATCGATGCCAGCCATTTTAAACTACAGGCCGCAATGTGTGCGAATAATTGGCAAAAGGCAGCTCTGGTTGCCTTTTTCTTTGACTCTATGACGTTACAAAGTTAATATGCGCGCCCTATGCAAAAGGTAAAATTACCCCTGACTCTTGATCCGGTACGTACGGCTCAAAAACGCCTCGATTACGAAGGTATCTATACTTCCGATCAGGCTGAGCGTATTGCCGAATCCGTAGTCAGTGTGGACAGTGATGTAGAATGCTCCATGTCGTTCGCTATCGACAACCAGCGCCTCGCCGTGTTAACCGGTGATGCAAAGGTGACGGTAACGCTCGAGTGTCAGCGTTGCGGGAAACCGTTTGTAAAGCATGTTCACACAACGTATTGTTTCAGTCCGGTTCGTTCTGACGAACAGGCTGAAGCACTCCCGGAAGCGTATGAGCCGATTGAGGTTAACGAATTCGGTGAAATCGATCTTCTGGCTCTGGTTGAAGATGAAATCATCCTCTCCTTGCCAGTCGTTCCGGTGCATGATTCTGAACACTGTGAAGTGTCCGAGGCGGACATGGTCTTTGGGGAACTGCCTGATGAAGCGCAAAAACCAAACCCATTTGCCGTATTAGCCAGCTTAAAGCGTAAGTAATTGAGGAGTAAGGTCCATGGCCGTACAACAGAATAAACCAACCCGTTCCAAACGTGGCATGCGTCGTTCCCATGACGCGCTGACTGCAGTTACCAGCCTGTCTGTAGACAAGACTTCTGGTGAGAAACACCTGCGTCACCACATCACCGCTGACGGTTTCTACCGCGGCCGCAAGGTTATCACTAAGTAATCACGCGTCAGCGTGATTAGGCTTAGTGAGGAGCTCCCCGTGCAAACGGGGAACTTACCGAACCAGGCTGCGACGATACCTTGACACGTCTAACCCTGGCGTTAGATGTCATGGGGGGAGATTTTGGCCCTTCCGTGACAGTGCCTGCAGCATTGCAGGCACTGAATTCTAATTCGCAACTCACTCTTCTTTTAGTCGGCAATCCCGACGCAATCACGCCATTACTTGCAAAAGCTGACTTTGAACAACGTTCACGTCTGCAGATTATTCCTGCGCAGTCAGTTATTGCCAGTGATGCCCGACCCTCGCAGGCGATTCGCAATAGCCGCGGCAGCTCGATGCGGATAGCGCTGGAGCTGGTGAAAGAAGGACGAGCCCAGGCTTGCGTCAGCGCGGGTAATACCGGCGCGCTGATGGGACTGGCGAAATTGTTGCTCAAACCGATTGACGGTATTGAGCGCCCGGCGCTGGTGACGGTGTTGCCGCATCAGCAGAAGGGCAAGACGGTGGTGCTTGATTTGGGCGCGAACGTCGATTGTGATAGTACAATGCTGGCTCAGTTTGCCGTAATGGGATCGGTGCTGGCAGAAGAAGTGGTCGGGATCAATACTCCCCGTGTTGCGTTACTGAACATTGGTGAAGAAGAGACCAAAGGCCTGGACAGCATTCGCGAAGCAGCTGAATTGCTCAAACAGGTTCCCTCCATCAACTATATTGGTTATCTCGAAGCCAATGAGTTGTTGACGGGTAAAACGGATGTTCTGGTCTGCGATGGCTTCACTGGAAACGTAACGTTGAAGACCATGGAAGGGGTCGTGCGGATGTTTCTTTCTCTGCTGAAATCACAGGGAGAGGGCAAAAAAAGCGCCTGGTGGCTGATTTTATTGAAGCGTTGGTTACAAAAGAGCCTGACGCGGCGATTCAGTCACCTCAACCCCGACCAGTATAATGGCGCCTGTCTGTTAGGATTGCGCGGCATCGTGATTAAGAGTCATGGCGCCGCCAATCAGCGAGCATTTTCTGTCGCCATTGAACAGGCAGTGCAGGCGGTGCAGCGACAAGTCCCTCAGCGGATTGCCGCTCGCCTGGAATCTGTATTAGCTAAAAGTGACTGAGCGTACATGTATACGAAGATTTTAGGTACCGGCAGCTACCTGCCAAAACAAGTGCGTACCAACGCCGATCTGGAAAAAATGGTAGATACGTCTGACGAGTGGATTGTCACGCGCACAGGTATCCGTGAACGTCGTATCGCCGCGCCAGACGAAACCGTGTCCACCATGGGTTACGAAGCCGCACAGCGTGCTATCGAGATGGCGGGCATTGATAAAGAACAGATCGGTTTGATCGTGGTGGCCACGACGTCTGCTACACATGCTTTCCCAAGCGCGGCATGCCAGGTGCAGAATATGCTCGGCATTAAAGGTTGCCCGGCGTTTGACGTTGCCGCTGCGTGCGCAGGTTTTACCTATGCGCTGAGCGTTGCCGATCAGTACGTGAAGTCCGGAGCCGTCAAATATGCGCTGGTGATCGGTGCTGACGTGCTGGCGCGTACCTGCGATCCAACCGATCGCGGAACGATCATTATTTTTGGTGATGGTGCGGGCGCGGTGCTGCTGGGGCAGTCCGAAGAGCCGGGTATCATCTCTACGCATCTGCATGCTGATGGCAGCTACGGTGAGCTTTTGACCCTGCCTAACGCCGATCGCGTTAATCCGGACAACTCGATTTACCTGACCATGGCAGGGAACGAGGTGTTCAAGGTGGCGGTGACTGAGCTTGCGCACATTGTTGATGAAACGCTGGAAGCGAATAACCTTGAGCGCTCCGCGCTCGACTGGCTGGTGCCGCATCAGGCGAACCTGCGTATCATCAGCGCGACCGCGAAAAAGCTGGGCATGTCGATGGATAACGTTGTGGTGACGCTGGATCGTCACGGCAACACCTCTGCGGCGTCAGTACCGTGCGCATTTGATGAAGCGGTACGCGACGGGCGAATCAAACGGGGCCAGCTGGTCTTGCTTGAAGCCTTCGGTGGCGGGTTCACCTGGGGTTCCGCGCTGGTTCGTTTCTAGAATAAGGATTAAAAAATGACGCAATTTGCTTTTGTGTTCCCGGGTCAGGGCTCTCAAACCGTTGGGATGTTGTCTGAAATGGCAGCACACTATCCGGTCATTGAAGAGACTTTCCGTGAAGCTTCTGATGCGCTGGGTTATGATTTATGGGCGCTGACCCAGCAGGGCCCGGCCGAAGAACTGAACAAAACCTGGCAGACACAGCCAGCGCTGCTGACAGCGTCCGTTGCGCTGTGGCGTGTCTGGCAGCAGCAGGGCGGTAAAGCGCCAGCGCTGCTCGCGGGCCATAGTCTGGGTGAATACTCAGCGCTGGTCTGTTCCGGTGTGATCGCGTTTGCTGACGCCGTACGTCTGGTGGAACTGCGCGGTAAATTCATGCAGGAAGCGGTGCCGGAAGGCACAGGTGGCATGTCTGCTATCATCGGTCTGGATGATGCTGCGATTGCAAAAGCGTGTGAAGAATCTGCTGAAGGGCAGGTGGTTTCACCGGTTAACTTCAACTCGCCGGGCCAGGTGGTTATCGCTGGTCATAAAGAAGCGGTTGAGCGTGCCGGTGCTGCCTGTAAAGCTGCTGGCGCGAAACGCGCGCTGCCGCTGCCGGTCAGCGTGCCGTCCCACTGTGCGTTAATGAAGCCAGCCGCCGAGAAACTGGCGGTTGAGCTGGAAAAAATTACGTTTAACGCACCGACGATTGCCGTTGTGAACAACGTCGACGTGAAATGCGAAACCGCCCCGGAAGCTATCCGCGACGCACTGGTTCGCCAGCTCTACAGCCCGGTACAGTGGACCAAAACCGTTGAGTTTATGGCCGCTCAGGGCGTTGAGCATCTGTATGAAGTCGGCCCAGGGAAAGTCCTCACCGGTCTGACGAAACGTATTGTTGACACCCTGACAGCCTCGGCGATTAACGAGCCGGAAGCGATGTCAGCGGCACTCTCGCAATAAAAGAGGAATACCATGAGTTTTGAAGGAAAAATCGCCCTGGTGACTGGCGCAAGCCGCGGCATCGGGCGTGCAATTGCTGAAACACTGGTTGCGCGCGGCGCGAAGGTGATTGGTACAGCAACCAGCGAGAATGGCGCGCAGGCCATCAGCGAGTATCTGGGTGCGAACGGTAAAGGTCTGGTACTGAATGTGACCGAACCAGCATCTATCGAATCTGTTCTGGAAAATATTCGCGCAGAGTTTGGTGAAGTGGATATTCTGGTCAATAATGCCGGGATCACGCGCGACAACCTTCTGATGCGAATGAAAGATGACGAGTGGAACGATATTATCGAAACCAACCTGTCATCTGTATTCCGTCTGTCAAAAGCGGTAATGCGCGCTATGATGAAAAAGCGTCATGGTCGTATTATCACTGTTGGTTCTGTGGTTGGTACCATGGGAAATGCTGGTCAGGCTAACTACGCTGCGGCGAAAGCAGGTCTGATCGGTTTCAGTAAATCGCTGGCGCGTGAAGTCGCGTCCCGCGGGATTACTGTAAACGTTGTTGCTCCGGGCTTTATTGAAACGGACATGACGCGTGCGCTGACCGATGAGCAGCGTGCGGGTACACTGGCGGCAGTTCCGGCGGGTCGTCTTGGCGATCCTAAAGAAATCGCCAGTGCGGTTGCATTTTTAGCCTCTGACGAAGCGGGTTACATCACTGGTGAGACCCTCCACGTCAACGGCGGGATGTACATGGTTTAATCACGATCGAAAATATTTGCGTTATTAGGGCAAATGGCCTCAAAATAACGTAAAATCGTGGTAAGACCTGCCGGGATTTAGTTGCAAATTTTTCAACATTTTATACACTACGAAAACCATCGCGAAAGCGAGTTTTGATAGGAAATTTAAGAGTATGAGCACTATCGAAGAACGCGTTAAGAAAATTATCGGCGAACAGCTGGGCGTTAAGCAGGAAGAAGTTGTGAACTCCGCTTCCTTCGTTGAAGACCTGGGCGCAGATTCTCTTGACACCGTTGAGCTGGTAATGGCTCTGGAAGAAGAGTTTGATACTGAGATTCCGGACGAAGAAGCTGAGAAAATCACCACCGTTCAGGCTGCCATTGATTACATCAACGGCCACCAGGCGTAAGTGAACATCTCCAGGCGGTCATTCGACCGCCTGAGTTTTATCTTTTTTAGTCCCACGAATCTCTTTTTTTATCCCTCCCTGGAGGACAAACGTGTCTAAGCGTCGTGTAGTTGTGACCGGACTTGGCATGTTGTCTCCTGTCGGCAATACCGTAGAGTCCACCTGGAAAGCTCTCCTTGCCGGTCAGAGCGGCATCAGCCTAATCGACCATTTCGATACTAGCGCCTATGCAACGAAATTTGCTGGCTTAGTAAAGGATTTTAACTGTGAAGAGATCATCTCGCGCAAAGAACAGCGCAAGATGGATGCCTTCATTCAATATGGAATTGTCGCTGGCGTTCAGGCCATGCAGGATTCTGGCCTTGAGATTACGGAAGAGAACGCAACCCGTATCGGCGCTGCTATCGGCTCCGGGATTGGCGGTCTTGGCCTGATCGAGGAAAACCATACATCGCTGATGAATGGCGGACCGCGTAAGATCAGCCCGTTCTTCGTTCCGTCCACGATTGTTAACATGGTGGCAGGTCACCTGACCATTATGTTCGGCCTGCGTGGGCCAAGCATTTCTATCGCTACCGCGTGTACGTCTGGCGTGCATAACATCGGCCAGGCCGCGCGTATCATTGCGTACGGCGATGCAGATGCTATGGTTGCGGGCGGTGCTGAAAAAGCCAGTACCCCATTGGGTGTTGGTGGCTTTGGTGCAGCGCGTGCGCTTTCTACCCGTAACGATAATCCTCAGGCGGCGAGCCGTCCGTGGGATAAAGACCGCGATGGTTTCGTGTTGGGTGACGGCGCAGGTATGCTCGTGCTGGAAGAGTACGAACATGCGAAAAAACGCGGTGCGAAAATTTATGCTGAAGTCGTTGGCTTTGGTATGAGCAGCGATGCTTATCACATGACCTCTCCTCCGGAGAACGGTGCGGGCGCTGCGCTGGCGATGGAAAACGCGATCCGTGATGCGGGTATTACCCCAGCGCAGATTGGCTACGTTAACGCTCACGGTACCTCTACGCCAGCAGGCGACAAAGCTGAAGCGCAGGCTGTGAAGTCTATCTTCGGCGAGTCTGCCAGCCGCGTACTGGTTAGCTCCACGAAATCTATGACCGGTCACCTGCTGGGTGCTGCGGGTGCAGTAGAGTCCATCTACTCTATCCTTGCGCTGCGCGATCAGGCTGTTCCGCCAACCATCAACCTGGATAACCCGGATGAAGGTTGCGATCTGGACTTCGTTCCTCATGAAGCGCGCCAGGTTAGCGGTATGGAGTACACCCTGTGTAACTCCTTCGGCTTTGGCGGCACGAATGGTTCTCTGATCTTCAAAAAGGTCTGAGCCTGACGGCCCGAAAGCTATAAAAAAAGGTCCGCTTGCCGGGCCTTTTTTATTAAGCCTAATCTTCTTGTCGGTTGCATGGCATCCTGCCAGACTAAACGCCCACGCATAAGGAGCCACCATGTTTTTAATTAATGGCCTTGAGCAAGACACGCTGCCAGCAAGCGACAGGGCGACGCAGTTTGGCGATGGCTGCTTTACGACAGCGCGTATTCTGGAAGGCGACGTGTGCTTGCTTGATGCACACCTCCGCCGGTTACAAGACGCCTGCCAGACGTTACTGATCCCTTTTACGCAGTGGGAAATTCTTGAACATGAGATGCGTCAGCTGGCGTCAGGTAAAACCAGCGGTGTCTTAAAGGTTATCATTAGCCGAGGCAGCGGTGGGCGGGGGTACAGCGGTGCCGCCTGTCAGCATCCAACACGTATTCTCTCTGTTTCAGCTTATCCTGCTCACTATGCGCGCTGGCGTGAAGAGGGCGTGACGTTGACGCTGAGCCCGGTGCGGCTGGGGCGAAACCCGATGCTTGCCGGACTAAAACATCTTAACCGCCTTGAACAGGTGCTTATTCGTACTCATCTTGAACAGACGGACGCCGATGAGGCGCTAGTCCTTGACAGCGAAGGGTTCATTACGGAATGCTGTGCGGCTAATTTACTCTGGCGGAAGGGCCGTGAGGTCTTCACCCCTTCGCTGGCGCAGGCTGGCGTTAACGGAATCATGCGCCAGTTTTGTTTGCAACAGCTGGCACATGCAGGCTTTCGCGTTGTCGAAGTAAACGCGAAGGAAGAGGCGCTGCTTTCCGCCGATGAAGTTGTGATCTGCAATGCCTTGATGCCTGTTATCGCCGTCCGTGCGTATGACCAACAGCGCTGGTCTTCGCGCGAGCTGTTCCAGTTTTTAGCCCCGATATGTGAGCAAACCAGATAGTCATGAAGAAAATGTTGCGTTTTGTCCTTCTCCTTATTATTGCGCTGGGCATTGCTGGCGGAGCGGGAGTATGGAAAGTCCGCCAGCTGGCGAACAGTAAAATCTTGATTAAAGACGAGACGATTTTTACCCTGAAAGCCGGTACCGGGCGGATGGCGCTGGGCGAGCAGCTTTACGGGGATAAAATCATTAACCGTCCTCGTGTGTTCCAGTGGTTATTGCGTATTGAGCCTGACCTATCTCACTTCAAGGCTGGTACCTACCGCTTTACGCCCGGCATGACAGTCAGAGAGATGCTGCAACTGCTGGAAAGCGGTAAAGAAGCCCAGTTCCCGCTGCGTTTTGTCGAAGGTATGCGCCTGAGCGATTACCTCAAACAGCTGCGCGATGCGCCGTATATCAAACATACCCTGAAGGACGACAGCTACCAGACGGTGGCCGACGTGCTCAAGTTTGAGCATCCCGAGTGGGTAGAGGGCTGGTTCTGGCCGGATACCTGGATGTACACCGCAGGCACGACCGATGTGGCGATCCTGAAGCGGGCACACAAAAAAATGGTCGCCGCCGTGGACGCCGCCTGGGAAGGGCGAATGGATGGTTTACCTTATAAAGATCAAAATCAGTTTGTTACCATGGCCTCGATTATCGAGAAAGAGACCGCCGTTGCCGCCGAGCGCGATCGGGTGGCGTCAGTATTTATCAATCGTCTGCGCATTGGTATGCGCCTGCAAACCGACCCTACCGTCATCTACGGCATGGGAGAGAACTATACGGGCAAGATTTCCAGAAAAGATCTGGAAACGCCAACGGCGTATAATACCTACGTGATTAGCGGTTTACCGCCTGGCCCGATTGCCACGCCTAGCGAGGCTTCTCTAAAAGCCGCCGCGCACCCGGCGAAAACACCGTATCTCTATTTTGTGGCTGATGGAAAAGGGGGGCATACCTTTAACACCAACCTTGCCAGCCACAATCGCTCTGTTCAGGACTATCTGAAGGCACTTAAGGAAAAAAATGCGCAGTAAATACATTGTCATTGAGGGACTCGAAGGGGCGGGTAAAACCACTGCCCGCAACGTAGTGGTGGATACGCTGAAATCGCTTGGCGTCGCCGACATGGTCTTCACCCGCGAGCCGGGCGGTACACAACTTGCGGAGAAACTGCGCAGCCTGGTGCTGGATATTAAATCCGTTGGCGACGAAGTTATCACTGACAAAGCCGAAGTGTTGATGTTCTACGCGGCGCGCGTACAACTGGTTGAGACGGTGATCAAACCCGCGTTGGCCGAGGGTAAATGGGTGATCGGCGATCGCCACGATCTGTCGACTCAGGCCTACCAGGGCGGGGGACGCGGTATTGACCAGACGATGCTGGCAACGCTGCGCGATGCCGTACTGGGTGATTTTCGCCCCGACCTGACCCTCTATCTGGATGTTACGCCGGAAGTGGGCCTCAAGCGCGCCCGCGCGCGCGGCGAGCTGGACCGCATTGAACAAGAGTCCTTTGATTTCTTTAACCGCACCCGTGCGCGCTATCTTGAGCTGGCGGCACAGGATAGCGCTATTCGTACCATCGATGCGACGCAGTCGCTGGATGACGTCACGCACAACATCCAGCAGACCGTTACGCAGTGGGTACAGGAGCAGCAGGCATGAAATGGTATCCATGGTTGCGTCCGCACTTTGAGCAGCTGATCGGCAGCTATCAGGCGGGGCGGGGGCATCATGCGTTACTGATTCAGGCATTGCCAGGGATGGGGGATGAGGCGCTAATTTATGCCCTCACCCGTTTTCTGATGTGCCAGCAGCCGGAAGGGCACAAAAGCTGTGGTAAGTGCCGCGGCTGCCAGCTGATGCAGGCGGGCACACATCCTGACTACTACACCCTTGAGCCTGAGAAGGGCAAGAGCGCGCTGGGTATTGATGCCGTGCGTGAGGTCAGTGAAAAATTGTACGAACATGCGCGTCTGGGTGGCGCTAAGGTCGTCTTGCTCAAAGACGCCACCCTGCTGACCGAGGCGGCGGCTAACGCCCTGCTTAAGACTCTTGAAGAGCCGCCGGAAAAAACGTGGTTTTTCCTCTCGTGCCGCGATCCGGGACGATTGCTGGCGACGTTGCGCAGCCGCTGCCGTCTTCATCACCTTGCGGTGCCTCAGGAATCATGGGCGCTGAGCTGGCTGGAGCGAGAGGTGACAACGTCACCTGAAAGTGCGCTGTCCGCCTTGCGCCTGAGTAGCGGCGCGCCCGCGGCGGCGCTGGCCTTGCTGCAACCTGACGTCTGGTCACAGCGAGAAGCGCTCTGCCGGGCCGTCGAAGCGGCGCTGAATAACAACGACTGGCTAAGCTTACTCCCGACACTTAACAGCGATAGTGCCGTTGAGCGTCTGCACTGGCTGGCCGCGTTGCTGCTGGATGCCCTTAAAATTCAGCAAGGGGCAACGCTGCTGACTAACCCTGACGCGTGGCCACTGGTGAGTACGCTGGCGAACCGCCTCTCCGGCGCGATTCTTCACGCGATGCTTCATGAAGTTTGCCAGAGCCGCGAACAGCTTTTAACCGTGACGGGTCTTAATCGCGAGCTTTTACTGACCGACCAGTTACTGCGTATTGAACATTACCTGCAACCCGGCGTCACACCGCCAGTTTCCCATCTCTGAGAGAGACATTATGTTTTTAGTCGACTCACACTGCCATCTTGATGGCCTGGATTATCAATCCCTGCATAAAAACGTGGATGACGTGCTGGAAAAAGCCGCTGCCCGCGATGTGAAATTCTGCCTTGCGGTGGCGACGACGCTGCCGGGTTATCGCACCATGCGTGAGCTGGTGGGCGTTCGCGACAACGTGGTGTTCTCCTGCGGCGTGCATCCGCTGAATCAGGACGAGGCGTATGACGTTGAGGAACTGCGCCGACTGGCAGCAGAAGAGGGCGTGGTGGCGATGGGGGAGACCGGCCTGGACTATTTTTACACGCCGGAAACGAAACCGCGGCAGCAGGAGTCCTTCCGCCATCATATCCGCATTGGCCGCGAACTGAACAAGCCGGTCATTGTGCATACCCGCGATGCGCGTGCCGAAACCCTGGCGATCCTTCGGGAAGAAAACGTGACGGATTGCGGTGGCGTACTACACTGTTTCACAGAAGACAGAGAAACGGCGGGTAAACTGCTTGATTTAGGGTTTTATATTTCGTTTTCCGGGATCGTGACGTTCCGTAACGCTGAGCAGCTCCGGGATGCCGCGCGTTATGTTCCGCTCGATCGCATTCTGGTGGAGACAGACTCTCCGTATCTGGCCCCGGTTCCGCATCGCGGTAAAGAGAACCAACCGGCGATGACGCGAGACGTGGCTGAGTACATGGCCGTACTGAAGGGCGTCAGCATCGAAGAGCTGGCCCGCGTGACCACGGAAAACTTCTCAACGCTGTTCCATATTGACCCCGCCCGCCTGCAATCTGTCTGATACACCTGTTTTTTTTAGGCTCGTAATTAATAAATAAAACGAGTAAAGTTCACCGCCTCATTTGGGGCGGTGAGGGTGTTTTTAGACACATCCGGACATGCTTTTTGTAAATAACTGAAAGTTTTTCGACCGCCTTAAGCTGAAACGTGATAGCCGTCAAACAAACTCAGAGGGAATTATTTTACTCTGTGTAATAAATAAAGGGCGCTTAGATGTCCTGTCCACGGCACGGTACTCCCCCCGGGCCAATGCGTGAAAGCGTAAAAAAAGCACAAATACTCAGGAGCACTCTCAATTATGTTTAAGAATGCATTTGCTAACCTGCAAAAGGTCGGTAAATCGCTGATGCTGCCAGTATCCGTACTGCCTATCGCAGGTATCCTGCTGGGTGTCGGTTCTGCTAACTTCAGCTGGCTGCCAGCCGTAGTGTCCCATGTGATGGCCGAAGCAGGCGGTTCTGTCTTTGCTAACATGCCACTGATCTTCGCGATCGGTGTGGCTCTGGGCTTCACCAATAACGACGGCGTATCTGCGCTGGCTGCAGTGGTTGCTTACGGCATCATGGTGAAAACCATGGCTGTGGTTGCGCCGCTGGTTCTGCATTTACCGGCAGAAGAGATCGCCGCGAAACACCTGGCGGACACCGGTGTTCTGGGCGGTATCATTTCCGGTGCGATTGCAGCGTACATGTTCAACCGCTTCTATCGCATCAAGCTGCCTGAGTACCTGGGCTTCTTCGCGGGCAAGCGTTTCGTTCCGATCATCTCTGGTCTGGCAGCGATTTTCACTGGCGTGATCCTGTCCTTCATCTGGCCACCAATCGGCTCCGCTATCCAGACCTTCTCTCAGTGGGCTGCTTACCAGAACCCGGTCGTGGCGTTTGGTATCTACGGCTTCATCGAGCGTTGCCTGGTGCCATTCGGTCTGCACCACATCTGGAACGTTCCATTCCAGATGCAGATTGGTGAATTCACCAACGCAGCAGGCCAGGTATTCCACGGCGATATCCCACGTTACATGGCGGGTGACCCAACTGCAGGTAAACTGTCTGGTGGCTTCCTGTTCAAAATGTACGGTCTGCCAGCAGCGGCGATTGCTATCTGGCACTCTGCTAAGCCAGAGAACCGTGCAAAAGTGGGCGGTATCATGATCTCCGCAGCGCTGACCTCGTTCCTGACCGGTATCACCGAGCCGATCGAGTTCTCCTTCATGTTCGTTGCGCCGATCCTGTACGTCATCCACGCGATTCTGGCGGGCCTGGCGTTCCCAATCTGTATTCTGCTGGGTATGCGTGACGGTACGTCCTTCTCTCACGGTCTGATCGACTTCATCGTTCTGTCCGGTAACAGCAGCAAACTGTGGCTGTTCCCAATCGTGGGTGCGTGCTATGCCGTTGTTTACTACACCATCTTCCGCGTGCTGATTAAAGCACTGGACCTGAAAACCCCAGGCCGTGAAGATGCGACAGAAGACAGCAAAGCTGGCGCGACCAGCGAAATGGCCCCGGCACTGGTTGCCGCGTTCGGCGGTAAAGAGAACATCACTAACCTGGACGCGTGCATCACTCGTCTACGTGTGAGCGTTGCCGACGTCGCGAAAGTAGACCAGCCGGGTCTGAAAAAACTGGGCGCAGCGGGCGTGGTTGTTGCAGGTTCTGGTGTACAGGCAATTTTCGGTACGAAATCCGATAACCTGAAAACCGAAATGGATGAATACATCCGCAACAACTAAGCTGTGACCTGGGGAGACTAAGGCAGCCGAATGGCTGCCTTTTTTATTTCTGTCTTAAAAAAATGCAGCAGCACGCTTTAACGGTCACTCTTCGTTCAGCTGATGAACATTCAGGAAAGAAATCGAGGGAGGAGGTTGAAAGGACAGGAGAAACTCGCTCATACTCTTGAATTGTGTCACGCACTCAACCAGAGCGTGTGTTAACAGCAATTGCTCGCGCCAGATTAAACAAAAAAGGAAAAGGTCATGGCTGAAGAAACGATTTTCAGTAAAATTATCCGTCGCGAAATCCCGTCGGATATCGTCTATCAGGATGAACTGGTAACGGCTTTCCGGGATATTTCCCCTCAGGCCCCGACGCACGTCCTTATCATTCCCAATATTCTGATTCCGACCGTAAACGACGTAAAAACCGAGCATGAAGTGGCGTTAGGTCGTATGCTGACGGTGGCCGCGAAAATCGCTGAACAGGAAGGCATTGCAGAAGACGGTTACCGTCTGATCATGAACTGCAACCGTCATGGTGGCCAGGAAGTTTATCATATTCACATGCATCTGCTGGGTGGACGTCCTCTGGGGCCGATGCTGGCACATAAAGGTCTTTGATATGCGTAAAGGGCGTATTGCAGCGCTGGTATTGACGATGATGATTGTGGGGTGCAGCTCGCGCCCGGCGATCCCCGTGAACGATGAACAGACGCTGGTGATGGAATCCTCCGTGCTTGCCGCGGGCATCACGGCGCAACAACCCGTGCTGACCATCAGTGAAATCAATTCCTCTGCCTCCTCTACGCTCTTTAATGAAAGACATGAACCCGTGACGGTCCACTACCGTTTTTTCTGGTATGACGTAAGAGGTCTTGAAATGCATCCGCTGGAGGCGCCGCGCAGCGTCACCATTCCGGCCAGATCGTCGGTAACGCTCTATGGCAGCGCCAACTATCTGGGTGCGCATAAGGTGAGACTTTATCTTTATCTCTAAGGGGTGAACCTTGATTAAAAACTTGAGCCGCTATGCGCTCGTGACAGCTTTCGCGCTGTTCCTGGCGGGGTGTGTGACCCGAACTGAACAGCCAGCGCCTGTGGAAGAGGCGAAACCGGGCACTGAACAGCCGACACAGCCAACGCAGCCGCAGCCAACCGTGCCGTCTGTGCCGTCTATTCCGTCACAGCCTGGCCCGATTGAGCATCCGGACCAGACGTCGCAGCCCACGCCGCGCGTGCGCCATTACGACTGGAATGGGGCAATGCAGCCCATGGTCGGCAAAATGCTGCAGGCACAGGGCGTGACGGCAGGCAGCGTGTTGTTGGTCGATAGCGTGAACAACCGTACCAACGGTTCGCTGAACGCGGGTGAAGCGACAGAAACGCTGCGCAATGCGCTGGCAAACAACGGTAAGTTTACGCTGGTCTCGGCTCAGCAGCTCGCGGTAGCCAAACAGCAGCTGGGCCTGTCGCCGCAGGATAGCCTCGGCACACGCAGCAAGGCGATCGGCATTGCCCGTAACGTTGGCGCACAGTATGTGCTGTACTCTAACGCCACCGGTAACGTGAATACACCGGCCCTGCAGATGCAGCTGATGCTGGTTCAGACAGGCGAAATTATCTGGTCAGGTAAAGGTGCGGTTACGCAACAATGACAGCACGCGTGAAGAGATTCTGACGCGCTATTTTCCTCAGTACCGCCTTATCGCGCCGCAGGCCCACTCCGGGCTTGGCGGCGCGAGTTGCATTATAGCGCAGGGGGAACGACGCCTGGTCTTGCGGCAACATCACGACCCCTATGCGCCTGCCTCCCATTTCCGTCGTCAGTTTCGCGCCCTGAGGCGCCTTCCGTCAGATCTCGTGCCTGCCCCCCGTTTTTTCAGCGAGGGCTGGATGGCCGTCGACTATCTGGACGGTGACGTGAAAAGCGCGCTGCCGGACACGCCGACGCTCGCGGCAATGCTGTATCATCTGCACCGACAGCCACGTCTGGGATGGCGAATCACGTTATACCCGCTGCTTGAACGCTACTGGCAGCAGGCCGCGCCTGACAGACGCACTCCAGTGTGGCTGGCACATCTCAAGCGGTTGCGTAAAGCAGGCGAGCCGCAGCCGATTCGGCTATCGCCGCTGCACATGGATGTTCATGCCGGAAATATTGTGCATACGGCAGAGGGCATCAGGCTCATCGACTGGGAATACGCCGGAGATGGCGATGTGGCGCTGGAGCTGGCGGCAGTCTGGACGGAGAGTGACGACGCGCGGCAGAGGCTTATCAGGGACTACGCCGAGGTGGCGCACATTGACGCCGACGCGCTGAGGCGTCAGGTCAAACGCTGGCGGCCATGGGTCGTCATGTTAATGGCTGGCTGGTTTGAAATGCGCTATCAGCAGTCAAGAGACAAACATTTTATTGCGCTGGCAGACGATGCCTGGCGTCAGTTATAAACGAAAGGATAAGAGAGGTGGATGTGGGTCCAGTCATGTTGGATGTAGAAGGGTTTGAACTGGATGCGGAGGAGCGTGAAATTCTGGCGCATCCGCTGGTGGGGGGCGTGATCCTGTTTACCCGCAACTATCACGATCCGGCGCAGCTGCGCGAGCTGGTGCGCCAGATCCGCGCCGCGTCGCACAACCATCTGGTGGTCGCCGTCGATCAGGAAGGCGGCCGCGTGCAGCGCTTTCGCGAAGGGTTTACCCGCCTGCCGGCAGCCCAGTCTTTTGCCGCGCTGCTCGGCACGGAAGAGGGCGGGACACTGGCGCAGGAGGCCGGCTGGCTGATGGCCAGTGAAATGATTGCCATGGATATCGACATCAGTTTTGCCCCGGTTCTGGACGTGGGGCATATCAGCGCCGCCATTGGCGAGCGCTCGTACCATGACGATCCGCGCATTGCGCTGGCCATGGCGACCCGCTTCATTGACGGCATGCACGATGCCGGGATGAAAACCACCGGGAAACACTTCCCTGGCCACGGGGCGGTAACGGCGGACTCGCATAAAGAGACCCCGCGCGATCCGCGTCCGGAAGCAGAAATTCGCGCCAAAGATATGTCGGTGTTCAGGTCGCTTATCACCGACAACAAGCTGGATGCCATCATGCCTGCGCATGTGATTTACAGCGACGTTGATCCGCGTCCTGCCAGCGGTTCTCCGCACTGGCTGAAAACCGTTCTGCGTCAGGAGCTGGGCTTCAATGGCGTGATTTTCTCTGACGATCTATCAATGGAAGGGGCGGCGATTATGGGCAGCTACGCTGAACGCGGTCAGGCGTCGCTGGATGCAGGTTGCGATATGATCCTGGTCTGCAATAATCATAAAGGTGCCGTTAGCGTGCTGGATAACCTGTCGCCGATCAATGCAGAGCGTGTTACACAATTGTATCATAAAGGTTCATTTAGCCGTCAGGAGCTGATGGATTCGGCGCGCTGGAAGACGGTCAACGCCCGGCTTGAAGACCTGAATGAGCGCTGGCAGGCACATAAAGCCAGCCTGTAAACCCTCCCGGAAGGCGTAGCGTGGTGAGAAGACGATGATCATCTATTTACACGGTTTTGACTCAAACAGTCCTGGTAATCATGAGAAGGTGCTGCAGCTGCAGTTTATCGATCCGGATGTCCGGTTGATCAGCTACAGCACGCGCCATCCGAAGCATGATATGCAGCACCTGCTCAAAGAGGTGGACAAGATGTTGCAGCTCAACGTCGACGATCGGCCGTTGATTTGTGGCGTGGGGCTGGGCGGCTACTGGGCAGAGCGGATTGGCTTCCTGTGCGACATCCGCCAGGTCGTATTCAATCCCAACCTTTTCCCGAACGAAAACATGGAAGGCAAAATCGACCGCCCGGAAGAGTATGTCGATATTGCGACCAAGTGCGTCAGCAATTTTCGGGAGAAAAACCGTGACCGCTGCCTGGTGATCCTGTCGCGTAACGATGAGGCGCTCAACAGCCACCGGGCGGCAGAACTCCTGCATCATTACTATGAAATTGTCTGGGACGAAGAACAGACCCACAAGTTTAAGAATATCTCCCCGCACCTCCAGCGCATCAAAGCCTTTAAAACGCTGGGCTAAACCACAGCCTGCCACTTCAGAAACCCGGTCGCGAACGCGCACCGGGTTTCTTTTTGTCCAAAATTGTCTACTTTTAAGCCATCAAAACTTGATGCATATCAATTTTGGTATGACCAATGCGCCTGACGTGGTATTCTCAATGCACCTGAATGGTTTCAGTGCTGTAACCTGTTGTTAATTAAGGGTTATTTTTATAACTTTTAATTAACAATTGGTTAATAATTTGAGGGGGTCACGTTGACTACGCCATTGAAAAAGATAGTGATTGTAGGCGGTGGTGCTGGCGGGCTGGAGCTGGCGACACAGTTGGGTAAGAAGCTGGGGCGCGGTAAAAAAGCCAAAATCACGCTGGTGGATCGTAACCACAGCCACCTGTGGAAACCGCTGCTGCACGAAGTGGCGACCGGCTCTCTGGACGAGGGCGTGGACGCGCTCAGCTATCTGGCACACGCGCGCAACCACCATTTCCAGTTCCAGCTGGGCTCGGTGGTGGACATCAACCGTGAAAGCAAAACCATCACTCTGGCAGAACTGCGTGATGAAAAAGGGGAGCTGTTGGTTCCTGAGCGCAAGCTGCCGTACGATACCCTGGTCATGGCGCTGGGCAGTACCTCCAACGACTTCAACACGCCGGGCGTGAAAGAGCACTGTATCTTCCTCGATAACCCGCACCAGGCGCGTCGTTTCCATCAGGAAATGCTGAACCTGTTCCTGAAGTACACCAGCAATATGGGTGCGAACGGTAAGGTCAATATCGCCATTGTCGGCGGCGGTGCGACGGGCGTTGAGCTGTCCGCTGAGCTGCACAATGCGGTGAAGCAGCTGCACAGCTACGGTTACAAAGGGTTAACGAACGAAGCGCTGAACGTCACGCTGGTTGAAGCCGGTGAACGCATTCTGCCTGCGCTGCCTCCGCGTATTTCCGGTGCGGCGCACAATGAACTCACCAAGCTGGGCGTGCGGGTGCTGACGCAGACCATGGTGACCAGCGCCGACGAAGGCGGCCTGCACACCAAAGACGGCGAGTATATCAAAGCGGATCTGATGGTCTGGGCGGCAGGTATCAAAGCGCCTGACTTTATGAAAGATATCGGCGGCCTGGAAACCAACCGCATTAATCAGCTGGTCACGGAGCCAACGCTGCAAACCACCCGTGACCCTGAAATCTTTGCTATCGGTGACTGCGCCTCCTGCGCCCGTCCTGAAGGTGGATTTGTGCCGCCGCGCGCCCAGGCTGCACACCAGATGGCAAGCCTGGTCCTGCACAACATTCTGGCGCAGTACAAAGGCAAGCCAATGAAGGCCTATGTTTACAAAGACCACGGTTCTCTGGTGTCTCTGTCAAACTTCTCAACCGTCGGCAGCCTGATGGGCAACCTGATGCGGGGCTCGATGATGGTAGAAGGGCGCATTGCCCGCTTCGTGTACATCTCCCTGTACCGTATGCACCAGATTGCGCTGCACGGCTACTTCAAAACCGGGCTGATGATGCTGGTGGGCAGAATCAACCGCGTGATCCGTCCGCGTCTGAAGCTGCACTAATCTTTCACTCCCTCCGGGCTCTCCGGAGGGAGTTTTTAGCATTTCATGCTGCAGATCACAGTTTGACTGCTTAAGAGTTCTCCTAAATAGAATATATCTCCTCGCTATGCCCCTTTTTTGATCCTTTATCTGATTGGCGAAGCCGTGCCTCCATTGCAAAATTGTTACCAATAGCAACAAAGGAGGAAGTCCCGTGAATAAATCAATGTTGGCGGGTATAGGGATTGGCGTCGCGGCTGCGTTAGGTGTGGCTGCCGTTGCCAGTCTCAACGTATTAGACCGCGGCCCGCAGTATGCGCAGGTGGTTTCTGCTACACCGATTAAAGAAACGGTAAAAACGCCTCGTCAGGAGTGCCGTAACGTCTCCGTGACGCATCGTCGTCCGGTGCAGGATGAAAACCGTATCGCCGGTTCTGTTCTGGGTGCGGTAGCGGGTGGCGTGATTGGTCACCAGTTTGGCGGCGGCCGGGGTAAAGATGTGGCGACCGTGGTCGGCGCGCTGGGTGGCGGCTATGCCGGTAACCAGGTGCAGGGCGCGATGCAGGATAACGATACCTACACCACGACTCAGCAACGCTGCAAAACCGTCTATGACAAGTCGGAAAAAATGCTGGGTTATGACGTGACGTACAAAATTGGCGATCAGCAGGGCAAAATCCGCATGGATAAAGACCCGGGCACGCAAATTCCGCTCGATGGAAATGGCCAGCTGGTTCTGAATAACAAAGTGTAAAAAAGATGTTCTCTGAATTTAGCTCCTCATGCGCTCAGGCTGAGGAGCTTTTTTTGCTTCAGATTTTGAGTAGCTCAGGCCACAGCCGCAGCGTGGTGTCGCTAATCTTCTGCAGTTTTTCCAGCGTTGCCCCTTCACGGGCGCTGATCGACATCCCCTGCAAAATACAGCTCAGGTATTGCGCCAGCAGCTGAGGGTTGCACTGTGCAGGGATTTCACCGCGCTGCTGCCGCTGAGCCAGAAAGGCGCTCAGCGTCTCCTCCTGCATGGCATGACGCGATTTCACCGTATTGGCAATCTCTTTCGAGGACGCCGCCAGGGTGGCAGAGGTGTTAATCATAAAGCAGCCCGCAGGCGTGTCCTTACTGGTGAAGCAGGTCGCGACGGCGGTAAAGTAATCCCGAAGCGCCTGTTCGACGCTTTTCTCTTCACAAAACAGCTGGGCTTCGTGTTTCGCCGCAAAGCGCGAAATGTATCTGTCCAGCACTGCCCTGAACAGCCCCTCTTTATTGGTAAATTCGGCATAGAGCGTCGGCGCTTTGGCGCCGGTGGCTTCTACCAGATCGGAAAGTGAGGTTGCTTCATACCCATGTTGCCAGAAGAGAGTCATGGCCTTATCAAGCGCTGCATCCCTGTCAAACACTTTTGGTCGGCCACGGCTTTTCTTTGCACAACTCGTGACGTCGGTTGTCATGTGCCGTTGGTCCTCTGTTGGTTTGTTGAATGACCATTATAAAAATAAACCCAAGTCACCACCAGCGCTGAATGCTTAAAAATAAATTAATCATATGAGTATGAAAAATAACGACTTTAAAATTAAGTTAACGACCATTATAAAATTATGTTGACGTGTGAGATGGATCACATTTATTATTTACCTATCGATCGTTAACTAAATAGCTAGCGACCTCCTAATTCATCTGCTAAAGGTAAACATCATGAAAAACGTAAAAACCCTCATCGCTGCTGCTGTCCTGAGTTCACTCTCTTTCGCAAGCTTTGCGGCTGTACAGGTACAGTCCACTCCAGCCGATCAGCATAAAGTCGGCACGATCTCTGCCTCTGCCGGGACTAACCTGGGTTCACTGGAAGATCAGCTGGCGCAAAAAGCGCAAGAGATGGGTGCAAAATCTTACCGCATCACCTCTGTGACCGGTCCTAACACCCTGCACGGCACCGCCGTCATCTACAAATAAGCCGGGCATAAACCCTCATTTATGCCACTGCAATAAAAAACGCCCTGCTTAGCAGGGCGTTTTTTATTTATGATTTACATCGATTGCTGGATGACATCGTGATGCCGGGTGACGTCGGTCGGCATACCTGAGCGGGCCTCCATTGCGCGCTCCATCACCTCGCTGTTGGTATTCGCATTCGTTTTAAAGCTTACCATCGCGGCATTCAGGTTAATGGGCAGCGTCTGCGGGTCATCGCCAATGTTTTTCGATAGCGGCTGATGAATTTCAACCAGCCGCACGCCGCCCGGCTCCTCAGAAACCTTGATCGGCGTATTGATAATATTGACTTTGGTACCCGGCGTAACGACTTTAAACAGCGTTTTGATATCGTCATCGCGCAGACGAATGCAGCCGGAGCTGACGCGCATGCCGATGCCAAAGTCCGCATTCGTTCCGTGCAGCAGGTAAACGCCGCCGTAGGCCGCCAGACGGATCGCGTGGTGACCCATCGGGTTATCCGGGCCTGCTGGCACCACGGCTGGAAGATCGATGCCCTGAGCTTTATAACGGGCACGAATATTGGCCGTTGGTGTCCAGGTTGGATTCGCGCGTTTATCCGAGACGGTGGTGACCATCGTCGGCGTCAGGGTGTCGCCGCCCAGCTGACCAATACCAATCGGGTAGACGGTCACCTCATTTTTACCCGGCGGGTAATAGTACAGACGCAGCTCAGCCAGATTTATGACGATCCCCTCACGCGGAGCGTCCGGCAGGATAGTCTGTAACGGGATAGTCAATACGCTGCCCGCGCGCGGGACGTAGGGGTCGACGCCAGGGTTCGCCTGCAGCAGGGCCAGAAAACCAACGTTATATTTTTTGGCAATGGCTTCCAGCGAACCGCCATTATTTTCAACCACATGAAAGCGGTTTTCCCCCACCACCTTGCTGCCGGGCGGAGGAAGGGGCCAGGTATTTGCGCGAGCGGGAAGTGCAACCGCAACGGTGGCTGCCAGCGCAAACAGGGTTAACCAGCGAGTCATACGCGAAGAGATCATCACTATAGTCCATATAAATGATAAGGTTATTGTTTTATAAAGCGTTAAAGATAATTATGGCGAATGGGTGTGTCGGGAAGATCGGGTGAAGTGCAAAGAGTTTGTAAATTGTCCCCCGTTAGCGCTGGGCTAACGGGGTGAAGGGAGGTCAGGCGATCGCGTTCTCTTCCAGCTGGAGCATAAAGCTACGCACCCAGTCCATGCGGGTTTTGCGCTCCGTCAGCTCCTGGGTAAATTTCAGACGCGTTGGGCCATCCAGACGGAAATGCTGCGGCTGTTTTTGCAGCAGACCGATGAGCCACATCGGGTTGACGTGGTTCTTCTCGGCGAACTCAATCACGCCGCCTTTTTCGTTGCCTTCAAGCTTGCGAATGCCCAGCTTCTGCGCCTGCTGGCGCAGGCGAGCGATATCCAGCAGATTTCGCGCCGCATCGGGCAGCAGACCAAAGCGGTCGATCAGCTCAACCTTAATCTCTTCCAGCTCGCTTTCCGTCTTCGCGCTGGCGATGCGCTTGTAGAACGACAGTCGGGTATTTACATCTGGAATGAAATCATCCGGCAGCAGGGAAGGCATACGCAACTCGACCTCGGTCTGCTGGCTGGTGAGATCTTCCAGCGACGGCTCGCGCCCGGCCTTCAGGGCATCAACCGCGTTTTCCAGCAGTTCCATATAGAGCGAGAAGCCGATGGTCTCCATCGAGCCGCTCTGGTCCTCACCCAGCAGTTCACCGGCACCGCGGATCTCGAGATCGTGCGTGGCCAGCGCGAAGCCTGCGCCGAGGTCTTCCAGCGAGGCGATGGCTTCCAGACGCTTCTGCGCGTCGGTGGTCATCGCTTTCGGGTGCGGCGTCAACAGCCAGGCGTAGGCCTGATGGTGCGAACGCCCGACGCGCCCGCGCAGCTGGTGAAGCTGCGCCAGGCCAAAGTGATCCGCACGTTCAATGATGATGGTGTTCGCCGTCGGAATGTCGATCCCGGTTTCGATGATGGTGGTGCACACCAGCACGTTAAAGCGCTGATGGTGGAAGTCGTTCATCACCCGTTCCAGCTCGCGCTCGCGCATCTGCCCGTGACCGATAGCGATGCGCGCCTCCGGCACCAGCTCCGCCAGCCTGTCGGCGGCTTTCTGGATGTTTTCCACGTCGTTGTACAGGTAATAGACCTGACCCCCGCGCAGCACTTCACGCAGAATGGCCTCACGCACCACCAGATTATCGTATTCGCGGACGAAGGTTTTTACCGCCAGACGGCGCGCCGGCGGCGTGGCAATAATCGACAGATCGCGCATGCCGCTCATCGCCATGTTCAGGGTTCTCGGGATTGGCGTCGCGGTCAGGGTCAGGATATCGACGTCGGCGCGCATCGCTTTGATGCGTTCCTTATGACGCACCCCGAAGCGGTGCTCTTCGTCGACGATCAGCAGCCCCAAATCTTTCCACTTCACGTCGCTTTGCAGGAGCTTATGGGTGCCGATCAGAATATCGATCTTGCCTTCGCTGGCCTGCTCCAGGATCTGCGTCTGCTCTTTGGTGCTGCGAAAACGCGACAGCATCTCGATGCGTACCGGCCAGTTGGCGAAGCGGTCGCGGAAGTTGTCGAAATGCTGTTGAGCGAGCAGGGTGGTTGGCACCAGCACCGCCACCTGCTTGTTGTTTTCCACCGCAAGGAAGGCGGCGCGCATCGCCACTTCGGTTTTGCCGAAGCCGACGTCGCCGCACACTAAACGGTCCATCGCCAGCGGCTGGCACATGTCGCTCAGCACGGCGTTAATAGCCTGAGCCTGATCCGGCGTGGTTTCAAACGGGAAGCTGTCGCAGAACAGCTGATACTGTTCCTTATCATGCTTAAAGGCGAAGCCCTCTTTGGCCGCGCGCTGGGCGTAGATATCCAGCAGCTCGGCGGCCACGTCACGCACTTTTTCCGCGGCCTTCTGGCGCGCGCGCGCCCAGGCGTCGCCGCCCAGCTTGTGCAGCGGCGCGTTCTCTTCGGCACCGCCCGCGTAGCGGCTGATCAGATGCAGGGACGACACCGGGACATACAGTTTGGCGTCGTTCGCGTAGGTCAGCATCAGGTATTCACCTTTAATGCCGCCCGCTTCCAGCGTGGTCATCCCCTGATAGCGTCCAACGCCATGCTCCAGGTGCACAATCGGCTGGCCCGGATGCAGTTCGGCCAGGTTGCGGATCAGCGTGTCCGGGTTGATGGTTCGACGGCTGTCCTGACGACGGCGCGCGACGCGCTCGCCCAGCAGGTCGCTTTCGCAAATCAGCGCCAGGTTGTTGAGCGTGTCGATGAACCCATGCTCGGCGGCGCCAATCATCAGGTAACGGCCGTTTCCGGTCGCTTCGCTCAGGCGCAGGATGCGCTTCGGCGCCACCTTAATGCGTCCCAGCAGCTCACCTAACGCTTCGCGACGGCCTTCACTCTCAACGGAGAACACCACCGGGCCGGTAAAGGACTCCAGGAACTTGCGCAGATTATCCAGCGGGGATTTCTGCTGCGCCTGGACGGCCAGGTCCGGCAGCGTCCGGAAGGCGAGGTTGGTGTTAGCGGCCTTATTGGCAAGCGAATCGGTTTTCAGCTGCATGCGCGGCCAGCGCTTCAGCTCGGCGTTGAGCTCGTCGGTACGCAGCCACAACGCCTCCGGCGGCAGCAGCGGACGCATCGGGTCAACGCCCCGGTTTTCGAAGCGAGCGCGGGTTTCGCTTTCAAAGCGGCTGGCGCTGGCGTCGATATCCCCGGTGTTAACAATCAGGGTATTCGCCGGGAAGTAGCTGAACAGGGCAGGGAGCGGCTCGCTGAAGAACAGCGGCTGCCAGTATTCGATCCCGGCAGGCAGCGTGCCTTTGCTGACCTGTTGATAAATATGTTCCGCGTCGCGCTTCACCTCGAACTTATCGCGCCACTGGCTGCGGAACAGTTCGATAGCGGTTTTGTCCGTCGGGAACTCATGTGCGGGCAGTAAATTGATGGACTCCACTTCCTCCAGCGTGCGCTGCGTGTCGGCGTCGAAGACGCGCAGGCTGTCGATTTCATCATCGAAAAAGTCCAGACGATACGGCTGGTCGCTGCCCATCGGGTAAAGGTCGAGCAGCGCGCCTCGGGTCGCATATTCCCCGTGCTCCATCACCTGATCGACGTGGCGATACCCGGCGCCGTCAAGCTGCGCCCGCAGGGCATCACGGGACAGGCGCTGGCCTTTTTTCATTACCAGCGCGTGACCGTGCAGATAGCTGTGCGGACAGACACGCTGCATCAGGGTGTTTACCGGCACAATCAGCACGCCGCGCTGCATGGTCGGGAGTTGATACAGCGTCGACAGGCGCGAGGAGATGATCTCCTGGTGCGGAGAGAAGCTGTCATAGGGCAGCGTTTCCCAGTCGGCCAGGCTGAACACCAGATTATCGGTGAACTGGCGAATTTCATCGTGCAGGCGCAGGGCGTTTTGCATATCCGGGGCAACCAGGATCACCGGGCCAGGATGACGCTCAGCAATTTCCGCCACCAGCGTGGCGCACGCTGCGCCCGTGAGTTCACCCAGCTGGCGCTGGTCGCCCGCTTTGACAGGCAAGGAATAACGATAGTGTTCAGGCATGGCTATGTCAGAGTCTCTTATGGATATACCAACAGTATTGGGGCATATCACTGATACGCAATGTCTTTATTATCCTCGATCGTTTTACATAAGCAAATCGTAACCGCACGGCGGGGTTATACGCCCCCGAAAGGGGGCGGAGAGGGCATTAACGAGTGGTCGGCGAGAGCGTAAGCGTCGAAGGCGGAGAAAAGAAAATGTCCCCGAACAGCGCGGTGGAGAGTTTACGCACCCCCAGCCCGGCCAGGGTACAGATAAGCAGGCTGGCAAACGGGTAGACCAGAATTAAGGTGAGTTCAGCCCAGACCGGCCAGTAAGCGGCATTCATCTCGCCAATCAGGAACAGGCTAAAGGCCTCAATGAGGATGCGGTGGGTGGTATAAATCGCAATGGTATTGGAGCCAATCACGTTCAGCAGGTTGTCAGGGTGAACGGCATAGCGCTGCTCAACGCTGTAGAACAGCTTCATGATCAGCACAATCGACAGCAAGGAGAGCTGCAGCGGAACGTTAGCAAACCACAGCACCACGGAGACGGCGGCGAAAGCGCCCGTTGCCAGCCAGGTGCGGCGCAGGTTTAGATTTTTCATCCATGTCATCAGCTCAGCGCCATACCACGCCCCGAGGCTGTAGTAGATCATGTTGCGTACCACGCTGTTCATTCCCCACCACGGCAGCGGCAGGAAGTTGATCGCGATGCTTGCCAGCGCCAGCAGCCCCAGCATCGGCAGCTTCCAGCGGCTCAGCAGTTTACACAGCGTGAAGTACACAACCAGGGCATACAGATACCACAGACTGGTGCTGGCGGTGAGCATGCCTCGCACAAATCCCCAGAGGGAATCGGCGTAGGCCGCGTTCGATGAGGTGGCAAGCTCACGATCGGGGGCCAGCCAGGCATTCAGGTGGGTCAGCGCCTGCCATTGCAGAATCCCCCACAGCGCCAGGACCCAGACAATGCTCCAGATTCGCTTGTCGAGGCTGGTTCGCCAGTCCACCTCATCAATATAACGACGGATCAGATAGCCGGAGATAAAGAAAAAGACCGGCATACGGAAGGGGGCGAGGTAGAGATTAAAATAGACCCAGCATTTGGCGAGAAGGCCGGAGAGCGGGTGTTGCAGCCCGATCAGGTGCGGATAAAACGTGATAACCGAATGGTAGATAACCACCAGGCAGATACACAGCCCTTTTATCTGGTTAATCCATAATGCTTTTTGCTTCATTGTTCGCAACTACCTTATTGCCATAGACGAACGAGCAATTGTTGTTAAACGAAACCGGGCTGTAATGGGTAACAGTCTGTATCAGGAGGTTTTTCGGAAAAGGTGGAGGTTGCGAGGGGCGGTTTCAGATATTAGTATCCTGATTTATCTGAATTTTTTGGAAAAATGATTACCAAAGCTTACGGTTTCAGTCATTTACGCTTAACGGATTCGCTTATATACTCGTGGGTCTGCTATCAGCAAACAGACGGACTTCATGTATCAACCTGTCGCACTCTTCATAGGCTTACGCTACATGCGTGGGCGCGCCGCGGACCGCTTCGGTCGCTTTGTCTCCTGGCTTTCGACTATTGGCATTACGCTTGGCGTGATGGCACTGGTGACGGTGCTTTCCGTCATGAATGGCTTCGAGCGCGAGCTGCAAAACAACATCCTGGGGCTGATGCCGCAGGCCGTACTCTCATCCACTCACGGTTCGGTTAACCCACAGCAGCTGCCGGAAAGCGCGGCGAAGTTACAGGGCGTCACGCGCGTTGCGCCGTTGACCACCGGTGACGTGGTGCTGCAAAGCGCCCGCAGCGTGGCGGTCGGCGTGATGCTGGGTATCGATCCGGCACAAAAAGATCCGCTGACGCCGTATCTCGTTAACGTGAAGCAGACCGATCTGGAAGCCGGGAAATACAACGTGATTCTGGGTGAGCAGCTTGCCGGTCAGCTTGGCGTCAACCGCGGCGACCAGCTGCGCGTGATGGTGCCTTCAGCCAGCCAGTTTACGCCGATGGGGCGCCTGCCAAGCCAGCGCCTGTTTACCGTGGTTGGGACCTTTGCCGCCAACAGTGAAGTCGATGGTTACCAGATGCTGGTTAACATTCAGGACGCGTCACGCCTGATGCGCTACCCGGCCGGCAATATCACCGGCTGGCGCCTGTGGCTCGACGCGCCGCTGAAGGTCGATACCCTCAGCCAGCAAAAACTGCCGGACGGCACCAAATGGCAGGACTGGCGCGAGCGTAAAGGCGAGCTGTTCCAGGCCGTGCGGATGGAGAAAAACATGATGGGGCTGCTGCTGAGCCTGATCGTCGCCGTGGCTGCTTTTAACATCATCACCTCGCTGGGGCTGATGGTGATGGAGAAGCAGGGCGAGGTCGCTATCCTGCAAACCCAGGGGCTGACGCCGCGGCAGATCATGGCCGTGTTTATGGTGCAGGGGGCCAGCGCCGGTATCATCGGCGCGCTGCTCGGGGCGGTGCTGGGTGCGCTGCTTGCCAGCCAGCTCAACAATTTAATGCCGATCATCGGTGCGCTGCTTGACGGCGCGGCGCTGCCGGTGGCCATCGAGCCGCTGCAGGTGGTCGGTATCGCGCTGGCCGCGATGGCCATTGCGCTGCTTTCTACGCTTTATCCTTCCTGGCGCGCTGCCGCCACTCAACCCGCTGAGGCTTTACGTTATGAATAAGATCCTGTTGCAATGCGACAACCTGTCCAAACGCTATCAGGAAGGCACTGTGCAAACCGACGTGCTGCACAATGTGAGCTTTAGCGTGGGCGAAGGCGAGATGATGGCGATTGTCGGCAGCTCCGGCTCGGGTAAAAGTACCTTATTACATCTGCTGGGCGGGCTGGATACCCCAACCAACGGCGACGTGATTTTCTCCGGCCAGCCGATGAGCAAAATGTCCTCGGCGGCGAAGGCCGAGCTGCGCAACCGCGAGCTGGGCTTTATCTACCAGTTCCACCACCTGCTGCCTGACTTCACGGCGCTGGAAAACGTGGAGATGCCGCTGCTGATTGGCAAAAAGAAACCGGCAGAGATTAACGCCCGCGCCAGCGACATGCTGAAAGCGGTAGGGCTGGGCCATCGCGGAAACCACCGTCCGTCGGAGCTGTCCGGCGGCGAGCGTCAGCGCGTGGCGATTGCCCGTGCGCTGGTCAACAACCCGCGTCTGGTGCTGGCGGATGAGCCTACCGGTAACCTGGACGCGCGCAACGCGGACAGTATTTTCCAGCTTCTGGGCGAGCTGAACGCCTCGCAGGGCACCGCGTTTCTGGTGGTGACCCACGATCTGCAGCTGGCAAAACGCATGGGGCGCCAGCTTGAGATGCGCGACGGCCATCTGAACGCGGAACTGACCCTGATGGGAGCAGAGTAATGGCGTCACCGTTATCGTTACTCATCGGTTTACGTTTTAGCCGCGGCCGCCGTCGCGGCGGCATGGTGTCGCTGATCTCCGTTATCTCGACCATCGGTATTGCGCTGGGTGTGGCGGTGCTGATTGTCGGCCTGAGCGCCATGAACGGTTTCGAGCGCGAGCTGAATAACCGCATTCTGGCGGTGGTGCCGCACGGGGAGATCGAACCGGTTAACCAGCCGTGGACGAACTGGAGCGATGCGCTCACCAAAGTTGAAAAAGTGCCGGGCATCGCCGCGGCTGCGCCCTACATTAACTTTACCGGGCTGGTGGAGAGCGGGGTAAACCTGCGCGCCATTCAGGTGAAAGGGGTGAACCCGGCGCAGGAAGCGCGCCTCAGCGCGCTGCCGAACTACGTGCAGAACGGCGCGTGGGCCAACTTCAAGGCGGGCGAGCAGCAGATCATCATGGGTAAAGGCGTTGCTGATGCCCTGAAGGTGAAGCAGGGCGACTGGGTGTCAATCATGATCCCGAATGCCAGCGCCGATCACAAACTGCAGCAGCCAAAGCGCGTGCGCCTGCACGTTACCGGTATTCTTCAGCTGAGCGGTCAGCTTGACCACAGCTTTGCGATGGTGCCGATGGAGGATGCACGCCAGTATCTCGACATGGGCGACAGCGTGACGGGCATTGCCATTAAGGTGAACGACGTCTTTAACGCTAACAAACTGGTGCGCGACGCGGGCAGCGTGACCAATAACTATGTCTACATCAAAAGCTGGATCGGCACTTACGGCTATATGTACCGTGATATCCAGATGATCCGCGCCATTATGTATCTGGCGATGGTGCTGGTGATCGGTGTCGCGTGCTTTAATATCGTCTCGACGCTGGTGATGGCGGTCAAAGACAAGAGCGGCGACATCGCCGTGCTGCGTACTCTTGGGGCAAAAGACGGTCTTATTCGCGCCATTTTCGTCTGGTACGGTTTGCTGGCGGGTCTGTTCGGCAGCCTGTGCGGCGTGGTGATTGGCGTGGTGGTTTCCCTGCAGCTAACGCCGATTATCAACGGCATTGAAAAGCTTATTGGTCACCAGTTCCTGTCGGGTGATATCTATTTTATTGACTTCCTGCCGTCTGAACTGCACTGGCTGGATGTTTTTTATGTGCTGCTTACAGCACTTTTACTGAGTCTGCTGGCAAGCTGGTATCCGGCGCGTCGCGCAAGCCGAATTGATCCGGCGAGGGTATTAAGTGGCCAGTAATTACGTCACGATCTAGCGGCTTTCGGGTCGCCAGATCGAAAGAGGAATGCGTTATGTATTATGGATTTGATATTGGCGGCACCAAGATTGCGCTCGGCGTGTTTGATAAAGACCTCAAACTGCAGTGGGAAACCCGCGTTCCCACGCCGCGCGACAGCTACGACGAATTTTTAACCGCCATTGCCGCGCTGGTGGCGCAGGCCGATGAACGCTTTGGCGTGAAAGGCAGCGTCGGCATTGGTATTCCGGGCATGCCGGAAACCGACGATGGTACGCTTTACGCGGCCAACGTGCCTGCCGCCAGCGGTAAACCGCTGCGCGCCGATCTCTCCGCGCTCCTTGAACGCGACGTGCGTTTAGATAACGATGCCAACTGCTTTGCGCTCTCCGAAGCCTGGGATGATGAGTTCCGTCGCTACCCGCTGGTGATGGGGCTGATCCTCGGTACCGGCGTCGGCGGAGGAATCGTCATCAACGGTAAGCCCATCACCGGCCGCAGCTACATCACCGGCGAGTTTGGTCATATCCGCCTCCCGGTGGATGCGCTGGAGGTCGTCGGCCGTGATTTCCCGCTGACCCGCTGCGGCTGCGGGCAGCACGGCTGTATTGAGAACTACCTGTCAGGCCGCGGGTTTGCATGGCTTTACGAACACTTCTATCATCAGAAACTTGAGGCCCCTCAAATCATTACCCTGTGGGAGCAAGGGGATGCGCAGGCGCGTGAGCACGTCGAGCGCTATCTGGATCTGCTGGCGGTGTGTCTGGGCAATATTCTCACCATCGTCGACCCGGATCTGCTGGTGATCGGGGGAGGGCTCTCAAACTTTACCGCGATTACGGAACGGTTGTCCGGGCGTTTGCCCCGACACTTATTGCCGGTTGCCCGCGTGCCGCGTATTGAACGCGCGCGACACGGGGACGCAGGAGGCATGCGCGGAGCCGCATTCCTTCATCTCACCGATTAGTTTACGAGGTTTCTATGCTGTCGCGTCGCCAGGGTCGACTCAGCCGTTTTCGCAAAAATAAACGCCGCTTGCGTGAGCGCTTGCGCCAGCGGATCTTTTTCAGAGACAGAATGATGCCAGAAGCGATGGATAAACCCAGAGTGGTGGTGCTGACCGGGGCGGGGATCTCCGCCGAGTCAGGAATTCGAACCTTCCGCGCGGCGGACGGGCTGTGGGAAGAGCACCGCGTGGAGGATGTCGCCACGCCGGAAGGCTTTGCCCGCGATCCGGATCTTGTGCAGGCGTTTTATAACGCCCGCCGTCGTCAGCTTCAGCAGCCTGACGTCGCGCCGAATGCGGCGCATCTGGCGCTGGCGAAGCTGGAAGAGGCGCTGGGCGATCGTTTTCTGCTGGTGACGCAGAATATCGACAACCTTCACGAGCGGGCCGGTAACAAGAACATCATCCATATGCACGGCGAGCTGCTCAAGGTTCGCTGCGCATGGAGCGGTCAGGTGCTGGACTGGAAAGAGGACGTGCTGCCGGAGGATAAGTGCCACTGCTGCCAGTTCCCGTCGCGCCTGCGTCCGCACGTGGTCTGGTTCGGCGAAATGCCGCTGGGAATGGATGAGATCTACAGCGCGCTGGCGATGGCCGACGTGTTTATCGCCATCGGTACATCCGGCCACGTTTACCCGGCGGCGGGGTTTGTTCACGAAGCGCGGCTGCACGGTGCGCATACGGTAGAGCTCAATCTTGAGCCAAGCCAGGTGGGCAGCGAGTTTGAAGAGAAACACTACGGTCTGGCAAGCACGGTTGTTCCTGAGTTTGTCGACAAGCTGCTGAAAGGGCTGTGACGCTCATGGCGTGAAAAGGCACCCGCCGGACGGGTGCCTTTTTATTTAAGAATGAAAGAACGCCAGCGTCTTCTCCAGCGATTTAGCCTGCTCGTCCAGCGAGAGCGCCGCCGCAGAGATCTGCTGAACCAGAGAGGCGTTCTGCTGGGTGGTGCTGTCCATCTGGTTAACGGCGGTACTGACCTGGCTAATTCCCCGATTCTGCTCGTCCAGCGCCTGAACAATGTCGTTGATGACCAGATGCACGTGCGACACCGCCTCAATCACCTGTTTCATCATTACGCCGGTTTCATTGACCAGCTCAACGCCTTTGCTGACGCGGCCTGAGGACTCGGCAATCAGCTGAGAGATCTCTTTTGCCGCGTTGGCGCTTCGCTGGGCAAGATTGCGCACTTCACCTGCGACCACTGCGAAACCGCGACCCTGTTCGCCCGCGCGCGCCGCTTCAACGGCCGCATTCAGCGCCAGGATATTGGTCTGGAAGGCGATGCCGTCGACGATACTGTTAATCTCACCGATCTTGCGCGCGCTCTCATCAATCTCGCCGATCACCACGACCACGTCGTTCACCAGCGTTTCGCCATGCCCGGCAAGGCTCGCGGCGCGATCGGTCAGGGTGGTCGCCTTGTGGGCGTTGTCGGCATTGTTCTTCACCGTAACCGAAATCTCTTCCATGCTGGCAGCGGTTTCAACAATCGCCGCCGCCTGTTCCTCGGTACGCGAGGCGAGGTCAAGGTTGCCCGCCGAAATTTCGCTGGTCCCGCCGTGCACGGAGTGGCTGGCTTCGCTGATGTTGTCGACGATGCGCTTGAGCTGCGTCTGCATGGTGTGCAGGGCATAAAAAATGCTGTGGGTATCCCCGGATCGCACCGGGATGGTGTTGTTCAGATCCCCGCGGGCGACGGCCAGGGCGATCCCGGCGGCCTCGGAAGGTTCTCCCCCCACCGGACGGTCAACCTTGCGGGTAAAGATCTGGGCCATCACCAGGCTAACCGCAACGATGCTTAACACCATCATGACGATGGCCTTCAGTAAAAATGCGCGCGCTTCGGCCATCACTTCGCTGACCGGGGTGATGATGGCGAGTTTCCACGGCGTCTGGCTATTGCCGACGGCGATCGCCTGCCAGGTGATAAACACCTCTTCTTTCAGCAGCGGATCGTTTACCCGAGTGACGTCATGTCCTGCAATGTGACCCGCGTAAGGCTTGCCCGCCGCACCTTTGTCCGGGCTGGACACCACGTTATTGCCCGCAGACAGGAGCAGGGCGTAGCCTGTGCCGTTCCACGGTTTAATGGCGCCAATCATGGACTGCAGCGTGGCGAGCGAGAAGTCAGAGGTGACTGAGCCCAGAAACTGACCGTCACGCATGATGGGGGCGGCAATTGAGGTGAGCATCACGTCCACGCCGTTGTAGGGGTAAATATAGGGTTCGATGATCACATCTTTATGCCGCTGTTTCGGCAACAGATAGTAATCACCGCTGCCGGGCGTTTCGATGTCCGTCAGCAGGTGCAATGTCGGTTTGCCGGTGGCATCGCGGTCGACGTAGCGGGCGTAGCGCCCGGCAGGATCTTCACCGCTCTGACCGGCAAAGACGGCATCTTTATCGTCAAACGCGTTGGGCTCAAAGGCCATCGACATGGAGAGAAACGACGGGTGAGCCGAGAGGTAGTGGACGAGCAGCTGGTTCAGGCTCTGGCGGTCGGAAATGCCCGCTTCGCGTAGCGCGAGGGCGCTGTTGCCCATATCCCGGGCGGCAGTCAGGGCAGAATCCAGCTGTTTGCTGACCTGTAAAGCTTGTACCTCGGCTATCTGGCGAATATGGTTTTTGGCCAGCACCTCTTGCTGCGCCATCCATTGCCACATCATAAACCCGATCGTTGCCGTAAAGCCCACCGTCACGGTGAGGAAAATGGACAATAGCATCAACGTCTTGACTCTTATTTTTTGTCTTCGGACCATGGCGTCTTTCATTCTCATCTCCCGTAATGTCGTGCATGTCGGGCAGGCACAAAGTACTTATCGGATATTTCATCCCCTTTCTGTAGAGCGAAGGATATATTTAATTTAAATCCAGACGATTAATTCCCGTTAATTAGTGTGGATGCTTTTATTTTGTGCATTCAATCAAAATAGTGCTCGATAAAACTCGTTATCGTCGTGTAGAAAGAGGATGCTAATAAATATAAAGTGGTAGAGGAGGATGGGATATGTACGGATTTATCGCGCGACAACCCATTTTTAACCCTGGAATGAATACCGTAGCCTATGAGCTGCTTTTCAGAGACGGGATGACAAATCGTTTTCCGGATGTGTCGGCAGAATATGCCACGTCCAGGATGATATCAGATCAGTTCTTATGTGTGCCGTCCCAGCGCATTGCCGGGGCACATACGTCGTTTATTAATTTCCCTTCAAGGATGGTTATTGACCGCAGTGGAGAAGCGCTTGATAAAGAGAGCGTGGTGATTGAGATCCTTGAAGATGCTGTGCCTGGGGCCGAACTGCTGCAGGCCGTCAGGGAGATGAATGCGCACGGCTATCAGTTTGCGCTTGATGATTTCACCCTTGCGCCAGAATGGGATGTTTTTTTACCCTTTATTTCAATCCTGAAATTTGACGTCAGAAATTATACCTTAGCGCAAATTAAAGCGTATCTGAAAGTACGTAAACATCTGACCGGTCATATTAAATATCTTGCTGAAAAAATTGAGACTAAAGAGGAATTCAACCAATACAGAGACGAGGGATTTTCCCTTTTTCAGGGCTATTTTTTCTGCCGTCCGGAGGTCATTAAATATAAACGGCTGTCGCAAAATCAGCTGGCGATTTTTCGGCTGCAAATGGAGGTTGGACGCAATAAACCTGATTTTCGAATCATCGAGTCGTTGATAAAAACCGATCTCACGCTCTCTTATAAAATCATGCGCTATATGAAGCATACGGCGTTTAAGCATGTCGGCGCCTGTAATTTCAGCAAGTTAACCCTGAGCGAGGTGCTCAGGTATCTTGGCGAAAACCAGCTCCGACGGTTTGTTGCCGTCGTGGTCCTCGCCAGTGCGGGCAATGACACCGTCAGCGAGCTTTACCCGCTGAGTATGATGCGCGGCAAATTCTGCGAACTGCTGGCTGAGACGATGAACGAACCTACTCTGGCTGAAAATGCGTTCATGTGCGGCCTGTTTTCTCTGCTCGATACCCTTCTGGAGCTTCCGATGGCAGAGCTGATGAAGCAAATTGCGGTGCCGCAGAGCGTGAGCAACGCGCTGTGCCACCAGGAGGGACGGTTAGCCGACATGATTAACCTCTGCCGTTACTATGAACAGCAGCGGTGGGACGAGGCGACCCGGGTCCGTCAGGCGCTGGGCCTGTCAGATGAAGAGGTGGTTGAGGCGATGCGAAAAGCGACGCTCTGGGCTGGAGAGAATACGGTCAGTTAATCCTTCCTCACGGCGCGCAGGCGGCGTGAGGAAGTACGCGTTACCGGTTAGCGGCCCGCTTTTAACTTCTGGTAATACTCTTCGTAGAGCCGGCTGGCGTCGCCGACATCGTTCTGCCACTCACCTTTGCTGATGGTTTCCGCATCCGGGTAGAGCGACTTATCGTTAGCCACCTCAGGCTTCAGCAGCTTGCGTGCGGCCAGGTTTGGCGTCGGGTAGCCAATCGTCTCGGCAACCTGTTTCGCCACGTCCGGGCGCAGCAGGAAGTTAATCAGCTTCAGCGCCCCATCCACATTTTTCGCGTTAGCCGGAATGGAGAGGCTGTCCATCCAGAAGATCCCGCCTTCTTTTGGCCAGACTACCTCAAGCGGCGTACCGGCCTGGCGGGCCACATACGCGGAGCCGTTCCACACCATCCCCAGGTTTACTTCGCCTTCCATATACGGGTTTGCCGGGTTATCAGAGTTGAATGCCGCCACGTTAGGCATCAGCTTTTTCAGCTCGGCATATGCCGCTTCAATCTCTTTAGGATCCGTCGTGTTGCCAGAGTAGCCAAGCTTGCGCAGCGCCACCTGGAAGACTTCGCGCGCGTCGTCGGTCAACAGCAGGCTGCCTTTGTATTGCGGTTTCCACAGATCGGCCCAGCTTGTCACCGATTTCGGATCGACGGCCTCGCTGTTAACGCCAATCGCGGTTGCCCCCCAGATATACGGAATGGAGTAGTCGTTATTTGGGTCAAACGGCTTGTTGAGCATCTCAGGATCGAGGTTTGAAAAATGGGTTAGCTTCGTTTTGTCGATCTTCTGGATTATGCCTTCTTTGCGCATTTTGTCGACAAAGTAGGTGGAAGGAACCACCAGATCGTACGCGCCATCTTTGTAGGTTTTGAGCTTGGCGTACATGGTTTCATTCGACTCGTAGGTCGAGTAGATCACCTTGATGCCCGTCTCCTTGGTGAACTGCTCCAGCAGGCCCGGCGGCACGTACTCGGTCCAGTTGTAGAAGTAGAGCGTTTTGCTGTCATCAGCGTGTGCGGCACCCATACCAAGCACCAGCGCCGCAGCGGCGAGCATTTTTTTCATTTCATTGTCCCCTGAGATTTTGTTTTATCACGAGCAATAACCTGGCTGGCGATCACCAGAACCAGCGAAAACACCAGCAGAATGGTCGCCAGCGCGTTCACCTCAGGTGAAACGCCGACTTTCACCATCGAATAAATTTTCAACGGCAGAATTTCATAGCTCGGCCCGGTCACGAAGGAGGAGACCACCACGTCATCCATCGACAGGGTAAAGCTCAGCAGCCATCCGGCCGCCACGGCGGGCATCGCCAGCGGCAGGATGATTTTGCGCAGGATGGTCATTTCGCTGGCGCCCAGATCTTTCGCCGCCTCCAGCATGCGCACGTCGAACCCTTTCAGGCGCGCAAAGACGGTCACCACCACAAACGGCAGGCAGAAGGTGATATGGGAAAACAGCAGCGACCAGAAGCCAAGCTGTACGCCCAGCAGCATAAACAGCACCAGCAGCGAAATCGCCATCACGATGTCCGGCGACATCATCACCACAAACAGCATGCCGCTGACGAACGGCTTACCGCGAAAGCGATAGCGGTAGAGCGCCACGGCGGTCAGGGATCCAATCAGCGTGGCGAAGGTGGCGGAGAAGATCGCCATCGTCAGCGAGTGCTGCGCGGCCTGCAGCAGGCTGTCGTTGTTCATCAGCAGGCTGTACCAGTCGGTGGTAAAGCCCTGCCAGTTAATCCCAAAGCGCGAGCTGTTAAACGAGTTCACGATCAAAATAATGATCGGGATATACAGGTAAGCGTAAATGGCGGTCATAAAACCGCCGCGAAGCAGTCGACCGATCATTCGAGTTCCACCTTCTTGTTCAGCAGCCGTGAGGCGCGCCAGTAAACCAGCAGCATCAGACCCATCACCACCGTCAACGTAATGCTGGTGGCGGAGCCGAACGGCCAGTCGCGAATGTTGAGGAACTGACTCTTGATCACATTCCCGATCAGCAGGTTTTTCGCGCCACCCATCAGGTCCGAAACGTAGAACAGCCCCATGGCCGGAAGCATGACCAGTAGACAGCCCGCGATAATGCCGGGCATGGTCAGCGGAATGATAATGCGGATAAAGGTCTGGAACTTGCTGGCACCCAGATCTTTTGCCGCTTCCAGCAGCGGTTTATCCAGCTTCTCAATGCTGGAGTAGAGCGGCATCACCATAAACGGCAGCAGGATATAGACCAGACCCACAATCACCGCGCTCGGGGTAAACATGATGCGGATCGGCGTATCAATCACCCCCAGCCACAGCAGAAATTCATTGAGGTAGCCTTTGGTGCTGAGGAAGATTTTCAGCCCGTAGATGCGAATCAGCGAGTTGGTCCAGAACGGGACAATCAGCAGAAACAACAGCAGCGGACGCACCTTTTGCGGCAGACCCGCGAGGAACCATGCGAACGGATAACCCAGCACCAGGCAGGCAATGGTGGCAATCAGCGCCATATTGAGCGAATGCAGCAGCACGTCAAAATAGAGCGGATCGAGCAGGCGCGCGTAGTTGTCCAGCGTAAAAACCAGCGAAACGAAGTTTGCGTCGTCACGGGTCAGGAAGCTGGTGGCGATGATCATCAGGTTGGGTAAAAAGACAAACAACACAAGCCAACCGACGATCGTGGCAATCACCACATTCTGGAACTTACTTGTGTTCTTCATCAGCCAGTACAACCTCCCAGCTTTCTACCCAGTTGATAACCATTTTCTGGTCGAGAGAGTGGTCGAAGTCCGGGTCGTCCTCGTTAAAGAACTCGCTGACCATCACCATTTTGCCGTTCTCCAGCTCGACGACAGACTCCAGCGTCATCCCTTTGTAGTTGCGCTCGCGGATATAGCCGATTAACCCTTCGGCCTCGGCATTGCCGTGGATTTCATCGACGCGCAGATCTTCCGGGCGCAGCAGAACGTTGAGCTTTTGTCCCTTTTCGACGGGGAAATTCACCGTGATGGCGCACTCGCGTCCTTCGACGCAGGCGCGAACGCGCTGGTCGTCCAGACGCTCAATCACCGTGGCGTCGAAGATATTGATTTCACCAATGAAGCTGGCGACAAACAGATTTTTCGGCTCTTCGTAGATTTCACGCGGCGTGCCGTCCTGCTCGATTTTGCCGTCGCGCATCACCACGATGCGGTCGGACATGGTTAGGGCTTCTTCTTGGTCGTGGGTGACGAAGACAAAGGTAATGCCGAGCTTGCGCTGCAGGGCTTTAAGCTCGTTCTGCATCTGCTTACGCAGCTTGTAATCCAGCGCGGAGAGGGATTCATCCAGCAGGAGCAGACGCGGCTTGTTGACCACGGCGCGGGCGATGGCCACGCGCTGCTGCTGGCCGCCGGAAAGCTGATGCGGTTTTCGCTGGGCAAACGTCTCGAGCTGCACCATGCGCAGGGCTTCGGTGACGCGCGGTTCGATTTCATTCGCCGGGGTTTTTTGCATCCGCAGGCCAAACGCCACGTTTTCAAACACGGTCATGTGCGGGAAGAGGGCATAGCTCTGAAAGACAGTGTTGACGTGGCGGTCTTCAGCGGGAACCTGGGTGATGTCCTGGTTTTCAAGATGGATATGGCCGTTATCGACGCTCTCCAGCCCGGCGATAAGGCGCAGTACGGTGGTTTTGCCGCAGCCGGAGGGGCCAAGCAGCGTCAGAAACTCACCGTCATTGATGGTGAGAGTGAGGTCGGAAATGACGTCTTTGCCATCAAAACTTTTACGAATTCGTTCCAGTTGCACCAGCGGTGAACGTGAACGGGATTGTGTATTCAATTTTTGCGCTGTCCCATATAGACGCCTCAGGCAGCAGACTGAAGCGGGGTTTGTGTGTAACCACCTTGGTGACTCGTAATGAGGGCGGACATTCTACGGCAATCCCCCGCAATCGCCAATCCTTGTCACTGATTCATAAGCTACATTTACTAACGCACAACGATATAAACGGAAAATATTCTCGTTTGCGGGATAAAAGTGACCTGACGCAATATTTGCGTTTTGATGCTTATTGATAATGTTGTCACAAAAAGTGAGGGTGACTGCATGGATAAATTACTTGAGCGTTTTTTACAGTACGTTTCGCTGGATACCCAATCTAAGCCGGGTGTTCGCCAGGTGCCGAGCACCGAAGGCCAGTGGAAGCTATTAAACCTGCTTAAAGAGCAGCTTGACGCCATGGGGCTGGTCAACGTCACGTTAAGCGAGAAAGGCACTGTGATGGGAACGCTGCCGGCGAATGTCCCAGGCGACATTCCGGCGATTGGCTTTATCTCCCATGTCGACACCTCTCCGGATTTTAGCGGTAAACATGTGAACCCGCAGATTGTTGAAAACTACCGCGGCGGCGACATTGCGCTGGGCATTGGCGACGAAGTGCTCTCGCCCGTGATGTTCCCGGTGCTGCACCAGCTGCTCGGTCAGACGCTGATCACCACCGATGGTAAAACGCTGCTGGGGGCGGATGACAAAGCGGGCATCGCGGAGATCATGACGGCGCTGGCAGTGCTGAAGGGCAACGATATTCCGCACGGTGATATCCGCGTGGCCTTTACGCCGGATGAAGAGGTCGGCAAGGGCGCGAAGCACTTCGACGTGGACGCCTTTAACGCCCAGTGGGCCTACACCGTCGACGGTGGCGGCGTCGGTGAGCTGGAGTATGAAAACTTCAATGCCGCGTCAGTCACGATCAAAATTGTCGGCAACAACGTCCACCCAGGCTCTGCCAAAGGCGTCATGGTCAACGCGCTGTCGCTGGCGTCGCGAATTCACGCGGAAGTCCCGGCGGAAGAGAGCCCCGAACAGACCGAAGGGTATGAAGGTTTCTATCACCTGACCAGCATCAAAGGCACCGTGGACAGCGCGCAGATGCACTACATCATCCGCGATTTTGACCGTAAAGCCTTTGAGGCGCGCAAGCGTAAGATGATGGAGATCGCCAAGAAGGTGGGCAAGGGCCTGCATCCTGACTGCTATATCGAGCTCATCATCGAAGACAGCTATTACAATATGCGCGAGAAGGTGATGGCCCATCCGCATATTCTCGATATCGCCCAGCAGGCGATGCGCGACTGCGATATTGAACCGGTATTAAAACCGATTCGCGGCGGTACCGACGGTTCTCAGCTGTCGTTTATGGGACTACCGTGCCCGAACCTGTTTACCGGTGGCTATAACTACCACGGTAAACATGAGTTTGTGACGCTGGAAGGGATGGAAAAGGCGGTGAAGGTGATAGTGCGGATAGCTGAGTTGACCGCTAAACGCTAAAAAATGCCCGGTGGCGCTGCGCTTACCGGGCAATGAGGCAAGGAGTGCCCATGTCAAACTACCGTCGCCATTACGTCCCCGGTGGCACCTGGTTTTTCACCGTTAACCTGCAAAACCGTCAAAGCGATTTGCTTACCCGCCATATCGATAACCTGCGTTCCGCCACCTCAACGGTTAAGCGTGCGAAGCCCTTCACCATCAACGCGTGGGTTATTTTGCCTGAACATATGCACTGTATCTGGACCCTACCGGACGGGGACAGTGATTTTTCCGCCCGCTGGCGGGATATCAAAAAGACATTCAGCCGCAGCATCGACATGCGCTATATCTGGCAGCCACGATTCTGGGAGCACACTATCCGCAACGAAGAGGACTACCGGCGGCATGTGGATTACATTTATATCAATCCGCTGAAGCACGGCTATGTGGGTAAAGTCAGCGACTGGCCGTATTCAACGTTTCATCGGGACGTGGCTGAAGGGTTGTATCCGGTGGATTGGGCAGGAGAGATTGAGGATTTTGCCGCGGGGGAGCGGAAGTGAAAAGCCGGGTGGCGGCTACGCCTTACCCGGCCTACAAAAGCTCGATCCCATAGGCCCGGTAAGCGCAGCGCCACCGGGCACTAAAGCGACTCAGTCCTCAAAGAACCAGTACCCGCTGTTGACCAGTGCGGCCAGCATCGCGAGGAAGGACGGGTCTTCCAGCGCATCGCCAAAGGTATCAGCAGTCAGCACCAGATGGCTGGCAATCGCTTCCAGCGCCGGTCGGTGCGGAGAGTCCAGCTTCTCGCCGTTGACGAACACGTCCTCACCAATGCGCAGCACGCGCAACCCGCCCAGGCGCGTCAGCTTGTCGCCTTGCTGAAGCGCATCGTAAATCTCGTCCGCCTGATACGGCGGCTCCGGAGGCGCAACGTCCAGCTCGTGGCGGGACTGGCTAATAAACTCGCCAAACCACTGACGGAAATGTTCCGGCTCGTTGATCAGATCCAGCATCATGCCGCGCAGCTTATCCAGCTCCGCAGGCAGGATGTCTGCCGGGTGCTCACGCGCAGGCACGTCGGGATCGCTATAACGATAGCTGCCCAGCTCGCGCTGCAGAACATAGTCGGCAAATCCGCTGATCATCTCGCGGCCGCTTGGCGCGCGGAACCCGACGGAGTAGTTGAGGGAATTCTCCAGGGAGTAACCTTCGTGAGGGAATCCCGGCGGGATGTAGAGAATATCACCCGGCTCCAGCTCTTCGTCGATAATCCCTTCAAAGGGATCAACCTGAAGCAGGTCCGGATGCGGGCAGTGCTGCTTCATCGGCACTTTTTCGCCCACGCGCCAGCGGCGGCGGCCCGTACCCTGAATGATGAACACATCGTACTGGTCCAGATGCGGGCCTACGCCGCCGCCCGGTACGGAGAAGGAGATCATCAGATCGTCCATGCGCCAGTCGGGCAGGGCGCGGAACGGACGCATTAATGCGGCCGTCGGCTCGTGCCAGTGGTTGACCGCCTGTACCAGCAGCGACCAGTTGTTTTCACCGAGATGATCGTAGCTTTCGAAAGGACCGTGGCTAACCTGCCATTTCCCGTCCTGGTGGCTGACCAGGCGGCTGTCGACTTCGTTTTCCATGGCCAGACCGGCCAGCTCGTCAGGCGAGATAGGGTCGACAAAATTGCTGAACCCGCGTTTCAGAACGACCGGGCGTTTTTGCCAGTAACGTTCAATAAACTCGGGCCAGTTAAGCGTTAAGTGATAATCCATATTTTTTTATTCCGCAGGCTCTTACTGACTCGGATTATAACGGAAGCTCAGCCCCCCGGCTGCGAGATCCTCGCATTTTTCACATAACGGGTTAACTATCGTTCGATGTCGGCTGCTGGCGACCAAAAATGACCTCCATTCGCGCGCCGCCCAGCAAACTTTCACTGGTTTCGATTTTCCCGTCGTACTGATCGACAATCTCACGCGCGACGGCTAATCCAACGCCCTGGCCAGGACGTAGCGTATCGGCGCGTTGACCGCGATCGAACACCACATCACGTTTATTGCGCGGGATCCCCGGGCCATCATCCTCCACGATGATATGCAGTTCGTTATCCGTCTGGCGCGCCGACACTTCCACGAACTCCAGACAGTATTTGCAGGCGTTATCCAGCAGGTTGCCCATCACTTCCATGAAGTCATTTTTTTCACCCACAAAGCTTATCTCTGGCGAGATATCGAGGCTGATATTCACCCCTTTACGCTGATACACCTTGTTGAGGGCGGACGTGAGGTTATCCAGAAGCGGGGCGACCGGATGCAGCTCGCGGCTCAGCAGGGCGCTGCCGGAACGCATGCTGGCGCGGTGGAGGTAATAGCCAATTTGCTGGGAAATACGGCTGATCTGCTCCAGCATCACCGGCTCGGCATCATCGACGCTCAGCTTCGAACTGCGCATGGAACGCAGGGTACTTTGCAACACCGCGAGCGGGGTTTTCAGGCTGTGGGTCAGATCGGTAAGCGTCGTACGGTATTTATCATAGCGTTCGCGTTCACTTTTCAGCAGGCGGTTGAGGTTTCGCACCAGGCTGGTGAGCTCGCGGGTGGTTTCCGGATTTAGCTTTTCGCGATGATGTTCTTCCAGCTCGCGAACCTCTTTCGCCAGTGATTCAATGGGGCGCAGGCTCCACCACGCCGCTATCCACAGCAGCGGGATCACCAGCAGCAGATTTGCCGCCAGAACGTAGATGAACCAGCTCCAGACCATATAAGAACGCTTCAGCTCGACCGGAATGGTGTCGATCACCACGATGGTCAGCTGCGGCATGTTTAGCGTCGCCGGATAAAGGTTAATCGCAACGGAGTGCGTCATCTCCGTTTCCGCGTCGTCGGCGCGGATCTCGTTCAGCTTTTGCTGCAGGGAACGATCTTCACGGATCAGCGAGCTGGTGGTGTTGAGATCGGCTTCAATTTCGTGAAACCCGTTGGTTTTAAGCCACTCCGGACGAATGCTTTTGACCAGCCACGGAATGTCGCGCTGCGCCCACAGCAGCTTTCCCTTTTCGTTGTAAATCAGGGCCAGGGTGGGGCTTTGCTGATTAAGGTTTTCCGGCATTTCGACGGTGATTCGGTTATCTTCCCATTTCGCCAGGGTATAAAACAGATTGCTTTCGCCGCGTAAGAGACGAAAGGTCGTTTTATCGAAGCTGACGCTGTACCCCACCAGGGCGACCATGCCGTAGGAGAGCGACAGCACCAGCACCACCGCAGCCGTTGCCAGTAAAAAACGAACCCGCAGTGAGAGGGGCAGAAGATGACGCAAAATCCGTCTCATTTAGCGTAATTCAAACAGGTAGCCCTGGCCGCGGACGGTGGTAATCACATCCTGCGGGTACTGGGCCTGAATTTTCTTACGCAGCCGTCCCATCAGTACGTCAATAGTATGGCTCTCGCGCAGTTCAGCGTCAGGGTAGAGCTGAAGCATTAAAGAATCTTTACTCACCACCTTGCCGCTGTTGCGGATCAGCGTTTCCATAATCGTATATTCGAATGCGGTCAGCTTGATGACTTCATCGTTAATTGAGAGCTCGCGGCGGGAGAGATCGACCTGGAAAGGCGGGATGGAAATAACCTGCGACGCCAGCCCGCTGTTGCGACGGAGCAGCGCCTGCATGCGGGCCGCCACCTCTTCAATATGGAACGGCTTAGTGACGTAATCATCTGCCCCCGCGCTGAGCACTTCAACCTTATCCTGCCAGCCTTCACGGGCGGTCAGCACCAGAACCGGCAGGGAAACATCGTGGCTGCGCCAGCGGCGAATCAACGACAGGCCGTCTTCATCAGGCAACCCTAAATCGACAATGGCGATATCCGGCAGGTGTTCATTGAGATAATAATCGGCTTCTTTTGCATCTTCAGCATCGTCCACCTGATGTCCCATCTCCTGAAGCTGAACCTTCAGGTGATGGCGTAGCAATGCGTTATCCTCAACAACCAGTACGCGCATCATCTTTTCTCCCAGAATAAATAGTATGAATAGTTTAACGCTGATTATGTTGCTGTGGGGATAAACATTGAGTAAACCGGGGAAAAGCAACCCCCTTTCCGGGCGGAAAGGGGGGAGAGGGGATTATTTCAGCTCGTCAACCATGGTGATGGCGCGGCCAATGTAGTTCGCCGGAGTCATCGCCTTCAGGCGGGTTTTCTCTTCTTCCGGCAGCGCCAGACCGTCGATAAACTGCTTCATACCTTCGGCATCAACGCGTTTGCCGCGGGTCAGCTCTTTCAGCTTCTCGTACGGTTTTTCGATGCCGTAACGACGCATCACGGTCTGAATCGGCTCCGCCAGCACTTCCCAGTTGTGATCCAGTTCATCCAGCAGACGGTCACGGTTCACTTCCAGCTTGCTCACGCCTTTCAGCGTGGACTGATACGCGATCAGCGCGTAGCCGATGCCCACGCCCAGGTTACGCAGTACGGTGGAGTCGGTCAGGTCGCGCTGCCAGCGGGATACCGGCAGTTTGCTCGCCATATGCTGCAGCACGGCGTTCGCCAGACCCAGGTTACCTTCGGAGTTTTCGAAGTCGATCGGGTTCACTTTGTGCGGCATGGTGGAAGAGCCGATTTCACCGGCGATGGTTTTCTGCTTGAAGTGGTTCAGGGCGATGTAGCCCCACACGTCACGATCGAAATCGATCAGGATGGTGTTAAAGCGCGCGATGCAGTCAAACAGCTCCGCAATATAGTCGTGCGGCTCAATCTGGGTGGTGTACGGGTTCCACTGAATGCCCAGCGAGGTCACGAACTCTTCGCTGAACTGGTGCCAGTCCACTTCCGGATACGCGGCGATGTGGGCGTTATAGTTACCAACCGCGCCGTTGATTTTGCCCAGAATTTCAACCTGTTCCAGCTGACGGTACTGGCGCTCCATACGGTACGCGACGTTCGCCATCTCTTTACCCATCGTGGATGGGGTGGCTGGCTGGCCGTGGGTACGGGAGAGCAGCGGAATGTCGCGGTATTCCACGGACAGCGCTTTCACCGCGTCGATGATTTTACGCCAGTAAGGCAGCACCACCTCTTTGCGCGCGGTGGAGAGCATCAGCGCATGAGAGAGGTTGTTGATGTCTTCAGACGTACAGGCGAAGTGGATGAACTCAGACACGGCGTGCAGCGCAGGAACGCTTTCCACTTTCTCCTTCAGGAAGTACTCAACCGCCTTCACGTCGTGGTTGGTGGTGCGCTCAATGGTTTTAATGCGCGCGGCGTCTTGTTCGCTAAACTCGGCAACGATTTTATCAAGGTAATCGTTTGCCTTTTCGTCAAAAGCAGGAACTTCCTTGATTGCTGCCTGGGCGGCCAGCTTTTGCAGCCAGCGTACTTCAACCTGAACACGGAACTTCAGCAAACCATATTCGCTGAAGATCCCGCGCAGCGCGCTGACTTTATCGCCGTAGCGTCCATCGACAGGGGATACGGCGGTCAGTGAGGATAATTCCATAATTCGCAACTCCGGGAGGTTAACAATGAGCAAGAATTTGTTTTGCCTGAGTGGTCAGGCGATTACGAGAAAACATTAACTGCAGGCGGCCACCGCCAACCTGGTGCCACAGTACGGCGGCACGGATCCCTGCCAGCAGGGAGGCGCGTACTTTTGCCTGTACCTGCGGGCTTTGCAGCACGGCAGGGGAGCCGGTGACCTGAATCCGTGGGCCCAGCGGGCTGATGACGTCAACATAAATGCCGGCCATGGCGCTCAGCAGCGTGTCGGACTGCAGGTCAAAATGGTCAAGCTGACGCTGTAGCCCGGCAATGCGATCGCCCAGGGTATTAAGCGCGCCTTTTGCTGCGCTCAGCTTACGCTCCAGCACCATCAGGCTCAACGTGTAGCGGGTCAGCTCTGCGTTTAACCCCTGACGGCTGCTGGCGTTAAGCACGCCAAGCAGGGTTTCAAGACCGAGACGAAGATTGGTTTCACTGCCACCGAACACGCCCAGGGTCGAACCGGGGTTGAGGTCGATAACGCTATTGAGTGAAACGTGCAGGGCATCAGCGTCGCAATGACCCTGATGCGCCAGCTGTTGCACCAGACGGGCTGACTGGCAAATTCCCGCCAGCGCCAGGGTGATGTCATAGTAGTTCTTCGCCACACGGTCTCCTTTATGTGTGCAAACGCTGTTAAACAGCGGGCAGCGGCAGGCGCTGTTCAATGATCCCGCCGCCCAGGCAGATTTCGCCGCTGTAGAAGACAGCGGACTGACCCGGGGTGACGGCGGCGACCGGCTCGTCGAAGCGCACGTCAATACGGTCGTCATCAAGCGCGGTAACGGTGCAAGGAATATCGGTCTGACGGTAGCGTGTTTTCACCGTGCAGCGCAGCGTGCCTTTCAGCGGCTCACGATCGACCCAGTGCAGCTGCTGCGCGATCAGGCCAACGGACATCAGACGCGGATGGTCGTGACCCTGAGCAACAACCAGAATATTGTTTTCGACATCTTTGTCGACCACGTACCACGGATCTTCGCTACCTTCTTTCGTCCCGCCGATACCCAGGCCTTTACGCTGGCCTAAGGTGTGGTACATCAGCCCCTGATGCTGGCCAATCTCTTCCCCGTCGACGGTGACAATTTTACCCGGCTGTGCGGGCAGGTAACGTCCGAGGAAATCGCGGAATTTGCGCTCGCCGATGAAGCAGATACCCGTAGAGTCTTTTTTCTTCGCAGTGATCAGGTCCAGCTCTTCGGCGATTTTACGCACCTGAGGCTTTTCCAGCTCGCCAACCGGGAACAGGCTCTGGGCGATTTGCTCGTGGCTCAGCGTATAGAGGAAATAGCTTTGATCTTTGTTGCCGTCCAGACCGCGCAGCAGCTGGCTTTTACCATTCACGTCTGCGCGACGCACGTAGTGACCGGTCGCAATGTAGTCTGCGCCCAGATCTTCCGCGGCGAATTCCAGGAAGGCCTTAAATTTGATCTCTTTGTTGCACAGAATATCCGGGTTCGGCGTGCGGCCCGCTTTGTACTCTTCAAGGAACAGTTCAAAAACGTTGTCCCAGTATTCTGCGGCAAAGTTAACGGTATGCAGTTCAATGCCGAGCTTATCGCACACGGCCTGCGCATCGGCGAGATCCGCTGCGGCAGTGCAGTATTCCTCGCCATCATCTTCCTCCCAGTTCTTCATGAACAGGCCCTCCACCTTATAGCCCTGTTGCTGTAACAGGTAGGCGGAAACGGAGGAATCGACACCGCCGGACATGCCGACGATCACTTTTTTCTGGCTGTTATCTGACATGGAATACTCACGACATTGAACTTCAAGGCGGCGTATTCTATCACGCCCCCCCACCATTGGCACCCTCTGTAAACGGCCAGTTAAATGCGCCGATGACATCCAGCGGCAGGCGTGCGCCTGACTGCCAGCAGCGAATGCTTTCCGCAACCAGCGGCGAGCGCAGGTTTGGCGCGTTCAGGATCTCGTCGGCGGTGACCCACAGGCAGCGGTCGATATCGTTATCCTGCGGTTCAGTGGCGCACGTTTCGCTAAGCTCAACGGCAAATAAAAAACGCAGGAACGGTGTGCTGTCGGGCGCAATCCACTGGTGCATACGGATGAAGTGCTGGGGCTCGGCGTGAATACCGGTCTCTTCCCACAGCTCGCGTTTTGCCGCCTGCAGGAGGGTCTCATTGGCTTCAAGGTGCCCGGCAGGCTGATTCCACAGCGCTTTGCCGTTAATGCTCTCTTCGACAACCAGGAGTTTCCCCCGGGCGTGGACCACGCAGGCAACCGTGACATGAGGTTTAAACATAGTGACTCCTTAAGAGGTAACGTCCCGCCATTCACCGTTTGCCAGCGTTTCCAGGGTGTAGTTACCCATGGCGTAACGAATCAGGCGCAGGGTGGGGAAGCCGACGTGTGCGGTCATGCGCCGAACCTGGCGGTTGCGGCCTTCATAAAGGGTGATTTTAAGCCAGCTTGTCGGAATGGATTTGCGTTCGCGGATAGGCGGGTTACGCGGCCACAGCCACGCCGGTTCATTCACGCGTTCAATACCTGCCGGCAGGGTGGGACCGTCGTTGAGCGTGACGCCTTTGCGCAATTTTTCCAGCGTCTCGTCATCCGGCTCGCCTTCTACCTGGACGAAGTAAATTTTGCCGGTGCGTTTCCCCGGCTGCGTGAGCTTCGCCTGCAGCGCGCCGTCGTTGGTCAAGACCAGCAGGCCTTCGCTGTCGCGGTCCAGACGCCCGGCCGCGTAGACCCCCTGAACGGGGATGTAGTCCTTAAGCGTGCTGCGTCCGGCTTCATCGGTGAACTGCGGCAAAACATCGTAGGGTTTATTGAACAGAATAACCCGCTTTGGCTGGGTTTCTTGCGGTCGTCTGGCGGCTTGTCGCGAGCTGAATCGCTCAACCCGGTGTTTTGTAAAAGAAGTTTTCTTCATGGTATTTTCAGGCGTTATCAATTGCCGCATTATAGCCTAATAACGAAGACCTTTCATGGCGTCGGACAATCAGGTACTATCGAAGGGCTCATTACAATTTATTAACATAAGATCAGTAACAACCAGAAGCGCTCGAAGGAGAGGTTAATGGAAAGCAAAGTAGTTGTTCCGGCGGAAGGTAAAAAGATCACCCTGCAAAACGGCAAGATTAACGTTCCTCACAATCCGATCATTCCATTCATCGAAGGTGATGGTATCGGTGTAGACGTTACCCCGGCAATGCTGAAAGTGGTTGATGCCGCTGTTGAGAAAGCCTACAAAGGCGAGCGTAAAATTTCCTGGATGGAAATTTACACCGGTGAGAAATCGACGCAAGTTTATGGCCAGGACGTCTGGCTGCCAGCAGAAACGCTGGACCTGATCCGCGACTACCGCGTTGCTATCAAAGGCCCACTGACGACGCCAGTTGGCGGCGGTATCCGTTCCCTGAACGTGGCACTGCGTCAGGAGCTGGACCTGTACGTCTGTCTGCGTCCGGTTCGTTACTATCAGGGCACCCCAAGCCCGGTTAAGCACCCAGAACTGACCGACATGGTCATCTTCCGCGAAAACTCAGAAGACATCTACGCGGGTATCGAATGGAAAGCGGACTCTGCTGATGCAGAGAAAGTGATTAAATTCCTGCGCGAAGAGATGGGCGTGAAGAAAATTCGCTTCCCTGAGCATTGCGGTATCGGCATTAAGCCGTGCTCCGAAGAAGGGACCAAGCGTCTGGTGCGCGCGGCCATCGAATATGCGATCACCAACGACCGTGACTCTGTGACCCTGGTTCACAAAGGCAACATCATGAAGTTCACCGAAGGCGCGTTCAAAGACTGGGGCTACCAGTTGGCGAAAGAAGAGTTCGGCGGTGAGCTGATCGACGGCGGCCCATGGCAGAAGATCAAAAACCCGAACACCGGCAAAGAGATCGTCATTAAAGATGTGATCGCCGATGCGTTCCTGCAGCAGATCCTGCTGCGTCCAGCGGAATACGACGTGATTGCCTGTATGAACCTGAACGGTGACTACATCTCTGACGCCCTGGCAGCTCAGGTTGGCGGTATCGGTATCGCCCCTGGCGCGAACATCGGTGACGAGTGCGCCCTGTTCGAAGCAACCCACGGTACTGCACCTAAATACGCAGGTCAGGACAAAGTGAACCCAGGCTCTATCATCCTGTCCGCAGAGATGATGCTGCGTCATATGGAATGGTTCGAAGCCGCAGACCTGATCGTTAAAGGTATGGAAGGCGCAATCAACGCGAAAACCGTAACTTACGATTTCGAACGTCTGATGGAAGGCGCTAAGCTGCTGAAATGTTCAGAGTTTGGCGACGCGATTATCGCGAACATGTAATCCAGATTCTGGGTTAACCAAGAGCGGGGGCCTGAGGGTTCCCGTTTTTTTTGCCTCTGCCCGCGGGAGACAACCCGATGTTAGCCACTGTCCTTATCACTGTCGTTGCACTTATTCATCTCTACATTCTTGTGCTGGAAATGTTCCTGTGGAATACCAAAACAGGACACAAGGCCTTTAATTTGCGTCCTGATTTTGCACGCGACACCCGCGTGCTGGCGGCGAATCAGGGGCTGTATAACGGGTTCCTGGCGGCGGGCCTGCTGTGGAGCCTCTGGCTCGGCGAAAACGGGATTCAGGTGGCCATCTTCTTCCTGACCTGCGTGCTGATCGCCGGGCTTTTTGGCGCAGCCACCGCCAGCCGTAAAATTTTGTACGTGCAGGCCATTCCCGCGCTCGCTGCGCTGCTTGCGTTACTCATCTGAAGCAATGTTTTGGTTGAGATAATGCGTCCGATATACTCGTGACGTTACCTTTATTGACCAGAGACGAGACTGTTATGCACAACGATATCCCCCTGAAATATTATGATATTGCCGATGAGTACGCGACGGAGGCCGCAGAGCAAGTCGCGGAATCAGAGCGCGACGCGCTGGCACACTATTTCCAGCTGCTGCTCACCCGCTTAGCGAATAATGAGGAGATCAGCGAGGAAGCCCAGCAGGAGATGGCCACAGAAGCTGGGATCCGTGCGGGTCGCATTGATGATGTTGCGAACTTCCTCAATCAGTGGGGAAATGAATAGCCTGCCTCAAAAACCGTTATGGTGATGCTTTGCGATACAGCTCAGCATCACGCTATCGGACCACATGCATTTTTTCCGCAGAATAGGCGAAGCGGGTTTATCGACAAGCAGCGCGAAAATAACGATCAGAAAAAAGAGTACTGCTGGAAAAACTAAGGATAATTTCACGTTTTTAACCAAAATAAGAGTGTGCTTCAGGGTAATCTACCGTCTGAATATGACGACTATATGTTTTGGCGGAAAAAATGGAAACGTCCGAGTGTAAAAAAACGGGCAGGACAGGTTTCTGATTACGGGGCGACGCCGGTGAGTCGCTGCGCCAGCTCGCTCCGGGTGAGTGCTTTTGAAAAATACCATCCCTGGATCAGCGCGTCGGGATATCTGTCCGCAATGAAGCGATACTGAGTTTCATTTTCCACGCCCTCGAAAACAAGGGTTTTATTCAACTTCGCGAGGGCATCGCTGAAGATAACAAAGATGTTTTGCTTATAATCTTCGCTGATGCCATCCACCAGCGATTTGTCAATTTTGATTTCATCATATTCAAGCTGCGACAGCCGCGCCAGATTTGAATTTTGTACGCCGAAATCATCGATTGAAATTTTAACGCCAAGCGATTTTAGTTCCTGGCAGAATCCCTCTAGGATATTCGCCGCGGAAACGGCTTTCTCAGAAAGCTCGACCTTCATCAGGGAAAGGGGAAGGTTGTTGACTAAGCACTCGCGACGCAAAATGTTAATAAACTGTCCGTCTTCAATTTCTTTCCGCCCAACGTTGATTGAAACGATCAGCTGATGCTTAATCGCCAGCGGGGCAATTTCTGAGAGCGATTTACCGATAACATTGCCATAATATCTTTTATACAGCCCGATTTTCTTAATTAATGGGATAAACAGCTCCGGCGAGACGTCTCCGTGTTTTTGATCGCGCCATCGCGACAGAACTTCCACGCCCACGATTTTTTGATCGCGAATGCGAATAATGGGCTGATAGTTAACGCTGAAGGTATTTGTTATCACGGCTTTGATTAGCGTACGTTCCAGCGAAAAACGGTCTTCATGGATGCGCAAGACAAATAACGTTATCGCGACCCAGATAAAGTAGAGAATGATCGCGAGAAACGTCAAGATAAACGGGGGTAACGAGGCCAGTCCCGCATCGTGATGTTTTACAATCACGCATAAATCCCACACGGCGCTGCACTGTGTAATGGTCAGGGTGAACAACGTGGAGTGCAGCCAGCTCCGCGCTCGCAGGTCGGGGGCAGCCGAAAAAAAGATCCGGCCAAAGTCCTTTGTGGTGGCACTCAGAGAATAGCTTGCGGTAACCGGGGTGAATTTATCGTAAGCATAGCGGGAGGTGAAGATAATAATATTATTATAAATGGCCGCATTGCCCGTGAAAAAGTCTTTTCTTGAAAACTGCGCGAGGAGAAAACCTCTCGGCGTTTTATGCAGTTCCGCAGGAAGTGGAACGGGCGTCGCGAGTTTACCCCAAAAAGCAGTACAGATAATTTTTCCTTTTTCAATAAAACCGATATCGCCGAAATAGAGGTTGTTAAGCTTTATTTGTCTGTAGCTATCAAGGCTGGTTTTATCACAGCCCTGCGTCGTTATGCTTTTAAGGCCCAGCGCCACGTTTTGGGACAGGTCTTCGGAATAATGTAAAAGGGTCCGGGATATTTCAAGCTGTTTGGTTTTTTGCTGACCAAGGATAACCGCATTGACCGCATAAAGAGACAGAATGACCAGAAGCGTTGAAACGATCGCAACGGCAATGCGCTTTTTCATTTTCCGGTTATCCTGTCCGCTCCCTGAATTCATAAATCTTAACACAGCCTGGGCAAGGCACAAGCCTGATAGTCACGCCGGGTGAGCAAATTCGGGCGGATGAACTCATACGAAAGCATCAGTTTTTTAAGACAATTATCAGCTAAGCTATTTTCATTGCGATCGGCAACGTCAGGTAAACCACGGGTTCTTCTTTCAGATCCTTCATGCTTGTTTATTCTATTAAGGAAAACATCGTGCGCAACGTGATGATCCCTATTCTCAGTGCCCTGTTTCTTTTTCTGATCGGCATACTGATTATTAACTGGCAGTTATGGCAGATGGCGAAAATGAATAACGTTCATACCGCCACGGTAAGCACCCAGAAAATAGAAAGCATTTTGTCGGAAGCCGTCAGTGCGGCCAGCACGGCGAAGCGCGTTGCGGAGCAGGGGTGTACCAGCAGCGGGAAGCTGGCGCTGGGGACAGAAGCTGCGCTAAAACCGCATCTGCGCGCCATCATGATCCAGCAGCAGGGGGAAATCATCTGTACATCCCTTCCGGGGAATGGCGTATTGATTGTTCATCCGGAGACGCTACCTGAAAAAGAATTAATGCTGCTCCCCGGTAATCGACTGGTGAACGAGATCCCGGTACTTGTCTTCCAGATGCCCATCGCAGGCGGGCGCATCATCGTCAGCGTCAGCGATGCGCATTTGCAGGACGTCATCGCGAACGCATCAAACAGCGTTGACCTGGGGTTGGTTGTCGGCGAAAGCATGTTTACGCGCAACGGTGACGTGACCGGCTGGAAAGCGGCCTCGTGGACGGGTTCACTTATGGCATCTTCGCAATTCCCCTTTAGTCTGGCCTGGCAACCGCCTGCCTTTTTTAGCCTGACGCGGCTACTGCACCAGGGCTGGAGCCTGATACTGCTGATTCTCGCGCTATCCCTGGCGGTGGGCATTTTGATCCGCCGATACAAGGGAAAAAGCACCACCTTTGAAGACGATTTGCGTAAGGCCATTTTGCAGGGAGAGATCGTGCCTTATTATCAGCCGATCGTGAACGGGGACACCGGCGGGTTATACGGGGTTGAAGTCCTGGCAAGGTGGAAGCATCCAAAGTCTGGGTTTATCCCGCCGGATGTCTTTATTCCGATTGCTGAACGTAGCGGGTTGATTATTCCGCTGACCAAAGGCTTGATGGCGAAAGTGGTCACACAGCTTAAGCCGCTGTTGCCGAAGCTACCGGATGGGTTCCATATCGGAGTGAACATCAGCGCCAGACACATTGATGCCCCTTCTTTCCTCGGTGACTGTCGTCTCTTTGGCAAGGGGTTTCAGGGTAAAGCCGTGAAGCTGGTTCTCGAGGTGACCGAGCGTGAACCGTTGATCGATAATCCTCATCTGGTGGAAAACCTCAACGCGCTGCATAACGCCGGTTTTGTCATTGCACTGGATGATTTTGGTACGGGGTATTCCGGGCTGTCATGTCTTAATGCGCTTGCCATAGATTATATTAAAATTGATAAAAGCTTTGTTAACCGGGTTTCTGAGGAGAAGGACTCAACGATCCTGCTGGACTGCGTTATTGACCTGGCGAAAAAACTCTCATTGCGTATCGTGGCCGAAGGTGTGGAAACGAAAGAGCAGCTGGAGTACCTCAACCGTAATGAAATTACCCTGTTGCAGGGGTATTATTTTGGTAAACCCGTCTCCTATATCGATTTTATTAAAGTCATTTTATCTAAGCCCAGGGAGGCCGTGATGCTGTAAAACGTCAGGCGCTGTAAAAAAATCAGGAATAGAGCAGGTTGCCTGGCGGTGAAACACAAAATAAAGACGAGCTTCTGTTGTATGCTTAAGTGCAATTCATTTTCCTCTTATCCTGAGCTTTGTTACAGTGACAAGAGTTGTCAGCCAGGGATATCAGGCGTGATAAGGTGGAAAAGCTCGTGCATGTGAAAAATACTTTTTACACAACAACCATTACCGTCATCATTGTCTCATTGATCATCTCGCTGTCGCTTGCCGTCCAAATTGCCACGTCCAGACAGCAGTCAATCCAGCAAATTAATACCAGCGTCGCTAACCTCAGCCACACCCTGGATGTTTATACTGAAGGGATCATGCGCCAGAGTGAAATGTTAATTACTACCGTTTCCGACATAATCGAAATTTATGGCATGACCCCGCAGCAGGCGGCCAATATTCAGCACATGATCCATAATCAGGATAACCTTCTTACCCAGATTAATAATGTGGTTGTTTACGATGCTCAGGGCGATATCTTCACCGCGCTGCATGAAAGTTTCACGGGGCCACGCAAAGGCTCGGACAGAGAGTTTTTTATCTATCACCAGGAAAATAAAACTCAGCAGGTCTTTATTGGGGAGCCGGTGGTAAGCAGAACCAATGGCAAATGGGTTATCACCCTCAGTCGGCGCCTTGAAACCCAGTCCGGGGCATTTAACGGTGTCGTGGTGGTGACGCTCGGTATTGAAAATTTTCTGGCACTCTACGGGCAGATTAATATCGGTCACTCGGGCGTCATCGGCTTAACGACGCAATCAGGCGTGCTGCTGGTCCGTTATCCCTTTAAAAATACCTATATCGGCACGATTGTTTCTGATTCACCGCTCTTCAGGAAATATCTCAAAGTACAAAATACGGGGATAGCCAGCTCCATCTCACGGTTTGATAAAATCGAGCGCATCTATGCCTATGAGAAAAACCGACGCTACGGACTGGTCACCACAGTGGCCGTCAGCATTGATGAAGCGCTTGCACCCTGGCGCAAGCAGGCGATTCAGCTGGCGGTACTCATTTTCGTGTTTACGGCGATACTCATCGTGGCGTCGTACTTCCTGTATTCCGACCTGTCCCGAAAAACACGGGATAACAAAGCGCTGAAGATTATCGCTTCAGAAGATGCGTTGACCGGGCTGTACAACCGCCGCGTCTTTCATGAAAAAATCCTCTCGGAAATTGCTACGTGCGCCGCACATGACGCGCCGATTTCGGTACTGATCGTGGACGTGGACTACTTCAAAAAATACAACGATAACTATGGTCATCCTGAAGGGGACCGGTGTCTGGCAATGCTCGGAAACAGCCTCAGGGAGAGCCTTACCCGTGATAATCAGCTTGTGGCGCGCTACGGCGGAGAGGAGTTTGCGCTGATATTGCCGGATACGGATATTCAGGAGGCACTTCGTCTGGCCCAGACGATTATTCGCAATGTGTTCTCGCTGCAAATCGCGCATGCCTTTAGCCCCTTCGGCCGGGTGACGGTAAGCGTCGGAATTTCCACCGCCCGTGCCGTCGACATTGCAGGCAGCCAGCAAAATATCATTATTGCCGCAGACCAGGCGCTCTATCAGGCGAAACGCGCGGTACGTAACCGGTACGCGTTTGTTGGGGTATGAGCAAAAAAAAAGCCCACTCAGGAGTGGGCAAGAAATACTGGAAGCAATGTGAGCAATGTCGTACTGAATACTTGAGTGTTTCTCTCAACTATTCAGTGTTGAGAAAGATAATCTTTCTCAACAAAAGATGCAACCCCACAGTTTCTGTGGCCCGTACATTTTTTTGATGAATAATTCCCCACTCTCTCATTGTGATGCTTATCACAAATTTCCTTTCTGGAATCCTGTGCTATCCTTTTTTGTGTCGTTGATTTAATGACAAAAACCATACAGAGAGGAAAGTTATGGGAATTTTATCCTGGATTATCTTTGGGCTTATTGCGGGTATTCTGGCGAAGTGGATCATGCCGGGCAAAGATGGCGGTGGGTTTATCGTCACCGTAATACTGGGTATTGTCGGCGCGGTAGTCGGCGGCTGGATCAGTACGCTGTTCGGTTTTGGCAAGGTCGATGGCTTTAACTTCGGCAGTTTCGCCGTCGCGGTGATCGGTGCGCTGGTTGTTCTGTTTATCTACAGAAAGATCAAAAGCTAAGGTCTGAAAGCGTTGAAAAAGGCTGCCAGATGGCGGCCTTTTTACGTACTGGCGTTTACCACCAGCCAAGCTGCGTGCCGGCAAACGCCGCGATGGCAACGATCAGCATAATGACGGTTGTCTTCCGCATTTATGCCCCCGGCGCCGCGTAACCGCCGACAAAAAACCACGCTAAAAATACCACCGCCGTTATAAATATAACGACCGGGAAGAGGATCCCTATTCTCATACCATCACCTGTTTCGGTTTCTGTAACGCCGTAGAGTGTACGGGGTTAATCCATAGTGAGAAAGCGTGATTTGCTTTTTCCTTTCTTATCCTGATACATCGCGACATCCGCAGCGCGTAACGCGCTGTCAGGATCGGTTGCGGCAGGGTCCACTTCGATCACGCCGAAGCTGGCGCCCGGATAAATAATATGAACGCTGCCCAGCCAGTATTCGCCAGCGATGCAGGCGCTGAGGCGCGTTTTGAGCAGCGTAAGCTGCGCGTTATCCCCGTCCTGGTGGGGCTGGCTTAGCGACGCCACCAGAAATTCATCCCCGCCCAGACGACCGATAATATCGTCCTGCTGTTTCTCTTCGGTCAAACGCTTGCCCACTTCTATCAGGAACTGGTCGCCAGCCTCGTGGCCGTAACGATCGTTAATCAGCTTGAAATCATCCAGATCGATAAACGCGATGATGGCGTTACGCTTCAGGTGCCGGGCCAGAGAAAAGAGGGTGGTCAGATCTTCAAAAATGGCGCGACGGTTGGGTAAACCGGTAAGGGCATCCGTATAGGAGTGCGCGATGAGGGCCGCATTGGCTTCGCGAAGCTGGGTCACCAGCGACTCTTTCTGAATGGACTGGGCAATCAGCCCGGCGAAGAGCTTCAGCACCTGTTCAGCGCGCTCGCTCAGCGGCTTTCTGGCCGTGCTGGTGGCACAGAGCGTTCCGTAAAGTGAACCATCCGCAAAATGGACAGGAATACTCATGTAGGTGGTAATGCCAAGTGCTTTCGCTGCTTCACACTCGGGCCAACGCTCGGGCACGTCATTGCTGAACATCGTGTCACTATCCAGCGCGCGTTTGCACAGCGTCTCATCCCATGGGACGCTCAGCCCCTCCGGAATCGTCATCTGCTTGCTGTTGCGGGCGTAGAGAATGTGCTGCAGCCGCGCTTCGATATCCACCTTCGTCAGGTAGGTCGACTCCATGTCGGTGACAATCTCCAGCATCTCCAGCAGCTGGCGAACGAGGCTTTCAAGGGATTGCTCGGTGGCAAGGGTTTCTGAAACGCGAGCGAGGATAAGATCCGACATGACGTAGAATGACTCCCAGGCAGAAGACGTCTGCATCTGCATGTTATGCTGAATTTTTAGGCTTCAGACATAGTAAAACATGAATACAGAAAATTTAATATATGCAGGGGGCGGGCCGCAGGCGAGAAAAAAAGCCCCGTTGTTGAGACCGGGGCAAAGACATCTTGATTACGGAATGATGTTCTCTGGTCATATCGAGAACATGCCACACTATAGTGCTGAAAAGTGCAGTTAAAATGGAGAAATCATGGAGAACGTGGCGATGACCCGTTACCCTTAGACTCTGATGACGTCAAAAGGATCAATGAGATGAGATTTCTGCTTCTGGCGCTGGCGCTTCCCCTGGCCGCCTGCACCGCCAAAACCACGCCACCTGATGCACCGAAACCGCCGCACGTTATCGGTATGGCGAACCCAGCTTCCGTCTACTGTCTGGAGAAAGGCGGGGAACAGGTCCCGGTTCAAAGCCCGCAGGGCGTGCGTACCGAGTGCAAATTACCGGGCGGCGAAGTGATTGATGAATGGACGCTCTATCGTCGCGACCATCCGCAACCCGCCAGGTGACAAAGTAATATTGCCTGCGATACACTTCTCTTTAAGATTATTCTTAGCCAGTTCCTGGCGTTCGTTATCGTGAGAGAAGTATGTTTCAGCTAAAACCGGGCAGCATGGCGATGATCGTTGGCGCCCGCACGGCGTCAGGCCGTCGCAATATTGGTAAATCCGTTGAGCTGTTTGGCCTTTGCCAGCCTGGCCTGCGTTTTGTTAACCCGGTCAACGGCGTGATGACGCAATTACCGGTCACCGCAGATCGCGCGCTTTGGCTGGTGACGGGTGATGTCTACGCCTTTGACAACCAGCACGGCTTTGCCTTTGTCCGCGCCGAACATCTGATGCCGCTCACCCCGGATGAAGCGCCGCAAATTCTGGATGAACTGACGATCGGCTGATCACAGATGGCGCAGCCAGTCGGCTAAGACCAGGGCGTGATTTTGCTCCGTGTTTTTGGCAGCAAAGAGCAGGGTGACGGTCTGCCTGCGCGCCAGCGTCGCCAGACGCACGCCCTCGTCATCCTGCTGCGCCAGCTCTTCCCGATAGGCCTGACTGAAGGCGGCGAAATCAATCGTGTCGCTGTGAAAAGCCTTGCGTAATTCATTCGAAGGCGTGAGCGCTTTACACCATTCGTCATACGCGAGATCCGTTTTCTTCAGCCCGCGCGGCCACAGCCTGTCCACCAGTACCCGATAGCCGTCGTCAGGGCTTGCCTGTTCGTATACCCGTTTGCACTGAATCATGATTCCACCCTCCCAATTTAAGGTATTGTGATAATTGCAAAAGATCGGTAGTCTGAGGTTCCTTATGTTATCTGATAATACTCTGGCATAAGGAACCTTTCATGGAACACCTCCCGGTTAAAACAACGCTGCGCATTGCGCTGGTTGGCGATTACAATCCCAATGTTATTGCGCATCAGGCTATCCCGCTGGCCATTGACGACGCCGCTGCAGTGCTTGACCTCACCGCCGATTACGACTGGCTGGCCACGACGGAGCTAACAAGCGCTGAAGATCTGGTGGGCTACGATGCCATCTGGCTGGTTCCTGCCAGCCCCTATAAAAACACGGCGGCCGCTTTTATTGCCGCGCGCTACGCCCGTGAGAACGGCATCCCGTTCCTGGGCACCTGCGGCGGGTTCCAGCATGCGCTGATTGAGTATGCCCGAAACGTGCTGGGCTGGGCTGATGCGGCACACGCTGAGACGGATACCGAAGGCACCATGGTGATTGCGCCGCTGACCTGCTCGCTGATGGAAAAAACGGATGCCATTGAGCTGCGCAATAATACACTGATCGCCAAAGCGTACGGCAAGCCGGAAATTGAAGAGGGGTATCACTGTAACTATGGCGTGTCGCCGGCGTTTGCGCAGGCGCTGGAAAGCGGTGATATGCATGTAACGGGCTGGGACGATCGGGGTGAAATTCGTGCCGCGGAGCTGGTGACGCACCCGTTCTTCGTGATCACCTTATTCCAGCATGAACGTGCCGCGCTGGAAGGACGCCCGGTCGTGCTGGTGCAGGCGATGCTGCGCGCAGCGCGCGGGTAAAAAAGGCAGACCCGTTGGTCTGCCTGAGGATTTAACGGGGCGCGATCTCCCGGTCTCGCCCGGCTAACACACCGCAGATAGCCATTATCACAGCGGCCAGCGCACAGCCCAGAAGCGGGATTTGCCAGTCTCCTGCGGTATCGTGAATTTTCCCCATCAGCGGCGGGCCGCAGGCGGCAAGCAGGTAGCCAATCGACTGTGCCATTCCGGAGAGCGCCGCCGCCTGGTGCGCAGAGCTGGCGCGCAGGCCGATGAACGTCAGGCCAAGGATCATCGTTGCCCCAGTGCCAAAGCCAAACATCAGCGTCCACATCACCGCCATTCCGGGCATAAACCATAATCCTGCCGCGCTTATCGCGCACATCAGGGCCACTAAGCCTGCGATCGCTCGCTGATCTTTCAGGCGGTGGAGGATCAGCGGAACGGCGAGTCCCGGCACGGCCGTGGCCAGCTGCAACAGACCGTGCACCGAACCGGCCTGCGCTTCGCTGTAGCCATGGCTCAGCAATATCGCCGGCAGCCAGCCGATGATGACGTAGTAGATCAGCGAGTTAATTCCTAAAAAGAGCGTCACCTGCCAGGCGAGGGCCGAGCGCCAGAGCGCGCGGTTTTGCAGCGCGCCTGCGCCCGTTACCGTTGCGACGTGTTTCTGACGCCACTGCGGCAGCCAGAGCAGCAGTGCGACCAGCGGAAACGCCATCAGCATCAGCAGCGCGCCATGCCATCCCGCGCTCCCCTGTGCAAGGGGAACGATCATCGCTGAGCCAAACGCCGCCGAGACGCCCATCGTCAGGGAATAGGCGCCGGTGAGCTTCGCCACCTGGCCCGGAAAATCACGCTTAATTAATCCCGGTAACAGCACGTTCCCGAGCGCAATACCGCAGCCGACGATCGCCGTTCCGATGAAAAGCAAAGCGGCGGAAGGCAGCGAGCGAACGGCAATCCCGGCGCAAATGAGCAGCAGGGCGATAAACAGGCTGCGCTCCATGCCGATACGCCGGGCAACGCCTGCGGCGAGCGGCGAGACAAGGGCGAAAGCCAGCAGGGGCAGGGTGGTCAGCAGACCGGTTTGCGCCGTGCTTAAGCCATAATCAAGACGAATGGTATCGAGCAGCGGCGCTGCGCCAGTAAAGGTGACGCGAAGCGTGGTGGCAATCATCAGGATGCCTGCAATCAACAGCGCGCCGTGTTTTCCTGAGGTGCGAATAGCAGTAGTCATTATGTTCTCATACGTTCAAGCGAGCGCACACAATACCGATTTTCTCAGCGGTTGAAATCAGGCTAAAATGACAGTTTATCGCTCATATCGGACAAACTGATGATTGGTCTGGGACTGGAAGGCTACGATCCGGATAGCCAGTACGATGCGGCCGTCGCATTTCGCATTCAGGTAGTGGCGGAGGAACAATATATTCCGCTTCATCATCACCGTAAGGGGCAGCTGATTCTGGCCCTCGGCGGCGCAATCACCTGTGAAGTGGAAAATGCCATGCTGATGGTGCCGCCCCAGTATGCCGTCTGGATCCCTGGACAGATGCCGCACAGTAACAGGGCCACGCCGGGCGCGCAGCTCTGCTTTTTGTTCATTGAGCCGGGGGCTGCCAGCCTGCCCGAGCGCTGCTGTACCCTGAAAATCTCCCCCCTGGTGCGGGAGCTGATTTTATCGCTCGCGGAAAAATCACGTGAACAGCTGCAGCTCGCGGCCACCTCGCGTCTGGTGGACGTCCTGTTTGACGAGCTGCCGCTCCAGCGACAGGAGCATCTGCAGCTGCCCGTGTCGCCCCATCCCAAAATCAGGCTGATGAGCGAGAAGATGGCGGAAGAGCCCGCCGCCTGGCAGACGCTGGCGCAGTGGGCGAGCCACTTCGCCATGAGCGAGCGCAACCTGGCGCGGCTGGTAGTGAAGGAGACCGGTCTGAGCTTCCGCCGCTGGCGTCACCAGCTGCAGCTGATTGTGGCGTTACAGCATTTAATAAGCGGCAAATCGGTGCAGCAGGTGGCCCAGTCACTGGGCTATGACTCGACCACCGCGTTTATCACCATGTTCAGGAAGGGACTGGGCCAGACGCCGGCGCGTTATATGGCCAGCCTGACTACGACTTCCCAATAAACAGCGAGACAAGGCCTGCCGCAATCAGCGGGCCGACCGGCACGCCGCGAAAGAGCGCCACGCCCAGCACGGTGCCCACCAGCAGGCCCGCCACCAGCGAGGGCTGGCTGCTCATCAGCGTGACGCCGCGTCCGCCCAGCCACGACACAAATATCCCCACCGCGATCGCCACCAGCGATTTCCAGTTTACAAACGAATGCAGCAGCGTTGAGGCGGGAAGGGTGCCGCTGGCAATCGGCGCCATCACCCCAATGGTTAAGATGATAATCCCGATGGTGAGGCCTTGTTTTTCTATCCACGGGAAAAAGGTATTTAACGGGGTCACGCGCACAATGATCAGCACCAGAATCGAGATGGCGACGGTAGTGTTATGGCTGATAAAGCCGAGCGCGGCGAGTGCCAGAAGAATGAGCAGAGTAGGGTCAAACATAGGGAATCCTTGCCAGAATAATGGTCCTGTTTACTGTACGCGCAAACGCGGCAGAGAACAGTGTTAAAAAGATTTTATCGTTGTCATAACCTTGTCATTTACGCGGATTAAAACGAAAGCAGATATCGCAAAAGGGTCGCCATCATGAACGATCACATGTTTGTGGAAACGCTGATTATCTCCTCATCGTTTTTCGCTATTGCCGTTATTCTTGTTGCCTCCGTGCTGTTCCTGGAAAGAAAAGGCTGACAGGGGCGTCAGCCATCGCAGTTACGCTTTATGGAAGGTGACAAGCTCAGGACGGGCGATGCGCAGGTAATCCTGGGTATCCATAATCACGGATTTCTCCAGCAGGCCGGCGTTAAACGCGATTTCGTCAAAGCGCTCGAACAGCAGCGGGTCGGCAACCAGCGCCAGGTCAGGATGGAAGCTAAAGGGCGGGATAGCGCCGAAAACGCAGGCGGTCAGGGCATCGACTTCGGCAGGGCTGGCGAGGGAGGCCTTTAGCCCGCCAAAATGGCTGGCAAGCTGGCTCAGGTCAGCCTGCAGGTCGGCGGCGAGGATCGCCAGAACATGTTTCTTTACGCCGTTTCCCTTCACCTTGCAGACCAGGGCTTTAGCGCCTTGCCGCAGGTCGGTTCCGCGAATTTCACTTACCGCTTCACATTTCCCGACCGCCTCGTGCTCCATGACGCGAAAACGCGCGCCCTGCTCGGTGAGTAAGGTAATGAGCTGCTGGTGGGTTCCTGTGCCAATAACGTCGTCAGTCATAACGATTTTCCCGGTGATAATCCAGTATGCAGGGGTCTACATTAGCACGGGATGAACGGGGTCGAAAGAAAACAGCCAGCGGGTTCGCTGGCTGTGGGATTATGCGTTGCTGGTAGCAGACTGCTTGTGGAACAGCTCCCTGAACACCGGATAAATGTCATCCTGGTCACGGATATGCTGCATGGCGAAATTATCGAACATCGCCTGCAGATGCTCATACTCCCGCCACAGGGTCTGGTGCGCGCGACGGGTGATTTCGATATAGCTGTAGTAACGCACGACCGGCAGAATTTTCTTCGCCAGGATCTCGTGACACAGCGGCGAATCGTCGGCCCAGTTATCGCCATCCGACGCCTGCGCAGCATAAATATTCCACTGCGCCGGGTCGTAGCGCTCTTTGACCACTTCATCCATCAGCTTCAGCGCGCTCGAGACGATGGTGCCCCCGGTCTCCTGCGAGTAGAAGAACTCATGTTCATCCACCTCCTTCGCCTGGGTGTGGTGGCGGATATAAACCACCTCCACGTTCTTATAGGTTCTGCTCAGGAACAAATAGAGCAGGATATAAAAACGCTTCGCCATATCCTTGGTGGCCTGATCCATCGAGCCGGACACGTCCATCAGACAGAACATCACCGCCTGGCTGGAGGGCTCAGGGCGTTTTTCGTAGTTCTTGTAGCGCAGGTCAAAGGTGTCGATAAACGGGACCCGTTCGATCTTCGCCCTCAGCTCTGCAATCTCTTTACGCAGGCGCTCCTCTTCCAGCAGTTGCGCCGGTTCCGTATTTTCCACCACCTTCAGGCTGCTCTCCAGCTCGCGCAGTTCGCGACGTTTGCCTGCCGTCATGGCCGTGCGTCGCGCCAGCGAGTTCTGCAACGAACGCACGACGCTGATGTTTGCGGGCACGCCGTTGGCGGTATAGCCCGCGCGGTGGGTTTTATATTCATTAAGCTGACGATGCTGATTCTTTTTCAGATTCGGCAGCGCCAGGTCTTCGAACAGCAGGTCGAGATATTCATCTTTTGAGATCTGGAAGACAAATTCGTCCTGACCTTCACCGTCCTGGCTGGCCTGTCCCTGACCGCTTCCTGAACCACCGCCGCCGCCCTGAGGGCGCTCAATTCTGTCGTTCTGAACGAAGTGATCATTACCTGGGTGTACGCGATGGCGCAGGCCGCCTCGCCCCTGATGAAACATCGGTTCGCTGATGTCATCGGTGGGGATGGAGACAGACTCGCCGCTGTCGACGTCGGTCACCGAGCGTTTGTTGATGGCCTCGGAGATAGACTGTTTAATTTGCGCTTTATAACGACGCAAGAAGCGCTGGCGGTTCACCGTGCTCTTGTTTTTGCCGTTAAGACGCCGGTCAATAAACCAGGTCATATACCCCCCGTACTGCATTTGCCAACTTGCATTTTGTAGGCCCGGCAGGCGCTAACCGCCGCCGGGCACTTGTTTTAAGACGATTTACGCACGCGCAGGTACCATTCGCAGAGCAGGCGGACCTGTTTGCGGGTGTAGCCTTTTTCCATCATACGGTCGACAAAATCGTCGTGCTTTTTCTGTTCATCGGTTGAGGTTTTGGCGTTAAACGAGATCACCGGCAGCAGCTCTTCGGTATTGGAGAACATTTTCTTCTCAATGACCGTGCGCAGCTTCTCGTAGCTGGTCCAGTTCGGGTTGCGCCCGTTGTTATGCGCTCTGGCGCGCAGGACGAAGTTCACAATCTCATTACGGAAGTCTTTCGGGTTGCTGATCCCGGCAGGCTTCTCGATTTTTTCCAGCTCAGCGTTCAGGGATTCACGGTCAAACAGCTGGCCGGTATCCGGGTCGCGGTATTCCTGATCCTGGATCCAGAAGTCAGCGTAGGTGACATAACGGTCAAAAATGTTCTGCCCGTATTCTGAATAGGATTCCAGGTAGGCCGTCTGGATCTCTTTGCCAATGAACTCGGCGTATTTCGGGATCAGATAACCTTTCAGGAACTCAAGGTAGCGTTCAGCCTGCTCCTGCGGGAACTGCTCGCGCTCGATTTGCTGCTCCAGCACGTAGAACAGATGCACCGGGTTGGCCGCCACTTCCGCATGGTCGAAGTTAAAGACGCGGGAGAGGATCTTAAACGCGAAGCGCGTGGACAGACCGTTCATCCCTTCATCAACCCCGGCGTAGTCGCGATACTCCTGATACGACTTCGCTTTCGGATCGGTATCCTTCAGGCTCTCACCGTCATAGACGCGCATTTTCGAGTAGATGCTGGAGTTTTCCGGCTCTTTCAGGCGCGACAGGATGGAGAAGCGAGACAGCGTTTCCAGCGTGCCAGGCGCGCACGGCGCATGCACCAGCTCACTGTGGTTAAGCAGTTTCTCGTAAATTTTGATCTCTTCGGAGATCCGCAGGCAGTAAGGCACCTTAACGATGTACACGCGGTCAAGGAAAGCCTCATTGTTTTTGTTGTTACGGAAGGTCACCCATTCAGATTCGTTCGAGTGGGCAAGAATGATCCCGTTAAACGGCAGGGCGGAGATACCTTCCGTCCCGTTGTAGTTTCCTTCCTGAGTGGCCGTCAGCAGCGGATGCAGCACCTTAATGGGCGCTTTAAACATCTCGACGAATTCCATAATCCCCTGGTTAGCCCGGCACAGCGCGCCGGAGTAACCGTAGGCATCCGGGTCGTTTTGCGCGAAGTTTTCCAGCTTGCGGATGTCGACCTTACCGACCAGCGCCGAAATATCCTGGTTGTTCTCATCACCGGGTTCCGTTTTGGCGATGGCGATCTGTTCCAGGATCGACGGCCAGACTTTCACCACGCGGAATTTGGTGATGTCGCCACCAAACTCATGCAGGCGTTTTGCCGCCCACGGCGACATGATGGTGCCGAGGTAGCGACGCGGGATGCCGTACTCTTTATCCAGAATCTGCGCATCTTCCTGCGGATTGAACAAGCACAGCGGATGGTCGTTCACCGGGCTGCGCTCGCCGTTGGCGCTCAGGACATAGATAGGCACGCGCTGCATCAGCGATTTCAGGCGTTCCGCCAGCGAGGATTTACCGCCGCCCACGGGGCCGAGTAAATAGAGGATCTGTTTCTTCTCTTCCAGACCCTGAGCGGCATGCTTCAGGTAGGAGACAATCTGCTCTATGGCATCTTCCATGCCATAGAACTCTTCAAACGCCGGGTATCGGGCGACCACCCGATTCGAAAAGAGACGGGAAAGCCGGGGTTCCAGGGCAGTGTCAACCATGTTTGGCTCACCAATAGCCATCAATAGCCGTTCTGCCGCATTGGCATAGGCACTGCGATCTTGCCGACAGATGGTAAGAAACTCCTGCAGTGTGAACTCTTCGTCCTTGGCAGCTTCATAGCGCTGGCGATAGTGATCGAATATATTCATGGCATGCCGTCCTTTCGTTTTTTAGCACAGGATAAGAGCCGTTCGTATGAGTAGTGGAGGCTCCCGGAAGAGAATCTCTCGCACCTCACTGCCAGAGCAGCAACCTGTGTGCCAGGTCAGACGCTAAGAACCGCAGGGTGTTCAGGAAAACTCTTCTTAAATTAAAGCGTAGATGGCATTTGCAAAACTTGCATGCCCATAAAATCTACTTTCAATGACATATCAATAACTCATCCAAAATTTCCACTCTGGTAATAAGGCAAAAGCACATTTTTCATTCAGCGGTCATGTAAATGAAAGCCGGTTGTCATCTGATAAGTTAAAAATAATGGGTTAATCAGACTGATTAGCAGGCAAAAAATTTTGGGATGTACGGGAATGGCGGTTACACTTCACCCGCTGATTATTTGACTACAGGAAAGAATGGATTGTGACCAAACTCAAACTTCTGGCATTAGGCATCCTTGCCGCGACCGCAGTAAGCACCGCACAGGCGGAAAGTCAGTGGACGGTTGGCGCGGGTGTTGGCGTCATTAACAGCCCGTACAAACAGTATGACCGTGATGTTTACCCTGTGCCGGTTATCACCTATGAAGGCGATAACGTCTGGTTCCGTGGGCTCGGCGGCGGCTACTATCTGTGGAACGATACGGCCGATAAGCTTTCCATCATGGCGTACTACGATCCTACGCACTTCAAGCCGGGTGACAGCGACAGCCACGCGCTTCGCCAGCTCGACAAGCGTAAAAGCTCGATGATGGCCGGCCTCTCTTATGTGCATAACACCCAGTATGGCTTCCTGCGTACGGCCCTGGCAGGCGATACGCTGGATAACAGCAACGGCTTTATCTGGGATCTGGCGTGGCTGTACCGTTACACCAACGGTGGTCTGACCCTGACGCCGGGTATTGGTGTGCAGTACAACAGCGAGAACTACAATGACTACTATTATGGCGTCTCTAAAAACGAGTCCCGTCGTAGCGGTCTGAAGAGCTACAGCGCAGATGACGGCTGGGATCCGTACCTGGAGCTGACCGCGAGCTATAACTTCCTTGGCGACTGGAGCGTGTACGGTACTGGCCGTTATGAGCGTCTGAGCGATGAAGTGAAAGACAGCCCGATGGTCGATAAGTCCTGGGCAGGCATCTTCTCTGTCGGTGTGACCTACAAGTTCTGATTGTGCACTCATAGTGTGCAATTGATGCATCAAAACGGGGCGCTTGCGCCCCGTTTGCTTTAGTGTGGTGCAGCGAGATTATCGCTTAATAATGCGGATCGTCTGACCTAAACGAGATGGCTTTTCTTCACTCGCTTTCTGCGGGGCAGTCACGCAGGCCGTTTCCACGCAGACAAACGTTTTATAACCGTCGTCAGGCACGTCGGCCATGCTGACAGACAGTGCAGGGCCCGGGTTCCAGCCCACCACGTTGCTGTGATGGTGATGTACTACCTCAATGCCGCGGTTCAGGGCACCGTCGTGGATCATGCTGCATGCTTCCGGATGCAGATAGACGCGGTCGGTACGGTCAGGAAACGCCTGAACGCCGTCGCTGAGTTTGCCTTCTTTCGCGTTGTCGACTTTATCGATAAAGGTATCGCCAAGGCCGCTCACCTTCACAGCGCTGATGTCACCCACGTTGAAATAGGTGTGCAGGGCGGAGGTGGTTTCGAACTCGCCGTGGGCTTCCAGTTCGATTTCACAGGTTTTACCCAGCTTAAAGCGGGCGTACAGGGTGAAATCGTGCGGCCACAGGGCGCGGGTTTCGTCATTAGCCTGCAGCTCAAAGGTCAGCACGGCGCCGCTGTCGTCTTCGTTATGCGCTTTCAGGGTCCACTGCTGGTTACGGGCAAAACCGTGAGAAGGCAAACCCGGCTGTGCGGACGGGCCGAACCACGGCCAGCAGATCGGTACGCCGCCGCGAATCGCCGCCCCTTTTTTGAAAGAGGTCGCATCGCTCAGCCACAATCCCTCTGCTTCACCTTCGGGTCTCCAGGAGAGCAGGTGGGCGCCGTTCAGCGCCACTGAGGCCTTAACGCGTGGATGGTCAACGACGATAACGTCAGCACCGTCAATCTGGCGGCGGGAGAGCACAGGGGTAAGTTGTTCGACTACCGGAAGTGCAAAAATTTTATTAATCATTAAGCAATCCTCTGTCTTATAAATAAAAAAGGCGACCGAAGTCGCCTTTTTGGATCAAACACTCATCTCAACTTATTTGGAGATGTGAGCGATCAGGTCCAGTACTTTGTTAGAGTAGCCGGTTTCGTTGTCGTACCAGGATACCAGTTTAACGAAGTTGTCGTTCAGTGCGATACCTGCTTTAGCATCGAACACAGAAGTGCACACTTCGCCGTTGAAATCGGTAGATACAACGTCGTCTTCGGTGTAACCCAGAACGCCTTTCATTGGGCCTTCGGAAGCAGCTTTGATTGCTTTCTTAATTTCTTCATAAGAAGCAGCTTTTTCCAGACGAACGGTCAGGTCAACAACGGATACGTTAGGAGTTGGAACGCGGAACGCCATACCAGTCAGTTTGCCATTCAGTTCTGGCAGTACTTTACCTACAGCTTTAGCCGCACCGGTAGAGGATGGGATGATGTTCTGAGCCGCGCCACGGCCGCCGCGCCAGTCTTTGTGAGACGGGCCATCAACGGTTTTCTGAGTAGCGGTGGTTGCGTGAACGGTGGTCATCAGACCTTCGATGATGCCGAAGTTGTCGTTGATAACTTTAGCCAGCGGTGCCAGGCAGTTGGTGGTGCAGGATGCGTTGGAAACGATGTCCTGGCCAGCGTAAGTTTCGAAGTTTGCACCACGAACGAACATTGGGGTGTTGTCTTTGGAAGGACCCGTCAGAACAACTTTCTTCGCACCCGCAGTGATGTGTTTACGTGCAGTTTCGTCGGTCAGGAAGATACCGGTTGCTTCAGCAACAACGTCAACACCAATTTCGTTCCATTTCAGGTTAGCTGGGTCTTTCTCAGCAGTAACGCGGATGGTTTTGCCATTTACAACCAGGTGGCCGTCTTTCACTTCAACGGTGCCGTCGAAACGACCGTGAGTTGAGTCGTACTTCAGCATGTACGCCATGTATTCAGCGTCCAGGAGATCGTTGATACCAACGATTTCGATGTCAGAACGTTTCTGAGCAGCACGGAAAACAATACGGCCGATACGGCCAAAACCGTTGATACCTACTTTGATAGTCATATATTCCACCAGCTATTTGTTAGTGAATAAAAGGTTGCCTGTAAAATTACAAAAACCTTACGCAGCGTCAAGCGGAATCGTGTCAATCATTGCGACAAATCAATCCTGTGACTAACGTTTGTGCGACTGACTCGCCTCACTTTCCCTTTGAGCTTGCAACCACATGGGGGCTGCGCCCGGAATTTTAAAGTCCTCGCAGGATAAAAATGTGAATATGATCACAATTGCCTGACCACCTTTTCGCGACACATAAGTTTAGATCAAAAGTGCACGCAAGGGTGTTAATGTTTTGTTAGAATGCGGGGTAAAAGATGTCTGTTTCTACAGCGAGATGTAAGCATATGTCGAACCAACGTAACCCCGACGATTTGAAAAAAAACCTCACAGAAATGCAGTTTTACGTGACGCAAAACCACGGGACGGAACCGCCGTTCACCGGGCGTTTACTGCACAACAAGCGAGACGGCGTCTACCACTGCCTGGTCTGTGATGCTCCGCTGTTCAATTCCCAAACGAAATTTGATTCGGGCTGCGGCTGGCCGAGCTTTTACGAGCCGGTGAGCGATGAGGCGATCCGCTATCTGACCGACTCGTCGCACGGTATGGTGCGCACCGAAATTCGCTGCGGCAACTGCGATGCGCACCTTGGACACGTCTTCCCGGATGGCCCTCAGCCAACGGGCGAGCGTTTCTGCGTGAATTCAGCCTCAATGAGCTTCACTGACGACGAAAACGGCGACCAGATCAAGGGTTGAAAAAACGATTCAGCAAATTATTCCTTTAAAAGGGCGGGATTGTGAATATTGAAGACATGATTAGCGGTATGACGCCGGAGATTTATCAGCGTCTGGTCACCGCCGTAGAGCTGGGAAAATGGCCCGATGGCGTCGCGCTGACCCCGGAGCAAAAAGAAAACAGCCTGCAGCTGGTGATGCTGTGGCAGGCGCGCAACAACACCGACGCGCAGCACATGACGATCGACACCCATGGTCAAATGGTGATGAAGAGCAAGCGTGAGCTGAAAGAGGACTTCGGTATCACCCCGAAGCCGATTGCGACTTTCAAATAATGCTCTCATGTAGGCCGGGTAAGCGCTAGCGCCACCCGGCACGCTACACTTTAGTGCGGGATCCCGAGCGACGCCGCCAGCTGCTTCGCTAACTGGTTTTCATCATCCGCGCCGTACTCCCAGAACATCGCCCCGGCGAGACCTTTCTCTTTGATGTAGTCCGCTTTGATCGCCACGGATCGCGGGTTCTCATACGAAATCGCAAACAGCGCGTTGCCATCGGCACCTTTCACCGAGAGCCACGGCACCTTTGCCTGGTCGTCCCAGTGCTCGGTAAAGCGTTTCTGCGGATCGTTCAGCAGCTTTTTGACGATATCGTTGTACTTCACGTAGGTATCTTTGGTCAGGTCATAGCCGAGCGACTTGAACAACCCGATCTCCTGCGGCCCGAAGTAGGGCTGAGTGGCCGGATTTTTTTGCGCATCGGGTTTCGTCCAGTCAATGCCCGGCTCCACGGCGCGTTTCGGTACGCGGCCATAGAAACCAATCCCGAGATTCATCTGCTGTGGCTTCAGCCCGGCGGCCAGATAGTTGTTCACCACAAAATCGACGCTGTATTTGTCCGCGGCGGCCACCGTCGGCCAGGCGCTGGAGTCGTACAGGTTGGCGTTGAAATACTGCGTGCCGTACGCCATGTCGTAGGTCATCAGGTTGATGTAGTCGAGCAGGGGCGCAATGGCTTTCACATCCACCCAGCTTTTCGGACTTTCCGCATTCGCGCCTATCGCAATGGTCACCAGCTTTTTATGCCCGAACGCGTCGCGCATCTCCTTCAGCAGGGCGGTAAAGTTATCCCTGTCGGCGGGCTGGCTTGCCACCAGGCCCCAGGCACCGTTGACCGGATACTCCCAGTCGAGGTCGATCCCGTCCAGACCATATTTTTCAACAATCTCCTGCGCGGAGCGGATGAACACCGCGCGGCTCTCTTGGGTTGCCGCTGCGCCAGAGAAACCACGCGCGCCCCAGCCGCCGACGGAGAGCAGGACCTTAAGATTTGGGTTTTGCTTACGCAGGGTGGGGATCAAGGCCAGGTCGGACGCCACTTTTGGCGATAGCCAGATTTGATGCAGCTTCGCCGGATCTTTCAGCGCGGCGTTGGTTTCGTCTTTTTCGTCGTTATAGACCAGACCAAACGAGTAGTTCAGGTGGGTGATCTGGCGAACGTCCAGCTTATTGATATCGCCACCCGGTCCGGCGGTGACGTCGCCACCCCCGTTAAAGTAGCCCACGGACATCAGGGAACTGGCGGAGGCAACTGACGCGCAAAGCAAGGGTAAGGCTGCCAGCAAGGGCAAACGTTTCATACAAGTTCCTCTTTGACTTAATAAAATTAACCACGCCACGGAAAAGGCGTGGCGAAAAAACAGCCTGAAGAGAATAGCATTGCCGCTTCGCTGAGGTTGCGAGGAAGTTCACTTTATGGGGATCGGAGGGGGAGTTTTGCCGGGTGGCGCTGACGCTTACCCGGCCTACAAAACCAAAGAAGTCGGCCGGGTAAGGCGCAGCCGCCACCCGGCTTAAAAGACTACGCCTGCGTTTCCAGCCAGTCTTCGAGCGTATACAGCGTCGCGCCTTCCGCAGCCATATCCATAAACGCCTGAGCGCTGTCCTGCGGATGAATGTTCACCCCGCGGCAGCCGTCGGTGATGACGCTGACGGTGTAGCCAAGCTGAAGCGCATCCAGCACGGTGAACTTCACGCAGTAGTCCGTTGCCAGCCCCAGTACAATCAGCTCGGTGATTTCATGGTGACGTAACCAGGCGTCCAGCGCCGTTTTCTGGCGATGCCCGTTATCAAAAAACGCGCTATAGCTGTCGATAGCCGGGTTTTCACCTTTATGGAACACCGCGTCGATGGCTTTCTGGTTCAGGAGCGGATGTAACTCCGCGCCTTCCGTTTGCTGTACGCAGTGATCCGGCCAGAAAGTTTGCGCCAGCCCGTCGAGTTCACCCCGGGTGAAGGGCTCGACATTGTGCTGGCTGGCAAAGCTGCCGTGATTTGCCGGGTGCCAGTCCTGGCTTGCGACAACTGCTTCACCACGGGCTTTGCACCAGTCAATCAGCGTGTTGGCCACGTCAACGGTGCTGTCACCTTCGGCGATGGCCAGCGCACCGCCCGCGCAGAAATCATTTTGCAAATCGACCAGGAGCAGGGCGCGTTGCTTCATGAGACCTCCTTATTCGTCAGGCGTCAGTTCGCCGCGCAGGTTTTGCATCATCGCGCTGCGAATGGACTGAATGTCCAGATCCTGACTCAGTAAATAGTGAAGTTTAGTCAGCGTTGCCTCAACGGTCATATCGAAACCGCTGATCACGCCCGCATGCGCCAGCGCGTTGCCGGTGGCATAGCCGCCCATATTCACTTTACCGGACATACACTGGGTCAGGTTCACCACCACAATTCCACGTTCGCTGGCTTCCTGAAGCTCTTTCAGAAACTCGCCGTTTTGCGGCGCATTGCCCACGCCATAGGAGCGCAGGATAAGCGCTTTCACCGGCTGGCGCAGGAAGTTACGCACCACGTCCGCAGAGATACCCGGATAAATGGTCACCACGCCAATCGGTTGCGGAGTAATCGGATGCACAATCAGCTCGCCCGCGGTGTTCGGCGCAGGAGGGGTTCCCAGACGACGGATATGAATCCCGGCCTCCAGCAGCGGCTGCAGGTTGGGTGAGGCAAAGGCGTCAAAGCCGTCGGCGTGGGCTTTGGTGGTGCGGTTACCGCGATAAAGACGGTTGTTAAAGAACAAAGACACTTCGTTAATCGGGTAATTCGCCGCCACGTACAGGGAGTTCAGCAGGTTGATCTGCCCGTCAGAGCGCAGCTCCGCCAGCGGAATTTGCGATCCGGTGACGATAACCGGCTTGCTCAGGTTCTCCAGCATGAAGGAGAGCGCCGAGGCGGTAAATGCCATGGTGTCGGTACCGTGCAGGATCACGAAGCCGTCGTACTGGTCGTAATGGGCTTTAATATCATCCGCGATGTGCTGCCAGTCTTCCGGCGTCATGTCGGAGGAGTCCATCAGCGGCTCGTATTCGTGGATGGTGAAGTCAGGCATTTCCGGACGGTGGAATTCGGGCATCAGCGCAAGCTGACGCTGCAGGTGGCCGGAGACGGGGATATAGCCGTTTTCAGAGCGCTGCATACCGATGGTACCGCCAGTGTAGGCTACATAAATCGATTTCTTCTGCATGGTAGTGAGTTCTTGTTCTTCAAAAGAAAAAAATCCCCTCTTCGTAGGAAGAGGGGACGGTTTTTAACGGACGTTCGCGCAGGTCAGGCAAAACGCGTAACGACTCTGTGGATCGTTAAAGGCCGCAAGCTTATCGCTTTCTGCCTTCATCGCTTTTGCCGCCGTGGCGACCGGCGCAGGCAGGTAAGCCTGCAGCGCCTCCGGCAGCATGGCGCGTACCGAGCCGGACATGCTGTCCATGACCATATCGAAGAACGACGGTTCGTCCTGGTAATACTCGATATGCCACTGCTTCAGCTTCGCCAGTTCGGCGGCTTTCTTCACCGCGTCATCGAAGTCGCCCAGGCTGTCCACCAGTCCGTTGCTCTTCGCATCCTGACCGGTCCAGACGTGGCCCTGCGCAATCTGGTCGATCTGCTCAGGCGTCTTTTTGCGCGAGTCGGCGACCAGGGTGATAAAGCGTTTATAGCCGTTCTCAATGCTGAGCTGCATCATCTCAGAGACTTCCGGCGGCAGGGATTTGGTCACCGCGACATCCGCGAGCGGAGAAGTCGCTACGCCGTCAGTATGCACGCCCAGAGAATCCAGGCTGTTCTCTACGGTATTGATCACCCCGAAGATGCCAATCGAGCCGGTGAGCGTGCTTGGGTTCGCCACGATGTAGTTGGCTGGCGTGGAGATCCAGTACCCCCCGGAGGCGGCCATTCCGCCCATTGAGACGACGACCGGCTTACCGGCGGCGCGGGCCGCGGCCAGTTCAGCGCGGATCACTTCGGAGGCGCTGACGCTACCGCCAGGGCTGTTGACCCGCAGAACAATCGCCTTCACTTTCGGATCGAGGCGCGCATCGCGGATTTGTGACGCGGTGGTATCGCCGCCCACGTTCCCCGGGGTCTCCTGACCGTCCATGATCGCACCGTTAGCAAAGACCACCGCGACGCTGTCCCCGTTCTCATCAGGTTTCTTCGTCGAGTAATCATACATGCTGATGGCGCTGTAATTTTTGTCCTCTTTGCTCCAGCCAAACTGTTTGCTCAGGGATTTTTCAATCTCGGCGCTGGTGCCCAGGGCATCAACCAGTTTGTTATCGAGCGCGTATTTCGCGGTATCGCCGTCAACCTTACGCAGGCCTTCGAACACGCCCTGCGCGCCAGGGAACACCTGCTCAGGCGTAATCTGACGGTTCGCGGCAACGGTGCCGAGATAGTTCTGCCACAGCTCGCCAATCCAGCGGCTGTCCGCTTCGCGGGCGGCAGGTGACATATCGTCGCGAATAAACGGCTCCACGGCGGATTTATACGTGCCGACGCGGAAGACGTGGGTGGTGACCTTCAGCTTATCGAGCAGCGATTTATAGTACAGGCCGTTGGTGGCAAAGCCGTGCAGATCGACCGTACCCTGCGGGGAGAGCCAGATTTTATTGGCGAAGCTCGCCAGATAATATTGCCCCTGGCTGTAGCTGTCGCCCACGGCAATGACCGGCTTGCCGCTGTCGCGGAAATCGCGCAGCGCTTTACCGATGTACTGCATAGACGGCTGATCGCCGCCGGCAAAATCTTTCAGATCCAGCACGATGCCGGTGATGTTGCGGTCATCTTTGGCCTGACGGATGGCATCGACGATATCGAACAGGGAGTTTTCCTGCAGGCGGTCAGACGTGGCGCCAAACAGCTGACGGCTGATCACACCCAGACGGTTGCTGGCTGACGGTTTATCAACGATGACGCCGGTGATATCGAGTAACAGGGCCCCGCGAGTCGAATGCTGCGCCTGATTTGCGTTGCTGATGTGCATCCAGATGCCCGCGCAAACCAGAACCAGGAAGATGAAGAAGATGTTCATCACCAGGTTGCGGACGAAGTTGAGCAGTCGCCACGTCCATTTAAAGAAACCGGCAATAATTCGCCAAAGGGTTCGCATGTATTCTCCCTAACCAGAAAATGACTGTTTCCGTCGCCACTGGACGGTAATGTTGGGTTATCGTAATGACCCAACCGCCACTTGTCAGCAGGAATCGCCTGCCAGGCTGTAACAAAATCTGCCGTCGTGTTAATTTTGTGAGTAAATTTCAAGAAAGGAGTTAACCAATGGACGCACTCGAACTGCTTGTTAACCGCCGTAGCGCTTCCCGTCTGGCCGAACCTGCCCCGGCAGGCGAGCAGCTGGAGAACATTCTGCGTGCCGGCATGCGTGCCCCCGATCATGGCACGCTGCAGCCGTGGCACTTCTTTGTGATTGAAGGCGAAGGCCGCGATCGTTTCAGTAAACTGCTGGAGCAGGGGGCGGTGGCCGCAGGGCAGGATGAGAAAGGAATCGATAAGGCGCGTAATGCCCCGTTCCGCGCCCCGATGATCATTGCTGTCGTGGCAAAATGCCAGGCGGATCATAAAGTCCCGGTCTGGGAACAGGAAATGTCTGCGGGCTGTGCGGTGATGGCGATGCAGATGGCCGCCGTCGCGCAAGGCTTCAACGGCATCTGGCGCACCGGTGCGCTGACCGAAAGCCCGGCGGTCCGGGACGGTTTTGGCTGCGGTGAGCATGACAAAATTGTCGGTTTCCTCTATCTCGGTACTCCGCAGCTTAAAGCCTCCAGCACCATCAGCGTGCCGGACACCACGCCTTTCGTCAGCCGTTTCTGATAGCGCGCGCTAAACTGTCTGGATTCTGAGCATCTGCCGCAGAATTCAGACAGTCATACTTACCTCTTTATGGAATGAGCGCTACCATAGCGCGATTGAGATGACAGGAGACGTCCATGAGCGAGCAAACCATTCGTTTAACGCAGTACAGCCACGGAGCCGGTTGCGGTTGTAAAATTTCCCCGAAAGTGCTGGAGACCATCCTGCACAGCGAACAGGCGAAGTTTGTCGACCCGAACCTGCTTGTCGGTAACGAAACGCGTGACGATGCAGCGGTTTATGACCTGGGTAACGGCACCAGCATTATCAGCACCACCGACTTCTTTATGCCGATTGTCGACAACCCGTTCGATTTCGGGCGTATTGCGGCCACTAACGCCATCAGCGATATCTTCGCCATGGGCGGCAAACCGATTATGGCGATCGCTATTCTGGGCTGGCCGATCAACACCATCCCGCCGGAAGTAGCCCGTGAAGTGATTGATGGCGGCCGTTTCGCCTGCCAGCAGGCGGGGATTGCGCTGGCCGGTGGTCACTCTATCGATGCGCCGGAGCCTATCTTCGGCCTGGCCGTTACCGGCGTGGTCCCGACCGAGCGCGTGAAGCGCAACAGCACCGCGCAGGCGGGCTGCAAGCTGTTCCTCACCAAGCCGCTGGGCATTGGTGTGCTGACCACCGCCGAGAAAAAATCCCTGCTGAAGCCTGAGCACATAGGGCTGGCAACCGAAGTCATGTGCCAGATGAACCTCGCGGGTGCGGCGTTCGCCAATATCGACGGCGTGAAGGCGATGACCGACGTGACCGGTTTTGGTCTGCTGGGGCACCTCTCCGAAGTGTGTCAGGGCGCGGGCGTGCAGGCGCAGGTCTGGTATCAGGACGTGCCGAAGCTACCGGGCGTGGAAGAGTATATTGCTCAGGGCGCGGTCCCGGGCGGTACCCAGCGTAACTTCGCCAGCTATGGTCACCTGATGGGCGAAATGCCAGAAGAATGGCGCAACCTGCTGTGCGATCCGCAAACCTCCGGCGGCCTGCTGCTGGCGGTCACGCCGGAATCCGAAGCCGAGGTTCAGGCCACGGCCGCCGAGTTCGGCATTACCCTGACGGCGATCGGCGAGCTGGTGACCGCGCGCGGTGGCCGACCGATGATTGAGATCCGTTAATTCGATGCGGTTGTTTATTGCCGAAAAGCCGAGCCTGGCCCGTGCCATTGCCGATGTGCTGCCCAAGCCGCATCGCAAAGGCGACGGCTTTATCGAATGCGGTAACGGGCAGGTGGTTACCTGGTGTATCGGTCACCTGCTTGAGCAGGCGCAGCCGGATGTCTATGACAGCCGCTACGCCCGCTGGAATTTGAACGATCTGCCCATCGTGCCTGAAAAATGGCGCCTGCAGCCCCGACCTTCGGTGACCAAACAGCTCAACGTGATCAAGCGCTTCCTGCATGAAGCCGAAGAAATCGTGCACGCGGGTGACCCGGACAGGGAAGGACAGCTGCTGGTGGATGAGGTGCTGGACTATCTGGAGCTGGCGCCGGAAAAGCGCCAGCAGGTGCAGCGCTGTCTGATCAACGACCTCAACCCGCAGGCGGTGGAGCGTGCGATCTCGCGCCTGCGCGCCAATAGCGAATTTATCCCGCTGTGCGTCTCCGCGCTGGCCCGCGCGCGCGCGGACTGGCTGTACGGCATCAACATGACCCGCGCCTACACCATCCTCGGGCGCAACGCGGGCTATCAGGGCGTGCTCTCCGTGGGGCGCGTGCAGACGCCGGTGCTGGGGCTGGTCGTGCGTCGTGATGAAGAGATTGAGAACTTCGTCGCCAAAGATTTCTTTGAAGTGAAAGCGCATATCGTCACGCCTAAAGACGAACGCTTTACCGCCGTCTGGCAGCCGAGCGATGCCTGCGAGTCATATCAGGATGAAGAGGGGCGTTTGCTGCACCGTCCGCTGGCGGATCATGTGGTTAACCGCATTACCGGACAGCCCGCTATCGTCACCAGCTATAACGATAAACGGGAATCAGAACCCGCGCCGCTGCCGTTCTCGCTGTCGGCCCTGCAGATTGAGGCCGCGAAGCGCTTTGGCCTCAGCGCGCAGAACGTGCTGGACATCTGCCAGAAGCTCTATGAAACCCACAAGCTGATCACCTATCCGCGTTCGGATAGCCGCTACCTGCCGGAAGAGCATTTTGCCGGTCGTCATTCGGTGATGAACGCCATTAGCGTGCACGCGCCGGATCTGCTGCCGCAGCCGGTGGTGAACCCGGACACCCATAACCGCTGCTGGGACGACAAAAAGGTGGACGCCCACCACGCGATTATCCCGACGGCGCGCGCCAGCAGCGTCAACCTGACGGATAACGAAGCGAAGGTCTACAACCTGATCGCTCGTCAGTACCTGATGCAGTTCTGCCCGGACGCGGTGTTCCGCAAATGCGTGATCGAGCTGGAAATCGCAAAAGGGAAGTTTATCGCCAAAGCCCGTTTCCTCGCGGAAGCAGGCTGGCGCACGCTGCTTGGCAACAAAGAGCGTGACGAAGAGAACGACGGCACGCCGCTGCCCGTGGTCGCCAAAGACGACGAGCTGCTGTGCGAGAAAGGGGAAGTGGTGGAACGCCAGACCCAGCCGCCGCGCCATTTTACCGATGCGACGCTGCTGTCGGCTATGACCGGGATCGCCCGGTTCGTGCAGGATAAAGATCTGAAGAAGATCCTGCGCGCCACCGACGGTCTGGGTACGGAGGCGACCCGCGCGGGGATCATCGAGCTGCTCTTTAAGCGCGGTTTTCTTGAGAAAAAGGGGCGCTATATCCATTCGACCGAGCCGGGCCGCGCGCTGATTCACTCCCTGCCGGAGCTGGCCGCCAGGCCGGACATGACCGCGCACTGGGAATCGGTGCTGACGCAGATCAGCGAGAAGCAGTGCCGCTATCAGGACTTTATGCAGCCGCTGGTGGGGACGCTTTACCAGCTGATCGATCAGGCGCGCAGCACGCCCGTGAAAACGTTCAGAGGGATGGTTGCACCCGGTGGTGGCGCGAAGAAACCGTTTAAAAAGAAAAAGAGCGCGGCCGCCTCTTAACCCGTAGGCCGGGTCAGGCGAAGCCGCCACCCGGCGAAAAGCCGCTCTGCGGCCTGAAAAAAGCCCGGTGGCGGCTACGCCTTACCGGGCCTACAGGGCGAGAATGCCGCGAAACTTTAAATCACACCCTGCCCAATCATCGCATCCGCCACCTTCACGAACCCGGCGATATTCGCCCCACGCACGTAGTTGGTTTGCGATGCTTCACCGCCGTACTCCACGCAGGCGTGGTGAATATCCAGCATGATATGGTGCAGGCGCGCATCCACTTTCTCCGCCTTCCAGCCGAGACGCGCGGCGTTTTGCGCCATTTCGAGGCCGGAGGTTGCCACGCCGCCCGCGTTGGCGGCCTTGCCCGGTGCAAACAGCACGCCTGCCTCCAGGAACAGGTCCGTCGCGTCGATCGTGGTCGGCATGTTTGCCCCTTCGGCGACCGCTTTTACACCGTTGCTAATTAACGTGCGCGCGGCTTCAGCATCAAGCTCGTTCTGCGTGGCGCACGGCAGGGCGATATCCACCGGCACGCCCCACGGCTGTTTACCTTCGAGGTAGGTCAGGCCAAACTCCCGGGCGTAATCCGCTACGCGTCCATCGCGGCTGGCTTTGATTTCACACAGGCGCGCCAGCTTCTCTGCCGTGAAGCCCGCTTCATCCACCACCGTTCCGCTGGAGTCAGAGGCGGTCACCACGCGAGCGCCAAACTGCATCGCTTTTTCAATCGCGTACTGCGCCACGTTACCGGAGCCGGAAACGGCTACGCGCATGCCTTCGAAGCCTAAGCCGTGACGCTTGAGCATGGCCTCTGTGAAGTAAACCAGGCCGTACCCGGTCGCTTCCGGGCGGATCAGGCTCCCGCCAAACGACAGCCCTTTGCCGGTAAAGACGCAGGCGCTGTTGTTGGAAAGCTTTTTCATCATCCCGGCCATAAAGCCCACTTCACGTCCGCCCACGCCGATATCACCGGCAGGCACGTCGGTGTCCGGGCCGAGGTGACGGTAGAGTTCGGTCATCAGCGCCTGGCAGAAACGCATCACTTCACCTTCGCTTTTGCCTTTCGGGTCGAAATCGCTGCCGCCTTTTCCGCCGCCCATGGGCAGCGTGGTCAGTGCGTTTTTAAAGGTCTGCTCGAAGCCGAGGAATTTCAGAATCGACAAATTCACGGAAGGGTGGAAGCGCATACCGCCCTTAAACGGGCCGATGGCGGAGTTAAACTGGACGCGCCACGCGCGGTTAACCTGCACCTGATTGCGATCGTCCACCCAGGTCACGCGGAACTGGATCACGCGCTCTGGCTCGACCAGGCGTTCGAGCAACGACATCTGGCGATAGCGCGGGTTTTGTTCAAGGAAGGGCCACAGGGTGGTCATCACTTCACGCACGGCCTGGGCAAACTCGCTTTGGTGCGGGTCGCGCTGCTGAACATGGGCAAGGAAACTTTCCAGAGAGCGTGTCTGATCCATAGATATAAGAACCTCTTATAATAATGTTTGTATATGACTTATGCGTTTTGTGTTGTTTTTTTGACTATACCACCCGTACCGCTTTGTGTAGCAAGCAGAAATTCAGGACGAAAGGGAAATTAATGACAGGTGCTGCGTCATAACCAAAAGCGATGACGAGATAAATTAAAGGTTCCGCGCGGGTTTACCGTTATAGTCATTATCAAGGGAACAACAGGAAGATGTGTCTATGAACCGTTATGTACTTACCGCATTATGTGCGATTTTTACCGCAGGCGCGCAGGCTGACCGCATTCGCCCGGATGTGGAAGTGAATGTGCCGCCGGAAGTGTTTACCTCCAGCGGCCAGAATCAAACGGTGCAACCCTGTAATCAGTGCTGCATCTATCAGAATCAGAACTACTCGGAAGGGGCCGTGGTGAAAGCGGAGGGCGTGCTGTTGCAGTGCCAGCGCGACGAGCGCGCCATCAGCACGAACCCGCTGGTCTGGCGTCGCGTAAAACAATAAACGCCTCCAGCAGGGGAATATCCGCGGGGGCTAAGGCGTAGCCAAACGCCTCTTCAGGCGTACACCACGCCAGCGCGCTGTGGTAGTGCGCCGTGAGCTCGCCGCTAAACGCAGGAACGTGCCAGGCGTGCAGGTTGATTAAGCGCTGCGAGACTACACGCTGGTGGCTTGCCACGTATTGCGCGGGCAGCGCTTCAATACCCAACTCTTCGCGCAGCTCGCGGATAAGCGCCTCGGGCTGGGTTTCACCCGCCTCGACTTTGCCGCCTGCAAATTCCCACATGCCCGGCTGGTCGGCGTGGGCAGGGCGCTGCGCCAGTAAAATTTTGTCGTCTTTTTCGATGATGGCGGCAACGACATCGAGTGTTTTCAGCATGGTCGTCAATAATTGATGGCGAAAAAAGACATATTATCGTGCCCTTTCTCAGAGTCCAGCTATCAGGAGAATCAGGTGAAAGAGACCACCGCCTGGGTTGCCCCTATCGAATCCCTTCCCGCCAGCCTTAAACCCATTGCCGTGATGCAGAAAAAGCATTTTGGCGCCGTGCTGAATCCCACGCGCTGGTGGGGGCGCATGCCGCGTCTGTTCTGGCTGGTGGCGCTGTTCGTCGGTTTTCTGGAGCGTCGTCGCGCGCGCCTGTCACCCGTGCTGCGTTCGCTGCTCATGACGCGGGTGTCCCAGCTCTGCCACTGCGCTTTCTGTATTGATGCCAACAGCCTGCGGCTGGCCGAGCGCTGCGGGGCGCTGGATAAGGTGCAGGCCGTGAGCGACTGGCAGGGTTCTGCCTTGTTCACGGAGCAGGAGCGCGCGGCGCTGGCCTACGCCGAGGCGGTGACCGCCACGCCGCCCCGGGCGGATGAGGCCATCAGAACGGCGCTGAAGCGCCACTTTACGGATGACGCCATCACCGAGATGACGGCGCTCATTGCCTTTCAGAATCTCTCTGCCCGCTTTAACGCCGCGCTGGATATTCCGGCGCAGGGGTTGTGCGCCACCTTTAACGAGACGCCCCATGCTTGATCGCCATTTTCACCCGCGGATAAAACCGGCTCTGAATCGTCTGGTCTCCGTGCTGGACAGGCCGGGCATCACGCCAGACGGATTGACCCTGACCGGGTTTGCCATCGGCGTGCTGGCGCTGCCGTTTCTGGCCCTCGGCTGGTATCCGGCGGCGCTGGTCGCCATCGTGCTTAACCGCCTGCTGGACGGTCTGGACGGGGCGCTGGCGCGCCGCAGAGGCCTGACCGATGCGGGGGGATTTCTCGATATCGCGCTCGACTTTCTGTTCTACGCCCTGGTGCCGTTTGGCTTTGCGCTGGCAGCACCGACGGAAAATGCGCTGGCAGCCGCCTGGCTGCTGTTCGCGTTTATCGGGACCGGCAGCAGTTTTCTGGCGTTTGCGGCCCTGGCCGCGAAGCACGACATCGACAACCCCGGCTATGCGCACAAGTCGTTTTATTACATCGGCGGGTTAACGGAAGGGACGGAGACCATCGCGCTGTTTGTGCTGTGCTGCCTTTTTCCTGCGCACTTTACGCTCTTCGCGTGGGTATTCGGCGCGCTGTGCTGGCTGACCACCACAACGCGCATCTGGAGCGGCTACGTGACGCTGAAGTCACTTAATCCTTAGCGCGCGCTTTCAGGCCCGCGCTCACCGGTCGTCACCGGGTTCTGCGGATGACTGCTCCATTCGTACCAGCCGCCGTCATAGACGGCGATATTCTTCCAGCCCATCGCCCGGGCGTACATAAAGGTTTCAGACGCCCGCCAGCCGGTGCCGCAGTAAAACGCGACGTGCTGTTCCGGCAGAATATTCCAGCGCTTCCACTGGGCGGCGATGTCGTCAGCGCTGCGCATGGTGCCATCCGGGTTATGGAAATCCTCCATGTGGGTGGCATCGCTGCCCGCGTGACCCCAGCGGGCACCGGCAATTTCACCTTTTGGCTTGATGTAGCTGTAGCCGCTGGTTTCGCCGATGAACTCCGGCCACGAGCGTATGCTGACCAGAGAGGCATCCTGACGGTGCAGCATGCCGCGCGCCTGTTCCATATCCACCATCAGCTGCGGCTGACCGGGGATCGGCGCGCCGAAATCGGGGGCGGGCGTCACTTTACCGGGCGTACCGCGCTCAACCGGCAGGCCTGCATCTGACCACGCCTTCCAGCCGCCGTCGAGAATACGCACATCCTTCACGCCCGCATACAGCATAATCTGCGCCACGCGCGCGGCGGCGTAGACGTCGCGGCCATACAAAATGACGGTGGTATCGTGACGGATCCCGTGCTTCGCCAGCATCGCTTTCAGCTTGTCGTCGGAGACTTTATTCCACAGCGGTTCGCTTTCCACCTCGTTGGTGTCGATATAGCCCGCGCCGGGAATGTGGTTCAGCAGGTAAAACTTCGGTGCACCCCAGGCGGCCTCAATCACTTTCCAGTCGCCCGCCGGTGCGGCAGCCACGGGTTTACCCTGCTGGAGCCGGTGGATCCACTGCGGGTAAACCAGCTGTTCAAAGTGAGGCAGACGCTGAAGGCGCTCGGGCGTCTGCAGAGCATCGCTGAGCAGCGAAACGTGGCGGTACCCGGCTTTCTCCAGGCGGGCTTTCACCGCCTGGTTATCGTTCTCGTCGCCGTACAGGGCGATGGTCGTCGCAGGGGTAAGCTGATGCTGTTTTGCCCACAGCGCAATCTGCTCGTCGCTCATGGCGCTGAGCCAGGCGGCAGCAAGGTTGAGCGCGGCGGTTTCATGCCCGGAGGGGCCGCCAAGCGTCTGCGGCCAGCCGTTATAGAAGGCGCTGGCGCGTGTGTCTACAGGCGTGCCGTGCTGTGCCTGAAGCTGAGACAGCGTGATGGCGTTGGGCATATCAGCCGCCAGCGAGGAAAAAGAAGCGAGGCCGCAGAGCAGGGCCAGCGCGGTCAGTTGAGAAACACGTTTCATCGAATAACCTGACGTCAGTAAAAGAGGGGGGCATTGTCGTCTCTCCCGAAACGGAAAACATTGCGTTAGCACATTATTGCCAGCGAGAAATCTCAATCAGCTCGCCGCCGGGTGGAATATCGTCCTCATCGTGCGTGACCAGCACCGCCGGAATATTGCGCGCACGGACGGTGTCAAATACCCATGCCCGAAACGTGGCCCGTAACGCTTTATCGAGGCGGCTGAACGGTTCATCCAGCAGCAGCGCCTGCGGCTCCGCGAGCAGGGCCCGCAGCAGGCTGACCCGGGCACGCTCCCCGCCGGAGAGGGTGGCCGGATCGCTGGCGTAATGGCCGCTCAGCCCGGCGGAATCCAGCGCCTGCGCGACCGCCTCCCGACGCGCGCGCCCGGCGATGCGCTCGGGCAGCGCCAGCAGCAAATTCTGCCCGACGCTGAACTGGTCGAACAGCAGCGCGTCCTGAAAGAGAATACCCAGCCCGCGGGACTCCACGGGAAGCGCGTCGCAGCGACGCGCGTCGAGCCACAGTTCGCCCCGCGCCTGGAAATCGTCTGACAGCGCGCCGACCATCCAGGCAAAAAGGGTCGACTTTCCGCTGCCGGACGGCCCCATCAGAGTGACGATCTCCCCGCGGGGCACGCAAAAACTGACCTCGCGGAAAAGCGGTTCGATGGTGAGATTTTTTACCTTCAGCATTAACGTAACCCTTGTCGGTAGCGGCCCACGAGCCGGGATAGCAGGGCGGCAAGACCAAATACCGTGCCCGTGACCAGCAGTAATCCCAGCGCCCGGTTAGCGAGAATCGGGATGCTGCCCCCGCTGCTGAGCGCGACGGTTTCGGTGGTCAGCGTGGCGAAACGCCCCGCGCCCAGCCACAGCGTCGGCATGTATTGCGCCATGCTGACGGAAAAGCCGGTGGCAAAGGCCAGTAGCGCAGGGCGCACCAGCAGCGGGCATTTCAACAGTAAAAAGATTTTTGTCCGCCGCCAGCCGAGCGTTCTGGCGGTGAGGATAAGCCGGGAATCGATCCGGCGCCAGGCGGGTTGCAGCACCAGCAGCATCCACGGCAATACCCACAGAAGGTGGCTCCAGAGCACGGCGGCGTAGTGCCCGTCGATGCCCAGGTGCAACGCAATGGCATACTGGCCGGTGACGAGCGGGAGGGCCGGAAGGGCGAGCGGTAACCATACCCACAGCGTGCCGCGCTGCGGGCCCCACTCCAGCCAGAGTAACCCGACGACCAGGGCAATCAGGGCTGAAAGCAGACCGAAGGAAAGGCTGGTTCCCACCGGGCCAACGTCATCCCGTTGCGCCAGCATCAGCAGTACCGCGGCGCACAGGACGCCGCAGGCGGGCAGAAACCCGCTCAGTGCCCGCTCAGGCAGCACGCGCTGCGACCGGGGACGCGTTCCGGTGAGGTCCGCAAGTGTGCGAACCCATGCCTTCCAGAGTCCGTATCCCAGAGCGGCAAGCGCGGCCAGCAGCAGAAGGAGAAGCAGGCACAGCAGCGTCCCTTTTGCCTGCTGCTGCGCGTCGCCCTGGCTTAACCACTGCCAGGCCAGCACGGCCAGGGTAGGCGGGTTGCCGGGCCCGAGAACGATCGCCACGTCCACGACCGACAGCGACCATGCCAGCACCGCCAGCATGACTGCCCCGAGGACGGGCGCGAGAGCTGGCAGAATCAGCCAGCTCAGCGTCTGAAAACGCCCGTAGCCGAGCGTCTGCAGGACGATCTTCTGCTGCGCGAGCCGTTTTTCCGGCAGTACGGCATAAATCGCCCACAGGACAAACGCGCTCTCTTTGACCGCGAGCGTCAGCCCCAGCCCGATGCCGTAGTGGTCAAACGGCGGCGAACAGACGGTGCAGACCTGATAAAACAGACCGCCCTCGGCAAACAGCAGTAGCGCGCCGGTGGCGAACGCCACATGGGGGATCGCCAGCAGCCACGGCAGGCGGGTTGTGAGACGTCGCCAGCGTTTACCGGGCCAGAGAAGGCTGACGAGGAGAAGGGCAATGAACAACGCCCCCAGCGTGGCGATGAGCGTTGAGACCAGCGTGGCGACGGCCGCCTGCGGGAGCTGCGGATCGTTCAGCAGCCGCTGCCAGTTTGTCAGCGAAAACGCCGGGGCAAGCAGCATGGCGCCGGCGGGCAGGATCGGCAGATAAATCACCGCCATCGCCAGCCAGACGAGCCCGCTCAGCGGGTGCCGTAACGACGCAGCCATTCCTGCTCCAGCGCGTTCACCCAGGCGGACTGCGGCTCGGCAAGCACCTCCGGCAGCCCCTGAGGCGTGTGGGCCAGCAGCTGTCTGGCTTCTTCTTCGGGCAGCGTTTTCGCATCCAGCACGCTCGGATCGCCCCAGATGGCCGGGTCAGCTTTACGGATCTGCGCCTGCGGCGACAGCAGGAAATTGGCGACTATTTTCGCTCCCGCGCTCGCGCTGGCGTTGGCCGGAATCGCCACAAAATGGACGTTGCCGAGCATCCCGCTCTGAAAACCAAAGCTATAGCTGTCGGCGGGCAGTTCGCCGCTCGCCACTTTCTGCTGCGCATGGGCCGGGTTAAAGGTCAGCGACAGATTCAGGCTGCCGCGGGCAAGCAGGGCATCCATCCGAGCAGGAGAAGGGGGAAAATCTTTCCCTTCGCGCCACAGCAGCGGGTGGAGCGTGTCCAGATAATCCCAGAGCGGGGCCGTGACCTCGGCAAAGGTGCTATCGGGGGCCTTTTGCAGCGCCTCCGGGTGAGCGGTTAGCGTCATCAGCAGCTGCTCAAGAAATGCCGTGCCGGTAAAATCGGGCGGGCGAGGATAGCTGATCTTGCCCGGATGCTGCTGCGCGTAAGCCAGCAGCGCCTGAGGATCCACAGGCGGCGTCGGCATGGTGGCTTTACGGGCGATAAAGGTCAGCTGCGCGCCGCCCCACGGCGATTCCGCGCCGTCTGTGGGGATAGCAAAATCCTCCGTAACCGGTTTGCGGCTATCAACATAGCGCCAGTTGGGCAACGTCTGCGCCCATCCGGTCTCCAGCAGGTTTGCCTCTTTCAGCGTGCGGAAGTTCTCGCCGTTAACCCACAGCAGGTCAACGGAGCCGTTGGTCTTACGTCCCGCGGCGGCTTCGGTCTGAATACGTTTTACCGCGTCGGCAGCATCCGCCAGCGGGACAATTTTAAGGGTAATGGCATAGTGCGTTTGCATCTCGCCGCTGACCCACTCCAGATAGCGGTTGACCGCCGGATCGCCGCCCCAGGCGTTAAACCAGACGGTCTGGCCTTTGGCCTGTTGCTGAATAGCCTGCCAGCCGTCGGCGGCATACAGAGGGGCCGCCAGCAGCAGCCCGGTCAGAAACGCGCAAAAACGCACACGGCGCATAATGCCTCACTTTTTAGCAGACGGGAGATAACGGGAAAACAGCCGGCGGGTGACCAACGGCAATAACCCCAGTAGTGTAAAGGCGAATAGCATGCCCGGCGACAAAATATCGCGCAGCGAGGTCACTTTTCCCAGCTCGCGCCCGGCGTTGAGAAAGACCACCGTCGCGGGCAGCATGGCGACCTGGCTGACCCACCAGTAGCGAAATACTCCCATGCGGGTCAGTCCCATCAGCAAATTCACCAGGAAAAACGGGAACAGCGGCATCAGGCGCAGGGCAAAAAGATAGCCCGCGCCGTCGCGCGCCATGCCGGTATTCACCGTACCCATCTGCCTGGCAAACCGCCGTTGCACCCAGTCGCGCAAAAGATAGCGGCTGGCGAGCATCGCCAGCGTGGCCCCAAGCGTGGAGGCAAACGAGACCAGCACGGTGCCTTCCCACAGGCTAAACAACGTCCCGCCCAGCAGGGTCAGGATCGCCGCGCCGGGGATCGAGAGGGCGGAGACCGCCACATAGACCGCAAAAAAGATCAGCGCGCTGCGCAGCGGCGAGTGGTCGACATAGGAGAGTAATGCCTGCTGGTGCGTTTTAATCCCTTCCAGGGAGAGGGTTCCCGGCGGAAGCATGATAAACACCAGAATAAAGGCGCCCAGAAGGGCGCACAGGAAGAGTGTTTTTGAAAGGTTCACGCGTCATTACAGCTTGAATTTAGCCCACACCGGCGCGTGGTCAGACGGTTTTTCCATGCTGCGGATGTCGTAGTCGATCCCGGTTTCGATGCAGCGCTCGGCCAGCGGGGAACTGGCCAGCAGCAGATCGATACGCAGGCCGCGGTTGTCGTCAAAGCCTTTGGAGCGGTAGTCAAACCAGGAGAAGCGATCCTGCGTTTCCGGGTTGGCATTGCGGAACGTATCCACCAGGCCCCAGCCCAGCAGGCGCTCCATCCACTCACGCTCTTCCGGCAGGAAGGAGCATTTGCCGGTGCGCAGCCAGCGTTTGCGGTTCTCTTCGCCAATACCGATATCGAGATCCGTCGGGCTGATATTCATGTCGCCCATGATCAGCACCGGATTCTCTTTTTTGAGTTCGGTGGTCAGGTAGTCCTGCAGATCCTGATAAAACTTCGCTTTCGCCGGGAATTTGGTCTCATGGTCACGGCTCTCACCCTGCGGGAAATAGCCGTTGATGACCGTGATATTGCCGATCGCAGAAGGGACTTCCGCCATGATAATGCGACGCTGCGCTTCTTCACCGTCGCCCGGGAAGCCGCGACGCACGGAGACCGGTGGCGCTTTGGTCAGCAGCGCGACGCCATAGTGACCTTTCTGGCCGTGATAAAAGACGTTGTAGCCGAGTTTCGCCACCTCTTCGAGGGGGAACATGTCGTCGTGAACCTTTGTCTCCTGCAGGCCGATCACATCTGGCTGATGTTGCTCAACGATAGCTTCAAGCTGATGAGGGCGGGCACGCAGGCCGTTGATATTAAAAGAGACAAATTTCATAGTCGCTGCCAGTGCAAGGTGAATAGTGCAAGGATGGTAGCAGAATTTGCGTCAACTGTTACCGGGTTCGACCAATAACTGCAACAGATAATGCCGGTGGTGCAATATTTGCACCATTCTGACGCGCTTCGCCCCCAAAGAGGGCGTAAATGGCCGATAAATTTCGCGAGCGATCACAATTCCAGAATTATATTTGGCCTGTGCATACTCTTTCTGATTTTCATGCGGCAAAGCGCCGCTTGTCGTAAAAATATTCACTTTTTATGCAATAATAGTGAATAACTCCATGTTGTAACTTATTGATATTCTGTTCTCTCAACCCGTTTATGCATTTTTATCGCTGGCTGGCACGAAGGCTGCAATCTACATTCACAGTGCAAACACTCAATTATTTAACATTCAAATAACCTTTTATTTACCGGATGAGGTCGCTATGTCTCTGTCAATTACGCGTGAAAATTTCGATGAATGGATGATGCCGGTTTACGCTCCGGCGGCTTTTATTCCGGTTCGTGGGGAAGGCTCGCGCCTGTGGGATCAGCAGGGTAAAGAGTATATCGACTTTGCCGGTGGGATTGCGGTGAACGCGCTGGGGCATGCGCACCCGGCGCTGCGTCAGGCGCTCAATGACCAGGCGGCGAAGTTCTGGCATACCGGCAACGGCTTTACCAACGAGCCTGCGCTGCGCCTGGCCAAAAAACTGATCGACGCGACGTTTGCCGAAAAAGTCTTTTTCTGTAACTCGGGGGCGGAAGCCAACGAAGCGGCGCTGAAGCTGGCGCGCAAATATGCGCACGATAAGTTTGGTACCCACAAGAGCGGTATCGTGGCGTTTAAAAATGCCTTCCACGGACGCACGCTCTTTACCGTCAGCGCGGGTGGCCAGCCTTCCTACTCGCAGGATTTCGCACCGCTGCCGCCGGATATCCGTCACGGTATTTATAACGATCTGCAGTCTGCCAGCGAGCTGATTAACGACACCACCTGTGCGGTGATCGTCGAGCCGATGCAGGGCGAGGGCGGCGTGCTTCCGGCGAAAAAAGAATTCCTGCAGGGGCTGCGCGAGCTGTGCGATCGTCATAACGCGGTGCTGATTTTCGACGAAGTCCAGACCGGCGTGGGCCGCACCGGCGAGCTGTATGCCTATATGCACTACGGCGTCACGCCGGACGTGCTGTCGACCGCCAAAGCGCTGGGCGGCGGCTTCCCGATTGGCGCGACGCTGACCACCGAGAAATTCGCCAGCGTGATGACCGTCGGTACCCACGGCACCACCTACGGCGGCAACCCGCTGGCCACTGCCGTTGCCGGACAGGTGCTCGACATCATTAATACCCCTGAGGTGCTGAAGGGCGTTAAGCAGCGCCACGACTGGTTTGTTGAGCGCCTGAATGCCATCAACGGCAAGGTTGGCCTGTTTAAAGAAATTCGCGGCCTGGGGCTGTTAATCGGCTGCGAGCTCACCGCTGAGTTTGCCGGAAAAGCTAAACTTATTTCACAGGAAGCGGCAAAAGTGGGCGTGATGGTGCTGATTGCCGGTGCCAACGTCGTGCGTTTTGCTCCCGCGCTGATTGTCAGCGAGGAAGAGGTGCAAACCGGTCTGGACCGCTTTGCGCTGGCGTGTGAAAAGGTGAAATCCGGGGTGTCATCATGATGGTCATCCGTCCCGTTGAGCGCGGCGATCTCGCCGGGCTCATGCAGCTTGCCGGTAAGACGGGAGGCGGGCTGACCTCGCTTCCTGCCGATGAAAAAACGCTGTCGGCGCGCATTGAGCGCGCCCTTCAAACCTGGCAGGGGACGTTGCCAAAAAGCGAACAGGGGTATGTGTTCGTGCTGGAAGACACCGACACGGGGACCGTGGCCGGGATCTGCGCCATTGAAGTGGCCGTCGGGCTTAACGACCCGTGGTACAACTACCGCGTCGGCACCATGGTTCATGCCTCGAAAGAGCTGAACGTCTATAACGCGCTGCCGACGCTGTTCCTCTGCAATGACCACACGGGCGCCAGCGAGCTTTGCACGCTGTTCCTCGACCCGGCGTGGCGCAAGGAGGGCAACGGCTATCTGCTCTCCAAATCGCGCTTTATGTTTATGGCCGCCTTCCGCGATCGCTTTAACGAAAAGGTGGTTGCGGAGATGCGCGGCGTGATCGACGACACCGGCTATTCACCGTTCTGGGAGAGCCTGGGCGAGCGCTTCTTCTCGATGGAGTTCAGCCGGGCGGACTATCTCTGCGGCACGGGTCAGAAAGCCTTTATTGCCGAACTGATGCCGAAGCATCCTATCTATACCCATTTCCTCAGCCCGGAAGCGCAGGCGGTGATCGGCGAAGTGCATCCGCAAACCGCGCCTGCCCGCGCGGTGCTGGAGAAAGAGGGCTTCCGCTACCGTAACTATGTCGACATCTTTGACGGCGGGCCCACGCTTGAGTGCGATATCGACCGCGTACGCGCGATCCGTAAGAGCCGGCTGGTTGAGGTCTCTGAAGGCCAGCCCGCGCCGGGCGACTGGCCCGCATGCCTGGTGGCGAACGAAAATTACGCCAACTTCCGTGCGATGCTGGTGCGGACCAACCCGAAATGTGAACGTCTGGTGCTGACGGCTGCAGAACTGGATGCCCTGAAATGTAACGCCGGCGATAAGGTTCGCCTGGTGCGTCTCTGCCCTGAGGAGAAAACAGCATGACATTATGGATTAACGGTGACTGGGTCACGGGCGAAGGCGAACAGCGCGTAAAGACCAATCCGGTAGGAAAAGAGGTGCTCTGGAAGGGGAACGACGCCAGCGCCGCGCAGGTGGAACAAGCCTGCCATGCCGCTCGCCGCGCGTTCCCGGCGTGGGCAAAACAGCCTTTCGCCGTGCGCCAGGCGCTTGTTGAAAAGTTTGCCGGGCTGCTGGAGGCAAATAAGGCCGAACTGACGCGCATCATCGCGTCTGAAACCAGTAAACCGCGCTGGGAAGCGGCAACCGAAGTGACAGCGATGATCAACAAAGTCGCCATTTCGGTGAAGGCGTACCACACCCGCACCGGCGAACAGCACACCGAGATGCCGGACGGCGCGGCCACGCTGCGCCACCGTCCGCACGGCGTGCTGGCGGTGTTTGGTCCGTACAACTTCCCGGGGCATCTGCCGAATGGCCACATTGTGCCCGCGCTGCTGGCGGGCAATACCGTGATTTTCAAGCCGAGCGAGCTCACCCCATTAACCGGCGAGGCGGTGGTTAAGCTGTGGGAACAGGCTGGCCTGCCGCCGGGCGTGCTGAACCTGGTGCAGGGCGGACGCGAAACCGGCCAGGCGCTGAGCGCGCTGAGCGATATCGACGGCCTGCTGTTTACCGGCAGCGCCGGGACGGGCTATCAGCTGCATCGCCAGCTGGCGGGGCAGCCGGAAAAAATCCTTGCTCTCGAGATGGGCGGCAACAACCCGCTGATTGTGGAAGACCCTGACGATATCGACGCCGCGGTGCACCTGACGATTCAGTCCGCCTTTATTACCGCCGGACAGCGCTGCACCTGCGCCCGCCGCCTGCTGGTGAAACGGAGCGCGCAGGGGGATGCGTTCCTCAAACGTCTGGTTGAGGTGAGCGCGCGTCTGGTGCCAGCCGCGTGGGATGCCGATCCGCAGCCGTTTATCGGCGGGCTGATTTCCGAGCAGGCCGCGCTGAACGTGCTGAAGGCCTGGCAGGACCACGTCGCGCGCGGCGCGAAAACCCTGCTCGAGCCGAAGCAGGTTCAGCCGGGTGCCTCGCTGCTGACGCCGGGCATCGTTGAGATGAGCGGCGCGAGCAACGTGCCGGATGAAGAGGTCTTTGGTCCGCTGCTGTGCGTCTGGCGCTATGACGATTTTGACGACGCCATCGCAATGGCCAATAACACCCGCTACGGTCTGTCGAGCGGGCTGATTTCGCCGCATCGCGAGAAGTTTGACCAACTGCTGCTGGAAGCGCGCGCCGGGATTGTGAACTGGAATAAACCGCTGACCGGGGCCGCGAGCACCGCGCCGTTCGGCGGCGTGGGCGCGTCGGGGAACCATCGCGCCAGCGCGTGGTATGCCGCCGATTACTGTGCCTGGCCGATGGCGAGCCTGGAAACCCCGGCGCTGACGCTGCCGGAGACGCTTAATCCGGGGCTGGACTTTACCGGAGGGGACCGTCATGAAAGCGCGTGAAGTCAACTTTGACGGGCTGGTGGGGCTGACGCACCACTACGCCGGTCTCTCTTTTGGAAATGAAGCCTCCACGAAGCACCGTTCTCAGGTTTCCAACCCGAAGCTGGCGGCGAAGCAGGGGCTGCTTAAGATGAAAGCGCTGGCGGATGCCGGTTTCCCGCAGGCGGTGATCCCGCCGCAGGAGCGTCCGAACGTGGCGGTACTGCGTCAGCTCGGCTTTAGCGGTACCGATGAGCAGGTGGTCGAAAAAGCGAGGACGCAGACGCCGCATCTGCTCTCGGCGGCAAGCTCCGCCTCTTCGATGTGGGTCGCCAACGCGGCCACCGTCGCGCCGTCAGCCGATACGCTGGATGGCAAAGTCCACCTGACGGTGGCGAACCTGAATAACAAGTTTCACCGCGCCACCGAAGCGGAAACCACCGAGCGCGTGCTGCGCGCCATTTTCAACCAGGACGCCCATTTCGCGGTGCATCAGGCCCTGCCGCAGGTGGCGATGTTTGGCGACGAAGGCGCGGCCAACCATAACCGCCTGGGGGGCGATTATGGCGAGCCGGGTGTGCAGCTGTTTATTTACGGGCGAGAAGAGGGGGGCCACGTCGCGCCAACCCGTTATCCTGCCCGTCAGACGCTGGCGGCCAGCCAGGCGGTTGCCCGCCTGAACCAGGTGAATCCTTCCCAGGTGATTTTTGCCCAGCAGAACCCGCATGTGATCGACCAGGGCGTGTTCCACAACGACGTGATTGCCGTTTCTAACCGCCAGGTGCTGTTCTGCCACGAGCAGGCGTTTGCCCATCAGGAAAAGCTGCTCGCCACGCTGCATGAGCGCGTGCGCGGCTTCACGCCTGTCCAGGTGCCAACGGAGGCGGTGAGCGTGCAGGACGCGGTTGAAACGTATCTGTTCAATAGCCAGCTGCTCAGCCGCGATGACGGCAGCATGATGCTGGTCCTGCCGCAGGAGTCCCGGGATCATCAGGGCGTATGGCGCTACCTGACCGAGCTGGTGAAGGCGGATAACCCGATTGACGAACTGCGCGTGTTTGACCTGCGTGAAAGCATGGCCAACGGCGGTGGTCCAGCCTGTTTACGTCTGCGCGTGGTCTTGACTCAGGACGAAATGCAGGCGGTTAATCCGGCGGTCATGATGAACGATACGCTCTTTACGCGCCTGAATGACTGGGTCGATCGCTACTATCGCGACCGTCTAACGCAGGCCGATCTGGTTGACCCGCAGCTTCTGCGCGAAGGTCGCGAGGCGCTGGACGCGTTGTCGACAATCCTGCAGCTGGGATCGGTTTATCCGTTCCAGCGCTAAAGGAGTGGGTATGGAAAATTTACTGGCGCTGACCCTGGCCGATGAAACGCCGGAACAGAAAGAGGGGGATGGCCCCTCATTTCGCTGGCGGTGGCTGGGGCGCGGGGTGCTTGAGCTGACGCCGACCGCAAAGAGCGATCTCTCGCTGCTGCTTTCAACGGGCATTCACGGGAATGAAACGGCGCCCGTTGAGATTGTCGATCTGCTGCTGCGCGCGCTGTATCGCAATGAAATTGCCCTGAAGTGCCGCGTGCTGGTGGTGCTCGGCAATCCCCCTGCGCTGGCGCAAAATAAACGGTATCTGGTGAGCGACATTAACCGCATGTTCGGCGGGCGCTGGTCGCAGTTTCCGCAGAGTGACGAAACGGCGCGGGCAGCGTGGCTGGAGAACGTGGTGACCGCGTTCTTTGCCGCTGCGGGTCCCGTGCGCTGGCATCTGGATCTGCATACGGCCATCCGCGCGTCCTACCATGTCCGCTTCGGCGTTCTGCCGCAGCGCAATCAGCCGTGGGAGGAAGATTTCCTGAGCTGGCTGGGAGATGCCGGGCTGGAGGCGCTGGTGTTTCACCAGTCGCCGGGCGGAACCTTTACGCACTTCACCTGTGAGCACTTTGGTGCGTTGTCCTGTACGCTGGAGCTGGGGAAAGCGCTGCCGTTTGGGGAAAACGATCTCACCCGCTTTGCGCCAACGCATCTCGCCCTGCGGGCGCTGCTGGGCGGGTCGGCTCCCGAGCCTACGCACCAGACCGTTGAGCGTTACCGGGTCGTACAGCAGATCACGCGCCGCAGCGACGCCTTCCTGCTCCACATGGCCGCACATACCCTCAACTTCACCCCGTTCCGCAAAGGGGCGCTGCTGGCTGAGGACGGTGAGGAACGTTACGAGGTGCAGAAAACCACCGAGTATGTTTTATTCCCTAACCCAACCGTCGCGTTTGGCCTGCGTGCCGGGCTGATGCTGGAAAAAATATCCTGAACCTTTCCCCTCTCATCATCCGGGAGGGGAAGTTAAATACCGTTTCTTAGCAATTAAAGCGCGTGAACGTGTTTTGCAGAATATTCCTGGTGAATTGCTTTATTATTCACCTTCACTCCGTTATACTTCTGCTAAATCGCTTTAAAATCATCGCATTGAATATTTTTGGTTGCAACTCTCCACGCTTTATCCTTATTTCCTCCACATTTGGCGAAAATTTGTTTTTTACACTTTCATTGTTTTACCGTTGCTCTGACTAATTGACGATAAACCCCGTAAAGTTAATCTCGTCAACACGGCATAGCGCCGAAGAATAACTGAAAGAAAGGAAATAAATTATGCGTAAGTTTACTGCACTGTTTGTTGCTTCTACCCTGGCTCTGGGCGCTACCAGCATGGCGTTCGCCGCAGATACTGCGACCACTACCGCTGCCGCGCCTGCTGAAGGCAAAATGATGATGCATCATAAAGGCCCGGGTATGCACAACGAGATGATGATGTTTAAGGATCTCAACCTGACGGATGCGCAGAAACAGCAGATCCGCGATATCCGGAAGAGCGAACGTGAGCAGATGAAGCGTCCGCCGCTGGAAGAGCGTCGTGCCATGCATGACATCATCGCCAGCGACAGCTTCGACAAGGCGAAAGCCGAAGCGCAGATCGACAAAATGGCCGAGCAGCACAAAGCCCGCATGCTGGCTCACCTGGAAACCCAGAACAAAATCTACAACATTCTGACCCCGGACCAGAAAAAACAATTTAATGCGAATTTTGAGAAGCGTCTGACAGAACGTCCGGCGATGGAAGGTAAAATGCCAGCACCGACCGAATAATCGGTTCACTCTCTTAAGACCGCCGGGATCCTGTCCACAAAAGCGCAAACGCTGTGGACAGGACCGGCGGTTTTTCTTTCCTGCCCTCTTGTCTGCCGCCGCCAGCGCGGTATGCTCCTGTAGTCGCATCAGAGAATGTTTGTAGAGTCATGGCGTTAGAATTTTTATTAACGTTCCGCTAAGGCCTGCCCGCTCTGCTGCCGATACTGTGTTGTGAATACCTAACGATAACAAACAAGACAGCAACGATAGCAATATCCTTGCCCTGGCACGGGTTGTGCCATTCAGGAGTGGTGATGGAGTTCTTTGATATCCGTAAGATGCCGGTCAGCCTCTGGCGCAATGGTGCGGGTGAAACGCGTGAGATTTGTTGTTTCCCTCCCGCAACGCGCGATTTTCACTGGCGCGCCAGTATCGCGACTATCGCCAGCAATGGCGAATTTTCCTCTTTTCCCGGCGTCGATCGGGTAATTACCTTGCTGGAAGGCGGGGAGGTGACGCTGGATGCGGGCCAGGCGTTCTTCCATACCCTGAAGCACCATCAGCCCTACAGCTTTGCCGGCGACCTGCCGGTGAAAGCGCTGCTGTCCGATGGGCGGATGGTGATGGACTTTAACATTATGACCCGTCGCGAATGCTGTCGGGCGAAGGTGCGCGTGGCTGACCGTACCTTTACCACCTTTGGCACACGCGGGGGCGTGGTGTTTGTGTTAAGCGGGGCGTGGCAGCTGGGTGATAAATTGCTGACGGCCGATCAGGGCGCCAGCTGGGAGGAGGGTACCCATACGCTGCGTCTGCTGGAGGCTCAGGGTACCTTATTGTTCAGCGAAATCACGTGGCTGCCAGGCCATTGAGCTCAATGATTTCAAACTTACCGGCCAGGACAGGTTTACAGAGAATTTTGTAGCCATCGTGGTCAAATCCGGCGGGCGTGCGCAGCAGGGTTGCCGCGTCGTTGATATCGTCGACAGCGCCCAGCCAGAACCAGTTATTGACGATGTGATATTGGGTCATCGCGTCACCCACTTCTTTGAGCGCAACGGCGCTTTCCCAGGGCCAGCACTTCACGCTGATGGCCGCCAGACCGGCGAGGAGCCGGGCGTGGTGCGCCTCAACGCTCTCTTTCCCACAGCAGGCACCGGCACAGCGCTTCAGCGCGGATCGGAAACAGGCGCGTCCGCGCGTGGTCGCCTCAAGGCCCAAAAGGCTGTAGCAAAGCTGGAGTTCGTCCGCCAGCGTCTGCAGCGCCTGAAGTGCCGCACGTTTATTGGCGAACAGTCCATAGAGATTCGGGGCATGAGAAAAATCGACGTCGCGCGCGTAGACGACCTGCGGCTTGCCCTCGTTGATCTGCAGGGAGCAGAGCTGACGGTTGCGGCGCAGGCGCTTGTTGAACAGCGGCTGTTGTTCTTTTATCAACCGCGCCTCCAGCAACAGCGCGCCCATTTCTCCCGCCGTCTGGAACCAGGTAATGCGTCGCGACTGGCGCAGCATGGCGGCCTCGTCCGGGGTACGCAGATGGGATAACACCCGACTGCGAATGTTAACGCTCTTGCCGATGTAAAGCGGCAGCGTGTCGCTTTCACCGTGAAAGATGTACACGCCCGGCTGTTTAGGCAGTGCCTCAAGCCAGGGGCGAAGGTGCTCGGGGTATTCGTAGATAGCCGCCGCTTCAAACTCAAGACGCGGGGCGGATTGACGCCTGCTCACATACTGCTCCATATACTGTTCAGGCATACAGTGTAGCAGAGAGGGTTTGGTTAAAAAAGAGCCGGGTGGCGGCGACGCCTTACCCGGCCTACAAAACGGGGTTACCGTTTTGCGTTTATTTCCAGAAGTCGTCAAACACCGTAATTGGCGTGTGGCGCTTGTGCTCGGTTTTCAGATACCAGCCTTCGATGATCTTTGCGGTGCCTTCATCCAGCTTTTTGCCTTCCAGATAATCATCAATGTTGTCGTAGGTGACGCCAAGAGCCGCTTCATCCGGCAGGGAAGGGCGATCGTCTTCAAGGTCCGCTGTCGGCGCTTTCTTATACAGATGCTCAGGGCAGCCCAGCGCGGCCAGCAGCTGCTTACCCTGACGCTTGTTCAGGCGGAAGATCGGGTTGATGTCGGTGCCGCCGTCGCCATATTTGGTGAAGAAACCGGTGATCGCTTCCGCCGCATGGTCGGTGCCGACCACGACGCCTTTGGTCATCCCGGCGATGCTGTACTGCGCTTTCATGCGCTCGCGTGCCTTTTCATTGCCGCGAACGAAATCGCTCAGCTCAATGCCCGCTTCGCGTAACGCCTGCTCGCTTGCCAGCACCGAGCCTTTAATATTCACGGTCAGCACGCGGTCAGGCTGAATGAAGGCGATTGCATCCTGGCAATCCTGCTCGTCTGCCTGTACGCCGTAAGGAAGGCGCACAGCGATAAACTGCAGCGTCTCATCGCCCGTCTCTTCGCGGAGCTCTGAAATTGCCATCTGGCAGAGCTTACCGGTCAGCGTTGAATCCTGGCCGCCGCTGATGCCCAGCACCAGAGATTTCAGGAAAGAGTTCTTCTTTAAATACGCTTTTAAAAAATCCACGCTGCGGCGGATCTCTTCATTTGCATCTACCGCAGGCTTCGCGCCCAGCGCCTGGATAATCTCTTGTTGCAGAGTCATCACGCTCTCCATAAACAGAATGTGTTAACTGTTAAAACTAACCCTTTGGACGTAAAACGACAAGGATCACAGTTTCGAGTGCGCTAATTTGCGCCGTTTTAGCAGGTTATCGTTGTTTTATTAGAATTTTCCGAAATTCGTCTGGCGTAACGCACAAAGTTGAACAATAGTACTTTTTATCCCATGCTTAGATAACACGCTGATAAACAAGAGGACGGAATATGAACAAGAACGTAGCAGGAATTCTTAGCGCAGCGGCGGTACTGACTATGCTGGCAGGGTGTACGGCTTACGATCGCACCAAGGATCAGTTTACGCAGCCCGTAGTAAAAGATGTCAAAAAAGGGATGACCCGTTCGCAGGTCGCTGCGATTGCCGGTAAACCTTCTTCCGAAGTTACCATGATTCATGCGAAAGGGACCTGCCAGACCTACATCCTGGGTCAACGTGATGGTAAGGCAGAAACCTACTTTGTCGCCCTGGATGATACCGGTCATGTGATCAACTCCGGCTATCAGACCTGTGCTGAATACGACACTGACCCGCAGGCACCTAAGGCGTAGTCACCCTGCTTGCCTGAGGATGTTAACAAACCGGCCCTGAGGCCGGTTTTTTTATGCATCGGAAAATCTTATTTCTTTTCGCGAATTATTTGCCCGAAATGTGAGGGTAGTCAACAAGCCAGGTCAATGAGAGACAATTTGAGTCTGTTCAGAATTATCCCCTGTCTGTACCATTGCGTATACTCACTCCAACGATAAACAACAGTACGCAAACTACCTGTCTGCCGGGACAGCGAGTCGAGTGAGAACGCGACGGCAGGTAGTCATACAAGAGGGAAATTACGATGGAAAAGAAACATATCTACCTGTTCTGCTCAGCGGGCATGTCAACCTCGCTTCTGGTGTCAAAGATGCGTGCGCAGGCTGAAAAGTATGAAGTCCCTGTGGTGATCGAAGCGTTCCCTGAAACGCTGGCGGGCGAAAAAGGTCAGACAGCCGATGTTGTTTTACTGGGACCGCAAATTGCCTATATGTTGCCCGAAATTCAACGACTGTTACCCAATAAACCGGTCGAAGTGATCGACTCGGGGCTGTACGGCAAGATTGATGGTTTAGGTGTTCTTAAAGCTGCTGTGGCAGCGATTAAAAAAGCTGCTAATTAATTTTTATTTTTCCCGTCAAAGAGTTATTTCACACACAATACGCCGTAACATGCGTTACGGCATTTAAGGGTATTTTCCTATGAGTAAAGTCATCGCTTCACTTGAAAAGGTACTCCTTCCTTTTGCTGTTAAAATAGGAAAGCAGCCTCACGTTAATGCCATCAAAAACGGCTTTATTAAATTAATGCCGTTGACGCTGGCCGGGGCCATGTTCGTTTTAATTAACAACGTTTTTCTGAGCTTTGGTGAAGGTTCCTTCTTTTATTCATTAGGAATTCGGTTAGACGCTTCCACAATTGAAACCCTTAATGGTTTTAAAGCCATCGGCGGCAACGTCTATAACGGTACGTTGGGGATTATGTCGCTGATGGCGCCTTTCTTTATTGGGATGGCGCTGGCAGAAGAGCGTAAGGTGGACCCGCTGGCCGCCGGGTTATTATCCGTCGCCGCCTTTATGACAGTGACCCCGTACAGCGTCGGTGAAGCCTATGCTGTGGGCGCCAACTGGTTGGGTGGGGCTAACATCATCTCCGGTATTGTTATCGGCCTGGTGGTGGCAGAGATGTTCACCTTTATTATCCGTCGCAACTGGGTGATCCGCCTGCCGGATAGCGTACCGGCCTCCGTTTCCCGTTCATTTTCCGCGTTGATTCCAGGCTTCATTATTCTCTCTATTATGGGGATTATCGCCTGGGCGCTCTCCCACTGGGGCACAAACTTCCACCAGATCATCATGGACTCTATCTCTACGCCGCTGGCGTCTATGGGTGGCGTGGTCGGTTGGGCGTACGTGATTTTCACCTCTCTGCTGTGGTTCTTTGGCGTGCATGGTTCACTGGCACTGGCCGCGCTGGACAGCGGAATTATGACCCCGTGGGCACTGGAAAACGTTGCACTTTATCAGCAGTACGGCTCCGTTGACGCGGCGCTGGCAGCGGGTAAAACTTTCCATGTGTGGGCGAAGCCGATGCTTGACTCCTATATCTTCCTGGGCGGTACCGGGGCAACCTTGGGTCTGATCATCGCGGTCTTTATTGTCTCTCGTCGCGCAGACTACCGTCAGGTCGCGAAGCTGGCGCTGCCATCAGGCATCTTCCAGATTAACGAACCGATTCTGTTCGGTCTGCCAATCATCATGAACCCGGTCATGTTCATTCCGTTCATCCTGGTTCAGCCGCTGCTGGCCGCTATCACCCTGACGGCGTATTACATGGGCATCATTCCTCCGGTCACCAACATTGCACCGTGGACCATGCCAGCGGGTCTGGGCGCCTTCTTCAACACCAACGGCAGCGTTGCAGCCTTCCTGCTGGCGATATTTAACCTCGGGATTGCCACCCTGCTGTACATGCCGTTCGTGGCGATTGCGAACAAAGCCGCCACCATCATTGATGAAGAAGAGAGCGAAGAGGATATCGCCCTCTCACTGAAATTCTAAGATTGACGGCGCGGGGAAACCCGCGCCAGCCACAAGGAGCTTAAAAATGTTAGATTTGGATAATATTGTCGCAGACGAAGCCGTCGAGAACGATCTCGAAGAAGTGGTGATGGGGCTTATCATCAACTCCGGGCAGGCCCGCAGCCTGGCCTACGCCGCGCTGAAGCAGGCCAAGCAGGGGGATTTTGCCGCGGCGAAAACCATGATGGAACAGTCGCGCACGGCGCTGAACGAAGCGCACCTGGTGCAGACGAAGCTGATTGAAAGCGATCAGGGCGAAGGGAAGATGAAGGTCAGCCTGGTGCTGGTCCACGCGCAGGATCACCTGATGACCTCGATGCTGGCACGCGAGCTGGTGGCGGAGCTCATTGAGCTTCACGAGAAGATGCAGTAAGTCAGACTGAGTAGCAGGAGGTCAGCACGATGGAAATTAAAACCGCACTTGAACAGCAGCTGTTTAATGGCAAAAATTTTCACGTGGTTATCTACAACAAAACGGAGAGCGCCAGTGGTCTGCATCAGCATGACTACTACGAGTTCACGATTGTTCTGACCGGCCGCTACTACCAGGAGATCAACGGTAAGCGCGTTCTGCTTGAACGAGGGGATTTTGTCTTCCTGCCGATGGGATCTTATCACCAGAGCTTTTACGAATTTGGTGCCACCCGTATTCTGAATGTGGGCGTCAGCAGACGTTTCTTCGAGAAGCATTATCTGCCGCTGGTGCCGTTCTGTTTTGTGGCCTCCCAGGTTTATCGCGTCAAAAACGAGTTCATGACCTGGATTGAAACGGTTATCGCCTCGCTTAACTTCCGCGACAATGAATTTGATGAATTTATTGAAACGGTGACCTTCTACGTGATGAACCGACTGCGCCATCATCGTGAAGAGCAGCAGGTGACGGATGATATTCCGCAATGGCTGCGCAGCACCGTTGAGCTGATGCACGATAAAATCCAGTTCAGCGAAAATGCGCTGGAAAATATGGTCTCCCTGTCGGGCAAATCCCAGGAATATCTGACCCGCGCGACGCAGCGTTATTACCGTAAAACGCCCGTGCAAATTATTAATGAAATCCGCATTAATTTTGCTAAAAAACAGCTGGAAATTACCAACTATTCTGTCACCGATATTGCATACGAGTCAGGATACAGCAGCCCCAGCCTGTTTATTAAAACCTTTAAGAAATTGACGTCATTCACACCGAACAGTTACCGGAAAAATTTGACGGTAATTAATTAACTGTCGGCGGATTACCCGCCACGAATATTGCTTTAATGGCTTGCCCAAATAGCGGGAAGAGCACGCTATACCTTGCAGGCGATTAACCTGATACGCTAAGGGAGATATTATGCAGAAGAAATTAAAAGTCGTAACCATTGGTGGCGGCAGCAGCTATACCCCGGAATTACTCGAAGGTTTCCTGAAACGTTATCATGAATTACCGGTCAGCGAATTATGGCTGGTAGACGTTGAGGAAGGTCAGGAGAAGCTGAATATTATTTTCGACCTGTGCAAGCGCATGGTGGAAAAAGCGGGCGTGCCTCTGACCGTGCATAAAACCCTCGATCGTCGTCTGGCGCTGAAAGATGCGGATTTCGTCACCACCCAGCTGCGCGTCGGCCAGCTGAAGGCGCGTGAGCTGGACGAGCGTATTCCCCTGAGCCACGGGTATCTGGGGCAGGAGACCAACGGCGCGGGCGGCCTGTTTAAAGGCCTGCGCACCATCCCGGTGATTTTCGACATCGTCAAAGACGTGCAGGAGATCTGCCCGAACGCGTGGGTCATTAACTTCACCAACCCGGCCGGTATGGTGACCGAGGCGGTCTATCGTCATACGAACTTCAAGCGCTTTATCGGCGTCTGTAATATTCCGATCGGCATGAAGATGTTCATCCGCGACGTGCTGGCGCTGACCGACAACGACGATCTCTCCATCGATCTGTTCGGCCTGAACCACATGGTGTTTATTAAAGATGTCATCGTGAACGGAGAATCGCGCTTTGCCGAGCTTCTCGACGGCGTGGCCTCCGGTCGTCTGACGGCGGCATCGGTGAAAAACATCTTTGACCTGCCGTTCAGCGAAGGGCTGATCCGCTCGCTGAATCTGCTGCCTTGCTCGTACCTGCTTTACTACTTCAAGCAGAAAGAGATGCTGGCCATTGAAATGGGCGAGTATTATAAGGGCGGCGCGCGTGCGCAGATCGTTCAGAAGGTCGAAAAGCAGCTGTTCGATTTGTATAAAGACCCGAACCTGAACGTCAAACCGAAAGAGCTGGAGCAGCGCGGCGGGGCCTACTACTCCGATGCGGCGTGTGAAGTGATCAACGCCATCTACAACGACAAGCAGGCTGAGCACTATGTCAACGTCCCGCATCACGGCCATGTCGACAATATTCCGGCTGACTGGGCCGTTGAAATGACCTGCATCCTGGGGCGCGAGGGGGCTAAACCGCATCCCCGTATCACCCACTTCGATGACAAGGTCATGGGGCTGATTCATACCATCAAAGGCTTTGAAGTGGCAGCAAGCAACGCGGCGCTGAGCGGGGAGCTCAATGACGTGCTGCTGGCCCTGAACCTCAGCCCGCTGGTGCATTCTGACCGTGACGCGGAGCAGCTGGCCAGCGAGATGATCCTGGCGCATGAAAAATGGCTGCCGAACTTTGCCGCCACGATCGAGAAGCTGAAGTTCAAACAGCAATAAGAGGACGTACAATGGAAAACCTGCTGATCGTTAATGCTGATGATTTTGGTCTCTCGAAAGGTCAGAACTACGGCATTATTGAAGCCTGTCGCCGGGGGGTTGTGACCTCTACAACGGCCCTGGTTAACGCTGAGGCGGTTGAACACGCGGCGCAGCTGAGCCGCGAGGTGCCAGAGCTGGGCGTCGGCATGCATTTTGTGCTGACGCTCGGGATGCCGCTTTCGCCAATGCCGGGCCTGACGCGCGACGGCCAGCTGGGTAAATGGATTTGGGAACGGGCGGAGCAGGGTGCTCTGCCGCTTGAAGAGATTGCCCGCGAGCTGGAGTGCCAGTTCAACCGCTTCGTTGATGTGTTTGGTCAGGCGCCGACGCATATCGACAGCCATCACCACGTGCATATGATCCCGGCAATTTTCCCTGTTGTCGCCGGGTTTGCGCAGCGCAAAGGCGTGGCGATGCGCGTGGATCGCGAGGTGCACGAATTGCCGGACTGCGCTGTTACATCCACTGAGGGGTTCAGTAGCGCGTTTTACGGAGAAGAGATCAGCGAAGCGCTGTTCCTGAAGGTGCTGGATGATTCCGCTGCCCGCGGTGAAACCTCGGTGGAAGTGATGGCGCATCCTGCCTTTGTCGATAACACCGTGCGTAAAAGTGCCTACTGCTGGCCGCGGCTGGCGGAGCTGGACGTGCTGACGTCGGCCTCGCTGAAATACGCGATTGCCGAACGCGGGTATCGGTTGGGGACGTTCAGGGAGCTGTAAGAGTTGCCGGGTGGCGGCTTCGCCTTACCCGGCCTACGAACGACCTGCTAACTCTTGTAGGCCCGGTAAGGCGAAGCCGCCACCGGGCTTTTTTTTACGCCGGAATCTGATCGATCTTACAGCTGCGTGACCAGACGCGGTGCGCGGCGAGCAAATCAAACAGCTTCGTCATGAAGGCATCGTCAACGTTATCGCCCTCGACAATGCCGTCCTCACCCTGATCGGCCACCTTCAGCTGCGCTTTAAACTGTCGCGCGTCGCCGGACAGCGCGATCGGTTTCAGGTGCTTATAGGCTTCCAGCAGATAATAGACGGCGTCGCCGTTGGTCAGCAGACTGGCAAGATCTCCGCCCGGCACAATCACCGCATCGACGGTGAGCGATGGCGCACCGGCAAAGGTCGCCGCGACCGGCAGCACAGAACCATCGTCGGCCGTCACTTCACCCATGCGGGAATAGAGCAGTTTGGCATGCACGCCCTGGGTTTTTAGCGCCTGCATGATCCCCAGCACGTCGCTGGCGCGGGTTTTGTCGTTCAGCAGAATGGCAACCACGCGGCCTTTAATCGAGCCGCCCGGCAACGCATACAGGCTCAGCGACGGATCTTTCTTCACGCCGTTAACCTCTTTCGGCGGAGCGAGGTTACGCTGCTCGTCGGTCAGCGTAATGCCCAGGTTGTCCGCGACGCTCTGGGCAAGCTGAACATCAATATGCGCCAGCTGATCGACCACGCGCTCGCGGATGTAGGTGCGCACCACTTTACTCAGCTCAAAGCTGAAGCCGCCGATGATGTGCTGTTGCTCAATCGGCGTCTGGCTGTTCCAGAACAGGCGAGGGTGGGCGTAATACTCGCCGAACGAGGGGCTGCGCTCGCGAATTTTATTGCCATCGATACGCTCCTGATAGGATTCAAATCCACCGCGTTTCGGTCCGGGAGGCGTTTCACGCGGCCAGTTATCGTTGATGGAGTTCGGCTCATAGTTCGCCGGGTTGGTATCAATATCCTGACGGTGCATCCCGTCGCGCTGGAAGTTGTGGTACGGGCAGGTTGGGCGGTTAATCGGAATTTCGTGGAAGTTCGGCCCGCCAAGACGGCTGATCTGCGTATCGGTATAGGAGAACAGGCGTCCCTGCAGGAGCGGATCGTTGGTGAAGTCCAGCCCCGGCACGATATGCCCCGGGTGGAACGCGGCCTGCTCGTTTTCGGCAAAGAAGTTATCCGGGTTGCGGTTGAGCACCATTTTACCCACCAGCTGCACCGGTACCAGCTCTTCCGGGATCAGCTTCGTCGGGTCCAGAAGGTCGAAATCGAACTTAAATTCGTCCTCTTCCGGGATGAGCTGCAGGCCGAGCTCGTATTCCGGGAAGTCGCCCGCTTCAATGGATTCCCAGAGCTCGCGGCGATGGAAGTCCGGATCGCGCCCGGTCAGCTTCTGCGCCTCGTCCCACACCAGCGAGGCTTTACCCGCCACCGGCTTCCAGTGGAAACGGACAAACGTGGCTTTCCCCTCGGCGTTGATCATTCGGAAGGTATGGATGCCAAACCCCTCCATGGTGCGGTAGCTGCGGGGAATCCCGCGGTCTGACATCGCCCACATCACGTTGTGTAAGGTTTCAGGCTGCAGGGAGACATAGTCCCAGAAGGTGTCGTGCGCACTTTGTCCCTGCGGTATGGCCCAGTGGGGCTCCGGTTTTACCGCATGGACAAAGTCAGGAAATTTATGCGCGTCCTGAATGAAAAACACCGGCGTGTTATTGCCGACCAGATCGAAAATCCCCTCTTCGGTATAAAACTTGGTGGCAAAGCCGCGGATATCCCGGACGGTGTCTGCCGAACCTGCGCCGCCCTGTACGGTGGAGAAACGCACAAATACCGGGGTAATTTTATCCGGGTCGGAGAGGAAGTCCGCTTTGGTGATCGCCTTCAGGCTCTTGTAGGGCTGAAAGTAGCCGTGCGCAGCGGAACCGCGTGCGTGGACGATGCGTTCCGGTATCCGCTCGTGGTCAAAATGGGTGATTTTTTCCCGCAGAATGAAGTCTTCCAGCAGGGTTGGCCCGCGCGAGCCTGCGCGAAGTGAGTTCTGATCGTCAGCGATGCGCACGCCCTGATTGGTGGTGAGCGCAAAACCTTCGCCGCCTTTACGGTGTGGCTCAAGCGATTTCAGCTTCTCGTTTCCCGTATCCGGGGATTTCATGCTTCCCGGTGCGGTAGGCTGTTCGCCCGGTGCGGAAGGGCCCGGGGAGGGGCGGTGAGAGCCGTCAGAAGGGGCGAGAGAGTCCATGCCCGGTTGAGATTCTTCAGTGCCATGAATCGGTGATTGATGTGTTTTATCTTTGTTCGACATTGCACGCTTCTCCTTTATCCATTGCTAAAAACCCTATTAAGGATAGAACAATGTCGTGAGATGGCTCGCGAACTAAGAGTTTTCACATGCCATCATTAACGAAAGGAGCCATCTCACCCACTCGGAGCGCGACGGAAGGCAGCAGGATCGGCTATCATAGAATTTTCCTGCTTCAAGAATTTGCTTTAGTGAATCCGTCGCTTATGAAACCTCTTCGTCAACAAAACCGCCAGGTTATTAGCTATGTGCCCCGCGTTGAGCCCGCGCCGCCAGACCATGCCCTGAAAGTGGAGGGTTTTCGCGATGTGTGGCAGTTACGGGGGAAATTCGTGGCCTTTGTGCTGATCGGCGAACATTTCCGTCGCTCTCCCACCTTTACGGTGCCGGAGTCCGCACAGCGGTGGGCGATGCAGATCCGCCAGGATGAAGAGGTTGAAGAATAACAGCCATAAAAAAACCGCCTGTTGGCGGTTTTTTTATATCTACAGCGATTAACGATGCGCCAGTTCGGCGTCGTCTTCACTTTCCAGAATCGCTTTGTCGGTCTGCTTCAGCCACTGGCTGGTCAGCGTACCGGCGGTCATGGAGCCGCTGACGTTCAGCGCGGTACGGCCCATGTCGATCAGCGGCTCAACGGAGATCAGCAGGGCAACCAGCGTCACGGGCAGGCCCAGCGCAGGCAGCACAATCAGCGCGGCGAAGGTTGCACCGCCGCCAACGCCCGCAACGCCTGCGGAGCTTACGGTAACAATCCCGACCAGCGTGGCGATCCAGACCGGATCCAGCGGGTTGATGCCGACTGTAGGAGCAACCATTACCGCCAGCATCGCCGGGTACAGACCCGCACAGCCGTTCTGACCAATGGTGGCACCAAAGGAGGCAGAGAAGCTGGCGATGGATTCAGGCACGCCCAGACGACGAGTCTGTGCTTCAACGTTCAGCGGAATAGACGCGGCGCTGGAACGGCTGGTGAAGGCAAAGGTCAGTACCGGCCAGACCTTACGGAAGTATTTCAGCGGGCTGACGCCGTTCACGCCCAGCAGGATGCCGTGCACCACGAACATAATGCCAAGGCCCAGGTAAGAGGCGACAACGAAGCTGCCCAGCTTAATGATGTCCTGCAGGTTAGAGCCGGCAACCACTTTGGTCATCAGCGCCAGCACGCCGTAAGGGGTGAGCTGCATGACCAGACGAACCAGCTTCATCACCCAGCTTTGCAGGGTATCAATCGCGGTCAGCACGCGTTCGCCTTTTGGCGCATCGTCTTTCAGCAGCTTCAGCGCCGCCACGCCCAGGAACGCGGCGAAAATAACCACGCTGATGATGGAGGTTGGGCTCGCACCGGTCAGGTCAGCAAACGGGTTCTTCGGAATGAAGGAGAGCACCATCTGCGGCACGGTCAGGTCAGCCACTTTACCGACGTAGTTGGTCTGAATTGCGGTCAGACGCGCCGTTTCAGCGGTACCCTGAACCAGACCCTCTGCGGTCAGGCCAAACAGGTTAGTGACCAGCACACCCACCAGCGCGGCAATCAGCGTGGTGAACAGTAGCGTACCAATGGTCAGGAAACTGATTTTTCCCAACTGGGTCGCGTTATGCAGGCGGGCAACGGCGCTCAGAATAGAGGCGAACACCAGCGGCATAACGATCATCTGCAGCAGCTGAACATAGCCGTTACCGACAATGTTGAACCACTGAATGGAATCTTTCAGTACTGGATTATCGGAGCCATAAATAGCCTGTAATGCCAGACCAAATACGACACCCATGGCCAGACCAACCAGCACCTTTTTCGCCAGGCTCCACTGTTTATGGCGCGCCTGCGCGAGAAGCAATAGCAATACAACGAACACAACGACGTTCGCGATGAGTGGAAAATTCATCCCCGTTCTCCTGATTTATTATCGGGTCGGTTTTTACCGATCCTGTTGGCGGAAGGTTAGCAGAAGTGTGATGTCGCGCTTATATCCAAATGGAATGGGTTATGACAAATGGGATGGTTTTGTTGGTTTACTGTTCAATCTGGTGGTGAATAAAGCGATTGAACTGAAATTGCAGCGAATTAATCATCTGGGAAGACCAGCGGACTGCACTGTTTTCGGGCAACGTTTGCGGCATCCAGACGGCGTAAGCAAACAGCGCCATGCACAAGACGCGCTCCAGCTGGTTCCCTTTCTGCGGTGCCAGGATAGGAAAACGGAAGCGCCAGCGGCAGGGCCACAGCAGCGGTACGCCCGCAGGCGTCAGCATATCGGCCAGAATATGGCTCAGATAGCCCAGCACCATCCCCTGAATGGCATCGGCGGGGACGATCCAGCTTTCGGGCACTTTTAAATAGAAAAGCGTCAGCAGGCAAAACACGGCCAGCAGGCTGTGCGTAAACCCCCGGTGGCCGAACGCGCGGGCGATGGGTTTTGACACCCACTTCAGGCGCTGACCGAGGAAGGACTTGGGATGGTCAATATCGGGCAGCAGACAGGTCAAAACGGCGGAAGGGACGATATGCCACCAGTCCCCCTGCGCCAGCACGGGGGTGAGTTCAGCGTTTTTGGCAAATACTGCGCACGCGATAGAAAAAAGCAGGTGGCCTTCCGCCGTCATGATAAAACCCATAAAACTGTCAATTCATACAGTATAGGGTTTTTATACAGTAGGCGGAAGAGGTGACGGTGTAACTGTTTGTCACAAACTGCAGGAGGGTCTTAACCGCCCCGCAGGTGATGCGCCGTGAGTTCTGCCAGTGAAATCAGCTTCACATCGGCAAGGGCAAACCGGGGATCGTGGCGGCCTTCTTCCGCAGGCACCACAATGGAGCGCATCCGCGCGGCTTTAGACGCTATCATGCCGTTAACGGAATCTTCCAGCGCAACGCAGTTGAGGGGATCCACGCCGAGCTTAGCGGCACAGTCCAGATAGACCTGCGGGTGCGGCTTGCTGTAGGGCAATTTCTCAGCGGACGCCAGCGCGTCGAAACTGTCGCGCAGTTCAAACATGATGAGCACTTTTTCCAGCATATGCAGCGGTGACGCCGAGGCCAGGCCGACCTTGAGTCCCTGGGCTTTACACAGCGCGACGGCCTCACATACGCCGGGCAGCAGCGGCTTGCTCTCTTCTACCAGCGAAATGGCGCGGCTGATAATGCGCGCGGTCACTTCATCACGACCCGGTCCAGCCCACGGCTGTTGGGCAAACCACAGGTCAACCACCATATCGATGCGCAGGCCCAGCGTATCGGGAAGTTCATTACGGCGGCTGATATCCACGCCCAGGCTGGCCATGACCTCCAGTTCGGCGCGATCCCACAACGGTTCGGAATCGATCAGTAATCCATCCATGTCAAAAATTGCGGCAAGAATTTGGCGCGGTGTCGACATCACAACGTCTCCTTATCCAGGGTGTTCGACAGACGATAAGTGCTAAGCACACTCTGCAATTTAGCATATTGCTTTTAAAGAGCGGGCGAAATTGATGACCAGCAGGTAGACTTAGGCACAAATAACGCGTCTTTATGAAGAGGAACTGATGACGTATCAACAAGCTGGACGCATTGCGGTCTTAAAACGTATTGCTGGCTGGGTGATTTTTATTCCTGCCGTCATTTCTACGCTGATTTCTGTACTCAAATTTATGTACGATCACAGCGAAAAACAGCCGGGTATCAATGCGGTTATGCTTGATTTTGCGCATGTGATGATTGAGATGATGCGTTTTAATACGCCATTCTTGAATGTCTTCTGGTTTAACTCACCGACCCCGGATTTTCAGCATCAGCTGAATATCGGCTTTTGGGTGATCTACGCCCTGATCTTTGTTGCGCTGGCGCTGCAGGCCTCTGGCGCGCGAATGAGCCGTCAGACGCGCTTCTTACGCGAGGGCGTCGAGGACCAGCTCATTCTGGAGCAGGCCAAAGGCTCGGAAGGCATGAGCCGGGAGCAGATTGAATCCCGCATTGTTGTGCCGCGTCACACCATTTTCCTGCAAATTTTTCCGCTCTATATCCTTCCCGTGATTATCATTGTGGCAGGATACTTCTTCTTCTCACTGCTCGGTTTTCTGTAACCGATACGGGTGGCGGCAAAGCCACCCGTTCGCGTCTCAGGCGGCAAGCATGCGCTCAAGCGCCCGCTGGGCGTTAACCAGGTGTTCCCCACCAAAAAGTATGGCGCGGTTCATCAGCGTATAAAGCTGATACACCGGTTGACGATCGAGGAAGCCGGGCGGCAGGGGAGAAACCGACTGATACCCGTCGTATATCTGCGGCGGTTGTTCTGGGTGCAGCGGCAGCATGGCAAGGTCGCACTCTCGGTCACCCCAGTAGCAGGCCGGGTCGAAGATATAGGGGCCGTTGGGCCCCAGCGCGCAGTTATCGGACCACAAATCACCGTGGAGCAGAGACGCCTGAGGCTGGTGAGAGGCCAGACGCTGCTGCACGTGTTCGACGATGGCATCAATATTGCCAAATTCCAGCCCTTTTTCGGCGGCAAGCTCTAGCTGCCAGCCAATGCGCTGCTCGGCAAAAAACGTCGACCAGCGACGCTGCCAGGCATTGGGCTGCGGCGTGGTGGAAAGATCGTTGTCAAAATCAAGGCCAAACTGCGGCTGGTCGCTCCACTGATGGAGGCGCGCTAGCTGCTGGCCAAGAATGAAAGCGTTATGGGCATCCAGCGGACGGGCGGGGAGATATTCCATGACCAGAAAACTGTAATCGCGGTCGCTACCGACGGCCAGAACCTGCGGGACCGTCACCGTTTTACTGCGCGACAGCAGCTCCAGCTGATCGGCTTCGGCGGTAAATATCGGAAGCAGCTCGCGTTCATCGCATTTTACGAAGAGATCGCGCCCTGCGTAGCGTAAATGCCACGCGGCGTGGATCTCTCCGCCTGGCAGTTCGTTACGCAGTTCAATTTCACCTTCACCCAGCTGCTCACTTAAAAGATGACTGATAGCCTGCCACATGTTGACTCTCCCATGTTGTCTGCCAGATCATAAAGTTAGCGCATTATTGCGGTAAAAAAATACGAACTAACGCACACCTGAGCGGTTTAATTTCATACAGGGCACTTATTGTTCTTTTTTCTGCCAGCTTTCCCAGGTGTCGACGTCAATTTCGGCTGGCTTGTCGGTCACACTTTCCACCAGGCTGGCGGCCAGCGCATGGACCTCTTCTTTATTCAGGGCACCGATCAGACCAAATGCCAGGGTGCCTAAATCATGAATATTGCCTTCGTCATCCGTCAGGGTGAGGAGAAAATTAGCCCGGGTGAAGGCATTGTTGAGCTCATTTAACTCGGTAAGCGATGCTTCATGAAGGTTGACGGTTACGACATAACGAGTGATGTCACCACTGCTCATAATTCACCTCATTGTTATCATGGAAGTTTTCTTAGCATAGTCGATAGTTTGTGTTTGGCGACTCGGGGATGACGTTCCCCTCCATGCAGATGAAGGGGAACAGACGTTAATTTCGGGACAGGTAATCGACGATTTTTTGCGTATCGGCCAGCGAACAGAGGCGCGTGCCCTGGTTGATGGTGGCGGCGCTACCCGCCGCCACGCCGTAGCGCGTCATCTCCAGCAGTGACGAGCCCTGCGCAAGCTTAAGCGTCATCGCGCCCACCATGCTGTCACCCGCGCCAACCGTGCTCTGGCTCTTCATCGGCGGTGGAACAACCTGAACGGACGACGTTTCATCGACGGCCAGCGCTCCCTGCGGACCGAGGGAAACCACCACGCGTCGCGCTTTTCCGCTGCGTACCAGCTCCTGCGCGGCGGTGCGCACATCGTCAGGCTGCGTCAGTTCGCGGTTGACCAGCGCGCTTAGCTCTTTCTGGTTGGGTTTGACCAGCTCAAGATTGCCCGGCACTAAGGCCGCCTGCAGGGCCTCGCCGCTGCTGTCGACGATGCAGCGGATACCGCGTTGCTGCGCCGCCTGAATCAGCGCGGTTAATTTTTCCGTACTGACGCCGGGCGGCAGGCTGCCGCTGACCACCAGCAGCGCGCCGCTTTCTATCGTCAGCACTTTCTCTTCAAGCTGACGAAACTCGTCATCGGTGAGTTTCGCGCCCGGCATGACAAACCGGTACTGCTCGCCGCTGGATTCCACGTGGACATGCAGGTTATGCCGCGTCCAGTCTTTCGCCTCGACGGTCTCTACGGCCACCTGTTCATCTGCAAGCAGGGAGACCAGGTGTTCACCGGTAGCACCGCCTGCGGGGAAAATGGCCGTGGCTTTGCCGCCGAGGTGGGTAATGGCGCGCGCCACGTTGATACCGCCACCGCCGGGCTCAAAGACCGGGGCGCTACAGCGCAATTTACCTTCCGGATAAATCTGCGGCGTCAGGGTGGCGGAATCAAGGGAAGGGGAGAGCGTCAGGGTGTAGATAGGAACCATCATTACCTCCTTTTAGCATGGGTTCCTTTTAGTCTGGCACCATTTGTCAGGAAGGCAATGTAAATAACAGTATGATTTTAAATATGAATAGTGAATAAAAGTGAGGCCGGAGACATATAAAATAAAACGCTTTTTGGGATCGTTCTTATTCAAAAAATGAAATAAGAAAACATTGCTATGTTATTTGCGGCTTTTTATAATTTGTTACCTTTCTCTGGACGCCTTGTCATTGATCCTCAAGAAAGATTCCGGGACCGTGTGGTCTCTTTTTTTGTTGTACGGACTCCTTAATAAAATGAAGCTTTTAAAGACAGTGCCCGCTGCACTGATGCTGGCGGGTGGCGTGTTTGCGGCTATGAACGCGACCGCCGATGATTCCGTTTTTACTGTCATGGACGATCCCTCCACCGCGAAAAAACCGTTTGAAGGTAACCTGAACGCGGGGTACCTGGCACAATCCGGTAACACCAAAAGCTCTTCTCTGACGGCGGACAGTACGCTTACCTGGTACGGTAATACCACCGCCTGGTCTCTGTGGGGTAATGCCAGCAATACGTCCGCTAATGACGAACGCTCTTCCGAGAAATATGCGGTAGGCGGACGTAGCCGTTACAACATGACCGACTATGACTACCTGTTTGGTCAGGCAAGCTGGTTAACCGACCGTTACAACGGTTATCGCCAGCGTGACGTGTTCACGGCGGGTTATGGTCGTCAGTTCCTGAACGGTCCGGTACACAGCCTCCGTTTTGAATTCGGTCCCGGTGTGCGTTATGACGAGTACACCAATGGCGATACCAAAACCCAACCGCTCGGTTACGCTTCTGGTACCTATGCCTGGCAGATGACTGATAACACCAAATTTACACAGGGTGTTTCTGTATTTGGTGCCGACGACACGACGCTGAACTCTGAGACGGCGCTCAACGTGGCCATCAACGAACACTTTGGTCTGAAAGTCGCCTACAACGTGACCTGGAACTCTTCACCACCAGAGTCTGCACCGGATCATACCGACCGCAGAACCACGGTTTCACTGGGTTATAGAATGTAATAGAGACGGGCCGATGATAATGTCGGCCCGTTTATTCTCTCTGATCTTGTGACGTCCCTTCTGATGAGCTCTACTCGCCCCTAACCCCAAATCATCGCTGCCCAACGGAGTAACAGCATTGCGCCGCATATGGCAATCAGCACCAGCACCATTTTCCAGTGTTTTACGGCAAATCGTTTTGTTGGCATAACCTAATCCTTGTTCGTTGATATCCACAGTCTACCAAACAGGGCCTGAATATGCCCCTTCGCAGGAACGATTGGGTTATGCCAGCGTAGGGGGCGGTTCAGAACCAGTGGAATCGTTCGGCGAGAATCAACAATAAACCTGTGGCGGAAAGGATGTTCAATATCACAACCGTTCTACTGGATACGTTCATGGTATGCACCTTTGGGTTTAAAGACCTGTTCAAGAGTAGCTCTGCATTTCTAAATTGCGAGCGCCGGGAATATGCAACCTGCAAATTCATGCGAAAGTGCCAGCACATCAATCTGCCAGCAGAGGGTGCAATCTCCCTTTTGTTAGTGTTAACATTGCAAGGCTTGCCGTATATCCGGCGTTGTCTGATTTTCCGGCAGGTGAATGATGACGAACCAATTTGACGATTGTTGGTCAGATGGTGTCGTAATCTATTGTCAAATCACGATTATTTTCTTTGTATATGCTCTTATGTGTGGGGCATCACTGCAAATAAGGATATAAAATGCCTGTAATTACTCTTCCTGATGGCAGCCAACGCCATTTCGACCGCGCTGTTAGCCCAATGGATGTTGCCCTGGACATCGGTCCTGGTCTCGCGAAAGCGACCATCGCCGGCCGTGTCAACGGTGAGCTGGTGGATGCCTCCGATCTGATCGAAAACGATGCGACACTGGCCATCATCACCGCAAAAGATGAAGAAGGTCTGGAGATCATTCGTCACTCCTGCGCGCACCTGTTGGGCCATGCCATCAAACAGCTGTGGCCAAACACCAAAATGGCGATCGGTCCGGTTATCGATAATGGTTTCTACTACGACGTTGACCTTGACCATACCCTGACTCAGGAAGATATCGACGCGCTCGAAAAACGTATGCACGAGCTCGCCGAAACGAACTATGACGTCATCAAGAAGAAAGTCAGCTGGCACGAAGCGCGTGAAACCTTCGTGAAGCGCGGCGAGAGCTATAAAGTCTCGATTCTTGACGAAAACATTTCGCATGATGACAAGCCTGGCTTGTACCATCACGAAGAATACGTCGACATGTGCCGTGGACCGCACGTGCCGAACATGCGCTTCTGTCATCACTTTAAGCTGATGAAGATCGCAGGCGCCTACTGGCGCGGCGACAGCAACAACAAGATGTTGCAGCGTATCTATGGTACCGCATGGGCCGATAAAAAAGCCCTGAACGCGTACCTGCTGCGCCTGGAAGAGGCGGCGAAGCGTGACCACCGTAAAATCGGCAAGCAGCTTGACCTGTACCACATGCAGGAAGAAGCGCCGGGTATGGTGTTCTGGCATAACGACGGCTGGACCATCTTCCGTGAACTGGAAACCTTCGTACGCTCCAAGCTGAAAGAGTACCAGTATCAGGAAGTGAAAGGACCGTTCATGATGGACCGTGTGCTGTGGGAAAAAACCGGCCACTGGGACAACTACAAGGATGCGATGTTCACCACCTCGTCTGAGAACCGTGAATACTGCATCAAGCCAATGAACTGCCCGGGCCACGTTCAGATCTTCAATCAGGGTCTGAAATCCTACCGCGACCTGCCGCTGCGTATGGCGGAGTTCGGTAGCTGCCACCGTAACGAGCCATCAGGTGCGCTGCACGGTCTGATGCGCGTGCGTGGCTTTACGCAGGATGATGCGCATATCTTCTGTACCGAAGATCAGGTCCGTGATGAAGTTAACGCCTGTATTCGTATGGTCTACGATATGTACAGCACCTTTGGCTTCGAGAAGATCGTGGTCAAACTCTCAACGCGTCCGGAAAAACGTATCGGTAGCGATGAGACCTGGGATCGCGCAGAAGCGGATCTCGCCGTGGCGCTGGAAGAGAACGGCATTCCGTTCGAATACCAGCTGGGCGAGGGCGCATTCTACGGTCCGAAAATTGAATTTACCCTGTATGACTGCCTCGATCGCGCATGGCAGTGCGGTACTGTACAGCTGGACTTCTCCCTGCCGCAGCGTTTAAGCGCCTCTTATGTTGGCGAAGACAACGAGCGTCAGGTGCCGGTAATGATTCACCGCGCCATTCTCGGTTCTCTGGAGCGCTTCATCGGCATCCTGACCGAAGAGTTCGCCGGCTTCTTCCCAACCTGGCTTGCGCCGGTGCAGGTGGTGGTGATGAACATTACCGATTCTCAGGCAGATTACGTTAAAGAATTGACGCAGAAACTACAAAATGCGGGCATTCGCGTAAAAGCAGACTTGAGAAATGAGAAGATTGGCTTTAAAATCCGCGAGCACACTTTACGTCGTGTCCCGTATATGTTGGTCTGTGGTGATAAAGAGGTGGAAGCAGGCAAAGTTGCCGTTCGCACCCGCCGTGGTAAAGACCTGGGCAGCCTGGACGTAAGTGAAGTGATTGAGAAGCTGCAACAAGAGATTCGCAGCCGCAGTCTTCAACAACTGGAGGAATAAGGTATTAAAGGCGGAAAACGAGTTCAAACGGCACGTCCGAATCGTATCAATGGCGAGATTCGCGCCCAGGAAGTTCGCTTAACAGGTCTGGAAGGCGAGCAGCTGGGGATTGTGAGTCTGAGAGAAGCAATCGAAAAGGCTGAAGAAGCTGGAGTAGATTTAGTTGAAATCAGCCCTAACGCCGAACCGCCAGTTTGTCGTATCATGGACTACGGCAAGTTCCTTTATGAAAAGAGTAAGTCTTCTAAGGAACAGAAGAAGAAGCAAAAAGTTATCCAGGTTAAGGAAATCAAATTCCGTCCTGGTACCGACGATGGCGATTATCAGGTAAAACTCCGCAGCCTGATTCGCTTTCTGGAAGATGGCGATAAGGCCAAGATCACACTGCGTTTCCGCGGTCGTGAGATGGCCCACCAACAGATTGGTATGGAAGTGCTTAACCGCGTCCGTGACGATCTGAGTGAACTGGCAGTAGTCGAATCCTTCCCTACGAAGATCGAAGGCCGCCAGATGATCATGGTGCTCGCTCCTAAGAAGAAACAGTAAGGCCTTCAAGCAGCAAAATCTGTGGAGCCTTCGGGTTTCATAGGTTTTGTTCGCCTATGTTTCGTTTATTTAACAATGCGAAGTGGAAGTTATTAAAATGCCAAAAATTAAGACCGTACGCGGTGCTGCTAAGCGCTTCAAAAAAACCGGTAAAGGTGGTTTTAAGCACAAGCACGCTAACCTGCGTCACATTCTGACTAAGAAAGCTACCAAGCGTAAACGTCACCTGCGTCCAAAAGCCATGGTTTCTAAAGGCGATCTGGGCCTGGTCATCGCGTGCCTGCCGTACGCATAAGTCGTTTCGTTTAACTTTTTTAACTTAGAATAGATACAGGAGAGCACACATGGCTCGCGTAAAACGTGGTGTAATTGCACGTGCACGTCACAAGAAAATTTTGAAACAAGCTAAAGGCTACTACGGTGCGCGTTCACGCGTATACCGCGTTGCCTTCCAGGCTGTTATCAAAGCAGGTCAGTACGCTTACCGTGACCGTCGTCAGCGTAAGCGTCAGTTCCGTCAACTGTGGATTGCGCGTATCAACGCAGCAGCACGTCAGAACGGTATTTCTTACAGCAAATTCATCAACGGCCTGAAAAAAGCCTCTGTTGAAATCGACCGTAAGATCCTGGCTGACATCGCAGTATTCGACAAAGTAGCGTTCACCGCTCTGGTCGAAAAAGCGAAAGCAGCACTGGCATAAGCCAGTTGAGAGAGGGGGCCTGGCTCCCTCTTTTCATATAACCCTGTAAGAAGATTGACATTTACCCGTGCAGGCTTTTCAATAAGGTCTCAACGGTTTTTACCCAACAAGGTAACGCAAGCATGAATGCTGCTATTTTCCGCTTCTTCTTTTACTTTAGCACCTGACTTCAGGAGGCTAGCGCGTGAAAGATGAAACGAAAAACAGCGCCAGATAAGCCTCCCGATGGAGGCTTTTTTTGTGCCTGAATTTGAGAGAATAACTCCACCAAATCGGTGTCTGCACCGACATAATGAGGAAAATCATGTCACATCTCGCAGAGCTGGTTGCCAGTGCAACAGCCGCCATTAATCAGGCCTCAGATGTTGCCGCGTTAGACAATGTCCGCGTCGAATATCTTGGGAAGAAAGGGCACCTGACCCTTCAAATGACAACCCTGCGTGAGCTGCCGCCAGAAGAGCGCCCGGCAGCGGGGGCGGTGATTAACGAAGCCAAAGAGCAGGTACAGCAGGCGCTGAACGCACGCAAAGCCGAGCTGGAAAGCGCGGTGCTGAATGCGCGTCTGGCCGCAGAGACGATCGACGTTTCTCTGCCGGGTCGCCGCATCGAGAACGGCGGTCTGCACCCGGTTACCCGCACCATCGATCGCATTGAAAGTTTCTTCGGTGAGCTCGGCTTTACCGTGGCGACTGGCCCGGAAATCGAAGATGATTACCACAACTTCGATGCTCTGAACATTCCTGGCCATCATCCGGCACGCGCTGACCACGACACTTTCTGGTTCGACGCGACGCGTCTGCTGCGTACCCAGACCTCCGGCGTTCAGATCCGTACCATGAAGGATCAGGCACCGCCAATCCGTATTATCGCGCCGGGCCGCGTCTATCGTAACGACTACGATCAGACCCACACCCCAATGTTCCACCAGATGGAAGGTCTGATTGTTGATAAAAACATCAGCTTCACCAACCTGAAAGGCACGCTGCACGATTTCCTGAACAACTTCTTTGAGGAAGATCTGCAGGTTCGTTTCCGTCCGTCCTACTTCCCGTTCACCGAACCGTCTGCGGAAGTTGACGTGATGGGCAAAAACGGCAAATGGCTGGAAGTGCTGGGTTGCGGCATGGTGCATCCAAACGTCCTGCGCAACGTGGGTATCGATCCGGAAGTTTACTCCGGCTTCGCCTTCGGCATGGGCATGGAGCGTCTGACCATGCTGCGCTATGGCGTCACCGACTTACGTGCATTCTTCGAAAACGATCTGCGTTTCCTCAAACAGTTTAAATAAGGGCAGGACAGAACAATGAAATTCAGTGAACTGTGGTTACGCGAGTGGGTGAACACCACGCTGGATAGCGACGCGCTTTCTAACCAGATCACCATGGCAGGTCTGGAAGTGGACGGCGTTGAGCCGGTTTCCGGTGCCTTCAACGGCGTGGTCGTCGGCGAAGTGGTAGAGTGCGGCCAGCACCCTAACGCGGACAAACTGCGCGTAACAAAAGTAAACGTAGGCGGCGACCGTCTGCTGGATATCGTCTGCGGTGCGCCAAACTGCCGCCAGGGGCTGAAAGTGGCCGTGGCGACCGTCGGTGCGGTACTGCCGGGCGATTTCAAAATCAAAGCGGCTAAGCTGCGCGGCGAGCCGTCTGAAGGCATGCTGTGTTCCTTCTCCGAGCTGGGTATTTCCGACGATCACAACGGCATCATTGAGCTGCCGCTGGATGCGCCAATCGGCACCGACATCCGCGAATACCTGAAGCTTGATGACAACACCATCGAAATCAGCGTCACGCCAAACCGTGCTGACTGCTTAGGGATCATCGGCGTGGCGCGCGACGTTGCCGTGCTGAACCAGACCGAGCTGAACGCGCCGGAGATCGCCCCGGTTGAAGCGACCATCAGTGACGTGCTGCCTATCCAGGTTGACGCTGCGGATGCCTGCCCGCGCTACCTCGGTCGCGTGGTGAAAGGCATCAACGTGAAAGCGCCAACCCCGCTGTGGATGAAAGAGAAGCTGCGCCGCTGCGGTATCCGCTCTATCGACGCCGTGGTTGACGTGACTAACTACGTTCTGCTGGAACTGGGCCAGCCAATGCACGCCTTCGATAAAGATCGTATCGAAGGCGGTATTGTGGTGCGCATGGCGAAAGAGGGCGAAACCCTGGTTCTTCTGGACGGCACCGAAGCGAAACTGAACGCCGACACCCTGGTGATTGCTGACCACAGCAAAGCGCTGGCAATGGGCGGTATCTTCGGAGGCGAGCATTCAGGCGTCAACGACGAAACGCAAAACGTCCTGCTGGAGTGCGCGTTCTTCAGCCCGCTTTCCATCACTGGTCGCGCACGCCGTCACGGACTGCACACCGATGCGTCCCACCGCTACGAGCGCGGCGTGGATCCTGCGCTGCAATACAAAGCGATGGAGCGTGCGACTCGCCTGCTGATCGACATCTGCGGCGGCGAAGCGGGCCCGGTTATCGACGTCACCAACGAAGCCACGCTGCCGAAGCGTGCGACCATCACCCTGCGTCGCAGTAAGCTGGATCGCCTGATTGGGCACCACGTTGCCGACGCGCAGGTGACCGATATTCTGAAGCGTCTGGGTTGCGACGTAACCGAAGGCCAGGACGAGTGGAAAGCCGTTGCGCCGTCATGGCGTTTCGACATGGAAATTGAAGAAGATCTGGTGGAAGAAGTGGCCCGTGTTTATGGCTACAACAACATCCCTGACGAGCCTGTGCAGGCAGGTCTGGTGATGGGCACCCACCGTGAAGCCGACCTGTCCCTGAAGCGTGTAAAAACCATGCTGAACGACAAAGGCTATCAGGAAGTGATCACCTACAGCTTTGTTGATCCAAAGCTGCAGCAGCTGATCCACCCGGGTCAGGAAGCGCTGATCCTGCCAAGCCCAATTTCCAGCGAAATGTCCGCGATGCGTCTGTCCCTGTGGACGGGCCTGCTGGGCACTATCGTTTACAACCAGAATCGCCAGCAAAACCGCGTGCGAATTTTCGAAAGCGGTTTGCGCTTTGTACCGGATAATCAGGCAAATTTAGGCATCCGTCAGGATCTCATGCTGGCTGGCGCCATCAGCGGTAACCGTTATGAAGAGCACTGGGACCTGGCAAAAGGCACGGTTGATTTCTACGATATGAAGGGCGATCTGGAAGCGATTCTGGATCTGACCGGTAAATTATCTGAAATTGAATTCCGCGCAGAAGCCATTCCGGCCCTGCATCCAGGCCAGAGCGCCGCCCTCTATTTAGACGGCAAACGCATTGGTTTTATTGGGGTTGTTCACCCTGAGCTGGAGCGTAAACTGGACCTGAATGGCCGTACCATCGTGTTCGAGCTGGAATGGAACCTGGTGGCAGACCGCGTGATTCCTCAGGCTCAGGACGTCTCCCGCTTCCCGGCAAACCGCCGTGATATCGCGGTTGTGGTCGCGGAAAATGTGCCCGCAGCAGATATTTTGGCCGAATGTAAGAAAGTTGGCGTAAATCAGGTAGTTGGCGTAAACTTATTTGACGTGTACCGCGGCAAGGGCGTAGCAGAGGGCTTTAAGAGCCTGGCTATCAGCCTGATCCTTCAGGATACCAGCCGTACACTCGAAGAAGAGGAGATTGCCGCTACCGTCGCCAAATGTGTAGAGGCATTAAAAGAGCGATTCCAGGCATCATTGAGGGATTGAACCTATGGCGCTTACAAAAGCTGAAATGTCAGAATATCTGTTTGATAAGCTTGGGCTTAGCAAACGGGATGCCAAAGAGCTGGTAGAGCTGTTTTTCGAAGAGATCCGTCGTGCTCTGGAAAATGGTGAGCAGGTAAAACTCTCCGGCTTTGGCAATTTTGATTTGCGAGATAAAAACCAACGTCCGGGCCGCAACCCGAAGACGGGGGAAGATATTCCCATTACAGCCCGCCGCGTGGTGACCTTCAGACCCGGCCAGAAGTTAAAAAGCCGTGTCGAAAACGCAACGCCCAAAGCAGAGTAATATGAACTAACTAAAAAGGCCGCCCACGCGGCCTTTTTTCTTTGCGCTCTCAGGCAAACCCGCCGTAAAATCAATTACATCTCTCGCTACGAAAACCGTAAACATGCTTGATTATGTCCATCTCCAGCACCGTTCCGATCGGCGTCACCTGTTTATTCTGGTGCTGCTGCTCATTGTCGCCGCAGGCGTTAGCCTCTGCGCCGGTGACCGGTGGATAGGGCCCGAAAGCTGGTGGGGACCTGACGGACAGCTCTTCGTCTGGCAAATTCGTCTGCCGCGTACCGTCGCGGTGATGCTGGTGGGGGCCGCGCTGGCGCTGTGCGGCACCATTATGCAGGCGTTGTTTGAGAATCCTCTGGCGGAGCCCGGGCTGCTCGGCGTGTCTAACGGTGCGGGCGTGGGGCTGATTGCAGCGGTGATGCTGGGCGGAGGAGAACTCTCCGGCTGGAGCATTAGCCTGAGCGCGATCCTTGGCGCATTACTGATAACGCTCATCCTTCTTCGTTTTGCCAGACGGCACTTATCGACCAGCCGTCTGCTGCTTGCCGGCGTGGCGCTGGGGATCATCTGTAGTGCGTTGATGACTTGGGCGGTCTACTTCTCGACCTCTTTTGACCTTCGGCAGCTCATGTACTGGATGATGGGCGGCTTTGGCGGCGTCGACTGGCAGCAGGGCTGGCTGATGGCGCTGCTGGTGCCGGTCATCGTGTGGGCTGCCCTGCAGGCGCAGCCGTTGAATATGCTCGCGCTGGGTGAAACCTCAGCCCGCCAGCTGGGCATGCCGATTGGGTTCTGGCGTAATGTGCTTGTCATCGCCATTGGCTGGCTGGTCGGCGTCAGCGTGGCTCTGGCGGGCGCGATTGGCTTTATCGGTCTGGTGATTCCGCATATGCTCCGACTGTGCGGAATCACGGACCATCGAACCTTGCTTCCGGCCTCGGCGGTTGCCGGGGCCGTCACGCTGCTGGTGGCCGACATCATCGCCAGGCTTGCCCTGACGGCCGCAGAGCTGCCCATTGGCGTGGTGACCGCCACGCTGGGCGCGCCGGTCTTTATCTGGCTACTATTAAAAGCTGGACGTTAAATCGACAACCTGAGGAAATGCTATGCAGTCAGATATCCTGAATACTGAAGTGACCACCATTGATGGCGATAAAACCACGCTGGAAGGCTACAAAGGCAATGTGTTGCTGATCGTCAACGTGGCATCCAAATGCGGCCTGACGCCGCAGTACGAGCAGCTGGAAAACATTCAGAAGGCCTGGGAGAAAGACGGTTTTACCGTGCTGGGCTTCCCCTGCAACCAGTTCCTGGGGCAGGAGCCGGGCAGCGAAGAGGAGATTAAAACCTTCTGCAGCACTACCTACGGCGTAACGTTCCCGCTGTTCAGCAAAATCGATGTCAACGGTGAAGACCGCCACCCGCTGTATGCGAAGCTGATCGCTGCCGCACCGAAAGCCGTCGCGCCGGAAGGCAGCGGTTTTTATGAACGCATGGCCAGCAAAGGCCGCGCGTCGCTTTATCCGGACGATATTCTGTGGAACTTTGAAAAATTCCTGATAGGTCGCGACGGCCAGGTCGTACAGCGTTTTTCACCGGATATGCCACCTGAAGATCCGATCGTTATGGAATCGATCAAGCTGGCGCTGGCGAAATAATGTCGCTGCTGATGCAGCTCACGGACGTTGCCGAGAAGGGACGTCTGGAGCCGATAACCGGCGCCGTCAATGCGGGAGAAATCCTGCATCTTGTCGGGCCAAACGGCGCAGGAAAGAGCACGCTGCTGGCACGGATGGCAGGCATGACTGCCGGAGAAGGGCAGATAATGTTGCTGGAGCATACGCTGGCCGAGTGGTCGCCGGTCTCGCTGGCGCATCGGCGCAGCTATCTCGTGCAGCAGCAGGTACCCCCCTTTGCGATGCCGGTCTGGCACTATCTGATGCTGCATTTGCACGACAAACATTCTACGGCACTGCTGACGGACGTGGCCGCGGCGCTGGGGCTGGAGGATAAACTCTCCCGGCATGTCAGCCAGCTATCCGGCGGCGAATGGCAGCGGGTGCGTCTGGCGGCTGTCATTGTTCAGATCCACCCGGCCGGTAATCCTCATGGGCGGATGCTGCTTCTCGATGAACCGATGAGCGGGCTGGATGTGGCGCAGCAGGCGGCCCTGGATACCCTGCTAAGTGCGCTCAGCCGAAAAGGCATCGCCGTGGTGATGAGCAGTCATGACCTCAACCACACCTTGCGTCATGCCCACCGGGTGTGGCTGCTGTCGCAGGGGAAGATGATCGCCAGCGGTACGCGGGATCAGGTTCTTACGCCGCCCAATCTTGCCCGCGCGTACAACATGTCGTTCCGCAGGCTGGATATTGAGGGCCATAAGATGCTGATTTCGACCGGGCAGGAGTAAGCGTTTCTTGCCTGTGAGCGCAATTGCACGCTAAATTACGAAAAGAACAAAAAAAGCAGAGGATTCGTCTGAAAATGCGATTCTGGTTTCTCCTGATGGCCGCACTTTTTCTTGCGGGATGCAGTAGCCATCGTGCACCGCCGCCTAACCCACGGCTTTCAGATTCGATCACCGTCATTGCCAGCCTCAACGATCAGCTGAGCAACTGGCGCGGCACGCCTTATCGCTACGGCGGCATGAGCCGTGGCGGTGTAGATTGCTCCGGCTTCGTTCTGATGACGTTTCGCGACAAGTTTGATTTACAGCTGCCGCGTGAAACGCGTAAACAGGCAGAAATCGGCACGGAAATTGATAAAGACGACCTCCTGCCCGGGGACCTGGTTTTCTTCAAAACCGGATCGGGGGAAAGCGGACTTCATGTGGGCATTTATGATACTGACAACCAGTTCATTCACGCCTCGACGAGCCGCGGCGTGATGCGCTCTTCTCTTGATAATGTTTACTGGCGTAAAAATTTCTGGCAGGCACGACGTATATAATCTTCGTCGTATACCTCTCTTATGACGGCATGGTAGCGAATAAACATGCCGTTTTTTCTCAAATAAGATGATTAAAGTTAAATTTACCTAAAATTAGCGAATCCCTCATGTATCTGTTTTATCTAAAACTGGCTATTATTTTGCAACCAGGATAAGATTATTTTAGATTCAGGGAAAAATATGAAAATTAATACGGAACTAATGAAATTAATCTTATTAAAATCAAGACAGTGGAATTGTGTCGGCAATTGCTCCAGGATGTCCTCTCTCATCTTTAATGCGGGGCGAGTGCAATGATAATTACGCTAGATAATGCTTACCAGTCTGAACTGCTGCTTTTGCCTGCCCGTAATAGCGCAGGGGAGCTTAAAGGTTTAGAAATTCTGGTTAACTTTACTGGCGTCGACAGCGATGTGCGGATCCCCACTGAGCTTGTTATCCCACGACTTTCAGCGGCTGAAGAGTTAGCGCTGTTTAACGAAAAACTGCAATTGCTTGATACCTGCAAACTGTTTTTTATTCAGCATCAGTTAATTGCATGGATCAATATTACACCTGCAATAGTTGAATTTTTATTAAGTAATGGAAACGCTGTTTCAATTCTTGAGCGTTATCCGTTTCTTGAGTTTACTGTTAATGAGAATTATCCAGGTTTAAATAACGGAAAGGACGATCTTCAGCTGGCGAGAATGGCAATCCATTTCCCATTGGTGCTGGCAAACTTTGGTGCAGGCGCTGCATCGCTCAAAGCGGTGTATGATGGATTATTTAAACGGGTTATTCTCGATAAAGGCTTCATTCAGCAGCGTGCTTCAGAGCTCTCTTTTGAGCCATTTATGCGCGCCATCCTCTGGCAAATCACGCCGCACTGCCAGTCTGTGATTGTCTCGGGCATTGACGACCACGGTCTGTTGCAGCGCGTGTTGTCCTTTAATTTTGGCGCCATGCAGGGAACACTCTGGCCTGCCGTCTCGGCGGAACACGTCACTACGCTGGTTCAGCAGCGATAACCCTTGCTTTCGCCCGTGTTTAAGTCCGGGTAAACCCTCTACACTAAAAGCAGGAGGACTTATGACCCTGTCTTTTACTGCTCACTGGCATGACGAGTTGCCGGGATTTTATACCGCACTCAAACCCACACCGTTACAAAATTCACGCCTTATCTGGCATAACGATCGGCTGGCAGAAGAGCTGGCCATTCCGCCTGAGCTGCTTCAGCGTTCAGGAAGCGCTGGCGTCTGGGGAGGCGAAACGCTTCTCGCCGGTATGCAACCCCTTGCTCAGGTCTATAGCGGGCATCAGTTTGGCGTCTGGGCTGGGCAACTGGGCGACGGCAGGGGGATCCTGCTCGGTGAACAACAGCTTCCCAACGGGGAGACGGTTGACTGGCACCTGAAAGGTGCGGGCCTGACGCCCTATTCGCGGATGGGCGACGGGCGTGCGGTTCTGCGTTCAACGATTCGCGAATGCCTGGGCTCCGAAGCGATGCATGCCCTGGGTATCCCCACCACCCGTGCGCTGTCGATCGTGACCAGCGACACGCCGGTTGCGCGCGAAACCGTGGAAAAGGGCGCAATGCTGATGCGCATTGCGCAAAGCCATCTGCGCTTCGGTCATTTTGAGCACTTTTACTATCGCCGCGAGCCGGACAAGGTGCGCCAGCTGGCTGACTTTGCCATTCGTCACCACTGGGCGCATTTGCAGGACGACGCGGATAAATACGTTCTCTGGTTCAGGGATGTGGTGGCCCGTACCGCAGCCCTGATTGCCCGCTGGCAAACGGTAGGTTTTGCCCATGGCGTCATGAATACGGACAACATGTCGCTTCTCGGGTTGACCTTTGACTACGGCCCGTTTGGTTTCCTGGATGATTATCAGCCAGGGTACATCTGTAACCACTCCGACTATCAGGGGCGCTACAGTTTTGACAATCAGCCCGCGGTGGGCCTGTGGAACCTGCAGCGGCTTGCGCAAACCCTGTCGCCGTTCATCGACGTTGATGCCCTGAATGATGCGCTCGACAGCTATCAGGCGATCTTACTGCGAGAGTATGGCTCGCTGATGCGCAACAAGCTGGGGCTAGTCACGCAGGAGAAGGGCGATAACGACATCCTCAATGGCCTGTTTGCCCTGATGGCGCGCGAGGGCAGCGATTACACGCGCACCTTCCGGATGCTGGGCCAGACGGAGCAGCACAGTGCCGCCTCTCCGCTGCGCGATGAGTTTATTGACAGACAGGCGTTTGACGACTGGTTTGCATCGTACCGCACGCGGCTGCAGCAGGAGCAGGTGGATGATGTGACCCGCCAGGCGCAGATGAACGCTACGAACCCGGCGATGGTGTTGCGCAACTGGCTGGCGCAGCGGGCGATTGAGCAGGCCGAGCAGGGCGAGTACGACGAGTTACACCGTCTGCACGTGGCGTTGCGCACGCCGTTTGCCGACCGGGATGATGATTACGTCAGCCGCCCGCCTGAGTGGGGCAAGCGGCTGGAGGTCAGTTGCTCAAGCTAGTGTCTGGCCGGAGTCGGCGTCATCAGAATCCGGACCGGTCAGGGGGCGAGAAACACCTGCGGCACGGCGTGAGCCGGATGCCTGCCGACGTGAACCTGTGCGCCGTACCAGCGCGCCAGCGCATCGGCCTGCAACACGGTTTCCGGCTCTCCCTGGGACACGATCCTGCCGCTGTGCAGGAGCAGGATGCGATCCGCCCACAGCGCTGCCAGGTTGAGGTCGTGCAGCACCGCGCACACGTGCAGATGTCCCCGGCTGGTCAGGGATTTCAGCAGGCGCAGCAGATGCTGCTGGTGATAGAGATCCAGCGCGGACGTCGGTTCATCAAGAAACAGCCAGCCGCGCGGCGCACCGTCGCACCAGAGCTGAGCCAGCGCGCGGGCGAGCTGAACGCGCTGCTGCTCGCCGCCGGAGAGCGCGGCAAACTGCCTTCCCGCCAGCGGTAAACAGCCGGTGATGGCCATCACCTCCTCGATCACCGACGCTTCTGGCGTGCGGGTCCAGGGCGCACGCCCCATACCGACCACCGCCTCAACCGGCCAGTCAAATCCGAGCTGCGTGCTCTGGCGCATCACCGCCCGGTAGCGGGAGAGCCTTTCCGGTTGCCAGGCCGCAAGCGGTGTGCCCGCCAGGCTGCACCGTCCCCCAGCAGGTTTAAGATAGCCGGTAAGCAGTCGCAACAGCGTCGATTTCCCGGCGCCGTTGGGGCCAATCAACGCCACCAGCTCGCCCTGAGATAAGGTCAGCGACACGTCGTTAATCAGCGTGCGTTGCCCGGCGCGAAAAACAAGGTTTTCTGCACAATAGCGTTCAGCCATGCGCACCTCCACGACGAAAGATCAGCCACAGGAACCACGGCGCGCCGAGAAGGCTGGTCAATAAGCCAACCGGCATTTCCGCCGGAGCGACCACGCTGCGCGCCAGCGTGTCGGCCACCAGCAGGAGCAGCGCACCGGCCAGCACCGAGCCGGGGAGCGTGGCCCGATGGTCGGCTCCCAGCCACATGCGCACCAGGTGGGGCACCACCAGGCCAACAAAACCGATCACGCCGCTGATCGCAACGGCGGCAGCCACCAGCAGGGCGCTGCACAGCAGCAGGATCCGCTGCACGGCGGCCACCTCCACGCCGAGATAGTGCGCCTCTTCATCGCCCAGCTGCAGCAGGTTGAGGGGCCCTGCCAGGCGCCAGATAATCAGCACGGTGGGGATCATCAGCGACGCGACGGCCAGCAGCGTCGACCACTGCGCCTGGCCAAGGCTGCCCATTCCCCAGAGTGAAAGCTGGCGAAGCTGGGCATCATTGCTGAGCCATGACAGCACGCCGACGGCGGCGCCGCACAGGGCGTTGATGGCAATCCCTACCAGCAGCAGGCGCGACAGGGAAGCGTCACGCTGTCGGCTGAGCAGGAAAATCACGACGGTGGCGGCCAGCGCGCCGAGAAACGCCGCCAGCATCGGGGCATACAGCATCACCAGCGCTGGCAGCGAGAGCGGAAGCACCACCCACAGGGCGACGGCAAGCGCCGCGCCGCTGCTGATGCCGAGCAGGCCCGGGTCCGCCAGCGGGTTGCGAAACAGCCCCTGCATTACGCACCCAGCCAGCGCCAGCGAACCGCCGATCGTCAGCGCCAGCAGCACGCGAGGCAAGCGGATCGTCAGCCATATTTGGCGCAGGGCCTCGTCGGTGCCGTTCCACAGCAGTCTGACCGGCAGGCGCAGCGCGCCAATGCCACTGGCCGTCAGCGTCGTGACGACCAGCAGCGCGGCCAGCATCCATAATGACAGGGCGGCTCGCCGGGACATCAGGGCAGTTGCTCCGCTTTGGCACGCAACTCCCGGATGGCTTCCGGCGTTCGCACGCTGAAGCCCAGCAGCGCCATGTCATCAATCGCCAGCACCTGCCTGTTCCGTCCTGCCGGGGTTTGCGCCAGGCCGGGAAGCGTCCACAGATTCGCCTCCCCACCCAGGGCGTTGATGCCGTCCTGCGAAATCACCACCAGATCGGGTCGGCTGGCAATCGTGCCTTCCTGAGACAGCGGCTGATAGCGGGTGAACCCCTGCATCGCGTTCTGCAGCCCCGCCGCACGAATGGCCGCGTCCGCGCCGGTCTGTTGTCCGGCAGCCATGGCGGTCATCCCGCCGTGGTTGAGAATAAACAGCACCCGCTTATTGAGCGGCGACGCGGGAAGCGTCGACAGCGCCTGACGCAGCGTCTTGCGCAAGGCTTCCCCCTCGGCCTCGCGGTGCGTCGCTTCAGCGACGATCCGTACCTTTTCGTCAAGGACGCTCAGATCGTTAGCGGCTGGAACCGCGATAACCCGGACGTGGCTTTGCTCAACCTGCGTGAGCGCCAGAGACGGCTGCGCCTGGGCGCTGGCCAGCACCAGCGTAGGGCGCATGGATAAGATCCCTTCCGCGTTGAGCTGGCGCAGATAGCCCACGTCCGGCAGTGCGGTTGCCGCCTGCGGCCACTGGCTGGTGCTGTCGCGGGCCACGAGGGAAGAGGCCGCGCCGAGGGCGTAGACGATCTCGGTGACGTCGCCGCCGAGCGTGATAATTTTCTCCTGCGGCGCAGCAAACGCCAGCAGGGGGAGGGCGCTGATCAGGGCAAGCCACCGTTTCATGCGGCCAGCCCTTTCGCCGTTAAGGCGTCAATCTGGCTGCGCCACTGGCTTTGCTCCGGCTCGCCTTCGGTGCGCTGGCCGTACAGCTGGGCGATTTGCGTCCCGTCGGCGGCAAACAGCTCCAGGCTGGTGACGTGCCCGTCAGCGGTTGGTTTGCGCGTGACCCACGTCTCCGCAATGGCGTCTTCAAGCAGGTGCAGGGTAAAGGTTGAGTTGAAGATGTTCAGCCAGCCTTTCATCGGCGCCAGCTTTTCCACCACGCCGGTGAAAATCTGTACGCAGCCGCGGTTGCCGACGAAGACCATGATTTCATTGCCGTCACGACGCGCCGTCTCCAGCAGTTGCGCCAGCGCGCTGTTTTCTACCCGACAGGCCAGATCGTCCCCGACCAGGCGAAACGCCTGCTGGCGGCTGAGGTTATGGCGTTTGAGGAGGCTGAAGAACTGGTGCACGTCGGTCATGGCGCGCCACTCGTTGTCCACGAGCGCAGCTTGCGCATTTTCCGTGTGAGCAGGCATATCGGGCTTCTTCAACGCCAGCGATGGATTATCGGCAATGATAAAGCGAGTCAGCACGTCGCCCCAGGCGGAAACGTCGGTGTTATCCGTGGCGTAGACCTTCAGCAGGGCATCGCCCTGGTGGTCGAAGAACTGAATGCTCTGCCGCTCGCCGCGGGCGGTGGCTTCACTGATGTGAAACGCGCTTGCCCACTGGTTGAGAAACAGGCGCAGATCCAGCGCGCGCGGGTTCAGCACCAGCCCGGCATGGCCGTTCAGGTGCTGGTTGGTGAAGCTTCCGACCTGCTCGTGAACGGCGTAGTCGTTGCGGCAGATGCACCTGGTTTCGCCCACCGCCTCCAGCGCGCCCAGGATCTCGCGGATCTCACCGCGCAGTCGCCAGGCGTCGTGACCCACGCGGGCAAAGGTCAGCTCTGCTTCGCTGATATTCATTAACCCTGCGATGTCGCGCGCGTACTTACCCGGATTGTCTTCTTTCAGCTCAAGCCAGCGCGTGTAGTGATTCATTTTCTTATCCTTCTGAAGAGTTGCCCCGACGGGAATTACCACTGATAGCTTACGAAAATCTTGCCGTTACGGCCGTCCTGCGGAATGCCCTGAGGTGACCAGTATTCTTTGTCAAAGGCGTTGCCGAGCACCAGCGTCGTGGTCACGCCTTTGAGCTGCTCCTGGCCCTTATAGCTGACGAAGAAGTCATTGACCGCGTAGCCCGGCTGCTTGCTGTAGCTGCTGCTGATATGCGTTGAGCGATCGACAAAGGTGCCAATCCAGCCGACGGAAAAACCGCTCTGCGCCACCGGAATGTCCAGCTTGCTGGTGACGGTATCCGGGTTGATGCTGGAGATGTACTCGCCCGTATCGGTGTCTTTCCCGCGCGTGCGGTTATAGGCCAGGTCGAGGTTGAAGAGGTCGGCAGAGTATTTTGCCATCATGTCCCAGCCCCAGATTTTGGCGTTCGGAACGTTATAAGACATGGTGGTCGCGGCGGCAAAATTGACGGTGGTGGAGATATAGTCTTTGGCTTTGGTATCGAAATAGCTGGCTTTAAACTCCAGCGCATCGTTGGCAAGCAGCAGATCGTCAAAGCGCAGACCGAACCCAAACTCTTGCGTTTCGTTGGTTTCCGGGCGCAGGTTCGGGTTTGGCACCCAGTAGTTGGTATAGAAGCGGCCAATAGAGAAGTGTTTGGCGTCGTTGTACATCTCGCCCATGGTGGGCGCGCGGAACGCCTGCGCGTATGAGCCAAACAGCATCAGCCAGTCGGTCGGGCTGACGGTCAACGCGGCGCGGGAGGACCATTTATCAGCATCCACGTCGTCGTAGCCATTGCTGCTGCCGCGGTAGTTGTCATAGCGCGTACCGCCCAGGAGGGTGACCGGCAGATCGCGCAGGGTGATCTCATCCTGCAGCCAGCCGGAGCTGAAGTCGATTTTCGCCTCCGGGAAGCCGGTGGTCGCGCCGCCAGGGTGCTGCTCCTGACGGTAGTATTCCCCACCGTAGGTCAGCAGATGTGCTGCTAAAGTGTCGCTGAACAGGCGGGTGCGGTTTTCCACCTTGCCGCCTTTGGTGGTTTGCTTGCGGAACTCACCGCTGTTGTCGATATTCTGGGCATTAATGCGCGCTTCGGACCAGTAGACCTTCGCGTCGGCGTTCAGCCAGTCGTTACCTTCCGGGGCGATGCGGTAGCCCACCTGCGCGTCACGCTGGATGGTGGAGCGATCGGTCATCGGGTTACTGCTGTCCGCCCCAGTTGTTTGCGGGTTTTTTGGTTCCTGAGCATCGTTGTTGTAGTAGCGCAGGGCGCCGCTCAGGGTCTGGGCCGGGTCGATTTTCCAGCTGCCTTTCGCCATCATGTTATTGATGGACTCGTCGTTAGGGGCGGTTGCTCCGTCGCTCTGGCGGATATCACCGCGATCCCGGCTGGACCAGGCCACCAGACCGTCCAGCGTGTCGGTGCGGCCATAGGCGCTGGCCCCCATGCCAAGACTGTGATCGCCTGTCTCCCCCGTACCAAACACACGATAACCGCTGTTTTTACCCGTTTCCAGCAGGTCTTTTGCATCGACGGTGTCATAGGAAATCACGCCGCCCAGCGCGCCGCTGCCGTACAGCAGGGCCGACGGGCCGCGAACCACTTCGATACGTTTAATCAGCGCCGGATCGAGGAACGTGCTGTTCAGGTGGCCGGTGTCGGTGCCCTGACGCACGCCGTCAACCAGCACCAGCACGCCGCGACGATCGTAGCCGCGCAGGTTCACGTCCTGCCCGTTGGTGCGCCCGGTGCCGTCCAGCATCAGGCCGGGAACGTTACGCAGCAGGTCGGCCGCCGAGCTGGCGGTTTGTTTCTCCGGGGCGGTGGCATCAATCACGCTCACCATCATGGGGGCTTCAAAGGCGCTGCGGGCGTTGCCCGTGGCGGTGACGGTCATTTCATCTGCGGCAGCAAACGCGACGCCCGGCAGGGTGCTGACAATCGCCAGCGCCAGAAGTGACGGGCGTAAAGACGCGGAAGGCAGGTGTGGCATAGCAACTCTCCATAAAGAATCGAAAGCGCTGGCTGCCTGGGGATCACCTGGGTGGCTGGCGAAGTTTTTGGTTTATTTTGTGAGGATCAGTTTTCCGGCATGGGTCTGGCGCAGCAGATAGCGCTGGCCGTCATGCTCGATAATGACCCTCCCCGCATCGCCGAGCAGGGTTTTGCTGTCAATCCGACGCTCGGTAGGGGTTGGTGCTGTGTCAGTTTTTGCTGGCGTTGCCGCGCTGTTATCCGTACGTGACATAATGTTTATAAATAACAATCAATGTAACAATGATAATCATTATCAATAAACTGCAAATTTACGGCAAGCGTTTTTGTGAAAAAAGGGTGAGAGGATCAATATTGTGCAATGAAAAGCCCGGTGGCGGCTTCGCCTTACCGGGCCTACAACGGCAAGAATCGTAGGCCGGCTAAGGCGAAGCCGCCCCCCGGCAGGAAGTTAAAAGCGCGTGTCCACGGCTGCAGCCAGCTTCTCCAGCAGCAGCTCGCTGTCTTCCCAGCTCAGGCACGGGTCGGTGATCGACTGGCCGTACACCATCTGCTGGCCAGCAACGATTTTCTGCGTGCCTTCTTTGATAAAGCTCTCCGCCATAATCCCTGCAACGGCGGTTGAACCGCTGCGGATCTGCTGGCAGATCTCATCGCAGACGTCCAGCTGGCGGCGATGCTGCTTCTGGCAGTTGCCGTGGCTAAAGTCCACCACCAGATGTTCCGGCAGGTCGAATTCCGCCAGCGTTTCACAGGCCGCCGCAATATCTTGTGCATGATAATTGGGCTTCTTCCCGCCGCGCATAATGATATGCCCGTACGGGTTACCGCTGGTCTGGTAGATGGTCATGTGACCGCTCTTGTCCGGCGACAGGAACATGTGGCTGGCACGGGCCGCGCGGATGGCATCAACCGCAATACGGGTATTGCCATCGGTCCCGTTTTTAAAGCCGACCGGACAGGAGAGGGCGGAGGCCATCTCGCGGTGGATTTGGCTCTCGGTGGTGCGTGCGCCAATCGCGCCCCAGCTGATCAGATCGGCGATAAACTGCCCGGTCACCATATCAAGGAACTCGGTGGCGGTCGGCACGCCCAGCTCGTTGACCTGCAAAAGCAGCTTCCGCGCCAGCTCGATGCCGTGGTTCACGCGATAGCTGCCGTTGAGGTCAGGGTCGGAAATCAGTCCTTTCCAGCCCACCACGGTACGCGGTTTTTCAAAGTAGGTTCGCATCACAATCTCAAGGCGGTGCTGGTACTTATCCCGCAGGCCCTGAAGCCGTTTTGCATAATCCATCGCGGCATCCAGATCGTGGATGGAGCAGGGACCAATCACCACCAGAAGACGCTTGTCTTCACCATTGAGGATTTTTTCAATGCGGCGGCGGGAGGCCGTCACGTGTTCCGCAACGGCAGCGGAAACAGGATGCCGCTGGGCCAGTTCAGCCGGCGTGACCAGGCTGTCAATGCGCGCAGTGCGGAGTTCATCGGTTTTATTCATGGAATGTCTCAGAAAATTTTTGCTTCATCGGCAGACTACCGGGAAGTGATGGGCATCACCTTAAACCAATCCCTGCTGATTTCAAGTTCGGGGCGATACCGCCCCGTGGTTGCCGATGATGATACCTGAATCTGAGCTAATGTACTAGCATATTAGTACATGCGGCGATTAAGCCCCATGATGTCGAGAATTTTGGTGGCAATTTCTTCCACAGAGTAGTTGGTGCTGTTCAGCCACGGGATCTGATTTTTGCGGTAAAGGGCTTCCACTTCGGAGACCTCCATCCGGCACTGGCGCATGGAGGCGTAGCGGCTGTTCTCGCGGCGCTCTTCGCGGATGGCGGCAAGGCGCTCCGGATTAATGGTCAGCCCGAACAGCTTGTGCTGCAGCGGCTTCAGGGCGGCGGGCAGCACCAGGTTATCCATATCGTCAGCGATGAACGGGTAGTTGGCGGCGCGAATGCCGAACTGCATCGCCAGGTAGAGGCTGGTCGGCGTTTTGCCGCAGCGCGACACGCCAAGCAGGATCACCTGCGCCTGGTCGAGATTACGCAGCGAGATGCCGTCGTCGTGCGCGAGGGTATAGTCAATGGCGGCGATACGGGCATCATACTTGGTCAGGTTGCCGGGGTTCAGCCCGTGGGTACGGTGGGCGATAGGCGTTGGGTCGAGCTTCAGCTCGCTTTGCAGCGGAGCCACCAGCGCCTGCACGATATCCTGGCAGAAGCCTTCACTCTGCAGAATGATGGCGCGAATCTCGGGGATCACAATGGAGTAGAACACCAGCGGGCGGACGCCGGTCTGCTGGTAAATGGCGTCGATCTGGTCCTTCACCGCTTTGGCGCGGCTCTCATTTTCGACAAACGGCAGCGTAATGCTGTTGATCGATACGGGAAACTGCGACATCACCGCGTGGCCCAGCACCTCGGCGGTGATCGCCGTACCATCAGAAATATAAAAAACGTGACGATCGACAGCACTATCCATTTTACCCACCCTGAATATCAGACGTAATTGTCTGAAAGCATAAATTAAAAAATGTAATTTACACAGCAAAGAACTTATCCTAATTATGAATGAAACGCTGTTTTTGATTTTCCTGAAAAGTGGATTTCATTTTTCAAATAGCGACTTTATTTTTGGGGTTTCTGGCTGAATATAGAGGAATCATCGGGTTAATCGTTGATGGGAAAGTATCCGAAAAGTTGAAAATTTAAATTGCTTACACGATTCACCGTTTTTTTAGCGGAAATAATTATGCCAGTATAAATACGTAGTCAGGTGTTTCTTACTCCGATCAAATATCACAAAAGGATTGTTTCGATGTCCAACAATGGCTCGTCACCGCTGGTGCTTTGGTATAACCAACTCGGCATGAATGATGTAGACAGAGTTGGGGGCAAAAATGCCTCCCTGGGTGAAATGATTACAAACCTGTCGGGTATGGGTGTCTCCGTACCGAACGGGTTTGCCACCACCGCCGATGCCTTTAACCTGTTTTTAGACCAGAGCGGTGTTAACCAGCGCATTTACGACCTGCTGGATAAAACGGATATTGATGACGTGACCGAGCTTGCCAAAGCCGGGGCGCAGATCCGCCAGTGGATCATCGACACACCTTTCCAGCCGGAACTGGAAAAAGCCATTCACGACGCGTACAACCAGCTCTCCGCTGACGATGCGCAGGCCTCGTTTGCCGTGCGCTCCTCCGCCACCGCAGAAGACATGCCGGACGCCTCGTTTGCCGGGCAGCAGGAAACCTTCCTGAACGTCCAGGGTTACGATGCGGTGCTGGTGGCGGTGAAGCACGTGTTTGCTTCCCTGTTCAACGACCGCGCCATCTCCTATCGCGTGCATCAGGGCTACGACCATCGCGGCGTGGCGCTCTCCGCTGGCGTGCAGCGCATGGTGCGCTCGGACGTGGGCTCATCCGGCGTGATGTTCTCCATTGATACCGAATCCGGCTTCGACCAGGTGGTGTTCATCACCTCCGCGTGGGGGCTGGGTGAGATGGTCGTGCAGGGTGCGGTAAACCCTGACGAATTCTACGTTCACAAGCCTACGCTGGCCGCTGGCCGCCCGGCGGTGGTGCGCCGCACCATGGGCTCGAAAAAAATCCGCATGATCTATGCCCCGACCCAGGAGCATGGCAAGCAGGTCAAAATTGAAGATGTACCGCAGGAGCAGCGCGACCGCTTCTCCCTGACCAACGCCGAAGTGCAGGAGCTGGCGAAGCAGGCGGTGCAGATCGAAAAACACTACGGCCGTCCGATGGATATCGAATGGGCGAAAGACGGGAATACCGGCAAGCTGTTTATCGTGCAGGCGCGTCCGGAAACCGTCCGCTCACGCGGTCAGGTAATGGAGCGTTATACGCTGCACGCCCAGGGCAAAATCGTGGCGGAAGGCCGTGCCATCGGTCACCGCATCGGTGCCGGTCCGGTCAAAGTGATCCACGACATCAGCGAGATGAACCGCATTGAGCCAGGCGACGTGCTGGTGACCGACATGACCGACCCGGACTGGGAACCGATCATGAAGAAAGCGGCGGCTATCGTCACCAACCGCGGCGGGCGTACCTGTCATGCGGCGATCATTGCCCGCGAGCTGGGGATTCCGGCGGTTGTCGGCTGCGGTGACGCCACCGAGCGCATGAAGGACGGGCAGAACGTGACCGTCTCCTGTGCCGAAGGTGATACCGGCTACGTGTATGCCGATATTCTCGACTTCAGCGTGAAGAGCTCCAGCGTGGATACCATGCCGGATCTGCCGCTGAAGATCATGATGAACGTCGGTAACCCGGACCGTGCGTTCGACTTCGCCTGCCTGCCGAACGAAGGCGTAGGCCTGGCGCGTCTGGAATTTATCATCAACCGTATGATCGGCGTTCACCCGCGTGCGCTGCTGGAGTTTGACGACCAGGAGCCGAAGCTGCAGAACGAAATCCGCGAGATGATGAAAGGCTACGACTCGCCGAAAGAGTTCTACGTCGGCCGTCTGACCGAAGGGATCGCGACGCTGGGTGCCGCTTTCTATCCGAAACGCGTGATTGTGCGTCTGTCTGATTTTAAGTCTAACGAATACGCCAACCTGGTCGGCGGCGAGCGCTACGAGCCGGAAGAAGAGAACCCGATGCTGGGCTTCCGCGGGGCCGGACGCTACGTGTCCGACAGCTTCCGCGACTGCTTCGCGCTGGAGTGTGAGGCGGTGAAGCGCGTGCGCAACGACATGGGGCTGACCAACGTCGAAATCATGATCCCGTTCGTGCGTACCGTCGATCAGGCGAAAGCGGTTGTTGACGAGCTGGCGCGTCAGGGTCTGAAGCGCGGCGAGAACGGGCTGAAGATCATCATGATGTGCGAAATCCCGTCCAACGCCCTGCTGGCCGAGCAGTTCCTGGAGCACTTCGACGGCTTCTCTATCGGTTCGAACGACATGACGCAGCTGACGCTGGGTCTTGACCGCGACTCCGGCGTGGTCTCCGAGCTGTTCGATGAGCGCAACGAGGCGGTAAAAGCATTGCTCTCCCTGTCCATCCGCGCGGCGAAGAAGCAGGGCAAATACGTCGGGATTTGTGGTCAGGGGCCATCCGACCATGAAGACTTTGCCGCCTGGCTCATGGAGGAGGGGATCGATAGCCTGTCCCTGAACCCGGACACCGTGGTGCAAACCTGGCTGAGCCTGGCGGAACTGAACAAGTAACGCCACGCTGACCCGAAAAGGCGAGGATATTATTCCTCGCCTTTTTTATTTCCGCCCGAATATGCTCCCCATCACAAATAAAGTAAAAAACTAAATATCATAATTTGCCTGTCAATTTAGACAATTGTTAGCGCGCAAACCGTTGCTAATACTTGAGCCTTACATGCGCATTTCCCTTCAGATGATGCGCAACTGGTTGAAATACGTTTTAACCTGATAAAAAGGCAAATAACAATGACACTCTCCTCTGTATTGCGTACCAAAGATAAAATAGGTTATGGCTTAGGTGATATGGCCAGCGCGCTGGTCTGGCAAACGGCAACGTTATTTCTCGCCTATTTCTATACGGACGTTTTTGGGCTGCCCGCCGCAATCATGGGCACCATGTTTTTAGTGGTGCGCGTGGTCGATGCGTTTGTCGACCCGTGCATTGGCGCGCTGGTGGATCGCACTCAAACGCGCCACGGCCGTTTCCGTCCCTGGCTGCTGTGGTTCGCCATTCCGTTTGGCGTGAGCTGCCTCATTACTTTCTATGTACCGGACGTAGGGCCGACGGCGAAAATCGTTTATGCCTGCCTGACCTACGCGATCTTAAGCCTGATTTACTCCGCGATTAACGTGCCTTACTGCGCCATGCCCGGTGCGCTGACGCTGGATCCCCGCGAGCGTCACTCCCTGCAGTCGTGGCGCTTTGGCCTGTCGTTTATCGGCGGGTTGATTGTGACGGTGATTGCCCTGCCGCTGGTCTCACTGTTAGGCCAGGGCAACGTGCAGAAAGGCTATTTCTACGCCATGAGCCTGATGGGGCTGCTGGGCATTGTGCTGTTTTTCTGCTGCTTCCTGATGACCCGCGAGCGTTATTCTCCGCGCAGTGATACTTCCGGCTCGATGCTCACCGATTTAAAACTGCTGGCCGGAAACAGCCAGTGGCGCATTGTTTTCCTGTTTAATATTTTGCTGTTAACGGCGGTGGTAACGCGCGGTTCCGCCACCATGTATTACGTGAACTATGTGCTGTTGCGCCCGGAGCTGGTTTTTGCCTTTATTGTTTCCGGAATGGTCGCCTCCTTAAGCGGCGCATTATTATCTGAACGGCTGCTGGGGAAATTTGACCGCGTGCGCGCCTACCAGTGGACCATTATTTCCTTCGTCATTTTCGGGGCGCTGATTTTCTTCCTGCCGCCTTCGCAGGTGTGGCTGATTTTTGGCCTCAACATTGTCTTTAGCTTTGTGCAAAACCTCACCACGCCGCTGCAGTGGACCATGTTCTCCGATGTGGTCGATTACGAAGAGCATCGCAGCGGCCGCCGCCTGGACGGGCTGGTTTTCTCTACCGCGCTGTTTGCCATCAAATTTGGGCTGGCGCTGGGTGGGGCGGTCGTCGGCTGGGTGCTTGGCATGGTGGATTACGCCCCGGGACAGGCAGCCCAGGCGCCGCACGTGCTCTCTACGATCAACGCCCTGTTCACCCTTATCCCTTGCGCGCTGTTCCTCTGCATGGTCGCGCTGCTTTCAATCTACAAGCTTAACAGTCGGCTGGTGGATTCCATCGCCCGGGAGCTGGCCAGCAAGCGTGAGGTGAGACCCGACGCGGGGCAGCTCAGCCCGGCAACCCCTTCCGCACTACAGGAGTAAAACATGACAGCTATCTATAAGGACGCGGGACGTCCCGTGCACGAGCGCGTCGCCGATTTACTGGCGCGTATGACCCCGGAAGAGAAGTTCGCCCAGATGCATGCGTACTGGCTGATCCTCGATGAAAACGGCAACCACCGCGAGCGCAGCGATCTGAGCGACGAATTCGCTGGCGTGAGCGAGCAGGCTGCACTGAGCGAACGGCTGAAGCTGGGCGTCGGGCAGATCACCCGTCCGCTGGGTACCCATATCGTTGACGCGAAAACTGGCGTGCGCGCCGCTAACCGCCTGCAGCGCATGATGATGGAGGAGACGCGCCTCGGCATTCCGGCCCTGTTCCATGAAGAGTGCCTGGTGGGGCTGCTGTGCAAAGACGCCACGCTGTTCCCGTCGTCGCTGAACTACGGTTCGACCTGGGATCCGGAGCTGGTGCAGCGCGCGGCACAGCAGATTGGCAAAGAGGCGCGATCCGTCGGCTGCCAGCAGGGGCTGGCGCCGGTGCTGGACGTTTCCCGCGACGTGCGCTGGGGGCGAACCGAAGAGACCTTCGGGGAAGATCCGTGGCTGGTGGGGGTGATGGCGACCGCCTACGTGAAGGGCTTGCAGGGCGATAAGCGCGACCTGCTGGCGACGCTCAAGCACTACGTGGGCCACTCGTTCAGCGAAGGGGCGCGCAACCATGCGCCGGTACATCTGGGCTTTAGTGAGCTGAACGACACCTTCCTGCTGCCGTTTGAAATGGCAGTGAAGCTGGCAAACGCCGGTTCGGTCATGCCCGCCTACCACGACATCGATAACCAGCCGGGGCACAGCGACAGCTTCCTGCTGACCACCGTCCTGCGCGAACAGTGGGGCTTCGACGGCATTATTGTCGCGGATTACGGCGGCGTCAGCCTGCTGCACCAGCATCACGGCATTTCCCACGATGCGGCCGAATCCGCCGCGCTGGCGTTCAACGCCGGGCTGGACGTCGAGCTGCCGAAAGATGACTGCGCGCGGCATCTGGCAGACGCCGTTGAGCGCGGGCTGATCTCTATGGCCAAAGTGGATGAGATTGTGGGCCGTGTGCTGACCGAAAAATTCCGTCTCGGTCTGTTTGAACAGCCGTATGCGGATGAAAACGGTATCGTTCTGCAAAATGAGACGACCCGCCAGGTCGCGCGGGAGGTGGCGACGAAATCGGTCACGCTGCTGGAAAACAACGGTATTTTACCGCTCGGCGGTAAGCCCCGCGTGGCGGTGGTGGGGCCGACGGCAGACGATCCGCTGGCGTTGCTCAGCGGCTACAGCTTCCCGGTGCATCTGATCATCAGCGATATGGTTGAAGAGACCTCGCAGGTAACGACCCCGCGCGCGGTGCTGGAGCAGTACCTGGGTGCATCGAACGTGCGCTACGCCAAAGGGTGTCACATCATTGAGAAACGTATGGCGGGTGCGCCGGTCTTCCCGGGCGACAGCGGCGGTAAACCGATGCAGCAGTCTCCCGTGTCGCAAAGCACCGCCCTTATCCCCGAGGCGGTCAATGCCGCGCAGGAGAGTGACGTGGTGGTGGCCTGCGTGGGCGATCTCGCCGGGCTGTTCCAGAGCGGTACCGTGGGGGAAGGTTCCGACACCGATTCCCTGAATCTGCCGGGTGTTCAGCAGCAGCTGCTGGAGGCGATGGTGGCGACGGGCAAGCCGGTGATTGTCGTGATGACCGGCGGGCGTCCTTACACTCTTCAGGGCCTGGAGGACAAGGTGGCCGCGCTGATCGTGGCGTGGGCGCCAGGGCAGGAGGGGGGCTGGGCGATCGCGGACGTGTTAACGGGACGGGCAGAGCCGCAGGGCCGTCTGGTGGTGAGCGTGCCGAAAAGCGCCGGGGCCATGCCGTATTACTACAATCACAAGCTCAAGAGCGGGGGCACGCCGTTTGCGTTCCACTTCGGTTCACGTTATCCGTTTGGCTTCGGCCTCGGCTGGACGACGTTTCGCTGGAATGCTGCCCGCGTCGCTGCAAGCAGCGTGCCGGTCGACGGCGAGGTGACGCTGAGCGTGGATATCACCAATACCGGAGAGCGCAGCGGCAGCGAGGTGGTGCAGGTTTACGTCAGGGATAAGGTCGCCACCCAGGTTCGGCCGCTCCAGGAGCTGAAGGCCTTCCAGCGCGTCACGCTCTCGCCGGGCGAAACCGCCACGCTCAGCTTTACGCTGCCGGTGGAGATGTTCAACTTCACCCGTCGCGACGGGAAACGCATCGTTGAGCCGGGCGAGTTTGAACTGCAGGTTGGCGCATCGTCGGCGGATATCCGCCAGGTGGTGACGGTCAATGTGACCGGGGAAACGCGGGTGCTGCCTGCCGAGTGGCGGATGCTCAGTACCTGTGAGGTTACGCGCGCGTAGTCAGGATAAAAAAAAGCCCATCGTGGGAGATGGGCAAAGACTACACACAGCAATTCGTTGTTTCACTCAGGGGATTTCCATGCTTATAAATCAAGGTGTTGATTTATAACCGTGTGCTAATAGTAGGCATGTACGCTTTTAGCGTCGATCGGATTCGTCTCAATAGTTAAAGAGATATAAAGATTTCTTGAGGTTATGAGCAAATTGAGTGCAGAAATTGCGGGTCTGACCAGTGTGCAACGAATAAATACTTTAGCAGCGTTAAAGTATTGGGTGGGGGAATGTAGGCCGGGTAAGCGTTAGCGCCACCCGGCAAAAACTTAATGCGTGTTCTTCTCTTCCAGCTCTTCCAGTTCGCTCAAAATCACGTCCGGGTCGGTTCCCGGCGGCGGAATTTCATGCACCCAGGCGGAGAACAGACGCCAGGTAACGGCGAGCAGCACCGGGCCGATAAACAGGCCAATCATGCCGAAGGCAATCAAGCCGCCAATCACCCCGGAGAGGATCAGGATCAGCGGCAGGTCTGCGCCCATGCGGATGAGAATCGGGCGAATGACGTTATCCATGGTGCCGACCACGCAGCTCCAGACCAGCAGCACCGTTCCCCACGTGGTATCTCCCGTCCAGTAGAGCCAGATAATGCAGGGCACCAGCACCAGCAGCGGCCCCAGTTGTGCAAGACAGGTCATCAGCATGACAACGGTGAATATCGTGGCATACGGTACGCCGGAAATCGCCAGACCAATACCGCCCAGCACCGCCTGCACCAGCGCGGTGACCACCACGCCCAGCGCTACCGCGCGTACGGCCTGCGCCGCCAGCAGTACCGCAGCGTCACCACGTTTGCCCGCCAGGCGGGTGGCAAAGTGACGAACGCCCAAAGCCACCTGCTCACCGCGCCAGTAAAGCAGGGCGCTGAAGAGCAGCATCAGGGTACAGTGCATCATAAAGCGGCCAATATGCGCCGCCTGACCCACAAACCAGGTGGTGGTGGTGCCAATATACGGGCGCACTTTTGCCATCAGCGCGCTGCCGCCCATCTCCAGCAGGCTGTGCCAGCCGCTGTAGAGCTTGGCGCCCACGACCGGAATGCTGTTCAGCCAGGCGAGATCCGGCAGCGTGAGATCGCCGCTGGTCACGGCGCGAATCACCGGGCCGCTGGAGTCGACGAGACTGTTTACCAGCAGCGCAATGGGAATAATAAACAGCAGGAACAGCAGCAGCGTCATGACCAGCACCGCTAACCCGCGGCGGCCGAACAGCAGCTTCTGCAAGCGCAGCAGCAGAGGCCACGTGGCAACGACAACGGTCGCGGCCCAGGCGAAGCCAAGAATAAAGGGTTGAACAATCCACAGACACGCAATGATCATGAGGGCCAGGAACAGCACCGACAGCAAAATTTGCGCAACATCCCTGGGCTGGCGAAGATTGACCATAAATGAAACTTTCCTTAAAAGAACGCCAGCGCGGCTGGCGGGAACGGAAAACCGCATCTCTTTAATCATTAATGATCTCAGCGGTTTTTGACAGGCGGATTTTGCCCGTAATTCTACGAAGCACATAAGAAAAAAATGTGATAAAACTTTCCGGACACAACGCAAACGATTTCACATTACTCTAATTAGGGTCGACAGTCATGATCCCACAGATTTCCCAGGCACCCGGCGTCGTTCAGCTGGTGCTTAATTTTTTGCAGGCACTGGAGCAACAGGGTTTTACAGGTGATACCGCCACGAACTATGCCGACAGGCTGACGATGGCAACCGATAACAGTATTTACCAGCTTCTTCCCGATGCCGTCGTTTTCCCTCGTTCTACGGCCGACGTGGCGCTGATTGCCCGGCTCGCCACGCAGGAGCGCTTTGCCTCGCTGGTCTTTACGCCGCGCGGCGGCGGCACCGGGACCAACGGTCAGGCGCTGAACCAGGGCATTATTGTTGATATGTCGCGCTATATGAACCGCATCATTGAGATCAACCCGGAAGAGGGGTGGGTGCGGGTCGAAGCGGGCGTTATCAAAGATCAGCTTAACCAGTACCTCAAGCCTTACGGCTACTTTTTTGCCCCGGAACTTTCCACCAGTAACCGCGCGACCCTCGGCGGGATGATCAACACGGATGCCTCCGGTCAGGGCTCGCTGGTCTACGGCAAAACCTCCGATCATGTGCTGGGCGTGCGGGCCGTTCTGCTGGGCGGCGATATTCTCGATACGCAGCCGATGCCGGTCGAACTGGCGGAAACGCTGGGGAAAGATAACACCGCCAGCGGACGCATCTACCGTACCGTGCTGGAGCGCTGCCGCGACAACCGCCAGCTTATTCTCGACAAATTCCCCAAACTGAACCGCTTCTTAACGGGCTACGACCTGCGCCACGTCTTTAACGACGACCTGACCCAGTTCGATTTAACCCGCGTGCTCACCGGTTCCGAAGGGACGCTGGCGTTTATCACCGAGGCGCGGCTGGATATCACCCGCCTGCCGAAGGTGCGTCGTCTGGTGAACGTCAAATATGACTCTTTCGACTCCGCCCTGCGCAATGCGCCGTTTATGGTGGAGGCGAAAGCGCTGTCGGTTGAGACGGTCGACTCCAAAGTGCTCAACCTGGCCCGGGAAGATATTGTCTGGCACTCCGTCAGCGATCTCATTACCGACGTGCCGGACAAAGAGATGCTCGGTCTTAACATCGTGGAATTTGCTGGCGACGACGCGGCGCTGATTGAGCGTCAGGTCACCACGCTCTGCCAGCGACTGGATGAACGGATTGCGCAGGGCGAAGGCGGCGTGATCGGCTGGCAACTCTGTAACGATCTGGCCGGGATTGAGCGTATCTATGCGATGCGTAAAAAAGCCGTGGGTCTGCTCGGCAATGCGAAAGGGGCCGCGAAGCCCATTCCTTTTGCCGAAGATACCTGCGTGCCGCCTGAGCATCTGGCGGATTATATCGTCGAGTTTCGCGCCCTGCTGGACAGCCACGGCCTGAGCTACGGCATGTTTGGCCACGTCGATGCCGGGGTGCTGCACGTGCGTCCGGCGCTGGATATGTGCGACCCTCAGCAGGAGATCCTGATGAAGCAGATCTCCGACGACGTGGTGGCCTTAACCGCTAAATACGGCGGTCTGCTGTGGGGCGAGCACGGGAAAGGGTTCCGCGCAGAATACAGCCCGGCGTTCTTCGGCGAACAGCTCTATGCGGAGCTGCGCAAGGTGAAAGCGGCTTTCGACCCGCATAACCGCCTCAACCCGGGTAAAATCTGCCCGCCAGAAGGCGTGGACGCCCCCATGCTGCAGGTGGATGCCGTCAAGCGCGGCACCTACGACAGACAGATCCCGATTGCGGTGCGCTCCTCCTGGCGCGGCGCGATGGAGTGCAACGGCAACGGCCTGTGCTTTAACTTTGACGTGAAAAGCCCGATGTGCCCGTCGATGAAAATCACCAGCAACCGTATTCATTCGCCGAAGGGGCGGGCGACGCTGGTGCGCGAGTGGCTGCGTCTGCTGGCGGACCGTGGCGTCGATCCTCTCAGGCTTGAGCAGGAGCTGCCCGATAAACGGGCCAGCCTGCGCTCGCTGATTGAGCGCACCCGCAACAGCTGGCATGCCAACAAGGGCGAGTATGATTTCTCCCATGAGGTGAAAGAGGCGATGTCCGGCTGTCTGGCCTGTAAAGCCTGCTCGACCCAGTGCCCGATTAAAATCGACGTCCCGGAATTCCGCTCGCGCTTCCTGCAGCTTTACCACACGCGCTATCTGCGTCCGGTGCGCGACCATCTGGTGGCGACGGTAGAGAGCTATGCGCCGTTGATGGCGCGCGCGCCGAAGACCTTCAACTTCTTTATCAACCAGCCGCTGGTGCGCAAGCTTTCCGAAAAGCATATCGGCATGGTCGATCTGCCGCTGCTGTCGGTGCCGTCTCTGCAGCGCCAGCTCGTCGGGCATCGTTCGGCGAACATGACCCTGGAGCAGCTGGAGGCGCTCACGCCCGAGCAAAAAGCGAAGGTGGTGCTGGTGGTGCAGGATCCGTTTACCAGCTACTACGATGCCCAGGTGGTTGCGGACTTCATCCGCCTGTCGGAAAAGCTGGGCTATCAGCCAGTTGTGCTGCCGTTCTCGCCCAACGGCAAGGCGCAGCACATTAAAGGCTTCCTGACGCGCTTTGCGAAGACCGCGCAGAAAACATCTGACTTCTTAAACCGCGTGGCGCAACTCGGGATACCGATGGTCGGCGTCGACCCGGCGCTGGTGCTGTGCTACCGCGATGAATACAGGCAGACGCTGGGCGATAAGCGCGGTGATTTCCACGTCATGCTGGTGCACGAGTGGCTGCCGACGGCCCTGGAAGACAAAGCGGTTCAGGACGTCAGCGGTGAGCCGTGGTATCTGTTCGGACACTGCACGGAAGTCACCGCGCTGCCTGGCGCCCCCGCGCAGTGGGCGTCCGTCTTTGCCCGCTTCGGCGCGAAGCTGGAGAGCGTTAGCGTGGGCTGCTGCGGTATGGCCGGCACGTACGGACACGAAGTGAAAAACCACGCCAACTCGCTCGGCATTTATGAGCTGTCCTGGCATCAGGCGATGCAGCGCTTGCCGCGAAACCGCTGTCTGGCGACGGGATACTCCTGCCGCAGCCAGGTGAAACGGGTAGAGGGTAACGGTGTACGCCACCCATTGCAGGCTTTACTGGAGATAATTGGATGATCTGGAAACGTGCCGTGACGCTGCAGGCGCTGAACGCCATGGGCGAGGGGAATATGGTGGGGCTGCTGGATATCCAGTTCACCCGCATTGGCGACGATGACATTGAGGCCACCATGCCTGTCGATCATCGCACCCATCAGCCGTTTGGTTTATTGCACGGCGGGGCGTCCGTCGTGCTGGCCGAAACCCTGGGCTCGGTGGCGGGGTATCTCTGTACCGAAGGGGAGCAGAAGGTGGTCGGACTCGAGGTGAATGCTAATCATATCCGCTCGGTACGCAGCGGGCGCGTGCGCGGCGTGTGCCGCGCGCTGCACGCCGGCAGTCGCCACCAGGTGTGGCAGATTGACATTCTCGACGAGCAGGATCGCCTGTGCTGCTCTTCAAGGTTGACGACAGCGGTTGTGTAAAGTTTTCAGATGTTTTGCCTTTGGTCAAAAACTAGCCAGAGGGTTGTGATATACTGGTCAGGTTTTGTACATAAGCGAGGACATCATGGATACTGAAATAACCCCAACACAGCTGGCAATTGAATATTTACGTCGCGATAAGAGCAATCTGTCCCCGGCGCAGTACCTGAAAAAGCTGAAACAGCTTGAGCTGGAATTTACAGATTTGCTGGCGCTCTCTTCGAATGAGCTGAAAGAAGAGATCTACTTTGCCTGGCGGTTGGGCGTTCACGTCCATTGAGAGAGTCATGTTGAAAAGGCCGCAACTGCGGCCTTTTTTGTGCCTGAGATTCAGTATTTAGCGGGGAGCTTGTTGATTTTGATAAGCCTGCCTTCTTCCATTTCGATAAATCCGCCGGTTTTCAAATCCGCCAGAATGCGCATCACGCCGCTGCGGGAGAGGTGGGTTTTCTCCCTGATATACTTCTCCGCCGTCACGCTGAGCCGATAACCCTCCTCTTCCTCCGTCAGCTTCATCAACTGCTGGCGAATCATCTCATACGCCGTTGGCGCGCCCTGCGGCATCACGTTGTTATAGAGACGGCTATACACATACATGAGCTGTTGAGAGAGCAGTCCCCAAAGCGCCTTCTCTTTAATAATGGCATTCACCCTTTCTGTGGTGATCGTCCCGATCAGGCACGGGCTGACGGTCTTAAGATAATCACTAAAATAGATATCAGTGAGGTTAGCGAGGCCGAAAACAGCAGGGCTACGGGCCGTAGACAGCATCATGTTATCGCTTCTTCTGTAGACGGCGATGGTTCCTTCAAGAATTAAATAGCACATGCCCTGACCATTGACCTGCAGGTCCAGCCGCTCGCCGCGGGCGGTATGTCGCGTTGTGCAATCAGGTAACAGGTGTGAAATAAGCGCTTGCGCGTGGGGAGAACCCCGCTGAGACTTTTCTGGAAGGGACATGGTTGCCGACAGCCTTAAAAAAAACCTGGCTAATTATAGCGCTTCTCATTGGGACGGGTAAGCGAGTTGCTTGTTATTGCATGATACCGTACGCGATTGCCGGGTGGCGGTTACGGCACCCGGCATTTTCCTCAGACGTTCGCCGCACTTATCAGCCGCGACTTCATGGACTGATACGCCGATGCGGCATAGTCCTCCGCCCAGCGCTGGTCCTCAATCGCCTCCAGCTGCACCGCGCAGTACTTCGTTTCCGGGGTTTTGGAGATGGGATCGAGGTTATCCTGGGTTAGCTCGTTGCAGGCGCCAATCCACCACTGATAGGTCATATAAACGGCCCCGGCGTTGATGCGCTCGCTGATGCTTGCGCGGGAAATTACTTTCCCCCGGCGGGAGCGCACCCAGACCAGCTGTCCGTCGGTAATGCCCAGCTTGTCCGCATCGGCAGGGTTCATTTGCACCCGACCCGGCTCGTCGGCCAGGCTTTGCAGCGCGGCACAGTTCCCGGTCATGGAGCGGCAGGAGTAGTGGCCCACCTCGCGGACCGTACAGAGCACCAGCGGGAAATCCGCATCCGGAGTTTCCGCCGGCGCGCGCCACGGTGCGGCAAAGAGCTGCCCTTTACCGCTCGGGGTATCGAACTGATTATCTTTGTACAGGTACGGCGTACCGGGATGATCCAGCGTCGGGCACGGCCATTGAACGTGACCCATCTCGCCCATTTTTTCATACGTCACGCCGTAGAAGAGCGGGCACAGCTCGCGCATCTCGTCCCAGATCTGCTGGTTGGAGTCATAATGCATCGGGTAGCCCATCTCGGTGGCGAGCAGGCTGATGATCTCCCAGTCGCGCTTCACGTTGCCGCTGGCTTCAATGGCTTTGCCAAAACGCTGGAAGCCGCGATCGGCACAGGTAAAGACGCCGCCATGTTCACCCCATGAGGTAGCCGGAAGCAGAACGTCCGCCACCTCTGCCGTTTTGGTCATAAAGATGTCCTGAACCACGACAAAATCGAGCGCTTCAAAACCGCTGCGCACCAGGCCGAGATCGGCTTCCGTCTGGAGCGGATCTTCTCCCATGATGTAATAGGCTTTGACCTTGCCTTCCAGCGCAAGATGCGGCACTTCGGTAATGCGCGTCCCGACGCGATCGTCCATTTTATTGACATCAATTCCCCAGGCATCGGCGAACTTCTGCCGGACCGCCGGGTCGGTCACATCCTGATAGCCGGGGAACATATTCGGCAGGACGCCCATATCGCAGGCACCCTGGACGTTGTTCTGACCGCGCACCGGCCCGACGCCGACGGCGGGGCGACCGAGATTCCCGGTCAGCAGCGCCAGGCTGGAAAGCCCTTTGACCACATCAACGGCCTGACCAAACTGGGTCACACCCATTCCCCACATCACGGTAGCGGAAGGAGCCGCCGCAAAGGTGCGCATCGCCTGGCGAACATCACGGGCGGGGATGCCGGTAAGATGTTCGACCTTCTCGGGCGCATAGTCTTTTACCGTTTGCCGGTAGGCCTCAAGCCCCTCCGTAAAACGCGCCACGTAGCTTTTGTCGTACAGCTCCTCTTCCAGCAGCACATAGCCAAAGGCGTTCACCAGCGCCATGTTGCTGCCGTTTTTCAGCTGAAGATGTTGGTCGGCAATACGCGCCGTTTCAATACGGCGCGGATCGCAGACAATAATTTTTGCGCCGTTTTCACGCGCTTTCAGCACGCGGCGGGCAACGATAGGGTGGGAGTCCGCGCAGTTATAGCCAAAGACCAGCAGGCATTTTGAGTTTTCAATATCGTTAATGGAGTTGCTCATCGCGCCGTTACCGAGCGTTTCCTGTAAACCGGCGACGGACGGGCCATGACAGACGCGCGCACAGCAGTCCACGTTGTTGGTGTTCAGCACCGCGCGGGCAAACTTTTGCATCACGTAGTTGGTTTCATTGCCGGTGCCGCGAGAGGAGCCGGTGGTCATGATCGACCGCGGCCCGTGCTGCGCTTTAATGCTGCTGAGCCTGTGGGCGGTGTAGCGGATCGCCTCTTCCCAGGTAACGGGGGTGAAGGCTTCGCCTTTGCGGTAGCGGATCATGGGCTGGGTAAGGCGGGGGGTGAGAAGACGGGTGTCGTTGAGGAAGTCCCAGCCGTAAAACCCTTTCAGACATAAGGTGCCCTGGTTTGTGACCCCCTCTGCCGCTTCGGCACGGATGATACGGTTATTTTCAACGACAAGGTTCAATTTACAGCCTGCACCGCAGTACGGGCAGACGCTGGCGATCTTTTTCATCAATAACAGACCTGTTAAGAAATGAAGCAAAGTTGACTGGAAAAACCAGTCCCGTATGCGGAGATAAGCAGAAAGCGTGCCAGGTTGGCTTTGCGTGAATTACAGGGTGTTATGGGGGAGGGCGCGTGTCATCGTCAGGCCGATCGTCAGTTTTGACGATGACACGTTAGGGGGCGCGGCGAGCAGGAATTCAGAGATCGTCCATGGTGTAACCCACCACGATTTCCAGCGTCTTACGAATCACATCCGCCTGAACCACGTCGTTGGTGGATTCCAGCGTCTGAATGAGCCAGAGGATGATCGCTTTATTGGAAAGATGACCTTCGGAGGCCAGAACACAGCGTACTGCAGTAGAAAAAATAGCGGACTCTTCAGCAAAACGATCGCCTGCATGGCGGAAATACTCCGCCAGCGCACTGTCTAAAAAAGCAGAGTGATATTCGGGTTGAAGCTGAATATTTTGTCTCATTTGTTCTCACCGTAGCTGTTAAATTGCAGTCAATGTATTTTTTTGGGATCGGACGGTTTTCCACTTCCAAATAACGGCACTACATTGTCTCGGTTATCGTTGAGAGATCCCTCTCTTTTTGATCGTCCTTGCGCGGTTCTGCGACGTGTAAAGGCGATGCTGTTTGAGCCGATCTCGGCAATCACCATCGCAAGTGTCTCCCGCCGCTGGGGATCCTTTTCATGTTCTTTCATGACCCGCAGACGCTGTAGCAAGCCTTCTGTTGTCACCGGCCCCCGCTCTTTCAGAAGACAGAGAACGGCTTCACCGATAAGCTGGTCTATCAGTCGGTCTGCGTTACTGCGATTCATATCCTTACCGTTCGAAGAGCAGACCAAGCAGCATGTGGTAATGCTCTTCCTCTTCCGGCCCATCGGCCTTTTCGAGGCGGCTGAGCAATTTTGTACAAAGCGATTTGCGATTAAGGTTTCGCCCGTCGCTGAGAATTTCAACAACCACCTGGCCCAGCGTTTCCTGTTGGGTCGGAAGCGCGGCTTTTTCGAAGTACTGTGCGATTGCTGCTGCGGAATCTGCGACGTAACCTTTCTGCTGCATGTTTCGCTCCTGTAAAATTTTGTAATCAGTAACGTTACATTTAAGGTATACACAATTTCCAAATCTGTACATCTAAAATGTACAGATTTTTAGATTTTTTACGATATATTTTATAAATCATTTATTTTTCATTACGTTGGGTTGGCGTTGTGATGGGGGGTGAGTGCAGGATATATTGTACAAAAAGCGCAGGTGCTGGTAAGTTGTACAGCCGAGTCAAACGGTCTCATTAACTGCCGTAAATGGTTGAGATGTAAATTATTTGTCAGGCAATTAATGTGCTATAAATAAACATTCCCCACGTCTTTTGTGGCCAAAACCCTAACCCCCCAGGAATAGCATGCTCACAACCATCATTTACCGCAGTCATATCTGCGAGGACGTTCCAGTGAAAGCGCTGGAAGCAATGGTCGCTGCTGCAAATCGTAAAAATCGGCAATCCAATGTCACGGGGATCCTGCTGTTTAACGGCACACATTTTTTTCAACTGCTGGAAGGGCCGGTTGAGCACGTTTCGGCTATCTATGAGCAGATCTGCAACGACCCGCGCCACCATAACGTGGTCGAGTTAATGCGCGATCACGGCCCTGTCCGGCGTTTTGGCAACGTGGGTATGGAGCTTTTTGATTTGCGCCACTTCGACCGGGACGAGGTGCTGCAGCAGATACTTAATAAGGGGACGACACGCTACCAGCTGGCCTATAACGATCGCCCTCTGCAGTTTTTCCGCACCTTTGTCGAGGCCACGGAAAAAGCGAACTATTTTGAACTGCCGCCTGCGGATACATGGGATTTCGTACGCGAAGAGACGCGTTTGTCCGCACAGCCTGAGGTGGTCGCGAAAGGGGCGGATTGCAGCTTCGCGTTCCAGCCGATAGTCGATCCGTTTATGCAGCAGGTTGTCTCCTGGGAGGCGCTTCTCCGCACCCCGTCCGGCGACTCGCCGGGGGCCTATTTCGCCAGCCTTCCGCAGGAGGAAGTGTACACCTCTGATTTGCAGAGCAAGCAGGTGGCTCTGTCTATGGCCAGCGCGCTGGGGTTACAGGACCAGACGTTATCCCTGAACCTGCTGCCTATGACGCTGGTTAACATTCCCAACGCCGTGGATTTTCTGCTCACCGCGATTGAAGCAAACGGGTTTGTACCTGAGCAAATCGTGGTGGAGTTCACCGAGAGCGAAGCCATTTCCCGTTTTGATGAATTCACGGATTCGGTCAGGCAGTTAAAAAGCGCGGGTATCAGCGTGACGATCGATCACTTTGGTGCCGGTTTTGCCGGGCTGCAGCTGCTGGCCCACTTCCAGCCTGACAGAATTAAGATTAATCGCGATCTGGTCGCGAACGTGCATAAAAGTGGCCCCCGACAGGCCATCATTCAGGCGATCATCAAATGCTGTTCCTCGCTTGAAATCCAGTTCTGCGCGGTGGGGGTAGAGAAGGCAGAAGAGTGGATGTGGCTGGAATCTGCGGGAATTTCCCAGTTCCAGGGGCATCTTTTTGCCAGCCCCCGGCACGGCGGGATTCCAGCCATTGCCTGGCCGGAGAAAAAGTTCGAATTGTGATAAAGCTGTACACAATCTGGCAGACGTTACTGTACGAACGGTAAATTTTATACAACAATGTATTAACAGGTGGATGGGGTGGTAAGCCATTCACCCGTTCAAAATGCGGTCTTAGTTATACAAATGGTTTGTACAATCTGATAAGGTTGGTGCAGTTAGGTATGGAAGTTCTGAGCGTGAGGGAGTTAATGGCCTATTACAGTATCGGCGAAGTGGCCGAACGATGCGGTATCAACCCCGTTACGCTGCGTGCCTGGCAGCGCCGTTATGGATTGTTGAAGCCGCAGCGCAGCGAAGGGGGCCATCGTCAGTTTGACGATGAAGATATCCTGCGTATAGAAGAGATCAAACGCCTGATGAAGAGCGGCGTTTCGGTCGGGAAAGTAAAAGCCTTGCTGGAAAACAAGGAAGTGTTGACTCAGGGCAACTGGGTCTCGTTCCAGGAAGAGATGATGACCGTTCTGCGCTACGCCAGCCCGGCAAAGCTGCGCGCCAAAATTGGTGAGTTCCGCCGCGATCACCCGATAGATTCCCTGATTGACAATATCATTTCTCCCGTCCGGCAGCGGATGAACCAGGACCAAAATACCGTGCGACACATGGCGAGCCTGTTAGACGGAGTCCTGATTGAATTCGCGATTGCAAGCCTGGCGGAGTCCCGTAAGAAAGCCGGTAAAGACGCTCTCCTGATCGGCTGGGAGTGCGATGACCGCACCCATCTGTGGCTCGAAGCCGCGCGCTTAGCGCAGAAGGGCTGGCACATCGACGTCCTGGCAGAACCGATTGATTCGCCGCGTCCTGAACTGTTCCCGGGGCAAAAAATCTTCGTCTGGACGGGGAAATCGCCAACGCCTCGACAGCAGGAACAGCTCGACCACTGGCGTGAACAGGGGTTTGCTGTCTCATTTCATCATTAAGTGTAAGAGGCCTTGAGGGCCTTTTTTTATTTTTGTCACTTTCCACGCAAAAGCTATCTCAAAAATAGGCATTTCCAATGCATATTTTACGTTTCTCCTCTCCTGCCCAAATGCCACAACGAAATGCATTATTAATCAATGCATTGAACAATTAAATCCATCCTGCCTGCATCCTGCCATAGGGTCTATGCTTAATAAAAGTAGGCAAAAAGGGCGGTTTAGCCGAATGCCCCTGCTGACAGAGGGTTGAAGTGATAATCGTTATCACTAACATGGTGTTATGCCCTGATGGCTTATCAGATGAGGTGGACCTATGGAACTGCATTCAGAAACCTTTAATCCTGCCGATTTCGCCTGGCGCGGGTTAACGCTCACGCCAGCGGCGGCGGCACATATTCACGAGCTGGTGGCGAAAAAGCCCGAGATCCTCGGCGTGCGTTTAGGTGTCAAACAGACCGGCTGCGCAGGTTTCGGTTACGTGCTTGATACCGTCACCGAACCCGAGAAAGATGACCTGGTGTTCGAGACCGACGGCGCAAAACTGTACGTCGCGCTGCAGGCCATGCCCTTTATCGACGGCACCGAAGTGGACTACGTCCGCGAAGGCTTAAACCAGTTATTCAAATTTCATAACCCGAAAGCCCAGAACGAATGCGGCTGCGGCGAAAGCTTTGGGGTATAGGCGGAACTATGTCTCGTAATACTGAAGCAACGAGTGAAGTAAATACCTGGAGCGGCGGGCACCTCAACTATAAAGAGGGGTTCTTCACCCAGCTGCAGACCGATGAGCTGGCAAAAGGCATCAATGAAGATGTCGTGCGGGCGATCTCGGCGAAACGTAACGAGCCCGAGTGGATGCTGGAGTTTCGCCTGAGCGCCTACCGCGCCTGGCTGGAGATGGAAGAGCCGCACTGGCTGAAAGCCCACTACGATAAGCTTAATTATCAGGATTACAGCTACTACTCCGCGCCCTCCTGCGGCAGCTGCGATGATACCTGCGCCTCGCAGCCCGGCGCGGTGCAGCAAACCGGCGCGGAGAACAGTTTCCTCAGCAAAGAGGTAGAAGAGGCGTTTAACCAGCTGGGCGTACCGGTGCGCGAAGGGAAAGAGGTGGCGGTGGACGCTATCTTTGACTCGGTCTCGGTGGCTACCACCTACCGCGAGAAGCTGGCAGAGCAGGGGATCATTTTCTGCTCCTTCGGCGAAGCGATTCACGATCATCCTGAACTGGTGAAAAAGTACATCGGAACCGTGGTTCCCTCTAACGATAACTTCTTTGCGGCGCTTAACGCGGCGGTGGCCTCGGACGGTACCTTTATTTACGTGCCGAAAGGCGTGCGCTGTCCAATGGAGCTTTCCACCTATTTCCGTATTAATGCCGAAAAAACCGGCCAGTTCGAACGTACCATTCTGGTCGCGGATGAAGGCAGCTACGTCAGCTATATCGAAGGGTGTTCCGCACCTGTGCGCGACAGCTATCAGCTGCACGCGGCGGTGGTGGAGGTCATCATCCATAAAGACGCCGAGGTGAAATACTCGACGGTGCAAAACTGGTTCCCGGGCGACGGCAATACCGGCGGCATCCTGAACTTCGTGACCAAGCGTGCGCTGTGCGAAGGCGAAAACAGCAAGATGTCGTGGACCCAGTCCGAAACCGGCTCGGCCATCACCTGGAAATACCCGAGCTGCATCCTGCGCGGGGATAACTCCATCGGCGAGTTTTACTCGGTGGCGCTTACCAGCGGCCATCAGCAGGCGGACACCGGCACCAAGATGATCCACATTGGTAAAAACACCAGGTCGACCATTATCTCGAAAGGTATCTCCGCCGGACACAGCCAGAACAGCTATCGCGGGCTGGTGAAAATCATGCCGACGGCGACCAATGCGCGAAACTTCACCCAGTGTGACTCGATGCTGATTGGCGCAGACTGCGGGGCGCATACCTTCCCATACGTCGAATGCCGTAATAACACGGCCCAGCTGGAGCACGAGGCGACCACGTCACGGATTGGGGAAGATCAGCTCTTCTACTGCCTGCAGCGCGGGATCAGCGAAGAGGATGCCATCTCGATGATCGTAAACGGCTTCTGTAAGGACGTGTTCTCTGAACTGCCGCTGGAATTTGCCGTTGAAGCCCAGAAACTCCTCGCCATCAGTCTTGAACACAGCGTCGGTTAAGGAAAGCACATGTTAAGCATTAAAGATTTACAGGTCAGCGTAGAAGATAAAGCCATCCTGCGTGGCCTCAATTTTGACGTCAAGCCGGGCGAAGTCCACGCCATCATGGGGCCGAACGGTTCCGGGAAAAGTACGCTTTCTGCGACGCTGGCGGGACGCGAAGATTATGAGGTGACCCACGGCTCGGTCGAATTTAACGGCAAAGATCTGCTGGAGATGTCGCCGGAAGACCGCGCGGGCGAGGGCATCTTTATGGCCTTCCAGTATCCGGTAGAAATCCCCGGCGTCAGCAACCAGTTCTTCCTGCAAACCGCGCTCAACGCGGTGCGGAAATACCGTGGGCTGGAGGCGCTCGACCGCTTCGACTTCCAGGATTTAATGGAAGAGAAAATCAAGCTGCTGAAAATGCCGGAAGATTTGCTCACCCGCTCGGTGAACGTCGGTTTTTCCGGCGGTGAGAAAAAGCGTAACGACATTTTGCAGATGGCGGTGCTGGAGCCCGAGCTGTGCATTCTGGATGAGACCGACTCCGGTCTGGATATCGACGCCCTGAAGATTGTCGCCGACGGGGTGAACGCCCTGCGCGACGGCAAGCGCTCGTTTATTATCGTCACCCACTACCAGCGCATTCTGGACTACATCAAGCCGGATTACGTCCACGTGCTTTACCAGGGACGCATTGTGAAATCCGGTGATTTCACGCTGGTTAAACAACTGGAGGAGCAGGGTTATGGCTGGCTTACCGAACAGCAGTAATGCGCTCCAGCAGTGGCACCGGCTGTTTGAGGCCCAGGGCGGCACGCGCTCCGAGCAGGCGCAACAGCATCTGCAGCAGATGCTGCGTCTTGGCCTGCCGACGCGTAAGCATGAGAACTGGAAGTACACCCCGCTTGATGGCTTGCTGAACGCCGAGTTTGTGACCCGCCTGGCGGATCTCACGCCTGCACAGCGTGACGCGCTGGCAGTGGGCGTGGATGCCGTGCGCCTGGTGTTTGTCGACGGTCAGTTCCGCCCTGAGCTGAGCGACACGCTCCAGGAGAGCGGCTTTGAGATTGAGATAAACGACGATCGCCAGCGCCTGAGCGCCCCGGTTCAGCCTGAGGTCTTTCTGCACCTGACCGAAAGCCTGGCCCGCAGCGTGACGCATATCGGCGTGAAGCGTAACCAGCGTCCGGCCAAACCGCTGCTGCTGATGCACATCACTCAGGGTCTGGACGGTGACGAAATCAATACCGCGCACTATCGCCACCATCTTGAGCTGGCGGAGGGGGCGGAGGCCACGGTAATCGAGCACTACGTCAGCCTCAATGAGACACGTCACTTTACCGGGTCGCGACTGACGATGAACGTGGCGGCGAATGCCCAGCTACACCACATCAAGCTGGCGTTTGAGAATGCGCAGAGCCACCACTTTGCCCATAACGATATTGTCCTGGGACAGGATGCCGCCGCGTACAGCCACAGCTTCCTGCTCGGCGGGGCGGTGCTGCGCCACAACACCAGCACGCAGCTTAACGGTGAAAACACCACGCTGCGCATCAACAGCCTGGCGATGCCGGTTAAATCGGAAGTGTGTGACACGCGCACGTGGCTGGAGCACAACAAAGGCTACTGCAACAGCCGCCAGCTGCACAAAACCATCGTCAGTGATAAAGGGCGCGCGGTGTTTAACGGCCTGATTAACGTGGCGCAGCACGCCATCAAAACCGACGGGCAGATGACCAACAATAATCTGCTGTTAGGCCGCCTGGCGGAGGTGGACACCAAGCCGCAGCTGGAGATCTACGCCGACGACGTGAAATGCAGCCACGGTGCGACGGTCGGGCGAATCGACGACGAGCAGATGTTCTACCTGCGCTCGCGCGGCATCGACCAGCAGGCGGCGCAGAAAATGATTATCTTCGCGTTTGCCGCCGAACTGACGGAAGCGCTGCACGATGGTCAGTTAAAACTGCAGGTGCTGGATCGGATCGGTCAGCGCCTGCCTGGAGGCGAAGCATGAGTTTTCCCGTCGAAAAAGTACGGGCAGATTTCCCGGTTCTGACCCGCGAAGTAAACGGTCTGCCGCTGGCCTACCTGGACAGCGCGGCCAGCGCGCAGAAGCCGAATCAGGTGGTGGATGCCGAAGCCGAGTTCTATCGCCACGGCTATGCCGCCGTGCATCGTGGTATCCATACCCTGAGCGCCGAGGCGACCCAGCGGATGGAAAACGTGCGCACGCAGCTTGCTGCCTTCCTTAACGCCCGCTCGCCGGAAGAACTGGTCTTTGTTCGCGGGACCACCGAAGGGATCAACCTTGTCGCTAACAGCTGGGGCAACGCGCAGGTCCACGCGGGGGATAACATCATCATCACCCAGATGGAGCACCACGCCAATATCGTGCCGTGGCAGATGCTCTGCGAGCGCGTGGGCGCCCAGCTGCGGGTGATCCCGCTAAACGCTGACGGGACGCTTCAGCTTGAGCAGCTTGACCTCTTGCTGGACGACCGCACGCGGCTGGTGGCGGTTACCCAGGTCTCCAACGTGCTGGGGACAGAAAACCCGGTGGCAGTGATCGTCGAGAAGGCCCATCAGGCGGGCGCAAAGGTCCTGATTGACGGCGCTCAGGCGGTAATGCACCACGCGGTTGACGTCCAGGCGCTGGAGTGTGATTTCTACGTCTTTTCAGGCCACAAGCTCTACGGGCCGACCGGGATTGGCGTGCTGTATGTGAAAGAAGAGATCCTGCAGGCGATGCCGCCGTGGGAAGGGGGCGGGTCGATGATCGCCACCGTTAGCCTGACGGAAGGCACAACCTACGCGCGCGCCCCGTGGCGTTTTGAGGCGGGCACGCCCAACACCGGGGGCATTATCGGGCTGGGGGCGGCGGTCTCTTACGTCTCTGCCATCGGTCTTGATGCCATTCAGGAGTATGAACAGCTGCTGATGCACTACGCGCTTGCAGAGCTTGCCAGCGTGCCGGATTTGACCCTCTACGGGCCTGCCGATCGGCAAGGGGTAATCGCGTTTAATCTTGGGAAACACCATGCCTATGACGTGGGCAGTTTCCTCGATAACTACGGCGTGGCGGTCCGCACCGGGCACCACTGCGCCATGCCGCTGATGGCGTTTTACCAGGTACCGGCAATGTGCCGCGCATCGCTGGTGATGTACAACACGACGGAAGAGGTCGACAGGCTGGTGGCGGGGCTGAAGCGCATTCATCAGCTGCTGGGCTAACGGAGAGGCGAAAGATGGCAGAGCTGCCGGACAAAGATAAATTACTGCGCAACTTCTCGCGTTGCGCAAACTGGGAAGAGAAGTATCTCTATATCATCGAGCTGGGACAGCGTTTGCCGCCGCTCGGTGAAGAGGCGCACAGCCCTGAGAACAGTATTCAGGGCTGCCAGAGCCAGGTGTGGATTGTGATGGCGCAGTCGGATGATGGCACGATCGAATTGCGCGGCGACAGCGACGCCGCGATTGTAAAAGGGCTTATTGCGGTCGTCTTTAGCCTTTACCAGCAGATGTCGGCGCAGGACATTGTCGCGTTCGATGTTCGTCCGTGGTTTGAAAAAATGGCCTTAACCCAACACCTCACCCCGTCCCGCTCTCAGGGACTGGAAGCGATGATTCGCGCCATCCGCGCCAAAGCTGCAATCCTTAGCTAGACTTACAGAACAGCATTCATTCTGTTTCGCGAGGTGGTTCCCGCCTCGCTGGTTTTTCAGCTTTCTGGCGTTCTGTCAGTGAATAAGGAATCTCAGCATGAAGCGCGCGTCTCTCATTACTCTATTACTCCTCAGTTCGCTCGGCGCCCTTCATTCGGCCCGCGCGATGGACTATCCGTTGCCGCCCGCAGGCAGTCGTCTGATTGGGCAAAATCAAACCTACACGATACAGGAAGGGGATAATAAGCTGCAGACCATCGCCCGCCGGTTTAATACGGCGGCGCAGGTGATCCTGGAAACCAACAATACCATTGCGCCGGTAAACCCTGCGCCGGGCACCGTGATAACCATTCCGTCGCAAATGCTGTTGCCGGATACGCCCCGCGAGGGGATTGTGGTGAATCTTGCTGAGCTTCGGCTCTACTACTTCCCGCCGGGGCAAAATATTGTTCAGGTTTATCCTCTGGGCATTGGTCAGCTGGGGCTGGAAACGCCGGTGACGACCACGCGGGTGAGCCAGAAGATCCCGAATCCTACCTGGACGCCCACGCCGGGCATCAGAGCACGCTCTCTGGAGCAGGGCATTAAACTGCCTCCGGTGGTCCCTGCCGGGCCAAATAACCCGCTAGGACGCTTCGCGCTGCGTTTAGGCGTGGGGAATGGGGAATATCTTATCCACGGTACCAGCGCGCCGGACAGCGTTGGCCTGCGGGTCAGCTCTGGCTGTATGCGGATGAACGCCCCGGACATTAAGGCGCTGTTCGAACAGGTGCGGGTGGGCACGCGGGTGCAGATTATTAATGAACCCGTGAAGTTTTCCGTGGAGCCGGATGGTAAACGCTATATTGAGGTCCACCGTCCGCTGGCGCAGGTAGAAGGGGAAAATCCGCAGGTCTCGCCCATTACCCATTCTGCCGACTTTGCGGCCTTTGTTTCTCAGGCAGGAAGCGATAAGGCGCTGATTGATAAAGCGCTGTCACGTCGTGCCGGGATCCCGGTTATCGTGTCGTCCGGTAGCGGCCCGTCAGCCAGCAATAGCGTGTTGTCGGTGCAGAACAGCCGGGTGTCTGCTGCGGTGGCGGAAGATGAAGGGGAGAGGGTGACGCAGTAGGCGTTTGACGCAGGCAAAAAAAATGGCGCACAATGTGCGCCATTTTATTAACAGGTACTATTACTTACGGTATTTAGTAGCCTGGTTGTCCAGACGCTGGTTAGCGCGAGCTGCGTCGTCTTTAGCAGCCTGAACGTCGGAACGCATTGCGTTCACGTCGTTGCTCAGCTGGTCAACTTTAGCGTTCAGAGTCTGAACGTCAGAAGACAGCTGATCGATTTTAGCGTTGCTGGAGCAACCAGCCAGCAGAGTAGAACCCAGGATTACCGCGCCCAGTACCAGTTTAGTACGATTCATTATTAATACCCTCTAGATTGAGTTAATCTCCATGTAGCGTTACAAGTATTACACAAAGTTTTTTGGGTTGAGAATATTTTTTTGATGGGAATACACCTATTTTTGATCGTTCGCTCAAAGAAGCACCGAATCAGCCCTTTTCGGGCAAAAATCTAAGGAAAAAAAGGCATTTATCATCGGATTCATCTTAGATAATTCGCAATTAAATAGAAAAACCCGATTTGCATTTTGAATGCGTTTGGCTAATGCCGGGAATAAAAAAAGCGCCCAATGGGCGCTTTTTATCCAAATTAATTCGTTCGGGAATTATTACAGCACGTGAACAGATGCGGTATTGGTGGTGCCGCTTGGTACCAGGGCGCCAGAAACCATGACCACAACGTCGCCTTTCTGTGCCAGACCGCTTTCCAGAGCCAGTGCTTTACCCTGAATGTAGAAATCGTCAGTAGAGGCGATCTCTTTAACCAGGTGCGCAACGACGCCTTTGCTCAGCACCAGCTGACGAGCGGTGGTTTCGTTGGTGGTCAGGGCCAGGATGGTCGCATCCGGGAAGTATTTACGCACGGCGCGCGCAGATTTACCGCCCTGAGTAGCAACCACAATCAGTGGCGCTTCCAGTTTCTCAGCGGTTTCTACTGCACCGCGGCATACTGCTTCGGTGATGCGCAGCTTGCGGCTGTCGTTGTTGAAGTCCAGACGGCTTGTCATCACGCGGTCAGTACGTTCGCAGATGGTTGCCATGATGCCGACCGCTTCCAGAGGGTATTTCCCTTTCGCGGATTCACCGGACAGCATCACTGCATCGGTACCGTCGAGGATGGCGTTCGCCACGTCACCTGCTTCAGCGCGGGTTGGGCGTGGGTTTTTGATCATGGAGTCCAGCATCTGCGTGGCGGTGATAACCACTTTACGCGCGCGCACACACTTCTCGATCATCATCTTCTGCGCGAAGATCACTTCTTCAACCGGGATTTCAACGCCCAGGTCACCACGTGCAACCATGATGCCGTCAGACGCTTCGAGGATTTCGTCGAAGTTGTTCAGGCCTTCCTGGTTTTCGATTTTGGAGATGATCTGGATCTTCTCGCCGCCGTGTGCTTTCAGGTGCTCACGGATTTCAACCACGTCGGAACGCTTACGGATGAAGGAGGCCGCGACGAAGTCAACGCCTTGCTCGCAGCCGAAGATCAGGTCCTGTTTGTCTTTTTCAGCCAGGGCTGGCAGCGCGATGGAGACGCCCGGCAGGTTAACGCCTTTGTTTTCGCCCAGGTCGCCGTTGTTCAGCACTTTACAGATAACTTTGTTGCCTTCGATAGCGGTGACTTCCATACCGATCAGGCCATCGTCGACCAGCACGGTGTTACCGACGGACAGATCGCTGGTGAAGCCTTCGTAGGTCACTGCAACGATTTCGCTGTTGCCGACGACGGATTTGTCGGTGGTGAAGGTGAAGGTCTGGCCCGCTTTCAGAGAGACGTCGTTACCGCCTTCCAGCTTGATGGTACGGATTTCTGGACCTTTGGTATCCAGCAGGATGGCCGCTTTTTTACCGGTCTTGCTCATCACGTTGCGCAAGTTCTGGATGCGCTGGCCGTGCTCTGCGTAGTCACCGTGGGAGAAGTTCAGACGCATCACGTTCATGCCGGCGTCCAGCATTTTGCTCAGCATCTCTTCAGATTCGGTTTTCGGGCCGATAGTACAAACAATTTTCGTCTTTTTCATGACAGTCTTAGTCTTTAAGTTGGGAAGGATATGGAAATCTCGCTCCGGGGGCGCACCGCCGCGGAGTCAAACCTGTGTTGCAAAAGAGTATATGACACGCACTAAGGATAGGAGACATCAAATGAGCGTGCAGAAGAAAGTGTGCCTGAGTGACAGCCCAACGAAGGAGAGGAGAAGTTGTACGTTGTTTTTTGTATTCCAAGCGCTGAAACCATTCACCAGGGATTAGGCGCGCATTATACGCTGATTTTAAGATAAAAGGAAAATGGAAACGGTGTTTCAGAAATAATCTGTGCTGTTTCACATAATATTGTTATCAAGGCGTTAAGCCATGATGACAACTTATCGCGGCAGGTGAGGGACCTGCCGCACTTTGCTTATTTTTGCAGCGCCTGGCTGAGGTCGGCAATCAGGTCTTTAGGATCTTCAATCCCCACCGACAGGCGGATCAGTTGCGGCACAATGCCGTTTGCGAGGCGTTGCTCAAGCGGAATTGAGGCGTGGGTCATGCTGTAAGGCTGGCTCACCAGACTTTCCACGCCGCCCAGGCTTTCCGCAAGGGTGAACAACTTCAGGTTGCGAATCACCTCGGTGGCGCGTTGCGCATCGCCTTTAACCACGACGGAAATCATGCCACCGGGCAGCGCCATCTGCGTGCGGGCAAGCTGGTACTGCGGATGCGATTCCAGTCCTGGATAGTACACGTTTTCGACCAGCGGATGCTGCTCCAGCCATTGCGCAATGGCCAGCGCGTTGGTGCTGTGCTTTTCGACCCTCAGCGCGAGCGTGCGAATACCGCGCAGCGTCAGGAAGCTGCTGAACGGATCCAGAACACCGCCCACCGCGTTCTGCAGATAGCCGAGCTTGTCCGCCAGCGCCTTGTTGTCACCCACCACCGCCAGCCCGGCGACGACGTCAGAGTGGCCGTTAAGGTATTTAGTGGCGGAGTGCACCACGATATCGAACCCGGACTCCAGCGGACGGTGGATCACCGGCGACGCGAACGTGTTATCCGCCACGCTGATGACGTTATGACGACGGGCGATCGCCGCAATCGCCGCCAGATCCGCCAGCTTCAGCAGCGGGTTGGTTGGCGTTTCGACCCAGACCATACGCGTTTCCGGGCGAATGGCGGCCTCGAGCCCGGCCAGGTCGTCCGGTTTGACCCAGCTGACCTGCAGCCCGGTGCTGCGCTTGCGCACGTTTTCAATCAGACGGTACGTCCCACCGTAAACGTCATCAATGGCGACGATGTGGCTGTCTTTATCCAGCAGTTCGAGCACTGTGGAGATGGCCGCCAGACCGGAGGCAAAAGCGTAGCCGCGCGTGCCGCCCTCCAGTTCGGCAATCGCCGTTTCCAGCGCATGGCGGGTGGGGTTGCCGCTGCGGGAGTACTCGTAGCCGGTATGCTCCCCGGGCGCGGGTTGCGCAAACGTCGAGGTGGCATAAATCGGCGGCATGACGGCCCCGTGCTGGTCGTTGAATTCGCCGCTGTGGACGCTGAGGGTGGCCAAATTTTTCATCATTGATTCCTTTATTGCTGTAGACGGTTGCGCCAGGCGGTCAGAACGTCGCTGCGCGTAATCAGACCGAGAAAACGGTCGTTGTCATTAATGACGGCCACCAGGCCGCGGTCGAAGATGGCGTGCAGGGCGCTTTCCGGCGCGTGCTTGTCAAGGAACTCGACCTGACGCGTCATGGCTGCCGTCACCGGCAGCGCGAAGCGATCGCCGTCGCCGCCGATATGCCGCAGGAGATCCCACTCGTCGATAATGCCCACCACCTTGCCGTTCTCCAGCACCGGCAGCTGGGATATGTCATACAGACGCATGCGCGCCAGGACGGTGGAAAGCGTGTCGTCCGGGGCCGCGGTGACGGTGGCACCTTCGTCGTGGCGCAGGGCGATGTAGTCGGAGAGATCGCCGGCCTGAGGACGCGTGATGAGCCCCTGCTGTCGCATCCAGTCGTCGTTGAACATCTTCGAGAGATATTTATTGCCGCTGTCGCAGGCGAAGGTCACCACGCGCTTCGGCGTGGCCTGCGCCTGGCAATACTTCAGCGCGGCCGCCAGCAGCGTGCCGCTGGAGGAGCCCGCCAGAATGCCTTCCGTTTTCAGCAGCTCGCGCGCGGTGGTGAACGCTTCGCGGTCGGTGATGCGCCAGGCGCGATTCACCCCTTCAATGTGGGCCAGCGGAGGAATAAAGTCTTCGCCAATTCCCTCAACCAGCCAGGAGCCCGCGTCGTGGTAGCGTCCGGTTTCCACCTGGTCGGCGAGAACGGATCCGGCCGGGTCAGCAAGGACAAATTCCGTGTGCGGAGAGTGCTCGGCGAACCACGCCTGCAGGCCGCCCAGCGTGCCGCCTGAGCCGACGCCCACGACGATGGCGTCGATCCTGCCGTCAAGCTGTTCATACAGCTCAGGCGCCGTGGTGGTGCGGTGCGCCAGCGGGTTGGCTTCGTTGTTGAACTGGTCGATGTAAAACGCGCCCGGCAGTTCGTTAGCCAGACGCTGGGCATAATCCTGGTAATAGGCAGGATGGCCTTTGTTGACGTCGGAGCGGGTCAGCACCACCTGGGCACCCAGCGCGCGCAGGTGGAAAATCTTCTCGCGGCTCATTTTGTCCGGCACCACCAGGATCAGCGAGTAGCCTTTCTGGGCGGCGATCAGGGCCAGGCCGAGACCGGTATTGCCCGCCGTGGCTTCAATTATCGTGCCGCCAGGCTGCAGCTTACCGGTACGTTCCGCTTCGTTAATCATCGACAGCGCAACGCGATCCTTAATGGACCCGCCCGGATTCTGGTTTTCCAGCTTCAGAAAGAGCGAGCAGGGACCGGTATCAAGCTTATGCAGCTGGATCAGCGGGGTACGACCAATCAGTTCGGTGACGGAGTGATAAATCGTCATGATGTTTTCCTTTCTGGATGTCATGACGGGATGATAGGGCGGTGAAATTTTCTCAATAAAGAACCATTCACTGCTTTTTAGAACAGAAAGGAATATAAATGATGTTTTTGGATGTCAGGACAGCAAGACGTAAAGTTGTCTGGATGTGAGGATGGCTATACCCGCATAAAATGCTGCAAAAATGAGCGTTTTTGCAGGGTGTCAGCCAGCAGATATACATCAGGCAGATAATCATTGCTGAAATTCATCTAAATGCTTCCCACCCGGTAAATCCGCTATTTATTCCCCAAAGTTATAACACATTCTTTTTTGTTCATTTAAAAGCTGATAACGCCTGTTTACTATCGTTTGGACATCCATACTGCTAAACCGCCGCGGGCGGCACGGATAACGAATAAGAATGATAGTTCTCAGCAATATTTCGAAGGTTTTTGACAACGGAAAGGTGGCGCTCACGGCCGTTGATAATGTCAATTTGACGATAGCACAGGGACAGATATACGGGATCATCGGTTACAGCGGCGCAGGTAAAAGTACGCTTATTCGCTTGCTGAATGGTCTGGAAAAACCGAGCAGCGGCAGCGTAACCATCAACGGGCAGAACATTTCTGCCGCAAAAGGTGAAGCCCTGCGCCAGGCGCGTCTGAAGATCAGCATGGTGTTTCAGCACTTCAACCTGCTGTGGTCGCGCACGGTCAGCGAGAATATTGCGTTCTCGATGCAAATTGCCGGCGTACCGAAAGCCGACATTAAGGCCCGCGTGGCCGAGCTTATTGAACTCGTTGGCCTGAAAGGTCGCGAGCATGCTTATCCGTCACAGCTGAGCGGTGGGCAAAAGCAGCGCGTGGGCATTGCGCGTGCGCTGGCTAATCGCCCGGATGTGCTGCTCTGCGATGAAGCTACCTCCGCGCTTGACCCGCAGACCACCGATCAGATCCTCGATCTGCTGCTGGATATTAACCGTCGTTTCAGGCTGACCATCGTGCTGATCACGCACGAGATGCACGTGGTGCGCAAAATCTGCGACCGCGTGGCGGTGATGGAGAACGGTAAAGTGGTGGAAGAGGGAGACGTGCTGAGCGTCTTTACCCATCCGCAGCAGCCGATTACGCAGCAGTTTGTCCGTCAGGTGAGCCAGTACGCTGAAGAAGAAACGTTCAATACCGAACTGGCAAACGAACTGGAAGGGACGGTCATCAGGCTGACCTTTACCGGGCACAGCACGCATAAACCGATTGTGGGCGAACTGACGCTGCGCTACGGCCTGCCGTTTAACATCCTGCACGGAAAAATGACCCAAACCGCTCACGGCGTGTTTGGTCAGCTCTGGGTGCACGTCGTGGCATCTGATGAACAACTGAACAATATCCTCGCCGACCTGCAGCACAGCGATATTGAAGGCGAGGTGATTAAACATGGCTGAGAATCTCTTTCCGCATCTCAAGTGGGATCAGCTCTGGGCGGCGACGCTGGAGACGCTGTACATGACTGCGCTGTCCGGCGTGGCAACTTTCGTCCTGGGCATCGTGCTGGGTCTGGCGCTGTTTTTAACCGCGCGCGGTGGATTGTTCCACAACCGCACGGTATATAGCGTCATTTCGATTGTGGTGAACGTGTTCCGCTCGATTCCGTTCATCATTTTGATTGTGCTGCTGATCCCGTTCACCAAGACCATTGTCGGCACCATTCTTGGCGCCAACGCGGCGCTGCCGGCCCTGATTGTGGGTGCCGCACCGTTCTACGCACGCCTGGTGGAGATCGCCCTGCGTGAAGTGGATAAAGGCGTCATCGAAGCCACACGCTCGATGGGCGCACGACTGAGCACGCTCGTGTTTCGGGTTTTGCTGCCGGAATCATCACCCGCACTGGTCTCGGGTATTACGGTGACGCTGATTGCGCTGGTGAGCTACAGCGCGATGGCGGGGGTGATTGGCGCCGGTGGTTTGGGAAATCTGGCTTATCTGGAAGGATTCCAGCGCAACCATGGTGACGTCACGCTGGTGGCAACGGTGACCATTCTGATCATCGTTTTCATTATCCAGTTCTGCGGCGATGTCATTACTTCACTGTTAGATAAACGCTAATACCCGTCATATTTCGAGCCTCAGGCGCGTTGGCTGCATTCGTTCACCCCAGTCACTTACTGTATGTAAGCTCCTGGGGATTCACTCACTTGCCGCCTTCCTGTGACTCGAACTATTTAGGGTAACAACAACACACAGGAACCACATCATGAAAAAGACACTGACACTGATCGCCGCTGCAACCCTGAGCGCCCTGAGCTTTGCCTCCTGGGCCGACACCCTGACCGTGGGCGCGTCCAACACGCCGCATGCGGAAATTCTGGAGCAGGCAAAGCCGATTCTGGCGAAGCAGGGGATCGACCTGGAGATTAAACCGTTCCAGGACTACATTCTGCCGAACACCGCGCTGGCGGGTCATGACATCGACGCGAACTATTTCCAGCACATTCCTTACCTGAACAGCGTGCTAAAAGATCATGCGGGCGATAAGGACTACGATTTTGTCAGTGCGGGCGCGATTCACATTGAGCCAATCGGCATCTACTCCAAAAAATACAAGTCGCTGAAAGACCTGCCGGAAGGTGGCAAGATCATCATGCGTGACGCGGTTTCTGAAGAGGGCCGTATTCTTTCCATCTTCGAGAAAGAGGGCGTGATCAAGCTGAAGCCGGGCATCGATAAAGTCACCGCGCGCATCAGCGACATCGTCGAGAACCCGAAAAAACTGAAGTTTACGCCTAACGTGGAAGCGTCTCTGCTGCCGCAGATGTACAACAATAACGAAGGCGACGCGGTGGTGATTAACGCCAACTACGCGATTGACGCCGGTCTGGATCCGGTTCATGACCCGATTGCGGTAGAGAGCGGTGAAAACAACCCGTACGCTAACATCATTACCGTGCATCGCGGTGACGAGAAGAAGAAAGACATCGTCGCGCTGGTGAACGTGCTGCACTCGAAAGAGATTCAGGACTGGATCCGCACCAAGTACAAAGGCGCGGTCATTCCAGTAAACAACTAATTGACTGATTTTACAGATGAAGCCCGGCGAGTCTCTCGCCGGGCTTCTTTTTTGTATCCGGCAGGAGAATCATTTAAGCTCAACGTTTAACAGGCAATGGAGTGATGACGATGGGTAACGTGACCAAAGATGAAGCGCTGTACCAGGAGATGTGCCGGGTGGTCGGAAAGGTGGTGCTTGAGATGCGTGATTTAGGGCAGGAGCCAAAGCATATTGTCATTGCCGGTGTTCTGCGTACCGCGCTGGCGAACCAGCGCGTGAAACGCAGTGAATTGACAACCGAAGCGATGGAAACGGTGGTTAAAGCGCTGGCCGGGTAAGGTGCCAGCGCTTCGCAAGCTGCTCAAGCGAGCAGCAGAGCAGGTAATTGACCACGCCCGTAAAGATAAAAATGGCCGCCGGGTAGATTTGCACCCGGTTGTTGACCTGTCCCGCCACCGTGGTCAGCTCCGGGACGTTCACGATAAACGCCAGCGACGTATCCTTCAGCAGGCTGATAAAAATCCCCACCAGAGACGGCAAAATATTCCCCAGCGCCTGCGGCAGCAGCACGCGCCTCAGGGTTTGCTGCGTGCTGAATCCCTGTGACAGCGCGGCTTCGTACTGCCCGGTCGGCAGCGCGCTCAGCCCGGCCAGGACCGAGTGCATCACGGTGGCCGCCGTAAACCAGGCCAGCGCCAGCGTGACGGTCAGCGCTCCCGGCAGATCGCCCCCGGTGATGAGCGGCAGGAGATACCACATCCAGAAAATCACGAAGATGAGCGGGATCCCGCGAATCAGCTCTGCCCATAAAAAGAGGGCTTTGCGCACGAGCCCGGTAAAGCGCCAGGCCAGGCACGCGAGCGCAATCCCCGCGGGCAGGGCGATAACGGCTGCTCCAGTCGCCATCATCAGCGAGAGCAACACGCCCCCCGGTTCACCGGCTGCCGCGCGTCCCCACAGCAGATAATCGAGGTTATCGGTGATGACATTAAGTCCGGCAATCATGTTTTTCACTCCCTGCGGTGACGACGATCGGACGTTTACGTTTCGCCTGCGGCCCAAGGCGAACCAGCACCATTCCCATGACCAGACCGGTCAGGAGATAGAGTGCGGTACCGAGGGTAAATGCCTCCAGCGCGTGCGCGTTATAGCTTTCGATCTGCCTGACCTGATAGGTGAGCTCGGCGAAGCCAATCCCGCTGGCGAGCGAGGAGAGCTTCATCAGGTTGAGATACTGTCCCACAACCGGCTGCCAGGCGTTAGCCAGCCCCTGCGGCAGCAGGATGTAGCGAAACACGCGCCACGTAGAGAAACCCTGGGCGAGCGCCGCCTCCCGTTGCCCGGCTGACACAGACCGCAAGCCTGATTCCACTTCTTCGATTAAAAACGCCGAGGTAAATACGCCCAGCCCCCAGGCAGAACATAAAAATTCGGGCGTAAACCACCAGACGTCGCCGGGCAGAATGGACCAGATGTGATCGGCGTTGACCGCGTCGCGAAACGCCTGCGGCAGCCCGTTCCAGGCGGCAAAATACCAGAACAGCAGCTGCACCAGCAGCGGCGTATTGCGAAACAGCGATACCCAGCCGCTGACGATCGCTTTCCCGACGCGTCCACCGGACAGGCGCAGGAGCATAAAGAGCAGTGCGAGCAGGCTGACCAGCGCGATCCCCGCCAGCGTCACCCACAGGGTGGTGAGAAATCCGGAAAGTATCCACTGCAGAGGCTGTCCGGTCAGTACTCCCTGCCAGTCGAGCGCGGGCATTACAGATGCTCCTGATGCAGCGGGTCCAGCACCTTTTGCAGGAACCGCTGCGCGCGCGGATGCGCTGGCTGGCTGAAAAACTGCGCCGGCGGCGCGGTTTCCAGAATTTGCCCGCCGTCGATAAAGACAATCCGGTCGGCAATTTCCCGGGCAAACTGCATCTCATGGGTCACCACGATCATCGTGATCCCGCTGTGGGCGAGGGCTTTCATCACAAACAGCACCTCACCAATCATCTCGGGATCGAGTGCCGACGTCGGCTCGTCAAAGAGAATGATTTGCGGTGACGAGGCCAGGGCGCGGGCAATCGCCACCCGCTGCTGCTGTCCACCGGAAAGCTCAGCCGGGTAATGGTGGGCTTTTTCCAGCATCCCGACTTTCTCCAGCAGGGCCAGCGCGCGCGCCTGAGCGGGCAGCGGCTTCCAGCCGTGGACGTGCTCAAGCGCCAGGGTGATGTTCTGGCTGGCGGTGAGGTGGGCATAAAGATTGAACTGCTGAAACACAAACCCCACGCGGCTTCGCAGCTGGCGCAGCCCGCTACCGGAGAGCCTGCCGGTAGGCTTGTTGTCGACCAGGATCTCCCCGCCGCTCAGGGGTTCAAGCTGGTTGATAAGACGAATCAGGGTGGATTTACCGGAACCCGACGGGCCGAGGATGGCAACCACTTCACCGGGCGTGATGGTGAGGTTAATGTCGTTTAAAATCTGATGGTCACCGTAGCGTTTGTCCACGTGGCGAAACTCGACGCTGGCCTGTTCCAGATGTGAAAAATCCGCGGCACCGGCCGCGGAGTGTGAAAATAAACCTGAGAGCATATTACTTAGCTTCTATTTTAAAGGCGCGAGGCTGTGGGGCTGGGGTGCCTGGACCAAACCAGACGTCGTAGATTTTTGCCGCCTGGCCGTTCTTCTCGAGATTGACCAGCTCATCGTTGACGGCTTTCAGCAGCGCCGTTTCACCTTTCTTCACCCCCACGCCAATCTCTTCTTTACTGAGCAGGTCGGGCAGGATTTTGAAGTTGGCTTTATCCGGCGCCTGCGCCAGCAGACCGGCCAGAATGGTGCTGTCCTGAGTGATGGCCTGTACGTTGCCGTTGCGCAGCGCGGTCAGCGCCAGCGGAATATCGTCATAAGAGAGGACGCGGGACTGCGGGAAGCGCTGGTGCAGCGCCTGCTCGCCCGTCGTGCCTTTGACCGCGCCAATGCGCGCCCGGCTGTAGTCATCGAGCTTGTCCGGAGATTTCGCCGGAACGAGGAACTGCTGGCCGGTAACGAAGTAAGGCGTCGAGAAATCAATGACCTGTGCGCGTTCTGGGGTGATAGTAATATCCGCCACGATCAGGTCGGCTTTGCCGGACTGCAGCAGCGGAATGCGGTTGGCCGGATTGGTGGCAACCAGTTCAAGCTTCACGCCGAGCGATGTTGCCAGCGCTTTGGCGAAGTCCACGTCGTAACCCACGATCTCATGCGTTTTGGCATCAATCGAGCCAAACGGCGGGTTGGCATCAAACGTGGCGACTTTCACCACCCCTGCTGCCTTGATATCCGCCAGCTGATCGGCCTGCGCCTGCGCTGAAAACAGGCCCCAGGCTGCCACTACGCCCAGAACCAGCGTCCGTTTTTTAAACCCTTTCATTTTTGCTGCCATAGTCATACGCCATCCCGTTGTTTTTGTTTTACCCCGTTACGCTCCCATAAGGGAAAGCTATCGCCAAATAAGAAATCGTTCTTTGCTATGAGCAAAAAAGCATTAGTGAACAAGGTGTTAATGAAGCGTGAAAAGGACGGGGCGCTATTTGCAGATCCTGCACATCGACAGTGGATTTTGGTATTTCCCCTGCACGGGAGTGGGGTGCTTAACTGAAGGCAGATACGGCGAGAGAGGGTAAGACGATGAAAAAATGGATCAGCACGTTACGGAGGTTTTTTGCGACCCGACCAGCGAATGCGGAGAACAGCGCGCAACGTGTTCTTGAGTCGATACTGCCTGTCGCCAGCCTGTATGGCGTAGACGTTGCCAACATTGACCCGGAGTGGTTCCATGATAAAACGCCACGCTGAACTGCGCCGCACGCGCGAAACGTACTGGAATGAGGTGTGCGTGACGTCTGTAAAGCCTCAAAAGACGGAAAAGTACGCTCTGAATCATTCGGTTAATTAGCCCGCTTTTGTTACCAATGTGTCCTTTCAGTCATGGAGAAAATGATGAAACGGACCACGTTAACACGCGCGCTTTCTGTCCCTGCGCTACTTTTCACAGTTCATGCGGCACACGCCGCACCGCAGGCGCATGTTGTTTGCGGCTATTCCCATACCCTTGGCGATGACGCCATTATGATGTACGGCATGCCCAACGAGGCCATGCTGCACGACTTCTTCGGCAACGTGCAAACGGATGCTGACTCCAGCCGTGAATCCCTGCGCCGGGATGAAAAGACCACCTGCGATAACAAAGCCGACAGCTCTGCCTACTGGGCACCTTCGCTTCGCCTGCCTGACGGCACGGTCGTCAAACCGGCGTATCAAAAAACCTATTATCAGGCATCGAACGTGGACGCCTGGCCGCTACACCCTTTCCCGGCGGGGCTGTCGCTGCTGGCGGGCGACCATCACGGTAGTGCGCCGAATCCACATATCACCTTTTTATGTGCCAACGGCAAGGGTTACACCACCAAAACCGGTGAGGTTTGCGGCTTGCGCAAGGCGAACGATGCCGTGCAGTTTAATATCGGCATTCAGTTTCCTAACTGCTGGGATGGAGTGAACCTGAAGCCTGCCCATGGTCTGATTAACGCCACCTACGACGTCAAGGGGCAGTGCCCGTCCACCTTCCCGGTGAAAATTCCCACCGTGAACATGAACATTGCTTACGTACTCCCGACGATTAGCTCGCTTGATACCAGCAAAGTGCAGCTCTCCATGGACCCCATCATGCACGGCGATGAGCGAGAAGAGCGGTGGGGTAGCCTGTATACGGCGCATGCAGATTTTATGAACGGCTGGACGGAAGACGCCGCGCGCTTTATGACGGACCTGTGCATGAACCGCGGGTTAGATTGTGGCACCACCGTCCCGTATGGTTATTCCAGAGCGAAGGCCAACGTCTGGCTCAGCAGCCTGGAGCCAGACCTCTCCCAGCCCGAACCGCAGGTTTTACTGGTGCAGGATAACTGGCAGAACGGGGGGCGCACGAAAAACAGCGAAACGCTGTCGCTGGTGAAGTTCCACATTCCCCCTCTGCCTGCCGGGCAGGATCCTTCGCAGTTTACATACCGCGTGCGGATTTATGGCGGCAAAGTGGAAACTAACGGTGCCGATCAGATCTTCTTCTATCCGGCCAGCAATGACTGGGATCCTGCTACCGTAAGATGGGCCTCGCGTCCGGCCTGTAACTATCGCTCCGACGCAGTGCTCTATCTGAACCATTCTCGTGAATACCGGATGGTGAACGTGGACAAAGCCGTGCGCAAGGCGCTGGCGGAAGGAAAAACCGAAATCTCGTGGTATATCGGCGGTGACCGCCAGGGGAATCATTACCAGTTCGAACCGGCGTCTTCATCAGAAAGCCTGGTTCTGATGCTAACGGGGTTTAAAAAGACGCCTGAGCTGTAATCTTCCCCGCAATGAAAAAAGCACCGGTTTTCCGGTGCTTTTTTGTCAGATCTTGCAGGCGTCGCCGCAGTCGTCGTCGGCAATAATCGCCTGCGCTTTTTTATCCGCATCGTCCAGACGTTCTGCGTTACGCTCTTCCGCTTCATCCAGACCGTTAAAAACTAAGTTATCGAGATCAATTTCCATGTTGCACCTGCTCTGTTCGGTTTTTGATACTGGCACAGTATAGGGTAAAAAACGCCTGACCTGCCCCCACGATTAGATACAACACTCAGTTAGTAACGTCGGAATCTTCATTCTCAGAATGACCCTTTCTCCAGCCCGCTGCAAATTCAGACGGTGTCTGA